>DHXP01000002.1:2899-49655 GCA_002413745.1 Flavobacterium sp. UBA5153 | reverse complement strand
GCAAAGTCGTGGGGCATTTTACCTTTTGGTAAATCAGGTTCATCAGCAAGCAATGGTCAACTTCATCGAAAAAGGTCTTTAGGTCAATATCTACAATATAATTGTAGCCTTCGTGAATGTTTTGCAACGCTTTGCCTACCGCTTGGCGGGCGTTTTTGTTGGGTCGAAATCCGAAGCTATTTTCGCTAAAGTCTTTCTCAAATCGTAGCATAATGGCTTGCGATACGGCTTGTTGAAGTAGTCTGTCTACTACTGTTGGGATTCCTAAAAGTCTTGTTTTACCTCCTCCCTTTGGAATCTGTACACCAAGAATGGGTTGCGGTAGGTAACGGTCATTCTTAATATCTTCCAGTAATACAGACTTGTGTTCACGGAAATATTCCGCCAGTTGAGTGGTTTTTAATCCATCAACGCCCGCACTGCCTTTATTGACTTCTACTTGACGTAGCGCCTTTTGGAGATTATAAGGATGTGTTACTTGTGCAATCATGCTTGTTATTTTACATTAAATTCTTCCTGTTCCGCTTTTCCAGGGCTATAACTTGCGTTATTCCGATGAAAATTGAGAACCACTTGCGTTGGGTCCTTCCTTGTTTGTGAGTCCTATACCGTTTCTATTGGTAACTCGTTGCCACAAGTACTATGACTTCTGCTGACTTCTCTTTAGGATTAACCCGTAATCCAAGAGACCTCCCTCGGTAAGCACTTCCTCTTTCCGTCTATTCCCGACGCATCTACTAACTAAATCTGTTGTCTCTAGGCTTTGTATTGCTGTGCATACTTACCCAATTTAGCTAGCCTCTTATGCGCTTTGTGTTCCTCGGTACAGACTTTTGCCGTTTGGCTTCCTTCAGTTCTATCTTTGCAGATAACAACCTTGCCACGTGCTAATCGGCTCAATATAAAATCAACAACTTGCCGATAAGGGACTTGCACCCTCTAGATAAAATTCCTACTTTTGAGGAATTGGAAGTGCATGCAAGGCACACACAGCTACTACAACGGATTTGGGCAATAGGCTTAATGGAAAGTTGGTTTTGTATTTGGTTTGTTTTGGCAAATCCGAATATAGGGCTTAATTTAGTCCCAAACCCGCTGTAGTACCGGGACGTTATAGGCAAACTACGAAAGTAGTCACCAAAAATAAATGTGTAATAAGAAATTTAAATGAGAAAATACAAACTACTTAATTTCATTTTTATACTTCCAATTTCTTTGTATGCGCAAAATGCAATCACCGAATCTACTGTAAAGAAATTATTTAACAGTAATCGAGTTGAAAAGCATAATGGCAAATTTATGTTGCCTTCTGATAAATCTTGGAATTTCAACAATGTTGATAGCTTGTATTACAAACAAGATACAATAACTGCTATTTTATATAAATCAACGAAACATAAAAGCTTATGTGAAATGGTTAATTGGACATTTTATCGAAAAAATGCTTTCATCAAAGGAAAAGAATCAATTTGCAAAGAGCCACCTCAAAGATCAGTTACCAAAAATCCTGATGATTATTTTGAAATCGCATTTTATAACGTTGCTAAAGAAACAATGATTGACGTTTTACGTTATGACAAAATGATTGTCGAATCATTTAAAGTTCTAAATATTTTTGAAAGCGAAGAGTTTACAGAAATCAAATTAGCCCGAAGATTTAATGCTAACTAGCCTGCCTATAACAGCTAAGGTTTCGTTGGGCTTGCAAAGCCAACAATGAAACCTGTGTTGAACCCTTCGATAAACTCAGGACAGGCTCACCGATTGCCTGCCCATCCCACTATGGAGTTCTCGTAAAGTTTTGAGAGAGAATTATAAGAGGATTTAGTCCTCTTTTTTTGCAGAGTTTTTTGGTCGGTTTTCGAGTGTTTTCCTTCACTTTTTTGGCATAAAATCCCTTACCTATAAACCTAAACTAGATTTAATAATATTTAAAAAAAAATTGTTTTAAAACCTGAAAATCAGTACATTTAGAGTTATATTCAACGGTCTGGTGCCTTTAAAGATTTTGTAATCAATTTGATTTCAGGAAAAGACTATTAGTACATCTGTTTGGCAAAATCGCATCTGCCTTTATTAACATACTATTTTAACCCTTGATTCGCATTACGCACTATAATTATTCAGGTTGTCAAAAACAATTTTGAAAATGAAAAGTAAAGCATATAGAACAGTAGCCATAATAGTCGCACATCCTGATGACGAAATCCTTTGGGCAGGTGGAATTATACTGAATAATCCCCAATGGAACTTTTTCATTAATAGTCTTTGCCGAAAAAATGACGAAAACCGTTCATCTAAATTTTATAAGGTTTTAAAAATTCTAAATGCACAAGGAATAATGGGCAATCTTGATGATGAACCTGAACAAAAACCTTTGAATACTTTAGAAGTTGAGCAAAAAATATTGGATTTATTACCTAAAAAGCATTTTGATTTAATAATAACTCATAGTCCTTTTGGAGAATATACAAAACACTTAAGACACGAGGAAATAGGTAAAGCTGTAATTATGCTATGGAACAAAGGTAAAATTGCCACAAATAAACTTTGGGCTTTCGCCTACGAAGATGGAAATAAAAAATATTTTCCAAAAGCAATTGAAAACACGCCTTATTTTGAAACGCTCAAAAAAGAGATTTGGATTAAAAAATATAATCTAATAACCGAAACTTATGGCTTCGAGAAAAACAGTTGGGAAGCAAAAACAACGCCAAAAGCGGAAGCATTTTGGGTTTTCAATAACCCAAATGACGCAATTAAATTTTTGAATAAATAATACTAAAATTAAATTTATGAAAGTATTGGTACTTTACGATTATCCACCATCACCGGGAGGATTGTCAACTCAAGGTGATCTTTTATACAAAGGCTTGCTCGAATTAGGCGTTGATGCCAAAGCAGCTCATTTTGGATCAGCACAAGAAAAAGAGTGGTATTACCGCTGGTTTAAACCCGATGTAGTGGTCGGTATTGGCTACTGGGGGCAAACGCCACAGTTAATTTTACATCCACAGCGGCATGGTATTCAGCCAGTTCCGTGGTTGGTTGCAGATGGCTATATTGCCAATTATCAGGAAGTCTTAAATGCGCTTCCTTTAATATTAGTCACTTCACATTGGGTAAAAGAAATGTATGTAAGAGACGGAATCAATAAAGATAAAATTGAAGTGTTACCTGTGGGTTGCGATACCGATTCTTTCAAACCTTACGATAAAAACAATCCTAAAATACTGGCTGTTCGTGAATTTTTGGGTATTTCTCCTGACCAATTAATGATTTTAACCGTTGGTGGAGATGCTGCATCCAAAGGCGCTCAAGAAGTCATGCAAGCCTTGGCAATTATTAATGATAAAGCCCCGGATTGGAAATATGTTTGCAAAGTTTGGCCTCAACAACGAACAACATCTCAAAACTCTATTGACCTACAAATGGCATCCGATTTGGGTATCGAAAAAAACATTACCTATGAAACAAACACCATTTCTAGAAATTTTATGCCTTACCTCATTGCTGCTTGTGATATTTATGCTGCTCCATCTCGATTAGAAGGATTTGGAATGCCACAAGTAGAAGCGGGTGCTTGCGAAAAACCAGTTATTGGCATTAAAGCAATGGGAATGTTGGACACCTTGGTTGATGGCGAAACCGCATTTTTAGCCAATGTTGCAAAAAAAATTGTGGTTAACGAAGTTACGCTTGGCGATGAATCAGGATTTGAAAACAATTATAAAGTTAAATTTAAAGAGCCTCGAACCGTCGATTATCGTGCGAATGTTCAAGATATTGCCACTGGATTATTAACTCTGATGAATGATACAGAATTAAGACAAAAAATGGGAAAAGCAGGCAGAAAACGAGTAGTCGAAAATTTTGATTATAGAATTGTAGCCAAAAGATTTATAGAAATAATGAATAATAAATTAGGTATAAAATAAATTGAAATGATTAATTCTCAACATACTTCAGCAATAAATGTAGCAAAAAAAGCCGCTCTTGAAGTGCTTTTACACAATATGCACGGTCCATTTCAAGGACTTCCGCGAACTGCAGGTTGGGGTTATCCGGAACCTTATACCCGAGATTTATTGATTTCGATTCTCGGAATTGCCGTTTCTGGAAATGAAGAATTATTAAAAAGCATTCGGAAGGTTTTGGAAACTTTGGCAAAAAATCAAACAGAAAGAGGACATATTCCATCTTTGGTTCACGATTCTGATGACAGAGGAGCAAGCGATACAACTCCTTTATTTTTATTGGGAGTGGGTATTTATAGACAAGTAATTAACGAACCCAATTTTTTGAAAGATGCCGTTCAAAAAGCATTAGTTTGGATGGAATATCAAAGTCCATCCGACAAGTATTTAGTTGCCCAGCAGCCCACCAGCGACTGGCGCGATGAACAATGGGTACTTGGTTACGGATTGTTTGTTAATACTTTGGTTTATAGTTTTTTGAAAATTTTAAATCAATCTGAAAGAGCCAAAAAATTACACCAAGAAATGAGTCGTTTTACCATTATGGGTGGTACAATTCACCATCATGTACACGAAGGTTTGGTATTGAAACATAAACCTTATTATGCCTTTTGGTCATATAAAGTTTACAGCAGTGAGCGTTTTGATTTGTTGGGAAATTGCCTTGTTATTTTATCGGGAATAACTTCACCCACAAGAGCCAATGAAATGGTTTCTTGGATAGAAGCCGAATGTGAAGCAATGAAAAATAAAGGATTATTGGCAGTCGATTTACCTCCTAATTTTTTCCCTTTCACCAATCCAGACGATCCCGATTGGCACGATAGATATTCCGAATTTAATAACCCAGGCGAGTACCATAACGGTGGTATCTGGCCATTTATATGCGGTTTTTATATTGCAGCATTAGTGGCGGCAAAAAGATTTACATTAGCAGAACAGAAATTAATAGCATTAACTGAATGCATAAAAAAAACGAATCTTTCAACTGAATCTGCAGCTAAAAATAATGATAAATCCGTCAAATATATAAATGCCGAAAATATGGAATTTGGTTTTAATGAATGGATAAAAGCACAAAACGGGGAGCCCAAAGGTCAAAATTGGCAAACTTGGAGTGCATCAATGTATTTATATGCAGTTAAATGCGTGGAAGAAAAAAGAACGCCTTTTTTTGAAGAAATGCGACAGGAATAATTTAGTAATATCTAAAATTAGAAGTTATGTAAATCAGCCACAGAAGTACAGGCCCGATTCAAGGCCACAATTGACGATATTTAACTTTTCATGCCGGAATCTAATGTCAATGGCTTTGACTTTCCGGAAACACCGGTTATCATCGACTAAAAACCAAATATTATCACGCACTACAATTGGGGGCTAATCCCGGCTTGGTCTAAAGACGAAGAAATACAAAAATACACCCTGAATGCCAAGATAGAAACCGTTAACGAAAAACCTTCCTTCAAAAACTAGGTCAACAAAAGATGCCTCATAATCGCCAACGGCTATTTCGAATGGCAATGGCTGGATCCAAAAGGAAACAAAAACAGAAATACGAAATAGGGCTGCCAAACGAAGAATTGTTTGCTTTTGCAGGATTGTATTCCCATTGGGTAGATAAAACACGGGAGAACTAAAAAACACCTATACCATTCTCACCACCGAAGCCAGTCCCCTTTTGGCGGTAATCCACAATCACAACAAAAGAATGCCGGTAGTCCCAAAACCCGAAGACGAATCCAAATGGTTGGAACCTTCCCCGATACAAGATTTTGCTTTCCCCTATTCCGTCGATTTAATCGCCAACCCAATAAATCTGACATAAGTATCACTAAAGTAAATGTCGGATCACAATTCCTCAAGCTCTCGGAATTAATACATACTGTCGAAATCCACTCTAATTCCCCTCTTGAGGGAACTTGTCCCGTTTTTAGAACGTGAAGCTAGGGGTGTGTTATATTTAATTATCATATAAACCCGAGCAGTGGCTAAAAAGGCGAATAACTTTTTCCCTCTATTTGTTCATCATTTATCGACGCAGTCAACATTTGTAAATTTGTATTTCACACGATCAAAATCTATAGGCGTGCCTTTAACAAAATAAGAGGCACCCATAGTGGTTTCTATTTTCCCATTGCCTAAAATGAGTTCGTTCCCTCTCTTTAGAAATGCCATTGGATTTTTGTAAGTTACTTTATCATTCGTTCCCTGAATAAACGTGTAGGCAGCAAATAAGGTGTCTCCACGGAATTCTCCAGCAATTTTCCCAACCTTTTTCGGCATAGTAAAAACTTTCATCACCATATTGCCGGTTATTTTTCCATTTTTTAAAGTGTTTATTTCTAAATCAATGGTGTCTTGTTCATAGAGCGCTTTATAGCACTGTACGCTTATCGGCTTTTCAGCTTGGACTTGGGAAGCTTTAACGTCTTTTTGGTTGGAATTTTTTTTACAGCTTTCGACGAGTCCAATACAAGCCAACAGCAAACATAATAGGCCTAGATTTTTCATGGTAGTAAATCTTTAGTTAATAATTGTGGCAATAGCCATGGCTAATTTACACATAAATAGCGTTTATTAATACAGATTTTGTATTTTATTTTTAGCTGACAATAAAAATTATCTCAATAAAATAGTCATATTAAATCTTGTCCACACCAATTTATTAGTAAATATTCCATAATGTTCACATCAACAATTACTTCTTCATTTTTCAACTAATGGAAACGACGGAATGGCAATGTCAAGTAATACGTATTGTTGTAATGATGCAGAATGACATTTGATAATTCCAGAAGCAACTCGCAAGCTACAGGATTCAAGGTGACTTTCCCTAATTCGTTTTTTTAATCATTCATATCTATAAGTATTAATTTACAAATAAATATACGTATTTTTGGTCGGTAACAGGTTCACCCGTAGGGTGTCAGTTCAACAGCCGTTTGGCAAGATTGGGGTTTTAGGCTTAATTTAAAGTTTGTTTTGTAGCTGCCGAGATCAGTTGCTAAACAGAAAGTTTCGGCTTCCTTAATCCGCAACAGCGGCAAAGCCTGGGGAACGTAAGCGGCTATTAAAAATAACTCTAAAACGTAATTATGAAAAAAAACATTTTACTTCAGTTAGCATTTTTGATTCCATTTTCTATAATACTTAGTTCGGCATCAGCACAAAATTCGTCCGACAAGGTTAAAAACGAAATTTCTGAGACATTGAAACTTTTTAACAATGCTGCTCAAAATGCAAATACGGATCAAATGATGTCTTTGTTTGACGATTCTGAAAACATAATGTTTATTGGTTCTGACAGCGCAGAAATATGGAAAGGGAAGGATCAAATTAAAGGACACTTAAATTCAATTTTTCCGAATGAGAGTGTTTCTTTAGAGATGAAAAGAATTGACATTGATTATAATGATAATACCGCTTGGGTCTTTGTTGATGGAGCCATTATCATATCAAATGGAACGGGTAAAAAAATTAAAACTCCATATCGTTTTACTGGAGTTATGGTCAAAAAGCATAATGAATGGAAATGGAGATTATTTAACGGTTCGAATCCAGGAGGAAAATAATCTTTTTAATAAACATCACACAGCAGCTAGTAGCATCTTGCTGCAAAGTGGGTCGGCTTCGTGGACAAGTAAGTTGTAAATTTAAGGCGGTTTCACCGGATTTGGGTTTTAGGCTTAATTTAAAGTTAGTCTTGTATTTGATTTAATTGGTGTTTATCCGAAAAATAAATCTTAATTTAGTCCCAAACCCGAGCCAAGGGGACATTGTGTGTAACCAAGAAAAAAAATAACTAAAAAAACCATGCGAATTCCGTCCGAACAAATGCAGGATGTACTCTACAAACTGTTCATAAAATATAAATTTACTGAAGAAAAAGCCAAATCCATGGCCAAAGTATATACAGAAAACTCATTAGCCGGCGTGAATTCCCATGGAATCAACCGCGTCCCCCTTTTTATCAACTATGTGGAAAATGGTTTAGTGAAAGTGGATGCTGAAGCCGAAAAAGTGGAAACTTTTGGCAGCATAGAAAGATGGGATGGCAATCTTGGCCCAGGCATCATCAATGCGACAAAATGTACAAATCGAGCAATAGAATTGGCAAAACTTCACGGAATGGGAATGGTGGCATTGCGCAACACCAATCATTGGATGAGAGGTGGAGCTTATGGATGGCAGGCGGCAGATGCCGGTTGCATTTCCATCCTTTTTACAAATACACAACCCAATATGCCGCCTTGGGGAGGTAAAGATAGCCGAATAGGGAATAACCCATTTATTGTATCCATACCAAGAGAGGGCGGTCATATCGTGCTGGATATGGCGATTTCCCAATTTGCATTTGGAAAGATAAACGATTATAAACTGAGAGGTGAAAAACTGCCATATCCTGGCGGTTGGGATGACAACAACGAACTATCCAACGATCCTGAAAAAATCCTGTCCAATGAGCGCGGATTACCCATTGGGTACTGGAAAGGTTCCGCTCTTTCAATGATTTTGGATATGTTGGCTACCTTATTATCAGCGGGAGATTCTACTTATAAAATAAGCCTGAAGGGATATGAAACAGGGGTTTCTCAAGTGTATCTCTGTATTTACCCCGAGATATTTAATGATAGAAATTTATGGGAAAAACTCCTCAACGAAATTATTGATTATACCCATAATGTGGAACCCATGCATCCCGGAGATAAAACTTACTATCCGGGTGAACGAACTTTACAAACCAGGGCCAAGAATTTGAAAGAGGGAATCCCCGTAAGTGAGGAAGTTTGGCAAAAGGTAATGGAATTGTTGGCATAAAAAAGACATGAAAATGGCGGGCGGTGACGGTTTTACCAGCTTTTGTACCTGTAGAAACATTTGCTAAATTGAAAGAAAATTAACACCTAAAATCCGTCCCATTTTATACCAAAAATGTTACCGGGCCTATTACGGGAAACAGTAGAAACAAATAACAAAATAAAAAATTGAAAAGAAAAACATCAATACTTATCATTAGCTTTTTTGCCTGCATAAACTTGTATTCGCAAAATAGTTACGTTTTTTTCGGCTCTTTTAATCAAGATAAATCAACCGAAGGGATTTACGTTTATCAATTAGACACAATAAGTGGAAATTTGACAAAAGTAACAACCGTAAAAAACTTTTTAAATCCATCTTATTTGACTTTGTCGCCAAACGGAAAATATCTTTATGCTTGTACCGAAAGTAAAACGCCAAATGCGGGAAGTGTTAGTAGTTTTGAATTTAATCCCCAAAACAAAACTTTGACCTTCATAAACAGTCAAAAAAGCGGCGGAGAAAATCCAGTTTATTTAACCGTTCATAAAAACGGGAAATGGTTGGTTAATGGTAATTACACAGGAGGAAGTGTGTCTGTTTATCCACTTTCTGACGATGGAAAAATAAATCCGATTGCACAAAACTTTCAATTTACCGAAGGAGGTATAAATGAAGAAAGACCAAATCTCTCGCACATTCATTCGACAGTTTTTTCGCCAAATTTTGATTATATTTTTTTACCCGATTTAGGGGCAGACAAAATTAGATGCTTTCAATTTGATAGCTCAAAAAACGAACCTTTACAAATTGCAGAAAATCCATTTACAAAAACAACACCAGGAAGCGGACCAAGGCATTTTACATTTCATCCAAACGGAAAATTTGCATATTGTATTGAAGAACTTTCAGGAACAATTGATGCCTATAAATATGAAAACGGAAAATTGGATGGTATTCAAAGAATAAATACACATCCCGAAAAGGTTAAGGAAAATTTTCAAAGTGCCGACATTCATATTTCGCCCGACGGACGATTTTTGTATGCGTCAAATCGTGGAGAAGAAAACAATATTGCAATATTTTCAATAGAAAATAACGGGACATTGAAATCAATCGGTTATCAATCAACTTTAGGAAATCATTCAAGAACATTTGCAATTGACGAAACAGGAAAATTCTTAATTGTAACAAATTCTATAAGCGGAAATGTGTTTGTGTTTAAGCGAAATAGTAAAACAGGAATGCTGAAAAAAGTTGGTAAAGAACTGAAAATAAAAAGTGTCTCTTGTGTACAGATTAAAAAATATTAACAGAACAGTAATTGAAAATAGAACTGAAAAATAAATACGGCAGGTAATAAGTAAGACTTCATACGGCTGTAAAACCCAGCAAGAGCTCGTCACTTGACAAAACCCACTGATTTTCAACTTGTTTTAAGCACACGCTAGGGAATTAAGATGTGAAAAATTCAAAAAAACAACGTTTTTTAATACATACAAAAGCAATATTTCATTAAATTTACAATATCGGTTTAGATAAATGGGAATTCCCATTATTACCCCTTCTTTTAGCCGACAAATAGTATTTGCAATGTTAAAGCGTTGGTGTGAATTTCAATCTTTTTGGCATCTGATAAACTAAAAAACAATAATACCCTTCAGATTGTCTGTTAAACCGGAACATACCACACTTCGAAGTTTTTTTTTACATTACTGATTACCAAATAATTGGCTTTAAAAATATTAAAAAAATAAGATATGGTAAATTCAAAACACATTCTATTTTTCAACCAAATCAGCATTACCGATATTGGTAAAGTGGGCGGCAAAAATGCCTCACTTGGCGAAATGTACAGTCAGTTGAATCCAAAAGGTATCAGTATTCCCAATGGTTTTGCCGTTACCGCAGAAGGATATCGCCTGTTCCGTAAAGTAAATAATCTCGAAAAACCTTTGGAAGATTTGTTGTTTTCATTGGATACAAAAGAGTATTCCAATCTTTCCTCCATTGGCGAAAAAGCAAGAAATCTCATTTTGTCAGCGTCCATTCCCGAAGAAATCAGCAAAGAAATTCGGAATGCTTACCAAGAACTTTCCAAAGGCTGCGGAACCGATAATCTTGGTGTTGCCGTTCGAAGCAGCGCCACTTCCGAAGATTTGCCAACAGCTAGTTTTGCTGGACAAATGCAATCGTTTTTAAATATTAGTGGAGAAGCACAATTACTTGATGCCATACACCTCTGTTATGTGTCCCTATTTACGGATCGTGCCATCAAGTACCGCCATGATATGGGATTTGTCAAAATGGACATCGCGATTTCTGTTGGTATTCAACAAATGGTGCGAAGTGATAAAGCTTCATCCGGTGTGGCATTTACTATTGATCCCGATTCCGGATTCGAAAACACCATCATCATTAACAGCATATGGGGACTAGGTGAAAACATTGTGCAAGGTACCGTTACTCCTGACGAATGGATGGTATTTAAGCCCACGCTTTTTAATGAAAAATTAAACCCCATTTTAAAAACCCGATGTGGCAAAAAAGAATATACGATGATTTATTCCGAAAATGCAAAAGGTGCCTCGGCAGAAAAAACAATTGTAAATATTGAAACTCCTTTGGCGGAACAAAATAAATTTTCATTAACTCCAAAAGAGGTTGTCCAACTGGCACAATGGTGCTATAAAATTGAAAAACACTACGATAAATTTATGGATATCGAATGGGCAAAAGATGGACTCAACAACCAACTTTACATCGTTCAGGCACGTCCGGAAACCGTTCATGGAAAAGAAAACAAACAAGTCAGGGAAATCTATAAACTCAAAGATAAAGGCAAAATTATAACCAAAGGAATAGCACTTGGCGATAAGATAGCTTCCGGAAAAGCCCGTGTCTTAAATAGCGCCCAAGAAGGAGATCAATTGCAAAATGGAGAAATTATTGTTACTGATATGACCAATCCCGATTGGGATCCAATAATGAAAAGAGCTTCTGCCATAATTACGAACAAAGGAGGCAGAACAAGCCATGCCGCGATTGTAGCCCGCGAACTCGGAACTGTCGCCGTTGTGGGATGTGGCGATGCAACCTCTGCCATAAAAAATGGACAAGAAATTACCGTATCCTGTGCCGAAGGCAAAGAAGGAAACATATATGAAGGACTATTGAAATGGGAAATAAAAGAACAGGATTTCAGTAAACTCACTATGCCGGAAACGGCCCCAATGTTCATTCTTGCCGATCCCGAAAAAGCTTTCGAGTTAAGTTATTATCCCAATAAAGGCGTGGGATTAATGCGAATGGAGTTCGCTATTTCAAATACGATAAAAATACATCCTTTGGCTTTGTGTGAACCCGAAAAAGTGACCGATGAAGCAGCTATTTCGGCAATAAAAGAATTGACAAAAGGCTATGAAAATGGCACAGATTATTTCGTAGATAAACTTGCCGAAGCCGTATCCACGGTAGCGGCGGCTTTTTATCCAAAAGATGTTATTGTGCGAATGAGCGATTTTAAAAGCAATGAATATGCGAATCTAATCGGCGGAAAATATTTTGAACCCGACGAGGAAAACCCAATGATTGGTTTTCGTGGAGCCTCCCGCTATTACAGCGATTTTTATCGAAAAGGTTTCGCATTGGAATGCGAAGCAATGAAAAAAGTGCGAAACGAAATGGGGTTGCGCAATGTGAAACTGATGATTCCTTTTTGCAGAACGGTCGAAGAAGGGAAAAAAGTAATTGCAGAAATGGTTAAAAATGGATTAATTCAAGGCGAAAACGAATTGGAAATCTACGTGATGGTAGAAATTCCCAGCAACGTATTATTGGCAGACGAATTTGCCCATCTATTTGATGGATTTTCCATTGGTTCCAATGATTTAACACAACTCACACTTGGTTTGGATCGTGATTCCGCCTTGGTAAGTTATTTATTTAGCGAACAAAATCCGGCAGTCAAATATTTAATCAAGGAAACCATCTTGGCTGCCAAACGCAATAACATAAAAGTAGGATTGTGTGGTCAAGCTCCAAGTGATATTCCGGAATTTGCCCAGTTCTTGGTCGAAGAAGGTATCGACAGTATTTCGTTTAATGCGGACGCTATGATAAAAGGAATAGAAAATATTTTGGAAGCAGAAAATAAAATTAAAAGAAAAATTCCAATTATATAAAGCAATAAACCTCAAAGGTTTGGAAAAAACCTTTGAGGTTTCAAGAAAACAACACTTATTTAAAACAACACAATTATGGAAAATGAATTTAAAAACAAAGTAGCCCTTGTAACAGGCGGTTCATCCGGAATTGGTAGAGCCACTGCCCTAGCTTTCGCAAAAAAAGGGGCTAAAATTGTCATTGCTGACTGGAAAGAAAATCAGGAAACAATGGATTTAATCGAAAATTTGGGTGGCGAGTCAATTTTTGTCAAATGCGATGTTTCGAAAGCCACTGATATAAAGGCTTTGGCAGAAAAAACCATTGCCACTTATGGGCGTTTGGATTATGCATTTAACAATGCCGGAATAGAAGGAACATCAGCTCCTGTCCAAGATTGCACCGAAGAAAATTGGGATAAAACCATTGGTGTCAACCTGAAAGGAGTTTGGCTTTGCATGAAATATGAAATCCCCGAAATGCTCAAACAAGGTAAAGGAGTCATAATTAATACCGCTTCTGTTGCCGGGCTGGTGGGATTTCAAGGGTTGCCTGCTTATGTCGCGTCAAAACACGGAATCATTGGACTGACAAAAACTGCGGCTTTGGAATGTGCCCAACTCGGAATCAGGGTAAATGCCGTTTGTCCCGGAGTGATTCAAACATCAATGATTGATCGACTTACAGGAAACAAAAAAGAGGCAATTGAGCAGTTTACAGGCTTGGAACCCGTGGGTCGTTTTGGTCAACCTGAGGAAATTGCAAACGCGGTAATTTGGTTATGTTCAGATGAAGCCTCTTTCGTAACCGGAGTTGCAATGCCCGTAGATGGTGGTTTTGTAGCTCAATAATTACATAAATTAATTTACTTAAAATATTATAAAATGTATACTTACGAAGTTAATCTGAAGTGGTCTGAAAACAGGAAAGGAATTTTGAGTTCCCCAATTTTACCACAGAAAATCGAAGTGGCGACGCCTCCCGATTTTCCGAAAGGAATGGAAGGAATTTGGACACCCGAACACTTGTTTGTAGCGTCTATAAATAGTTGTTTGATGACAACTTTTCTATCCATTGCCGAAAATTCGAAACTGGAATTTATCAGTTATGAAAGCAATGCAGTCTGCAACGTTGCCATTATTGAGGGCAAACACACGATAACCGAAGTCATCCTAAAGCCCAAAGTTTCTATTCCTGATACGCAAAAAGTAGATAGGGCCATGCATATTCTTGAGATGAGCAAAAGGGCTTGTTTAATTTCCAATGCCGTTAAAACTACTATTCTCATTGAACCAGAAATAATTTTGGAAAAGACATTAGTGTAAAAAACAGAAAAAATGATTTCCATCAAAGACAAAATAGAGCATAATCTTTTTGATTACGAAAAAGTTCGAGCCTCTTTTTCTTGGGAAAATGTTGCCAAGGAATTAAGTGGATTGCCCAATGGAAAAGGCTTGAATATTGCTCACGAAGCCGTTGATCGTCACGCACAAGGTAATCTAAAAAATGTGGTGGCACTTCGATTTATTCACAAAGACCGAAGTTTTCGTGATTTTACTTATTCCGATTTGCAGCAACAAACCTCAAAATTTGCGAATGTTTTGCAAAGCTTGGGAATACAAAAAGGCGAACGAGTTTTTGCTTTGGCAGGAAGAATTCCCGAATTGTATATCGCTGCCTTGGGAACGTTGAAATGCACAGCTGTATTTTGTCCGTTGTTTTCTGTTTTTGGCCCTGAGCCAATACTTCAAAGATTAAAAAAAGGAGATGCAAGCATATTACTCACCACTTCCCTACTTTTCGAAAAGAAAGTGAAGCAATTATTGGAACAACTTCCTTCGATTCGTTACGTAATTCTCACCGATGCAGACGAACATATTTCAAATAAAATACTGTCCTATTCCAAGCTTATGGAACAGGCAAATGCCGAATTCATCATTCCGGAAACGAATCCGGAAGATTTGGCATTGCTTCATTTCACCAGCGGAACCACCGGAATGCCAAAAGGAGCTTTGCACGTACACAACGCCGTGCTTACCCATTATATAACAGGCAAATATGTGCTCGATTTTCATGAAGGAGATATTTTCTGGTGTACCGCCGACCCGGGTTGGGTTACCGGTACTTCTTATGGAATTATTGCGCCTTTGGTGAATGGAGTTACCAGCATAATCGACGAGGAAGAATTTGATGCCGCAAGATGGTATTCCATTCTCGAAGAACACAAAGTAAATGTCTGGTACACCGCTCCCACTGCCATTAGAAGATTGATGCGAATGGACATCAAACCCAGATCAGCATATCATCTCGAAAATCTTCGAATCATTCTGAGTGTAGGCGAACCGCTTTATGCTGAGGCCGTGATTTGGGGAGAGGAAACTTTTGGTTTTCCAATTCTTGATAATTGGTGGCAAACAGAAACAGGAGGCATTATGGTTGCCAATTATCCTTCGATGAATGTAAAACCAGGATCTATGGGGAAACCATTGCCCGGCGTGGAAGCAGCGATTGCCGAAGTCAACGACAACCAAATTAAAATACTTTCTGAACCTAACGTTCAAGGTCATCTGGTTTTAAAAAAAGGATTTCCTTCACAATTTAGAGGCTATCTACACGAAGAAGAACGATACAATAAATGTTTTATTGGCGAATGGTACCTCAGCGGGGATTTGGCCAAAAAAGATGCCGACGGTTATTTCTGGTTCATCGGTCGTGCCGATGACATCATCAAAACTTCGGGACATATGGTTGGTCCGTTTGAAGTCGAAAGCACGCTGATACGACATCCAATGGTTGCGGAAGCAGCAGTAATCGGAAAACCGGAACCTACAATTGGTGAATTGGTGAAAGCTTTTGTAGTGTTGAAAACCGGAAATCTCCCGAATGAGGAAACCAGAATGGATATTATGGGTTTTGCCCGAAAAGAAATGGGACCTGCTGTTGCTCCCAAGGAAATAGAATTTGTCGAGACCATTCCAAAAACTCGCAGCGGAAAAATTTTGAGACGCCTATTAAAAGCCCGAGAACTTGGATTGCCCGAAGGCGACATTTCGACATTGGAACAAAACTGATAAAATAAGTAACAACCTCCAAAAAAATGACAATTATAGACGCTAAAAAAGAGCTTTTACTTTTGTATCAAATGCTTCTCATTCGAAGATTTGAGGAGAAAGCAGCCGAGCAATATACCAAAGCCAAAATCAGGGGTTTCCTGCATTTATACATTGGCGAAGAAGCAGTTGCCGTTGGTGTGATGCAAGCCTTGACCGACGACGATACTATTTTATGTACGTATCGGGAACACGGACACGCATTGGCGAGAGGAATTGATGCCGATGTTATTATGGCCGAAATGTACGGCAAACAGGAAGGATGTTCCAAAGGTCGTGGCGGGTCGATGCATTTGTTTGACGCATCAAAAAAGTTTTATGGAGGAAACGCCATTGTTGCCTCTCATCTTCCAGTGGCGGTGGGAATGGCATTGGCATCCAAAAAACAAAAAAAATCAAATATCACTTGTTGTTTTTTTGGCGAAGGTGCCGCTGCCGAAGGCGAGTTTCACGAAGCCATGAATCTGGCGGCACTTTGGAAAGTTCCCGTTTTGTTTGTTTGTGAAAACAACCTGTACGCCATGGGAACCGCCATTCGATATACGCATGCAATGCAGGAACTTGAAAAAAAGGGGGCTGCCTATGGAGTAGAATCTTCAGCGGTGGACGGAATGGATTTAATAAAAGTGATGGATGCCTCCAATACAGCCGTACAAAAAGTAAGAAGTAGCGGAAAACCCTATTTATTGGTTTGCAATACCTATCGTTTTCGGGCACATTCGATGTTTGATGCCGAATTATACCGTGACAAAAAAGAAGTGGAAGAATGGAAAAAGCACGACCCAATTCCGCAATTTCAAGAGTTTTTATTGCGTGAGAAATTAATAAAAGAAACAGAAATAGCTGAATTTGAAAGCAAAATAGAAAAGAAAATTCAAAAAGCGGTGGACTTTGCAGAAGCCGGTAGTTGGGAACCTTTAGACCAATTAACAAGATTTGTTTATAGTGAAAATAAAATTTGAAAGAGGGAATATAATTGTTTCCTGATAAAATAATTTAATGTTAAAATATCACAATAGATATAGTCCCTACGGGACATTTATATGCTATGGACATAATTATTTACTACCAACATTTAGCTCCTAACGGAGCATACCTCGTAGAGGTTACATATTGGTAGTGAGTTAATCACAAATTCACAAATTGTCCCGTAGGGACTATACGGATTTCATATCGACAAAAATGTCTAAGATATAACCCTTAATAAATAAAATCATGAAATATCCATTTTAAAAATCCACAAATCAATTTGGATGAAATGAAAAGCAAAATGGAAAAGATGAATCATCCCAATTATTTGATTCAAAAAGCCGTGAATATTTTACCGGCACTCAAACGTTGGAATAACAAACATCAGTAATAAACCCAAACAATGGAAAGTAGTAACGGAAAAACAACCATCACTTATCGTGAGGCTTTGAAACAAGGACTTCGTGAAGCATTACAAAATGACGAACGTGTTTTTCTTATGGGAGAAGATGTTGGACGTTATGGTGGTGCATTTGCGGTAAGTAAAGGATTATTGCAGGAATTTGGCGAAGAACGAATTATGGATGTACCACTCTCCGAATCGGGTTTTGTGGGGGCAGGAATAGGAGCGGCTATGGCCGGAATGAAGCTGATAGTTGAAGTGATGACCGTCAATTTCAGTTTGCTCGCCATGGACCAAATCGCGAACAACGCTGCCACATTATTACATATGTCTGGAGGACAATTGAATGTGCCGATTGTGATACGAATGGGTTGTGGTATCGGTCGCCAGTTGGCTGCGCAGCATTCGCACAGCTGGGAACCGTTTTATGCCCATATTCCGGGATTGATAGTTTTGTCGGTGGGCACACACGAAGATGCTAGAGGAATGCTGCTCTCTGCACTTAAAAGTCCGGATCCAGTTATTATTTTTGAATACACGGCAATGCTCAATTTAGAAAGAGAAATTCCGATTGATGCTGGTGCGGTGGATATTTCCAAAGCAAAAGTCTTGAAAGAAGGGGAAGCCATTTCCATCATTACTTACGGCGCGGGTGTTTATAAAAGTTTGGAGGCTGCTGCCGAATTAGCGACAATTGGAATAAATGCCGAAGTGATTGATTTACGTGTGCTGCGCCCCTTGGACGAGGAAACTTTCCTTGCTTCGGTTGCCAAAACCCATAGGGCAATCATAGTGGAAGAAGCCTGGCGTTCAGTAAGTATTTCTTCAGAAGTATCCTCTCGAATTATGGAAAAGGCATTTTATGATTTAGACGCTCCCGTGCAAAGATTATGCGGTATTGAGGTGCCTATTCCCTATCCGTCACATCTCGAAGACGCCGCAATTCCACAGAAAAACGATATTGTAAATGCAGTTAAAAAAATGATTCGACATGATTGAATTTCAAATGCCCAGCCTTGGTGCCGATATGGAAGCCGGAACACTCATAGAATGGAGAAAAAAACCCGGAGATGTGGTAAAGCGTGGGGATATTATTGCCGAGGTGGAAACACAAAAAGGATTAATTGAAATAGAAGTTTTTGATGAAGGCGTCATTAGTGAACTATTGATCAAGGAAGGTACCAAAGTTCCCGTGGGAACCGCTATGGCGTTGATTAATCCGACCGAAAGCACATTGGAAACAAGAAAAGAAACAACTCCTGAAAAAACAGCAATTAAAATTCAACCAACAGAAGAAAAAACCATCAAAATAGCAACAGGAGAAAAACTCGTAGAAAGACATATCAAAGCATCCCCTTTGGCAAAAAGAATCGCGACCGACAACAATATTGACATTTCACAAATTCACGGAACCGGAGAAGATGGAGCCATTACTAAAGAAGACGTGGAAAATGCAATTGCTCAACGGAATAAAATTGGTGAAACCCCAAAAGAATCCATTGAAACAAAAAAAGAAAAATCAACTCCTCAAATTGAGGCAATTCGTTCGGCTGTGGCGGCAGCAATGAGCAAATCAAATAGGGAGATTCCGCATTATTATTTGGAAAAAAAGATCGACATAACAAGGACATTGACGTGGTTGCAAGAAATAAATAATCAACGTCCAATTCAAAAACGCATTTTGCCTGCTGCAGTACTTGTAAAAGCTGTTGCACAATCACTTATTGCATTCCCGGAGTTGAATGCAATTTGGGAAAACGGCATACAATTAAAAAAGGAAATCAATATCGGTTTTGTGGTTTCGCTTCGCGGTGGGGGCATCATAGTTCCTGCTATTCACAACGCGGATACAAAAAGTATCGATGCAATTATGGAAATGTTGAACGATATAATTCCGAGGGCAAGAGCAATGAAATTACGAAGTTCGGAATTAAGCGATTCCACCATTACGATAACAAATATGGGAGAAGGTGGTGCCGATACGGTTTTTGGCATAATCTATCCGCCGTAGGTCGCCATAATTGGTTTCGGAAGCAGTTCCCAACAACCTTTTGCCGAAAACGGAATGTTGGGCATTCGAACAGTTCTTAATGCAACATTGGCCGGAGACCACCGTGCCACGGATGGGCTTATCGGTAGCGGTTTTTTGGCTACTTTAAACAAACATTTACAAAATCCTGAATTATTATGAACGAGGTAGAAATCAAAAAAATCATATTCCAGTTATTGAAACAAATTGCTCCAGATACGGAACCTTCGGAATTAAAACCCGACGAAAACATTCGGGAAACCCTCAATATTGATTCGTTCGATTCCTTACAATTTTTGGTTTCGCTGGACGAAAAATTGGGAATTTCAATTCCCGAACAGGATTATGGAAAAACTACCACCTTGAAAAACTTGGTAAACTATATTTTGGAGAAAATGAAATAGAGTCATTACACTAAAAAGTGTTAGAAATTATCCAGCAAAATTATCTCATCTTGAAGGTGAATTTTAAAATTAAAATAACATAAAGATGAACTGGCATTTACTTCCTCTTTCAGAAATAGCGCAATTGTTAGAAACGACTCCGTCCGGAATTGATAATCTAACCGCTTTGCAACGCTTGTCTGAATACGGAAAAAACCAGATTGAGGACAAAAAAAAGAGGACTGTTCTGCATATTTTGCTTCATCAGCTAACTGATTTTATGATTCTTATCCTTATCGCAGCGGCAGTTATTTCGGGAATTATTGGCGATTTAACAGACACCATAATTATTCTCGCCATAATAATAATTAATGCCATCGTCGGATTTTCGCAAGAGTATAAAGCGGAAAAAGCAATAGACGCATTAAAAAAAATGGTAAACAGTCACGCAAGAGTTTTACGTGAAGGAAAAACTGTTGAAATTCTTGTGTCCGATTTGGTTCCTGGAGATGTAGTGCTTCTAGAAACAGGAAATAGCATTCCTGCCGATGTCAGGTTTATTGAAACCCACCAAATTAAAGTGGATGAATCGGCACTTACGGGCGAATCCCACAACGTTGAAAAGAATATTGATAAACTTCCGGAAGGAGATTATTCAATTGGCGACCGAACTAATATGGGATTCAAGGGAACATTTATCACAAATGGCCGAGGAGTTGCTTATGTGATAGCAACCGGAATGAACACTGAACTGGGGCTTATCGCCAAAATGATTCAGACTGACGGAACGACAACACCGTTACAAAAAAGGTTAACCGCTTTTGGCAAACACCTATCCGTTGTAATCATTATCATATGTATCATTATTTTTATGATTGGTTGGTTGCGTGGCGAGCCCATTTTAGCCATTTTATTAATCTCCATTTCACTGGCCGTTGCCGCCATTCCTGAAGCATTACCGGCAGTGGTTACCATTGCGTTGGCATTTGGCGCCAAGCGATTGGTAAAAAGCAATGCCCTTATTCGAAAACTTGCTGCCGTTGAAACACTTGGATCAGTTACCTATATCTGCTCGGATAAAACAGGAACGCTTACCCAGAATAAAATGACTGTTCAGGAAATTTATGAAACTCCCAATATAAAATTTAATGCTGACTTTTTTCAAGATATTGGCTTGATTCAAGCGATGGCTTTGAACAATGATGTTTCGAAAAATAAAAATGAAAAATGGTTGGGTGATTCCACCGAAACGGCTTTGGTGCAATATGCATCCAAAAAAAATATCGATAAAATAGAATTGGAACAAAAATATCCAAGAATTTCAGAACTTCCCTTTGATTCATCAAGAAAATGTATGACTACTTTACACCAAACTAAAAACCTGCCTACCGGACAGGCAGGCGGGATAATTGTTATTGTCAAAGGCGCGGTCGATGTATTATATGATAAATTGGTCGAAAACCAAAAACTGCGAATTCCTGAATTTGAATCGAAATCAAATGAAATGGCCGAAAAAGGGTATCGAGTGATTGGATATGCCATAAAAGAAATATCCAGTTTACCTGAATTTCTTAATGTGGATGAAATTGAATCCTCATTGACATTAATAGGTTTTACAGGAATGATTGATCCGCCAAGAGACGAAGCAAAACAGGCGGTTGCCGAATGTAAACAAGCCGGAATTATTCCAGTAATGATTACCGGTGATCACAAACTTACCGCAAAAGCCATTGCGGTACAACTGGGAATCATCACTTCCGAAGAAGATCTTGTATTGAGCGATTCCCAACTTAACGCATTATCCACAAAAGAATTTGAAGCCGTTGTCGAAAAAGTTCGTGTATATGCCCGTGTAAATCCTGAACAAAAATTAAAAATCGTCACTGCATTGCAAGCCAGAGGTCAATTTGTGGCGATGACGGGAGATGGAGTGAATGATGCTCCTGCACTTAAAAATGCGGATATTGGGATAGCGATGGGAATCAACGGCACCGAAGTTTCTAAAGAAGCATCGCATATGATTTTACTTGATGATAATTTTGCCACCATCGTGGTTGCAATCAAACACGGACGGAAGATTTATGACAATATTTTGAAATTCATCAAGTACATCATGACTGGAAATTCAGGGGAAATTTGGGTTATTTTTCTGGCTCCGTTTTTCGGATTGCCAATTCCTTTGCTCGCCATACACATTCTTTGGATAAATCTTGTAACCGATGGTTTGCCTGGATTAGCACTTGCTTCAGAACCTGCCGAAGGAGGCATAATGGAGCGTCCGCCAAGAAATCCGAAGCAGAATATTTTTTCAGGAGGTATGGCAATAGATATTTTATGGTTAGGTTTATTAATGGGTTTTTCAACACTTAGCATTCAGTTTTTGGCAATAAACAACGGAGATACACATTGGCAAACAATGACTTTTACAGTACTTTGCTTTAGTCAGTTGGGACATATAATGGCAGTTCGTTCCAATCGAGAATCTCTTTTTAAAATTGGCGTGTTTTCAAATAAGCCTCTTTTAGGTGCTATAGTCCTTACTGTTGTACTTCAAATGATGATTATATACATACCTTTCTTGAATATTGTTTTCAAAACAAAACCACTCACCATTACTGAATTGGCAATAGCCATTGCTACATCGAGTATTATATTTTGGGCTGTCGAAATAGAAAAATTGGTAATCCGCCTAAAAAATAAAAAACAGCATTCATGATAATTGTTTTTACAAAATGTTATGAGTAAACTTATTCTTCAAATTATCGATTATTTTTTTATTCTGTTTCATACCGTTCTTATTTTGTTCAATATTTTTGGCTGGATTATTCCGCGATGGCGATTTGCCAATTTGATTACATTGTCACTTACCGCTTTTTCCTGGTTTATATTAGGAATTTGGTACGGCATTGGTTATTGCCCTTTCACGGATTGGCATTGGAAAGTACGTCAACTTCTAGGCTATACAGATGACAGCAATTCATATATCCATTTCCTGATTCTAAAGATAACCGGAATAAACCTGCCTGAAAATTTGGTTGACACCGCAACGGCAATTGTATTTTTTACGGCATTTTTTATCAGTATTTATTTTGCCGTAAGGAAAAGGATTTTGGAAAGAAAGTAAAAAAACAGATATGCCTAAAAATCAAAATTTTATTCTTAAATTTATATGCTGACTAAGTTAGCAAGTCCATATTTTTTTAGGAAAGATTAAGGATAATCATATTAAAAAATCAGAAAAATGAAAGGAGCATTTAAACTCGGAAAAATTGCAGGTATAGGTTTATTTATTCACTGGACATTCTCCTTACTTATTGTATTCATTGTTTACATCAACTACAAATCAGGTCAAAATACGGCACAAATAATATGGTCTGTGCTATTTATTTTATGCATTTTTGTGACCGTTTTTCTACACGAGTTGGGGCATGCTTTAGCTGCAAAAAATTATAATATAAAAACCAAGGACATAACCCTTTTGCCCATCGGCGGATTGGCTCGTTTGGAAAAATTACCCGAAAAACCTTCGGAAGAACTAATAGTTGCCCTTGCGGGTCCATTGGTAAACATTACTTTGGCATTGATAACCGGATTATTTATTCGTCTACCCAATAACTCCGAGGAAATGATTGCCCAATTATCAAACGGAATTAACGGCAGTAATTTCTTTCTTAACTTCTTTTTAGTAAACATTTGGTTGTCGATATTCAATTTAATTCCAGCTTTCCCCATGGATGGAGGAAGAGTATTACGGGCAATATTATCTTACAGACTGAAAAGAAATGTTGCAACAAAAATTGCGGCACGAATTGGCCAGATATTGGCAATAGGTTTTGTTTTTTTAGGTTTTTTTACCAATCCGTTTTTGATATTTATTGGTCTGTTTGTCTTTATGGGTGCACAGATTGAAGCAGATTATACAGAGTCAAAATATATGCTCAAAGGCTATAAAGTCAGGGACATTTTAATGAGACAATACCAAACTATCGAATCCAATGAAACGCTGGAAACCGCCGTCAAAATGCTCCTTGACAGTCAATACAAGAATTTTTTGGTGACCGAAAACAGCGAGCCAATTGGAACGCTTAACCGTGACGAAATTATAAAAGCACTTTCAAAAAAAGATGAAAATCAATTCATTTATACCATTATGAACAGGAACTTAATTTTCCTCCAAGCCGATGCGCTTTTAGAAGACATTTTTGAGTTGGTATACAAAAATAAATCATCTTTGATGCTAGTGATGGAAAACAAACAGTTCCTGGGTACTTTGGACATAGAGAATCTTTTGGAATTTATTTTGATAAAAGAGGCTAAAGAAAAAAGAATAAATGTTGAGTAATATCAATAGCTTTTCCACTGCCGAAAATTTGGTGCTTATTCATAGCGGCGAAGACTATTTCTCCCGTTTGGAAAGGATTATTTTGGATTCCAAATTTGAAATCCATATTCAAATCTATATTTTCGAAAACGACACAACAGGAAAAAAAATCATTGAGGCATTAAAAGAAGCCGCTTCCCGTAACGTCAAAATATACATTCTGATTGACGGTTTTGGCTCTTTTTCTTTCCCTTTGGAAAAAATAAATGAACTGAAACAATATGGGATCAATATTCGGTTTTTTGCTCCTTTATTCTCGGCAAGTTCCTTTTATCTTGGCAGAAGATTACATCATAAAGTAGTCGTTGTAGATTCAAAAATCGCACTAATTGGCGGAATCAATATTGCCAACAAATACCGTGGAACCGCAACCAAAGAGCCTTGGCTTGACTATGCGGTTCAAATAAATGACGCAAAAATCGCAGCATCACTTAGCAAACTATGTCTGGATATTTATTTTAGAAAAAGACGCGTGAACAGAAAAAAAATAGCATCCGTTATTTATACTAGTGGGGAAACCACCGTTAGCGTTCTTCAAAATGATTGGTTGAAAAGGAAAACTGAAATTTATAAGGCCTACATAAAATCAATTGGCAGTGCCAAAAAAGAAATTATAATAGTGGGAAGTTATTTTCTTCCCGGCAGAAAATTGATTAACACCTTGAAAAAAGCATCCCGGAACAATGTAAAAATTAAATTGATTTTATCCGGAATATCAGATCTTCCTATGGCAAGACGAGCCAGTTGCCATTTTTATTCCAAACTTCTGGGTTATAACATAGAACTTTACGAATGGGAAAATTCCATTTTGCACGGAAAAGCTGCCGTGATAGACAACAATTGGACTACGATAGGTTCTTTCAATTTGAATAATTTGAGTTCGTTTGCGAGTATCGAAATGAACGTGGCAATCGATTCTTCTGAATTTTCTAATGAATTCCATTTGCATCTTAACCAAATTATGTCCCAATGCGAAAGAATAACTCCGGAATCACTAAAATTAACGGATGGTTTGTCGTCGAAATTCATCAACTGGGTTTCTTATTGGATTACACGAATAATCGAAATTATTATCACTTATTTACCTCATAAACGATTCAGGAAATTATATTAGGAATGCGTTTTAAGTAAAATTAGGATAAATATATTATGTTTTAATAACAATTCATAAATATTATTTTTGTAAATTTATACTTTATTTTTTCTATTTAAAACACTGTCAGCAACTATATTAGATATTACAAATTAAGTTTAAACCTTTAGAATGGAACCGAGTAAAAAAATAAAAAAAGAAGAATGGATCAAAGAAGATTTGAAGAGTAAAATTCCAAAATTGGACAGGAAAACAATATTTGTTCCGAGCCAAAACGAATTGACCTTCTAGTTTTTTCCGATGATTTCGTCAGCTCCGGCTGATGAGGAGTCGTGAGTCACTACTCTGTAATTGAATGCTTTTTCAAGCAACTGGGTTTAAAAGGATCTCCGCAGAGCTCCGAACCTTTTAAACCCGTGTTCTTAACTGGAGTGGGAATTTTGTTTCCCACTCCATTAATGATTTTAAAAGCCATGGATTTCACAAAATACAAAGACGATTTTACCACCGAAGCCACAAAAAAGGGTCTATCGAATAGAAATATCCAACATTGTTTGGCCTATGCGGGAGTGTTGTTTTCGCACAATGTTCCGGTTATTTATAATCCTTCCCATTTGTCGGAACTTGTGGGTTACAAAAAAGAATACCTCAAAAAAGCAGCTCTTCACACCTCCTATTACTACAGAGATTTTGAAATTACCAAAAAAAATGGCAAGAAAAGACCCATATCCGAGCCACTCCCCAGTTTGAAGGAAATACAAATCTGGATTCTCAAAAATATCCTTGAAAATGTGCCGGTAAGTCCTTTTGCCAAAGCCTATAAACCTAAAACAAGCCTCATAGAAAACCTGAAATTTCATAAAAACCAACCTAAAGTTTTCACGCTAGATTTGGAAAACTTCTTCCTATCCATAAAAATTGAGACTGTCGAAAAAGTTTTTCTGGAATTGGATTATTCAAAAATGGTGTCAAATCTTCTTGCTAAACTCTGCACACGAGACAACGCTTTGCCACAAGGAGCGCCAACAAGTCCGTACCTTTCCAATTTGATTTTCAATGAAGCCGATGCTATCATTTCTGATTTTTGCAAAAAAGAAAAAATCAGATATACCCGTTATGCGGACGACTTGAGTTTTTCCGGCAACTTTGACGAAAATGGACTGCTCGATAAAGTAACTGACACCATCGAAAATCTGAATCTTCATATCAATAAAAGCAAAACAAAACTGATGACCCCCAACACCCGACAAACCGTGACGGGCATTGTGGTAAACGACAAACCACAAGTCGTGTTCCATAAACGCAATGAATTGAGGCAAGCAATGTACTACATCAAAAAATTTGGTTTTGACGAGCATCGTGTTTATAAAGAAATAAACCAAGCGAATTATCTGGAACATTTGTTAGGGAAAATAAATTTCGTTTTACAGATAAACCAGAAAGATACTGAATTCATTGATTATAAGGCATTTCTCATTGACCTAAAAAAGAAACAGGACTCTAAAGTTAAAAAGTCTGTACCATTGCTGGTTTAAAAAAGTAACTTTTTTTGAAAAATTATATAAAAAAAGCTCCAAATTGGGGCTTTTTATATTTTTGTAACTTCCTATAATAAAACATATTATTCCTATTTTGGCAAGGAAAAAATGATTAAATTTGATAGTCAAATATTCTAGTTTTTACACTAGGGTTGTGTAGATAATGGATATTGATTTCAAGTCGAAAAAATACATTTATCACAATTAATATTATTTTAAAAATGGAAACAATGGAAACTACAGAACAAGTACAAGTATCAATGCCAAGAATTGGAGATGCAGCATCCGAATTCAAAGCTGTAACAACCCAGGGAGAAATAAATTTTCCCGCTGATTACAAAGGCAGTTGGGTGATTTTATTTAGCCATCCAGCAGATTTTACCCCAGTTTGCACCACTGAATTTATGACTTTTGCAAGTATGGAAGACAAGTTTTTAGAAGCTGGCTGCAAACTTGTTGGCTTGTCAGTTGATGGTTTATACAGTCACATCGCTTGGTTGAGGACAATTCAACAAAAAATAGAATATAGAGGAATGAAAAACATAGAAGTTAAATTCCCTTTAATTGAAGATATCACAATGAATGTTGCCAAAAAATACGGAATGATTATGCCTGGAGAAAGTAGCACAAAAGCTGTTCGTGCTGTATTTGTAATAGACCCGAAAGGAATTATTCGCACCATAATATATTATCCTTTGAGTCTTGGACGTAATTTTGACGAGCTATATCGTGTTGTTTTAGCATTAAAAACTGCCGATGAATTTAATATTGCTACACCTGCTGATTGGAGACCTGGCGATGATGTGATAATTTCTCCAGCAGGCTCTTGCGGTAGTGCAAAAGACAGAATGGAAGGAAAAGATGAAGGATTAGAATGCAAAGATTGGTTTTTCTGCACAAAAAAAATTACTAAAGAAACCATATTGGATAAAGTGTTAAAAAAATAGCATACAATAGAACTATCGGCAGAAAGTGCTTTATAAATAACATTTAGTAAAGTGTTATTCCGCCGATTAATAAAAAAAATAGATGGCATTTATAGACTATTACAAAATATTGGGAATCGATAAAAACGCAACGGAAGCCGAGATAAAAAAAGCGTATCGAAAACTGGCGAGAACGCACCATCCCGACCTAAATCCCAACGACAAGGAAGCCGAACGAAAATTCAAAGAAATTAATGAAGCCAATGAGGTTTTAAGCCATCCCGAGAATCGAAAAAAATACGATCAGTATGGTGAAAACTGGAAACATGCCGAGGAGTTTGAAAAATCAAAACAGCAACAACAACACCATAGAGGTTCTCAACAAGGCGGTTTTTCCGGTGGCGGTGGTGATTATTCTGATTTTTTTGAATCCATGTTTGGCGACCGTTCAGCAAGAGGAGGTGGCCGCCGTAGTACACAATTTAAGGGAGAAGATTTTAATGCCGAATTGCATCTTGACCTAAAAGATGTTTACACAACCCACAAACGAACCTTGACCATTAACGGAAAAAATATTCGGCTAACTATTCCAGCTGGTGTTGAAAATGGTCAGCAAATAAAAATTAGTGGACTTGGCGGTGAAGGTTCAAATGGTGGTCCAAAAGGGGATTTATACCTCACCTTCACCATTGAAAACCACACCAAATTTAAATTGGACAAACATAATCTATATACAACTGTAGATTTAGATTTATATAGTGCCATATTGGGCGGCGATGTTACCGTTGACACTTTCGACGGCAAGGTAAAACTAAAAGTAATGCCAGGAACCCAAAACGGCACAAAAGTGAAACTGAAAGGAAAAGGCTTTCCTGTTTATAAAAAAGAAGACCATTTTGGTGATTTATACATTACATACCAAATCAAAATACCCACAAACCTTACCGAAAAAGAAAAAGAATTATTTGCGGAACTTGCCAAGCTAAGAACACCATGAAGATAGAAAACCTCATCCCTATAGCTACATTATGTACCCATTATAAAGTAGAAATGTCATTCTTTGGCCATTTAAGCGAAATGGGTTTGATAGAAATCAAAATAATTGAAGATATGCCATATATTCGTCCTGATGCTATCCGTGAAATCGAAAAAATGGTTCGAATGCACCATGAATTGGATATTAATCTGGAGGGAATAGATGTTGTTTTGAACTTATTGAAAAAAATAGATATTTTACAAAACGAATTAATTTCAGTTAAAAACAGATTGCGTTTATATGAATTTTGAAGATAATCAGAATCAAGTCATAAATGCAACTTTACCGTTATTGCTTAATGTATCTAAAAACAAAAAAACATGAATGACAAAAAAATAACATTCATTTTTTTGGAAGCCATAGGAACAGCATCCAATTCGAAATATTTGATGGAGAATCCCATAATCAAATTTGCTTAGACAACAACAACAACACCTGTTTTTTTTCGCTAGTATCTTTCTTTTTTTCGTTTCCAAAACTACTTTTATGTGAAGTGTTTTCCGAAAATTTTTATTGTTTTGACATAATCTTACTAATTTAGTGTTTTCATTTCTATTTAATTAGTCTTAAATTGTTATTCGAATTTTAGGGGCAGATATACTTTTAATTAAGAATATGTAAAACCTCTAAAAATCAACAGATTATTCGTATATTTGAGCAACCATTTGCTGCTAAAACTAATTCATTTTTGTCAATGGATACTATTTTTAAAATAATCGAATTATTTAAGGCCTTCTTACTTGAAATTGGAGAGCTTTCCCAATTTGCCGGTCGTTTTTTTAAGGAGGTCTTTAAACGTCCATCCGAATTTAAAGAATTTCTGAGACAATGTTTCAATATAGGCAATCGTTCCTTGTTGCTTGTTGCCGTTACAGGATTCATCATCGGTTTGGTTTTTACCTTACAAACAAGACCTACTCTTCAGGAATTTGGTGCTGTTTCCTGGATACCTTCTATGGTGAGTATTTCTATTATTAGAGAAATAGGACCTATTATTACCGCTTTAATTTGTGCGGGACGAATCGGTTCCGGGATTGGTGCCGAATTAGGTTCCATGAAAGTGACGGAACAAATTGATGCCATGGAAGTGTCAGGGACAAATCCTTTTAAATATTTGGTGGTCACACGAATTTTGGCCACAACTTTTATGCTTCCTATTTTAGTTTTTTTTGGTGATGCTATCGCCATTTTTGGTTCTTTTCTGGTTGAAAATATTAAAGGAAACGCATCTTTTCTATTTTATTTTAATCAGGTTTTTGACGCTTTGGAATTTGGAGATTTAATTCCCGCAACAATTAAAACTTTCTTTTTTGGATTTGCCATAGGATTAGTGGGTTGTTTTAAAGGATATAACTGTAAAAAAGGAACAGCTGGTGTAGGGCTCGCCGCAAATTCCGCAGTAGTTTTCACCTCAATGTTGCTTTTTATAATTGACTTTCTTGCCGTTTTTGTAACTGATATTTTTTATGATTTATAAAATTATGAATACACCCATAAACAATAATAGCCCTATCATAGAAATCAAGGACTTGAGAAAAAGTTATGGTGATAATCATGTTTTAAATGGATTTAACATGTATTTGAATGAAGGCGAAAACTTGGTTATTATGGGAAAATCAGGCTCGGGAAAATCGGTTATGATAAAATGTTTGATTGGACTGGAGGAACATGACAGTGGCACCATAATAATAATGGGCAAAGACATTAGCGAACTCGAACACGAGGAACTAGACGAACTCCGAACCGAAGTTGGATTTCTATTTCAAGGAAGCGCACTCTATGATTCGATGACCGTTCGGGAAAATCTGGAATTTCCTTTAAGACGCCACACAAAAAAGTTTGGAAAAATAAAAGATACTACGCCACTAGTTATGGAAGCTCTCGAAAATGTAGGTTTGGCACATACCATAAATTTAATGCCCGAAGAACTTTCGGGTGGAATGAAACGAAGAATTGCTCTTGCCAGAACCTTGATTCTTCAGCCGAAGATTATTCTTTATGACGAACCTACAACTGGACTCGATCCAATAACTGCAAAAGAAATTTTGTTGTTAATGCAATCTATCCAAAAAAAATACAACACCTCCTCCATCATTATTACCCATGATGTGGATTGTGCAAGAGCAATTTCGAATAGAATGATTTTATTAGTCGATGGCATCAATTATGCCGAAGGAACTTTTGAAGAATTAATTTCCTCTAAAGATTCAAAAGTTCAAGCCTTCTTTAAATAAAAAAAATAAAAAAAAAAGGAAAAAACAGCATCACAAAAAATTCGCCTAGGCTTTTTTGTAATCATCGGATTATTGGTTTTTATACTTGCCGTTTATTTCATTGGCGACAAGCAAAAAATGTTTGGAAAAACAAATCATTTGGAAGCCGTTTTCAATAATGTAAGTGGCTTACAACTAGGCAACAATGTGCGTTATTCGGGAATAAGTGTGGGAACTGTTCGAGGAATTGAAATGATCAACGATACCACCATACGTGTCGACATGATTATTGATAAAACTATTTTTCCCCATATAAAAAAAGATGCAATTGCCACCATAAGTTCTGACGGATTGGTAGGCAACATGATTATAAGCATTCTTCCGGGTAAAGGCAACGAGCCTTCTGTTGAACCAGGCGACGAGATTCGTTCCCAAAATCGCATTCGCACCGACGATCTTTTAAATACACTTAGCATAACCAATAAAAATGCCGCTGCTCTTACCGCTAATTTACTCAAAATTACTGATACAATTATCCAAGGAAAAGGAACTTTGGGTTCACTGATAAATGACACCATTATGTCGAAAGACATGAAAGAAACTATGCGTTATCTGAAATTAACCAGCAAAGGAACTTCGGAAACGGTAACGAAATTAAATAAACTCATTACTTCATTGGACAATAAAGACAATGTCGTTGGTGTAATAAAAGACTCGGCTGTAGCCAATAAAATAAAAAAAATGGTAACTAATTTAAACAAATCGAGCACCGAAATAGACAAAGTCATTACTAATCTTAATGCCACCATTCTGAATGTCAAGGACGGTAAAGGCGTTATAAACCACCTTTCCAACGACCCACAATTAGTTCAAAAAATAGATTCTACGATGACCAATATCAACGAAGCCAGTTTCCGTTTGAATGAAAATATGGAAGCATTAAAGCACAATTTCTTATTTCGGGGTTATTTTAAAAAACAAGAAAAAGCAAAAGCGAAAGCTGCCAAGTTGAATGAAATTAAAAAGTAGACTATTTGAAAAACAGTATTAAATCATTAAATTATGATTACAGTAGAAAAACTTGGTATTATTCTAAGTCCCACCGAAAGGGATTTTGAAAAGAATGGGGTATTAAACCCCGGCATTTACCAGGAAGGGAATACTGTACATATTTTATATAGGGCTGTAGAAGATGGGAATTTCTCTACTATTGGATACGCAAAAACAGATGGTCCGCTTAAAATAATAGAAAGACTTGATTACCCTATAATGAAGCGTGATTTTGATTACGAAAAACAGGGAGTTGAAGACGCCAGAATCGTAAAAATTGAAGATCTTTATTATATAACTTACACCGCTTATGACGGCATCAATGCCATGGGAGCACTCGCCACTTCAAAAGATTTGATCCATTTTGAAAAACACGGAATAATTACGCCCAAAGTAAACTATCAAGAGTATGAAAGTCATGTGAATTGTTGTGATGCAGCTAAACTAAACCCCAAATACCATCAATATTATAATCTTTTTTCGCAAATAGGATTGGTGGGTGATGAGACCCGTTTACTCCGCGATAAAGACGTGGTATTGTTCCCAAGGAAAATAAACGGGCAGTTTGTCCTTTTGCACAGAATCTGGCCAGGAATTCAAATTGTGAAATTTGACAATTGGAAAGATTTAACACCATCCTTTTGGGAAGATTATCTTATGAACTTGACCGATCATATTGTTCTGGATCCAAAAGATCCTTATGAAATGAATTATATTGGAGCCGGAGTACCACCAATTGAAACGCCTGATGGATGGCTGTTAATTTATCATGGCGTACATGAGACTACGACAGGAAGAATGTACCATGCCAAGGCCGCTTTATTGCATTTGGAAAAACCCGAAATGGAGATTTCCAGATTGCCCTATCCACTCTTTTCTCCCATTAAAGATTGGGAAAAGGAAGGTACTGTCGATAATATTGTCTTCCCAACCGGTTCTGCTTTATTCGGAAATGATCTTTACATATACTACGGTGCAGCAGATAAACATATAGCCGTTGCAAAAATGGACATAAACGAATTGCTTCATGAATTAAGAAAACAACCTTAAAAAAGTTAACATGAAATTTGAGAAAGGAATAAAAATGCTAATTGTAAGTTCTTATCCACCCCGAGAGTGCGGAATAGCAACTTTTTCTAACGATATTGTAAATTCTGTGAAAAAGGTTTTTGGGCATACACTTCCCATTGAAGTCTGTGCTTTGCAAAATGAAATGAACCATTTTGAATACGGAAATGAAGTGAAATATATTTTATCTACCGCTTCCATAGATGAATATCGCCTGGTTGCAGAGAAAATAAATGAACGAAATGATATTGGACTGGTTTGCATCCAACATGAATTTGGACTTTATGGTGGAGAGTATGGTGATTATCTTCTCGCATTCTTATTGGCGCTAAACAAACCAATTATAACGGTTTTTCACACGGTATTACCAAATCCAGATGAAAAAAGAAAAAAAGTGGTTCAGGCAATTATTGATTTATCAAATAGAATCGTAGTCCTCACAAATAATTCACAAGAGATTTTAACAAACCAATATAATTGTCAAAAGTCGAAAATAAATGTGATACCACACGGCACTCATATCGTGCTTTGGGAGCAAAAGGAAATATTAAAAACCAAATATCACTATTCCGATAAAATAGTGATGTCCACATTTGGGTTAATTAGCGAAAATAAAAACATTGAAACAGTATTATATTCTTTACCTGAAATCATTGCTAAACATCCTGAAGTTATTTACTTGGTGATTGGAAAAACACATCCCGAAATTATAAAAAGAGAAGGAGAAAAATACTGCAATATGCTCATGGATATTGTACAGAAACTTCATTTAGAGAAGAATGTTGTTTTTATCAATGAATATCTTGAATTAAAGCAGTTACTTAAATATTTAACCCTATCAGACATTTATCTGTTTACTTCCAAAGACCCCAATCAAGCTGTAAGCGGCACCTTTGCTTACGCCATGAGTTGCGGCTGTGCCGTCATTTCTACCCCAATACCCCACGCTGTTGAAGCCCTCAAAGAAGGGAACGGAATATTGTTAAACGGGTTTGATAAACCCGAAGAGTTTCAAAAAGCGATATTAAAACTTATCGAAAGCAAAGAGGAACGAATTGCGATGGGAAAAAATGCTTATTCCTTATCCCATGCAACAACATGGGAAAATATTGCCATTCAATATGGACTCCTTTTCGGTAAATTAACTAACAGGGAAGAAGATTTGAGCTTCAATTTACCACCAATCAAATTAAACCATATTAAGGAACTTACCACGGGAGTGGGAATACTTCAATTTTCAAACTTTAGCCAGCCTGATCCAGTATCAGGCTATACGTTAGATGACAATGCAAGAGCATTAATAAATATGGTAATGTATCATAATTATTGTCAGGATGACACTGCTTTGAAACTGGCAAATACCTATTTAAGTTTTATAGAAGATATCCAGCGAGACAATGGCCGTTTTGATAATTACAAAAATTATGAATGTCAATTAACACCACAAAATTCAGAAGTCAATCTTGATGATGCCAACGGAAGAGCATTATGGGCTTTGGGTTATGTGATTGCTCATAAGCATACACTTCCTTTAGATTTGGTACGGCGAGCAGAAAAATGCTGGGATAAGGCACTAGAAAATATTTACGAAATCACTTCTCCACGAGCCATTGCCTATACCATAAAAGGCCTTTACGGTTACTATTCGATAAATCCAAAGGAAACAATAAAGAAATATATAGAGCAACTTGCCGATAATCTATTGAATCATTATCACATCAATTCAGAAAAAAATTGGTGCTGGTATGAAGACTATATGACATATGCCAATAATGTGTTGCCCGAAGCAATGCTGTATAGTTATTTGGCCACGGGAAACCATAAATATAAGAAAATTGCCATAATTACCTTTGATTTTCTTTTGTCACATTATTTTATGAAAGGGCAGCTAAAAGTAATTTCAAATAAAGGATGGTTTAAAAAGGAAAATGAAAGAGTATTCTATGGAGAACAACCTATTGAAGTGGCCACTACAATTATTACTTTGGATTTGTTTTATGAAGTAACCGGGAATATTAAATATAAAGATCAACTTGAACTGGCTTTCATCTGGTTTCTAGGAAATAATCACCTTAAACAAATTATGTATAATCCAGAAAACGGAGCTTCTTATGACGGCCTTGAAGATAAACACGTTAATATTAATCAAGGGGCAGAATCAACCTTGTGTTTTTTCAAGTCACAATTAATAATGGGAAAACATGCTAAAAAAAATGCCAATCAGACAAAAGTGATTGATATATAAGCAAAACAAGGTGTCTTAAAGTTAACTATTTCAACCAAAAAAGGTAGATTTTAAAATAGGATTCATATACTTTTTAAACCTTCAATCAACAAATCAATATCTTGTTTCGTGTTATAATGACTGAAAGAAATACGCAAACTGGGCTTTTTTAAATCGTCGTTCGAAAGCATTTCTGCCAAAACGTGTGATGGCCTTATACTCCCTGACTGACAGGCACTTCCGCGTGAAATTGCGATTCCCTTCATATCTAGATGAAATAAAATCATCGCCGTTTTATCTTCCGAGAAAGGCATTAATACATTCAAAATAGTGTAAAAACCATCTTGGATACCGTTGATTTCAAACGCTGGAAATTCAATTTCAAGCTGCTCAACCAAATAGGTTTTCAATTCGGAAATATGCTGTCTTTCGGTTTCCAAATTAGCATAAGAAAATTCCAATGCCTTTGCCATTCCTGCAATTTGATGTACCGCTTCGGTTCCCGGACGCAAGCCTTTTTCCTGTTCACCTCCATAAAACAGCGGTTGTAATCCCGAATTTTTTCGAACAAAAGCAAAACCAACCCCTTTGGGTCCGTGAAATTTATGTGCGCTTGCCACCATAAAATCAATAGGCAACGCTTTCAAATCAATTTCAGTTTTCCCTACGGATTGCACCATATCCGAGTGAAAAAGTGCGTTGTGTTGCTCACAAATCCGCCCTACTTTATCCACATCCAAAACAGTTCCTATTTCGTTGTTCACGTGCATCAAACTTACCAAGGTTTTCGTTTCTTGCGAAAGCAACTCCACTAAATCAGTAATATCAATTTCACCATTTGGCTTTATAGCCACATAATCCACTTGAATTTCAAACTCTTTTTGCAAGGCTTGAACCACATATAAAACGGCGTGGTGTTCTATTTTACTGGTAATAATTCGTTTCACCTTTAAATCTTTAACCGACGAGCGAAGTATCCAATTATTAGCTTCGGTGCCACAAGAAGTAAAAGTAATTTCCTGTGCCGAACTATTCAAATATTTGGCGATTGACTTTCTGGAAAGTTCCAGAACACTTTTGGCATTCCGACCAATACTGTGAGTTGACGACGGATTTCCATAGTCCCCAGATAAAACTTTGGTCATTTCCTGAATGACTTCAGGACGGAGTTGCGTTGTTGAGGCGTTATCAAGATATACTTTTTTCATTATCGCAAAGTTATGAAATATCAATTGTGATTTCTCTACTATCAATTGCCAATTTTTTCACTATTTTTGACCAAAATATTTTATACGATGAAAAGAGTTGCGAGTCTATTGTTTTTTGTGATGTTATTAAACGGTTGTAATGACGGTAATTTAGTTTTGGAAACTATTAATTTTGAAAATGTCGCAACACAAAGTTGCAGTGAAAATAATATCATCTATAAACTAAAGCCTGAAGAAGCATTACTCCTTGAAATTCCTAAAAGTTCGTTTCTAAACGAACCGACTTTAGTTGACGCCCCCACAGAAATAGATATTAACAGCACCAATCGTGTGGTTTACCGGTTTTATAACGGAACCGTGTCTGCCAATAATATTTGTGAAACAATACCGCCTGCAACGCCAATCGTCACTGACCAATGGACTGCTACAGCAGGAATAATTCAAATAATTACCACCGCTGTAAAAACAACAAATGCTACTGATAATAGTACAAAAATTACTGGTTACAATCATAATATTAGTTTCAAGAATATCACTTTTGCAAAAAATAACGGAACCCAAGTTTATGAAACTTTTCCTTTTGGGGATTATGTAACACCTTCAACTCCCTTGCCTTTTGGTTTTGATAAAACAGTAGAAAGATGCAGTGTCAACTCTCCGAATTTAATCTATAATCATACCAGTAGCGAAGCTTTAACATTGGATATTGACCCCACTTTGATTGTTAGTGCCGCAACACCTTTGAATTCACCAAGAACAGGGGTAATCAGTGCCACTACAAATAAACTTACTTATAGCTTATATGCTGGTCTTCTTACAGCCGATTATTTTTGTAATGCAACAATTCCGACATCTCCTGCAATAAGTGAAGAGTGGGATGCCGTAGCTGGAATATCAGGCGTAAGTGGTATCGTTGAGGTGACCACGACAACAAATGGAACAGGTTTTAAACACACCATCGTTATCAAAAAAGCAACTTTGAAGAAAGGAAATAGTGACTTCTCGCTTGGCGATAATTATATATATGGCGAATTATTGACCAACTAATTCTATCTTATTTACTGTTTTGTTTAATAAAAACTTCTGTTGCACCAAGACCATATTTTTGATAATTGGCGTCTTGAAAAGCTATATTATCATAACGACCCAATAAAAAATCCAGTTCCGATTTTAGTATTCCTTCGCCAACTCCGTGAATAAAAACGATTTTCGGAATTCGATTTCTTATGGCAAATTCTATGTGTCGTTTTGCTGTTTCAGATTGTAAAGTCAGAATGTCATAATTAGACATTCCCCTTTTATTGGGAACCAGTTTTTCGATATGCAAATCAAATTCCGGTGCTGAAATCTCATACTTGTCTTTGCGTTCTTTGACGAAACTTCTTGGTTTTGGAATTTCTTTTTCTTTAGCAATCTCTCCTACATTAATTCTTTTGATAGAATCCATCAAGTTGCTGGAATCGTTAACTTTAAGCAACTCATTGACAGAAAATGTCATCATAAAACCATCTTCGGTTTCAATGGCGACTTCCTTGTCTTTGACCGCAAACACCACTCCATTTATGGCTTCATCCAGAACTGAAACTTTATCTCCTTTAACTAACATCTTCTTCCTTAATTTATTTTGATTTATATTCAACACTTGGTATGAGATTTCAAAAGTAATGAACTTTAAAACAACATCATTTACTATTGAAAAGGATTCTTGATTATTATGATGAAATTCCTTTTATATCAATTTTTCATTTTAAACACAACCTAAATTTTAACAAAGTTTACAGTAAAACTGCCAATTTTGTTAAATGTAAGATTCTTTTGATTGTTGAATGTTTTTATTAGACTATTTTTATATTTATTGCTTTGTCTTTTAAACTATTAATTGTTGGAAGTTTGTTTAAATCAATAAAAATAAAAAACCGTAAAAAAAAGACTAAAAAACCGTAATATACTATGATTCATTAGTTATAATTTTGATAAATAAACTTAATTAGAAAACAGTATTGTCATTTAATTCTAAAAAAATAAAAATTATGAAATAACCCCACACAAAAAAAGAAAGCCATTCGCAAGGCGAACAGCTTCTCATCGTAAAGAAAAACAATCTCTCACAAAAGTTTAACTTAACACCACAAAAATATGAAAAAAAACCACTCTTTTTAAAAACAATTTAAACCTTAAATATTATGAACTCAATTAAATTACTTTTTATCGCTACATTGTTATTTTCACTTTCTTCAAACGCTCAAATCACTAAAGGCAACTGGATGGTTGGAGGAACAGGTTCGTTTGATTCTTATAGACAGGAGCAAACTTTTATATATCAACCTACAGGACTCGAAGCAAATGTTAACTGGTCTAACCAAGATATTGAGATATCTGCAAAAGTGGGTTATTTTGTTATCGATAAACTTGTTTTAGGAGTTACGCCTACTTATACTCGTATTAAAAGTAAAACAATTTCAAATGACCCAAACTGGAGTGGAGGTTCACAAGATACTTATAAATTTTCTCTAGGACCATTTGCTAGATATTATTTTTTAAGTAAAGACAAGCCATTTAATATACTAACAGAAGTAAACTATCAATTAGGGGTTTCGAGTATGAATATACCTCCTAAAGAAAGAGGTTCTTTGAATAAGTTCACTTTTCTAGTAGGTCCTGAAATATTTTTTAATTCATCAGTAGGTATAGAGGTATTGCTTGGCTATAAAACTTCTATCGAGAAAATAAAAAATCCTTATTACCCATCAAATCAAGAAAAAGGATTTCAGGTAGCAGTCGGATTTCAAATACATTTAGAAAAACGTTAAAATTATAAAAATTATGAAAAAATTATTATGCCTGTATATATTAATTGCAACAACAGTTGCAAGTGCTCAAACCATTGCACCTGTTCAAACTGGTGAATTTTGCCCAAATCAAGAATATGTTTTTACATTGACATTACCTGGTAATTATAGTACACTTAATGCTTCTGCGGGTGCTACTGTTACTCAATTTCCATCTGGTAGCGGAACAAGCGTGACGTTTAAAGGAAAATTTTCTGATACTAGTGGCACACAAGTTTTTACTGTAACTTATTCAAATGGTTCATACTCTTTTCCATTTACCAAGGTGAAATCCTTATTTGGAGGTTATAAAGAAGGTAATACGGTGAGTCAAATTGTTGCCCCAATGTGTGAAACAACTTCAATACCGTTTAGTATTACTGGTGATCAGTATAGGGATATTTCAACAAATCCTATTACCTATTTTGGTTCCATTAACAACTACGATTACATAATTCCTGCTGGTTGGAGATTAAACGGCATACTATCAACAGGAAGTAATTGGATATCAGCAAGTGGTAGTGTTACCTTAACTCCCGATGCAAGTACAGGAGGAGGTTCAGTTCTCCAATACATAGCAAAAAGCGATTGCAGTAATGCTTTTTTTCAGGGAACAGCTAGATATGTCAGTATTGTAAGACCAATCCCAACGTTTAGTATTTCGCCTGCATCAATGCAAATAGCTTGTGGCACCACACCTACACAAATATTTACAGTTAATGCTTCGAGTTCAACAGCTTGCTCCGTTTCTTATGTTTGGAATCTTGGTGTTAATAATGGTTGGCTCTACGGTGGCAGTCCTGCTCCCGCAACAATTAACACTTCGACGAATTCTATAACTTTAACATCTGCAAATGGAAATACTTTACCAGCATCTGTTTATGTAACTCCTATTTACAACAGTGTTGCACAAACACAACTAAAATGCACTATAGATTTTACACCCTTTACAAGTACGGCAGTAATATCTGGAGGAACAAGTTCCTTTTGTACCCTACAAAGCACATCAATATTTACAATAGATGCTGGAGCAGGAAACACAGTGACTTGGAGTAGTTCAAATTCGGGAATAGCGACAGTAAGCGGCGGTACTAACTCACAAGTTACAGTTACTGCACAGTCGCAAGGCCTATTTTATGTTAATGCTAGAATAACAAATCCTTGCGGACAATGGGTTGATAAGACAAGTTTTTCAATAACTGTTGGTACACCAATGGCTTCAATAGACGGCTATACTTGTGTTACAGAAAGTGCTCCTTGCTCTTTAAACGTTACTGCAAACAACAATTATTTAGCTTTCTCTTTGTCTGCTCCTTTAGGTAGTTATACTCCTTTAGATTCAGATTGGCAATGGGAGAAAATTTATGGAAATTTTTATTTCTTGGAAAACGGACAGTATAATAGTGCAACACATACAGGAATACAAGGAAATATTTATATCACAGGAGCAAATCCTACTGACAATCCACTACAATTTAGATGTAGGGTAAGAAATTCTTGTGCTTGGGGACAATGGAGAACTTATACTTGGAATGATGGAACAACAACGCCAGTTGTACCTCCAACACCACCGGCAGAATATTTTATAGTTTATCCAAATCCTGCTGGAACTGCTACTGGTATATCATTAGCTGATATAAATATTAAACCAAATAGTCCTCCAACAACAGCCGAATTATATAGTATTAGTGGTGTTCTTCAATCTACATCATATTTCAATAATTATTCATCGGGTTTCTATGTTGGTAATCTATTCAGTGGTAGTACATACTATATAATTATCCATTTTAGTGACGGTAGCACCGAAGGACATACATTGTATAAAAGTTAATTTCATACAGTACAATGTTCATAACCATAACGTTCGATAATCATACCGAAACGCACACGATCGTAAAATACTAGAATTTCTAATAAAATTCAACATAAGTAATAGTAAAAAAGAGGTTTTCAACAAACCTCTTTTTTACTTGTTAAACATATTTCTATTTCAAGTTAATCAGTTGTTAGTTGCAGGTAAATTAAAGCTACAGCAGCAACCGTCATAATAATTAATGCTGCAAAGCCCAGAATGTTTGATGTCCTGCCATTTGTGAATTTTCCCATAACTTTTTTGTTGTTGGAAATATGAAGAATAATGGCAATTAAAACCGGCGCGGTCAATCCATAAAGAATGGCGGTATAAATCAATGCCTTGATTGGTGAAATACCAATATAATTCAATGACAAGCCCAGTATTAATGAAACACCAATAACACTATAAAATGCTTTTGCTTCATGGAATTTTTTGTTAAGCCCTTGCTCCCAACCAAAAGTTTCGGTAATAATATACGAAAGTGAACCACTTAAAACAGGAATTGCAATAAGACCTGTACCAATTATTCCAATAGCAAAAAGAAGATAGGCCAAATTTCCTGCCAATGGTTTTAATGCCATAGCGGCTTGTTCTACTGTGTCAATCTGATGAATACCTCCATTAAATAGTACTGTTCCCGTAGTAAGAATGATAAAATACATTACAAAACCCGAAAATGACATTCCAAAATCGACATCTTCCTTCATTTCATGAATTATCCTTTTATTCACTATCAAGTGTTTTTTGCCTTTATTCATTTCCTCCACTTCTACAGATGCTTGCCAAAAAAAGAGGTAAGGTGATATTGTGGTTCCAAGAATACCAACAAGAATACCCATAAAATCCTTGTCGAATTTAATACTAGGAATAAAGGTAGCCTTAAGAATTTGTGTAAAATCTTGTTTATAAAGAAACGGCACTATAAAATAAACCAACATAACTATACAAAGGTATTTTAACGTAGAAGCAATTTTTTGATAGGGTAAATATATAATTAACCCCAAGAGTATTATTGTAAACAAAACACTAAAGTAAGTAGCATCAATTGTTGGAAACAATAGGTTTCCCACTGCACCCATTCCTGCAATATCAGCGCCAATATTCATTACAATAGCAGGAAAACTAAACAGTAACATTAAGTACAAAACAGGTTTTGGATAATTATTTCTAAGCGCTCCCGTTAAGCCTTGGGAAGTAACCAAACCAATTCGGGCACACATTTGCTGAATTGCAGCCATTAAAGGAAATGCAATTAGTGCAGTCCACAGCGTTGAAAGCCCATAAACAGCTCCTGCCTGTGAGTAGGTTGCAATACCTGAAGGGTCATCATCACTAGCTCCTGTTACAAGTCCTGGCCCAAGAAGTTTCCAAAAACGAGAGAGTTTATTTTTTAGTTTTACTCTATTGTTCATCTTTTATATTTTTATTAGATTCTTTAAAAAGCTAAAAACAAGACATTCCTTTTTCGTGATATAACTAATAAAAATTGAATTGATCTTCGTATAAATTAATTTACAGGCTAATTTACATATTTATAAAATCACATTTACATAAATGACAATTCATCTTCGCCTTTTGTGGTTTTTCGTCCTAATCATTATGCAAATTTATTTACCTAATTGTTACGGCAATTTCTAAAAACACCTTACTTTTACCACTTTCTATTAATAATTCAATTCCACAATCGTGACAAAAGATCTAATCCTCCAAAATATTGCAGCGTTAAAGAGCCATTTTTCCATTAATTACGGAATCAAGACAAAAGTAGAAGCGTTTACCGAAAAACTGTTTTACACTTTATTTGATACCAATGCGCCTTTAAGCCAAAGCATTGGCGAACTTGAAAAACTATTCAAGGAAATTTCTGTAATCGCATGCAAAAAACCGACAGACTCCCACGATTCTGTTTGGGACCAGTTTCTTGAAAAACTGCCTTCAGTCCTAGAAAATTTAAATATGGATGCCACTTACATCTTGGAAAACGATCCAGCTTCTAACAGTATAGAAGAAGTATATTTGGCTTATCCTGGATTTTATGCCATTGCCATTTATAGATTGAGCCATGAATTGTACCTTTTAGACATGTTACTTTTTTCTAGATTAATGAGTGAATATGCACATCAAATTACCGGAACCGATATTCACGCAGGCGCAACCATTGCTTCTCCATTCTTTATTGACCATGCTACCGGGATTGTAATTGGAGAAACAACGGTCATTGAAAAACACGTGAAATTGTACCAAGGAGTTACTTTGGGTGCATTGAGTGTCAGTAAATACATGAAAAACAAAAAAAGACACCCTACCGTAGAGAAAAATGTTTGTATTTATGCCAATGCAACCATTTTGGGAGGAGAAACCATCATTGGAAAAAACAGTATTATTGGTGGAAATACATGGATTACAAAATCGATTCCTGCAAAATCCATAGTAACCAATACCACAGCCACAGAAGTAAAAATAAAAGAGCTAAAATAGATGAAGCCACAAAAAATAGTAGACCTAATTGGGAATACCCCTTTGGTGGAAACTACAAATTTGGTTAAAAATAAGAATGTGAAACTTTTATTGAAGCTTGAGGGAAACAATCCCGGGGGAAGCGTAAAAGACCGTCCGGCCTACAATATGGTAGTGTCCGCATTAGAAAGAGGAGACATCAAAAAGGGAGACAAACTCATCGAAGCCACCAGTGGCAACACCGGAATAGCTTTGGCCATGATTGCCCAATTATTCAACATAAAAATTGAACTGGTGCTTCCGGAAGACTCCACCAAAGAACGGGTTCAAACCATGCGTGCTTACGGCGCGACAGTTATTTTAACACCAGCTAACGAAGGAATTATTGGTTCGAGGGATTATGCCGATAAGAAGATTGCCGAAGGAGGTTACATCATGTTGAATCAATTTGCCAATGCCGACAACTGGAAAGCGCATTACAAAACTACAGGTCCGGAAATATGGAATGACACCCAAGGAACCGTAACCCACTTTGTGTCAGCGATGGGAACCACGGGAACTATCATAGGAACTTCCACCTATTTGAAAGAGAAAAATGCAGCCATCCAAATTATTGGCACACAGCCAAGTGATGGTTCCCAGATACCAGGAATCAGGAAATGGCCACAGGAATATTTGCCCAAGATATTTGATGCTTCAAAGGTGGATACCATTATGGAAGTAAGCGAACAGGAAGCGCGAGATATGACCAAACGGTTGGCACTCGAAGAAGGAATTTTTGCCGGAATGAGTAGTGGAGGTGCCGTTGCCGTTGCGCTAAAAGTAGCCAATCAATTGGATTCTGGAGTTGTGGTTGCCATTATTTGTGACCGAGGCGATCGTTATTTGTCTTCGGATTTGTTTGATTAAATGCTTAACTTTATCAGAGTAGTCTTCTTTTTTATATCACGTTGACTCTAAATAAAGAAAATCTTTTTTAGTTTTGAAATAAGGAGTACCTTATCGTTTTATTCTAATTCAATAGAACTCAATTGTTGCTTTATAACTATCTAATCAAATTACTAATGAAAAACCTAAAATTAATTTATTGTATCATTTTTTTATCAATCTTTATGGGAGAACAATTACAGGCTCAGGACTGGCCAAATTTAAATAAATACCAAAATGAAAATGCCGCTCTCGGTCTACCGGCATCTGGACAAAGCAGGATTGTGTTTATGGGAGATTCCATAACTGAATTCTGGTCTGTCCTTTGCCCTGAATTTTTTTCCGGAAAACCGTATGTCAATCGGGGCATTAGCGGACAAACCACTCCACAAATGCTGATTCGTTTCAGAGCCGACGTGATTGCTTTAAAACCATCTGTTGTGCTACTATTAGCCGGTGTCAATGACATTGCCGAAAATACTGGTCCTTCTACGCTAGAGATGATAACAGGCAATATTTTTTCGATGGTCGAACTGGCAAAGGCGAACCACATCAAAGTGATTCTATGTTCGGTGCTTCCCGCTTTTGATTTTCCTTGGAAACATGGACTTCATCCCGCTGAAAATATTGTAACTTTGAATGAAATGATAAAGAAGTATGCCGATGCCAATGGGATTATGTACCTTGATTATTATTCGGCCATGGTGGATGCACAAAAAGGATTGAAAGCTACCTACTCAGAGGATGGCGTACACCCTAATAAAGCAGGATACCAAGTAATGGAACCTCTTGCCGAAGAAGCCATAGCTAAAATTTTATTGAAAAAACAGACCCCAAAAAAGGCAAAATAACAGCCATACTTGTGAGGTACAAAACAATAATTAGATAACCGTTAAGAATAAATACTAAAAAAATGAACTATCGAAAACTAGGTAAAACAGATTTTAAAATCTCCGAAATATCGCTTGGCACTTGGCAAGTGGGAGGAAAATGGGGTTCTCCCTTCAATGACAAAACCGCAGACGAACTGATCAATACCGCCATTGATAATGGTGTGAATTTTATTGACACAGCCGATGTTTACGAAAATGGATTGAGCGAAACTGCTGTAGGCAGAGTAGTTCGATCCCGTTCAGAACGAATCTATGTGGCTACAAAATGTGGACGACAAATAAATCCTCATGTTAATGAAGGCTATCAACCCAAGGTGCTACAAAAATTTGTAGAGGATAGCCTGAAAAGAACCGGACTGGAAACACTGGATCTAATTCAATTGCATTGTCCTCCGAACCAGGTATTTTACCGCCCGGAAATTTTTGAAATGTTTGATCGTTTAAAGGAACAAGGAAAGATTTTAAATCTGGGAGTCAGTGTAGAAAAAGTGGAGGAAGCATTAAAAGCCATTGAATATCCAAATGTAACAACGGTTCAAATCATCTTTAACCTTTTCCGTCAACGACCGTCAGAACTGTTTTTCAAGGAAGCACAAAAGCGTGATATTGGTATCATAGCAAGAGTACCATTAGCCAGTGGACTTCTAACAGGAAAATTTAATGCTGAAACAACTTTTGACACCCAAGACCACAGAAATTTCAATCGAAATGGGGCGGCTTTTGACAAAGGCGAAACCTTCTCAGGCATTAATTATGAATTAGGTTTGAAAGCGGTGGAAGCCTTGAAAGCCTTATTCCCTGGCGTGACTAATTTGGCTCCGATTGCTTTACAATGGATTTTAAGTTTTGATGCTATCAGTTGTATTATTCCGGGCGCATCAAAAGTGAGTCACGTACAGTCTAATTTATCGGTGTATGATTTACCGAAATTGACCCCCGAAAAAATTGTGGCAATGAATGCAATTTATGAGCAATACATAAAGCCGGAAGTACACCAGCTTTGGTAATGAATTCCTTAAGTATTAAAAAAACGAATAATTTACAACAAAAAGCCATCCCGATTAAAATTGGGATGGCTTTAATTTGAACTGTTATTATAAAAAATAGGTTTACTGTTTTATCAAATTGACTTATTTTTCTATAATTGCTCTATTTAATACCATTGGTTAGTATATTTTAGTCCAATCGTTATAGTATAATGCCGCTGTATATTTCATTTAGTTC
>DHXP01000002.1:0-2863 GCA_002413745.1 Flavobacterium sp. UBA5153 | reverse complement strand
TTTTATTGGACTAATTTGAAATAGACAGTGGTATAACAGCTATAAGATATTTACCTAACTCTTTTATAAGTCAATACCTTTAACTTATTTTTCATATTCAGTGAAGGCTTGTAAATTATTTTGGCTCCCTTGATATTTGCTTTGCCTAATTCTTCAAGCGTGTCGGCTGGAAAACCTTGCAAGGTGATTTGGAATGAACCCAAACTGTCAATCCTCACGATGCGTCCATCGGACAATGACTCGCCAATAGCCTTGGTCAATGCTATAATTACCCCATAACAATCCGCTTTGCTGATGGTAGATTGCGAAGCCACGATGTCGGCCAAACTGTCTAAATCATCCTCGCCATCATGGACAGCGCAAGGATAGTATTTTATTTCTGGAGGGGATACCAAATTGTTTTTCTTGGGCACCATTTTGAAGGATACTGACATACAAATAGATTGAGCAGGTTTATAAAATAATTTAGTCTGACAAAGTTATAAAAAGATATACAGGAAATACTGAAATCCCGTACATCTTTTAGTAAAAAGATATATGGAAATTATATAAAAGATATATATCTTTTTGTTTTATCATCAGGATAGTACTAAAATAAGGTACTGACGAGTTTTAAATCCTATAAGAAATGTAAGTTTACATAAGAGTTGGGACTAAAATATAGGACAAAGTGTAAACAGGCTTTCGCCATTCTAAAACAAAAAACCACCCCTTTTATGGGATGGCTTTGATTTGAACTGTTATTATAAAAATAGGTTTACTGTTTTATCAATCGTACCGTTTTTTGGTAAGTACCCTGACTGACTTTGGTAAAATAAGCACCTACTGGCAGTTCTTCTCCAAATAGAATCGGTTGACCATCACTTTGTTCAATGTGTTTCACGGTTCTTCCCAAAAGGTCATATACCATTACCTCTACTTTTTCGCTGCTGCCACCTTCGACAACTAAAGTAAACTGGTATTTGGCTGGGTTAGGATAGGCTATCACATTGAACAGAATTGGTTCTACTGGTATTTCTTTTGCTTGTTTAGTAGTAACAGGGGAGATTGTACGAGCAGTAGGAGCTGGAGCAGATACTGAACAATTGCCACCACCTGCAACAAAAACCTGACTTTTTGAATTTACCGGTTGAAGTACTGATTTTGCAGTTAATGCATCCCAGTTACTTGAGAACCAAATACCTCCTGCCTTTCTGTAATAGGTAATGGCTATTTGTTGGTTACAAGCATTTTGGAATGCCACCATTTGGAAGGTAGCACCGCTTTCAACTGATACAACAGTTCCATCGGTAAGTTGTTCTTCCATATTTGCTTTAGCACTGAAAGTACCGGTTGATAATGGAGTACTTATAGCCAGCAAAGCAATTGCATTCGTCCTGATTAAATAGGTATGCAATTTAGAATCAAGGATACCAGTCCTGTCATAATAACTGCGAACCAAAATATTCACTTTTCCTTTCGGATTTGTTCCTGATTTGGTGTACTGCATATCAAACTGGAAATCTGTATTTTGTCCAGTAGCTCCCTTAATGTATCCGGACGAACTTTGATTATTAGTCATGTTGCTGCCTCCAGTAATGAATCCGCCGGTTACAGGTTTTGAAACAGTAACAATTGATTCAGACAGCGCATCCCATGGATTATTCGTATAGGCCCCGGTAACTTTTACTGCTATTTGAAAGCTTTGCGAATTTAGCGAACCAATATTTAACTGAACAATAGCACTTGCAGTACCTACACTTCCGTCTGTTACATCAATCAATCCAACTGGTAAATTTTGTGCACTTGGAATAGCCGTTAAGGTAGTTCCGTTTACAAAATAGAACGAAACTTTTGCCCCTCGAACATCACCTTTTAGAACATTTGCATCTCTAATGGCTGCTACCATAGTTACAGTTGCAGTACTTGTACTTGACCCAGTTGTCCAGGCAAAGCCATCTCCTACATAGAAGCCAGTTGCAGTGTATGGAGAGGCATCTCTAGGATCTACCTTGAGTGTTTTAGAATCGGTATTGCTATTCGAATAGTTCGTATTGGTACTGGTAAACATAGCTGTTACAGTATAACTTCCCGGAATAACGGTTGCAGGTAACTGGTTAATCACCATTGCCTGTACTGAACCATCCATAGCTCCTGGAATTGGAACAACATTGGCTGTGTAGGTTGTAATGACAGTTGAACCTTGCATCACTTTAAATGTAACCGAACCTGTTAGTGGAGAGCCTGTATTTAATGGTTTAATTACTGCTGTATAAGTCAGGTTATCCATATATCTAACTTGATAACCACTAAGTGTTAGCATTAGAGTGGTAGAAGCCTGAGTAATGTTTGCAGTTGTTGTGGCTGTCGTATTCAACAGATTATAGTTAGTTGCATCTGCACCACTGATTGAAATAACATTTACTGTAATTGGCTTATTAACACCAACAATAGAACCGTTAGGATTGTCAAAAGAAGCTGAAAGATAAGAAGCAGTTACATCATCTCCACTTACTTTATTAGTAGAAAGGGTTACACTTGCCATTGTATTTCCATCATATACTTTGTTGATTCCTGTTGCAGTCACGGTAAGGTCTCTTTTAGTAATATTTGCTGTTGTTGTTCCTACGGATGTCAAACTGTAGTTTCCGGCTTGCGCTCCCGATAAACTCATTCCTGAAGAGGTAACTGTTTTACCATTGGCAACATCTTTATCGGAGAAGCTTGCTGATCCGCCTGTTAAGGTTACCACATCTGGATCAATAACTCCATTTAATGTTTGGGTTAGAACTGCAGCAACTGCATTTCCATTATAAACCTTGTTGTCAGCTGTGAAGGTTCCTGTGATTCCTAAAGCAGTAATATTAGCTGTTGTTGTTGCCAC
>DHXP01000028.1 GCA_002413745.1 Flavobacterium sp. UBA5153 | reverse complement strand
AAGAAAATCACCATCAATATGGCACCAGCCGATTTGAGAAAAGAAGGTTCGGCTTATGATTTGACGCTGGCAATTGGGATTCTTGTTGCTTCCTCACAAATAAAAGCAGATGAAATAGACAAATATATTATTATGGGTGAACTGTCTCTCGACGGTGGTTTGCAACCCATTCGCGGCGCTTTACCCATCGCCATAAAAGCGAAAGAAGAAGGTTTTAAAGGTTTTTTTCTTCCAAAACAAAACGTGAAAGAAGCCGCAATTGTTGCGGGTTTAGACGTTTATGGCGTTGAAAACATTCAGGAAGTAATTGATTTTCTCGAAGGGAAAGGGACTTTAGAACCTACAATCATTGACACAAGAGCCGAGTTTTATAAAACGTTGGATTTTCCGGAATTTGATTTTAGTGATGTGAAAGGGCAGGAAAGCATCAAACGTTGTATGGAAATTGCCGCAGCCGGCGGACATAACATTATTCTCATTGGTCCACCAGGAGCGGGAAAAACAATGCTAGCCAAAAGATTACCAAGTATTTTGCCACCAATGACTTTGCGAGAAGCACTGGAAACCACCAAAATTCATAGCGTAGCAGGAAAACTCAAAGAGGCAGGATTAATGAATCAAAGACCGTTTAGAAGTCCGCATCATACGATTTCAAATGTTGCCTTGGTTGGAGGCGGAAGTTATCCTCAACCTGGAGAAATTTCTATGGCACACAATGGTGTTTTGTTTTTGGATGAATTACCGGAATTTAAGCGAGACGTGTTGGAAGTGATGCGTCAACCTTTGGAAGATAGGGAAGTGACGATTTCCAGAGCCAAGTTTACCGTAACTTATCCATCGTCTTTTATGCTGGTAGCCAGTATGAATCCAAGTCCGAGTGGTTTTTTTAACGATCCTGATTCGCCACAAACTTCTTCACCTCACGAAATGCAGCGTTATTTGAGCAAGATTTCGGGACCATTATTAGACCGAATTGACATTCATATTGAAGTTACGCCAGTTCCTTTCGAAAAATTATCCGAAGATCAAAAAGCAGAAAGCAGCGTCGATATTCGAAAAAGAGTTACCGCTGCGCGTGAAATCCAAACGGAACGTTTTGTGCAAATGGAAAATATCCATTACAATGCGCAAATGAATACCAAACACATCAGGGAATATTGCGCTCTTGACGATGTTTCCAAGCAATTATTAAAAACGGCAATGGAACGCTTGAATCTTTCGGCACGTGCTTATGACAGAATATTAAAAGTAGCCCGAACCATCGCCGACTTAGAAGCGGCTCCAAAAGTTATTTCTTCACATATTGCCGAAGCCATTCAGTATAGAAGTTTGGATAGAGATGGTTGGTTGGGGTGATTTATTAGCCCATTCTTAGGAAACATACCACACGAAAGGATTCGTGCGGGAGCGGGGGGATAAAACTCACCTATTTTCAAATTATTAAACAACCAAAATACTTTAATTTCTGCTTGCTTTTGATAAGAAAAAATTTTAAAATTATTCCTTATTCTAATGTAATATCTAATATTGTTTTGGTTTGAAAAAGCCAACCATTTATCTCCAACAAACTCTCGGTCAGCCAACAAACAATCAATGCTTTCTTTTCCAAACCATTCGATGTACTTTTTGACTAAATCAATTCGCTCTTCTGTATCGGAATTCCCTCTTTTGTCTAACATTTTAAACATCAATGGAAATGCAACATTTTTATAACTAACCCCGAGCATTAATATATTGATATTTTTAGCTCCAAACTTCCAATTGGTTCTATCTAATATTAAAACCAAACCATCTTTAAAAGGCAGTAAGTTGAATATCAAAAAGGAAACTGTCCTCATAGGGAAGTCAAACTCCTTCATAAATCGTTGTATTCTTCTATAAGAACTATTTTTATCCGTCTTGGTGTCAAATCCAGATGCTAATCTGTCATAATTAATTGTCTTTATTTTGCATAAAGCCGTTATAAATAAACAAATAAGCTTGACCCTTGCTAAATTAATTTCTCCCTTAAAATGACTTTGCAAAACCGAAATTAACGCTGTATCTTTACACTCAAGACTGATGTTTCTCATTAGAAAAATTATGTGGTAATAATTCTTTAATATAGTAAATTTCAGTCTTTTTTTTCTAATTAAATATTGGTTATTTTTCAATGAAATCTGTTTTTTGTCATGTACTAAATTAATTTTTATGAAAAAATATTATTTGGCATTTCTTATAATACATGCTACTGCATCGTGTTTTAGTCAATCTGAGAAAGATTCAATTTTAATCAAAAACACACTTTCAAAAGAAGGTAATGCTTGGAGAAAAGGTGACATTAATGGCTATGTAGCATGTTGGGAGCGTAGACCTTATAATACAGTTTTGGTGTCGGCAGGTAATGGTAAAGTATTTGATTTAGACCCTGACGTTATATTTAATCCTTCTGTGACTTCTATTGGGGGTGGTGGATTTTCGGTACATACTAATTTTAAATTTAGTATACATAGTAATACTGCATGGGTGAAGCATGATGAAGTTTCAATCTCAAAAGATGGGGAAAGGTCATATACAAAGGAAATAAGATTTCTAGAGAAGATTTCTAATAAATGGAAACTAGTGGGACAAACAGGTCATCATTATGAAAATAATACAAGAGATACAATTTCTTATATCCAAACAGTAGATGTTCAAACAGGTGAACTAGAAGTATTGTCAAGTTTGAACGGTCACTTTGAAGCGCCCAATTGGCATCCTGACAATTATTTAATTTTAAATAGTTATGGGAAGCTATACAAGTTTGATATTCAATCTAATAAAGTATCGGTAATAAATACAGATTTTGCAAATGCGTGCAATAATGATCATGGTATTTCTCCAGACAAGAAAATGCTTGTGATAAGTAATTTCGACAAAATAGATTATGAAAACAAAATATACAAATCTTCAATTTATACATTACCAATTAATGGTGGAGTCCCTAAGTTAATCACAAAAAACTCGCCTTCTTATTGGCATGGTTGGAGTCCAAATGGCAAAACATTGGCATATTGTGCAGAACGAAATGGGAATTTTGACATTTACACAATACCCGTTGATGGAGGAGAAGAAAAAAGATTGACAATATCTGATGGATTAGATGATGGGCCTGATTATTCTTCTGATGGTAAGTATATTTATTTTAATTCTTACAGAACTGGACATATGCAGATATGGAGAATGCAATCGGATGGGACTAATCAAGAGCAATTGACTTTTGATGATAATTCAAATTGGTTTGCACATCCATCACCGGATAACAAATGGATCGTATTTATTTCATACTTGTCTGATGAGAAGCAAAATCACTTGTTTGGCAAGCATGTTCAATTAAAATTGATGAATATAGCCACAAAACAAATCAAGGTAATTACTCCAATTTTCTTTGGAGGTCAAGGTACTATCAATGTTCCATCTTGGAGTTCAGATAGTAGAAAAGTAGCTTTTGTAAGTTATTCTATCAAATAATCTAATTAAATCTATAAATATGGAAGATAATAATTCAAGAAGAAAGTTTCTACAGCAAATTGGAGCAACTAGTTTATTGGTAGCATCAACACCATTTTCCTCTTTTGCAACAAGTATAAAAGCCGAAGAGCGAATTTTATTTTATGACAAAAAAATCTCTTCTAATGATAAAATTAGAATTGGGGTTATTGGTTATGGAGTTCAAGGACATTTTGATTTAAATACTGCACTGAAAGTTCCAGGAGTTGAATTGGCAGGTATTTGTGATCTTTATCAAGGTAGATTAATAAATGCTAAAGAACAATTTGGAGAAAGTCTTTATACAACTAATAATTATAAAGACTTATTAGATCGTAAGGATATTGACGCAGTTTTAATTTGTACAACAGATGTTTGGCATGCTCGAATCACAATTGATGCTCTCGCAAAAGGGAAACATGTGTATTGCGAGAAACCAATGGTATATAAAATCAGTGAGGGCTATTCTGTAATGGATGCGGCTAAAACATCAGGTAAAGTGTTACAAGTAGGTAGTCAGCGTGTAAGTAGTATCGGATATTTAAAAGCTAAGGAATTATTAGTTGCAGGAGAAATAGGTGAATTGAATATGGTTAATGCTGTATATGACAGGCAAAGTTCTATTGGTGCATGGGAGTATACAATCCCAAAGGATGCCAATGCAATGACTACCAATTGGGATAAATTTATTGAAGCAACCGAAAAGATGGAATATGATGCAAAGAAATTCTTTTGGTGGAGAGCTTTTAAAGAAGTTGGGACAGGGGTTGCAGGTGATTTGTTTATTCATTTGTTGAGCGGTTCTCATTTAATAACGAATTCAAAAGGGCCGGAAAGTATCTTTAGCACAGGCCAATTTAGTTATTGGAAAGATGGTAGGAACCTACCAGATGTAATGTCAGGCGTGTTACAATATCCTAAAACAAAAGAGCACGCTGCTTTTTTAATGACACTTCAAGTTAATTTTATTAGTGGAACTGGTGGTCAAGAGATAATCAAGTTTATAGGTTCTGAGGGTGTGATTGAAGTGAATGGAAATAATATTACATTAAAGCATAGTTTAATGCCAGAAGCTCCTGGTTTTGGTGGATATGATTCATTGTTTACTTTTTCAAAAAGTATGCAAGAAGAAATGCAAAAGGATTATAATGCTAAATGGACATCTGAGCAGCAAAAAAGAAAAATAAAAGATGATATCATTTTCAAGGCGCCTGAAGGATACGATGATCACTTAGATCACTTTACTAATTTCTTTGATTCTGTAAGAACCGGTAAGCCTGTTATCGAAGATGCTGAATTTGGATTTAGAGCGGCTGCCCCTGCATTATCATGTAATAAAAGTTATTTCAGCAAGGAAATTATTCATTGGGATCCTGTAAAAATGAAATTGAAATAATAATTAAAAATCTGGTATTTGAATGAAATTGAATTTGTTGCATGAGGTGACGATCCTATCTCCTCGCACAAAATCGGTGAAATGTTAAATTTAAAAGAGGTTGCCTTTCATTAGGTAACCTCTTTTAAATGATTCTTTTTCAATTATAAAACAAGTTGTTACGCAAAATTGATATTGAGTCCATACTTTTATATTACTATTTACATCAATTTCAATATTCCAGCAAGTGCTATTTTATTAAAAAAATAGAATTTCTTAGTATTTAAAGAGACTTTAAATATTCAATACTTTTTTTCAATGCTATTTCAGGATTTTGAACCATATCTTGTTCAACAAAGAAATACTCAACGCCATTTTGTTTTGCCGCAGTAAGTATTTTAGGTAAATCTAGGACTCCTTCACCCCGCTGCCGCACGAATCCTTTCGTGTGGTTCGTGATCGTAAAGGTAAAGTCTCCGACTTTGAGGTAGTGACTTTCGTATTTAGTCGATTTTGTTTTTCAATTATTTGAAATTTATGGTCAGTAGGTGATTGAAAAACACATACTCAAAGTCTAAGATTTTGATGAGCGGCATTCTGTTTTTCAAAGGTTTTAATTCAAAAAGGTTTTTAGAAAGAAAATAGTGGTTTATAGCCCCGATAGAAACGAAAATCCTTTTTTAGGCTTCCAGCCTTCCAAAGGCTGGAAGCCTAAAAAAGATTGTAGTGGACAGCGGGAAATAGCTTCTTAATAAACGAAAACATTCTGCTCCTAAAAAACAATTTATCTATTAGAACGTCTGTCATTATTTTGATTGGGGCGTCTCGGACCAAAGCTATTATTACTGCTTCTGTTTGTAGTATCTGTTTTGGGTTGTCGAGGAGTTGAATTGCGTTGTGGTCTTCCTTGTCCTTGTTTAATTGGTTCTTTTGAAGCGTTGGGATCTGGCTCAAAACCTTTGATGTTTTCTTTAGGCAATTTCAAACCCACCAATTTTTCTATATCACGTAAAAAAACAGTTTCGTCTGGACTAAACAACGAAATGGCTTCTCCACTTGCTCCAGCTCTTCCGGTTCTACCAATTCGGTGAACGTAATCTTCTGGAATATTGGGCAATTCAAAATTAATGACATGCGGTAACAATGGAATATCCAAACCTCGAGCGGCAATATCTGTGGCGACTAAAGCGGTTAGACTTCCGTTTTTAAAACCGGCTAGGGCTTTGGTTCGTGCGCCTTGACCTTTATTGCCATGAATCGCTGCTGCTTTAATGCCAGCACTAATCATACTTTCAGTCAGTTTGTTGGCACCTTGTTTGGTACGCGTAAATACCAAAATCTGTTTCCAGTTGCCTTCGGTAATCAGTTTGATTATCAATTCTGTTTTTTTCTCTTTGGCGACAGGATATACTTTTTGAATAATAGCGTCAACTGTGGTGTTTTCTGGTGTAGCTTCAACCTGAATTGGTTTGTGCAAAATACCCATTGCCAATTTCTTGATGTCTTTTGAAAAGGTTGCCGAAAACATCAAGTTTTGCCTTTTTGAAGGTAATACTTTTATAATACGTTCAATATCTCGTAAAAATCCCATATCTAGCATACGGTCTGCTTCATCTAAAACCAAAATTTCAACTTTGGAAAGAGAGATTAAACCTTGATTTTGCAAATCGATTAATCGACCTGGAGTTGCGACTAAAATATCAATGCCTTGACGTATTAGCGCCACTTGTGGATTTTGATTTACGCCTCCAAAAATTACTGCGCTGCGTAAATCTAAAAATTCACTGTATTCTTTTATATTGGCATATACTTGGGCCGCCAATTCTCGTGTTGGAGTTAATACTAAGGCACGAATGGGTCTGTGGCTTAAGTGTTTCCCTTGCGATAATAATTGTAATATGGGTAATGTGAAAGCTGCTGTTTTCCCGGTTCCTGTTTGGGCAGATGCTAATACATCTTTACCTTCCAGGATTGGCGGAATTGCTTTTTGTTGTATTGGGGAAGGTGTTGTGTATCCTTTTTTGCTGATGGCTTTTAATAAAGCATCAGATAAGCCTAATGAGTTAAATGACATAAATAGTGTTTATGAAGCAAACACAATTATTTAGTTTACTTCTTTAAGTTGGCGCGAAGGTACTGCTAATTTTTTTCGATGTGCCTTTGATTGTTTGACTTTGTTAAAATACTTACGTTCTAATCCGTACTTATTATGATTATTCGTACTGTTTTTATCTTTTAATTTGTAGTGGTCTTTGCTTTGTTTGCTTGTGTTTATGGGCACGGATTGTAAATCTGCGCTTTCGGGCTTTGTTGGCTATCGGCGGAACAGTTGTGGCTGCCCCCATTGTTTTACCTGCGGTGGTGGTGAGTGTTGCAGGTTATATGGCGGTGGTAGGTGGAGTTATTTCGGCGGTGAGCCAAATGACAGTAGTTGATGAGATCCTTCGCAATGCTCAGGATGACATAAATAAACCGAGAGATGGAGACTAATATTTCCCTCCGAGCTGGAACCGTATCTGTACATGGATTTGGATAAACTCTTAATGATAAATATGAATCATTATGAATTCCGGTTGAAGCTGTTTAACCTTTATAAAAATCAAGTTGAATCTTATCAATATCGGGCAACCATCCAGTCGCATTGGAAATACGAATAGTATTGTAACCTGTATTTAGTTTTACTGAAATAGTTCTGGTACTAATAGTTGACCAGCCTCCGGAATTCAAGTTTGTTATAAGAGTATCTATTCCGTTTACAGTAAATGTTGCATTTCTATTCTCTCCACATAGATATGAAATAGTAAGATTATAGTTCCCTGCAACGTTTGCATAAATATCACGGAATTCGATATAATTATCGGCACTATTGCCTAACCAACCTGCTTTAGCACGACCTGAACATGTAGCATCAGTAATAACTTTACCTTGATTGGCAACGACCACACTGTTTTGAGTCAGGTTAAAATTGTTTATCCAGGCATACTCCGCTTCAAATACATCTTGCAATCTGGTTTGACTTCCTACAACTTTCAACATAATCACACCATGCGATGGAACAGTATCTGTATACATAGAATCCATGCTACCCAAATCGGTATGCAACCAAAGATCACGAACGGTAGCTGCTCCTGCTAAATTTAAATCTTTCCATTTCACGGACATGGGAGTTGCCACTGCGCTTCGATTAAAAAGGACAACTGCCCGTTCATTGCTTTGTTTACCGTTAAGGTTTTTAGCCCATACCTGCAAACCTGCTCCATTATCGGAAACCAAATGCCCTTGTACACCTGTTGTATCTTGATCAACTGCAATAACCTCGGTGTTTGTTAGAATATCCTTTGTTCGTTGGGTAAGTTTTGTAAGATCGTTGCCTAAAACCAACGGTGCAGACAATATACACCACATACTGAAATGACTTTTATCTTCTACGGTGGTCAATCCTCTGCCCACTTCCATCATATCCATATCGTTGTAATGGCCTTGACTTGAGTAGGCCGCTAAAAAAGTGTTACAATCAATCACGTAAAGCACCCTATCCCATTTGACATATTGATCGAAGGATATATCCTGAGAAATCCTCCACGAATCAGCAACCTTTGTTACCCATGTTCCGGGAAACTGCCACCGACAAACATTAAAATTTATATCAGTCCTGCCGGTACTGCCAATTGCAGCTTTTATTGCTGTATAACGCGTTCTTTCATCTAGTTTTTGCACTAATCCACCGCAATAATCTACTTTTAAAAAGTCGAAACCCCAGGTTTTAAAAAACAGATTGGCATCTTGTTGGTCATGATTGTACAAGCCGCTACCGATACCTCCGGTTTGATTATTATATTGCGATCCGCACGTATTTGCACCGGCTTCGGAATAGAATCCGGCTTTTAATCCTTTTGAATGAATATAATCAACTAATGGTTTCATTCCATTAGGAAATTTGACAGAGTCAATCCGTAAAGTGCCATCAGTATAACGACCATAAAAAAAGCCATCATCAATGTTAATGTACTTATAGCCTGCTGTAGCTAATCCCGAAGAAACCATCGCATTAGCCTGACCTTTAATTATAGTATCACTAATACCTACAAAAAAATTGTTCCAACTAGCCCAACCCATGATTGGGGATTTTGGTCTATTTACTACCTGTGATGTGGCAGATACTGCAATAAAAACACAGAATACAACAGCGATTAGCTTACGTGTTCCAAGAATACTACTCTTTTTTAAAATGAAGTTTAGTGTCATAACAGCAAAGATTTTAATTTAATAAGTTGCTAAAATATATAAGTTTTTTTTGAAGGCAACCGTTTATCTAAAATAGTTGCACAAAATGTTTGAATCAAGAGGTTTTACTTGTTGCCAATGTCAGTTCGTCTAAAAACCTTCAAACGAACCAATTTTTGTTAATTAGAGAGTAAATATATGTGATTAAAACTACAATTAAAATTCTTTTTGAGAAAAGAAAAAAGGAAAAAAAGAAAGCCATAAAACAGCAGCAATGACGAACGGGAATGGAGGGAGTTCCGATAGCTATCGGAACGACCGACTGAGAGTGAGGAATGGATGCTAAATTTGCTGGATTTTTTTATCTTTCTTTTCGAGAAAATGCACTATAGTTCTCGTGGAATTTTTCAAACACCCCCAAGCACCGCAGTCCCGATTTTTTCGGGACGAGGAGCGCGGCGGCGGTGTTGCGGCAATCGAACAGCCACGCTGGACCTAGAAAGGAACGAAGTTTACGGAGTGGAGAGGAGGGATAGCAGCGTGAAACGGAGGGTAAAAAATATAAGTCCGCCTTTGGCGTACCTTGATTTAGGGCAAAGCACCCTTCGACTGCGTTACCGGTGACAATTGATAATGGGATATTTTATTTTACTACAACGCGTTTCTAAAAAAATAAAACGCAGGAGAGCAGAGCCAAACCCGATGGCTGAGCGAAAAGCGCCACCGCTGAAAGACAATTTGATGGCCCGTGATAATAAGGTTGATTTTTGCCACATCATTCAAAGCCTACCCTTTTGTACAATTTAAAGAACCATTTTTTACCAACCATGCCATTATGGCTTAGTACTTTTGATAAAATCTCCAATTTTTGAAAATACTTCTATTACATATTGATTATCAATATAAATTCCAACCTCATAAGTATCATTATTTTTGGATCGGGACACTAACAAAGCATCAACAATTGGAAAAGAAGGATATTTTTCGGTCATGTATTTAATTACGTTGTCAGGTAATTCGTTTTTATCAATCGTTGCGGCAAAAGCAATAAGATTCCCATCATTATCGTAAACCGCAGATGAGTAGCGTTTTTCAAAAACAAACTTCCCTTCAAAAACTAACTTTTCATTATATCTTCCGTGATATTGAGAAAACCAAACAGCGTCATAAGAGGGGAATTTTTGATTAAACATTTCAAGAACAATCACTGGAACATTTTTTTCCAGCTTTGACCTATTTATATTTTGAGCATTTAAAACGGGAACTTGGCTTAAAAAAATAACACCAAGAATTACTTTGAGTATATTTGACATGATTTTAGAATTTTATTAAATTTAATGAATTTAATCGAAGATTAAAAAATGGAAATAAATTGGGGCAAAATTATAGTACAGCACTTCAGCTAACTTATAATAAAATACACGGATCGTTTTTAATTTTGAAACGTTTCTTTTCTTAACTCCTTTTTTCCTTATGGAACAATCTCTTTCGTCAAATCGTTAGGCGGTTTTGCAATCCGTCAGGCGGGTTTGTTTTTGCCACGTCACACAGAGCCTACCTTTTTGAAAAAACTAGGGAACCATTTTTACCAACCATACTTCTGCTTGTACTATTTTTTGTTAAAGGAATATTACTCAAATGTGTAAATTATATAAATCTTTTCAGGAAAGATGTAACACTTTTCCGGTTTAAGAAGACGATTTTTACTATCTGAGATTAATGTTAATAATTACAATATGAAAAACACATTAATAATTATAGTTCTGTTTTCAATCCTACAGATCTTTGGCATCAGTTGTACGGGTAGAAAAAAATTACCTGATGTTGTTTCTATTGATAAAAGTGTGATAACACCTTTAGCTGTCAATACCGAAAAGGGGAATATTTCAAACGGATTTGGCGATTTTGTAATCGCTTCAAAAGCTGTGATGCCTGCAGTGGTTCATATTAAAACATTCTTCAAAACTTCACCAACGGGGTTCAATACTAATTTTGGACAACCTTATGGCACGCGATCCGGAATTCCTGCTATAGCATCAGGTTCCGGTGTAATAATAACTGAGGATGGATATATAGCAACAAATAATCATGTTGTTGAAAATGCTTCAGAAATTGAAGTCATATTACCTGATAAGCGTGAGTTTTCCGCAGAATTAATTGGTCGTGATCCGAATACCGATCTGGCGCTTTTAAAAATAAATGCGGAAGGACTTCCAACTGTAAAATTAGGAAATTCTGATATTGTCCAAGTTGGTCAATGGGTATTAGCTATTGGTTATCTTTTCTCGCTAAATACTACCGTTACTGCAGGGATTATAAGTGCCAAGGCAAGAAGCATCGGAATAATTAACCGATCTGGGAGAAACAATTCTGAAGGTAATTTGAGAACAACCGGCAATACGGCAATTGAATCTTTTATTCAAACTGATGCTGCAATTAATCCTGGAAATAGTGGTGGTGCACTTGTAAATACAGATGGAGAACTGATTGGTATTAATAGTGCCATTGCTTCTCAAACAGGGAGCTATGCTGGATATTCTTTTGCCATACCTGTAAATCTGGCTAAGAAAATTCTGGATGACCTTAAACAGTATGGTTCGGTAAATCGGGGAATATTGGGAGTTGCATTTCCTTCACCTTCAGTTGAAGAGCACTATTTTAAGCAACAGGGTATTGTCCTTGGATCAGTAAATGGTGTCTTTATAACGAGTGTAATGAACAAAAGTGCAGCAGCCGAAGCAGGTCTTAAAGAAGGCGATATTATACAAAGTATAGATGGAATACAATTGGCTTCATCAACAGAGTTTTCAGAAAGGATTGCAAGGCATCGACCTGACGATACAATCAAACTAAGCTATTTGCGTGACGGAAAAATCAAGAATGTTTCTGCAACTTTAAAAAGGGAGGCATCAACTAAGATTATATCTAATACCAATGAATCACTGAACCAAATTTATGCTAAACTCGGAGTCAGTTTTGCACCGCTTACAGATCGGCAGAAACAATACTTCAATATTAATTCAGGGGTGGTAGTAACAAATGTTCGCAAGGGTGTTTTTTTTGACCAGAATGGAATTCCCATCGGAACTATAATTGCCTATATAAACGGCAAACCGATCAATAATTCCAAAGATATAGATATGGCCTTTTTATCTGCTCAAAGAGGAAATATACAAATCTTTGCCATTGCACCTGATGGATCTAAGGTAATGTTCAATTTCTTTTTAGGTGCTTAATAATCAATATTTTGTGGAATCAGATACAGGCGGCAAACCCATTAACGGTTAGTGAACTCACAGATCCTTTTTATCCAGTAGGTATTAAAGAATAAACAGAACAATCAAAATAATTTAAAATATGAAACGCAACATTAAAAGTTTAACCGGTTTCACCATGGGTGCAACCGATGGAGAGATTGGAAAAGTAAAAGAGTTTTACTTTGACGATCAGACTTGGACCATTCGTTATTTAATTGTAGAAACAGGTAGCTGGCTGAATCACCGCAAAGTGCTTATCGCAACTGAAGCAATAGTAAAACCTGATTGGGAACATGAAATTTTCCCGGTTAATCTTACAAAAGAACAAATAAAGAACAGTCCGGATATTGACACTGAACAACCCGTCTCCCGCCAGCATGAAATTGAAATGTATGAATATTATCCCTGGACAAGTTACTGGGGTGGTGGTTATGGGCTAATGGGCATGGGCACTTCTGGAATGATGACGCAAGTTCGTGAACCCCTTGAAGTAGCGGTGCATAATGAAAATAAATCATCAGCTAAAGATTCAAGTAGTGATCCCCATCTGCGAAGCACACGCAAAGTAAAAGGCTATACCATTCATGCTGCTGACGGTGAAATTGGAGATGTGGAAGATTTTATTATTGACGACAGCAGCTGGAAACTTGACTTCCTTGTGGTGGATACAGGGCATTGGTTGCCTGGGAAAAAGGTGCTCATTTCACCAATATTGATAAAGGAAATAGATTGGGATACTTCTACTGTTGTTGTAAATTCTACAGAAGAAGAGATAAAAAAAAGTCCGGAATATGATCCTGATCAAGATGTAAATGAAGCCTATAAGAAGGTTATGGATAACTATTATGCAGGCAGTAGATTATAAAGACTTATCTAAAATAGTAGAAGAAATTCAATCTAATTAAAATCAGTGATTGAAAATCTTTAATCCTACTGAAGAAAACAGACACTCATGAAAAACAGCGATATAAACAATGAAGAGTATAAAAAAAACAGTTTAACGCTGAAAGGCGCCGTTGCCCTCGGTACTGGTGTTATGATTGGTGCAGCCATTTTTGCCCTTCTGGGTCAGGTGGCTGAATTATCTGGATCATTGTTTTCCAATTGTCTTTATAGTAGGAGCATTAATATCAGGATGTAGTTCATATGCTTATATAAAAATGTCAAATGCTTATCCTTCCTCGGGTGGAATAGCCATGTACTTAATGAAAGGCTTATGGTAAAGGCATCGTTACGGCCGTAGCGGCTCTCTTGATGGCTTTTGCAATGGTGATTAATCAGAGTTTGGTAGCGCGTACATTCGGGTCTTATACCATGCAATTATTTGATGGTAGTCAAGGCAATTTCTGGATACCCTTGCTGGGTGTGCTTTTACTGGTCTTAACTTTTTTTATCAATATTGCAGGAAATAAGGTCATCGATAAAGTTTCATTTATCATGGCTATTGTCAAGGTTGGTGGAATAGACCTTTTTGCGATTGGAGGGCTTTGGGCAGCTGGCTTTTCTTTTGGCAAATCCATTTCTGCAGAAATTTCGGGTGACTATTCCATAGGAAGTTATTTAGGTGCGCTTGCCCTATCTATTTTGGCGTATGCAGGATTTACTACCATCACAAATAGTGGTGCAGAAATTGTAAAACCCCATAAAAACGTGGGAAAGGCTATACTGATTTCGCTTGTAATCTGTACGATAGTATATCTACTGGTTGCATTTGCCATATCGGGCAACCTTTCAGTGCCTCAAATTATTGAGGCAAAAGATTACTGTCTGGCGGAAGCTGCAAAGCCTGCTTTCGGAAAATATGGCCTCTGGTTTACAGTAGGTCTTGCCATAATTGCTACTGCGTCAAGCGTTTTAGCTAATGTATTTGCCGTTTCCAGGATGACTGCTATGCTCACAGAAATGAAACTGATACCCCATAAGCATTTCGGGATGCCGGGTAACCTTCAACAGCATATGATGACCTATACTATTGTTATAGCTATTAGCTTAACCATATTTTTTGATCTTACCAGAATTACTTCTTTAGGAGCCATCTTTTATCTGATTATGGATATTATTATCCAATGGGGTGTTTATAAACATTTACGAAAAAAAATCAAGGTAAATGCTGCGATACTTTTGACCACTATTGTACTTGACGTAATTGTTTTAGCGGCTTTTATATGGATGAAAGCACAGAGTGATATGCTACTTATTATCATTGCTGCTGTTTTATTACTAACCTGAATTCGATTGGTATTATAAGTCCCAAATTTGCATAACAAAAAGAATAGTTGTATATTTAAAGCGCTGAAT
>DHXP01000052.1 GCA_002413745.1 Flavobacterium sp. UBA5153 | reverse complement strand
ATTAAATTTTAACCATTACTTATTTCGTATTTTTTTTACATAAAAAACTATTTGATTGCAAATTTGACCTCCTTTTTTTACCAATTTACCCCTCCTGAAACTTTTGAACTAACCATTACTTTGTGGTTATAATTGTTAAGAACAAAGTGTTGTGCATTTTATAAGTGTTTGTTTTAGGTAGATATAAAATTTACATCAATCTGAAAAATTTCCTTTAGCAGAGAATTGTAAGTGTTGGTTTTACTACTTTATTTACCCACGTCCGCAGTAGAATACTGCGGGCATAAACAAACAATATAATTTTTAACTAACCAAAAAAAAATGAAAGTATGAAAAAGAAGTATCCCGATTAATCAAAAAGAATATTCCTTAAATTTCAGCATAGAAAGGAAATTTTAAAATAAACCCATAGTACAAGTACTATGATTTAGAGGTTTTATTTGATGTGTTTAGAGGAAAACTATACAATTAATTCCTTGATTTAATCGCATCAAAGTAGATTGTAGAGGGCAGTTTTTAGCTGTGAGCCATCATAAACCAAATGATTTGCCAAAGTGATTGAGTAATGCAATTATATTAGGTCAAGTTGTTTAGGAATAAAAAAAAGAATAAAAACATTAACTATTTAACCATAATAGCCTTTCATTTTAATTGTTTTCTAAAAATGAGAGTCTTAAAAACTAAAATTTATGAATATAACTACGTTTTCAAAAACTAAATTTTTATTACAAGGGAAGATATTGATCTTTCTCTGTTTAAGTTTAGCATGGAGTCCTATCCATGCAGGGGAAAAGACCATAAGTACCACTAAAATAGATTTTTTAAAAGTTAAGATAAAAGGAAGAGTTACTTCCTCAAAAGATACGTTGCCACTTCCAGGAGCAACAGTGACGGTTAAAGGTACTGCTATAGCCGCTTTGACAGATATGGATGGTAATTTTGAAATTGCTGCTGATTCTGGTGATGTTCTTGTTTTTACAAGTATTGGTTTTAAAACAAAAGAATTGCTATTAAACAATCAAACAAAAATTGCTATTAGTCTTGAAGAAGACAGTACCGCACTTGAAGAAGTAGTTGTTGTTGGGTATGGAACGCAAAAAAAGGTAAATTTAACAGGAGCCGTTGGTAGTGTTCAAATGGATGAACTAAAAAGTAGACCAATAACCAATGCGAGTTTAGCACTACAAGGGACTGTTTCTGGAGTGTATGCTTTGCAAAATTCAGGTAAGCCAGGTGGAGACGATGCAGTAATTAATATTCGTGGAGTAGGCACCTTAAACAACAGCAATCCATTGGTATTAATTGATGGCTTTCCCGGAAGTATGAGTGATGTAAATTCCAATGATATAAAATCAATCTCTGTTTTAAAAGATGCTGCTTCTGCTGCTATTTATGGAAATAGAGCTGCAAATGGAGTGATTTTAATTACAACCAAAAGAGGTTCGGAGGGTAAATTGACAGTTTCGTACAGTAATTATTTCGGAGTACAACAAGCTACCTCGCTTCCTAAAGTTTTAAACTCTGTCGATTATGCAACACTTTATGACGAAGCACAAGTAAATTCAGGGGTAACGGTACCTAAATATTCGCAGGCAGATATTGCCAAATATGCCGCACACAATGACCCATTGTATCCTGACAACAATTATTTTAAAATATATTATAACAAAGCAACTATGTCAAACCATAGCCTTAATGTATCGGGGGGGAATGAAAATTTGCATTATGCATTTATGGCAGGCCACCTAGAACAAGAAGGAATATTAGTTGGTGGCAATTATGTAAAAACTGACTTTAGAGCCAATGTAGATGCTTTTCTGTTAAAAGATAAAAAATTAAGATTCTCTTTCCGATCTTCAGGAAATAAGGGCACAAGAATCGAACCAAGAGACGAATGGAGTAACAAATGGTACGCTACCACTGCGCCCGTTTATCAATTGACAAACGCAGCAGGGCAATGGGTAGGACTTGATGGTGGAAATAATTTTTATGGGGAAACAAAAACAGGTAGTACCTCGATAATAACTCGTTATACATTTAATGGGCAAATTGAAGCCGAGTATAACTTTTTTAAAGATTTAAGTGCTCAAGTAACTTATGGATACAATGTTGTAAGTTCAAATACTAATGCATTTCATGCCAATGTGGTCATAGCCAACTCGGCTGGAGCTACTAAAACACTAACTTCGGACTTATCTGTGGCAGACGGATTAGACACACAATCCTTGTTTACGACATTGTTAAAATACAAAAAAAGTATTGGCGACCACCAATTTAACGTATTGGCAGGATATTCCGAAGAGGAATTCAATTGGTCTTGGAACAGTGGCTATCGTTCTAAATTTCTTAGCAACTCTCAAAGAATTTTAAGTTTGGGAGACCCTTCAACACAAACAAACAATGCAGGGGCTACTGCCTTGGGATTGCAATCTGTATTTGGTCGTATCAATTATGCGTATGCCCAAAAATACCTATTCGAAGCAAATGTTCGTAAAGATGGTTCTTCAAGATTTGCCGATGGTCATCGATGGGGTACTTTTCCGTCATTTTCTGCAGGATGGGTATTATCTAAAGAAAATTTCTTAAAAGAGGTCAATTGGTTAAATCTGTTAAAACTACGTGCTTCTTGGGGGCAATTAGGAAACCAAAATATTAATTCCTTATATGCTGCAAGCAGTGTTTTATCAACAGGGCAAAACTATTCTCTTGCAGGAGTGCTATATCCAGGTGTTGCTACCACCGGTTTAGTAAATACAGATACAACTTGGGAAACATCAACTCAAACAAATTTTGGAGTAGATTTAGGGATACAAAATTCATTTGATATAGGTCTTGATTATTTTGTTAAAAAAACAACAGGTATCTTGATGCAACTTCCTATTCCGGTCACCTTGGGTAATTTATCAGCTCCTTATCAAAATGTTGGAGGAGTAGAAAACAAAGGGCTTGAGCTTATTGTAACCTACAAAAAAACATTCTCTAACGACTTAAAATTGAAAAGTACCGTTAGTTTATCTCATGTCGTAAACAAGGTTACAGATCTTGCTGGCACAGGGCCTATCATGAATGGACCTAAAGTACTTAAAGAAGGATATGCTATAAATTCATTTTATGGATATGAAAAAGAGGGTTTGTATCAAATATCCGATTTCACATGGCAAAACAGTAGCGATCCAAACATTGCTCCTGGTAGCCGTAACTATGTTTTGAAATCAGGAGTCGTTAAGGTTTCTAACTATAATGCACTTCCAGGGGATATTAAGTTCAAAGATCTTAATGGAGATGGGGTGGTAGATTTAGACCACGACAGAACCGTTACAGGAAAACAATTTCCAGACTTGAGCTATTCTTGGAATTTAAATGCAGAATGGAAAAATTTTGATTTAGGAGTATTTTTTCAAGGAGTTAAAGGCATTCAAGGATATACCTCTACTGAAGTTTCGTCAGAGTTTAGCAACTTTTCCAATTCAGGCGACTGGTGGAAAAACAGATGGACACCAACAAACCCCACTAATGATATGCCAAGGGTAACATTAGACGATGCTAGAAGAAACATTAATTCTACTTTTTACCAAGAAGACGCGTCTTATCTACGTTTGAAAAATATAGAATTAGGTTACTCTTTAGATAAAAAGATGCTTGCTAAAGCGGGTATTAATTCGATAAGATTATATGGAAATGTTCAGAATGTTTTTACCATTACAAAATTCAAAGGGTTTGATCCTGAACAAACGGTTGGTGAAACAAGAGCACAAGCTTATCCACAAGTTCGTATATTTTCATTTGGTTTAAATGCCACTTTCTAAATCGTAGTTTTATGAAATTACTAGGTAACAATAAATTTTTCAAACATTTAAAAATTATTCAGATGAAAAAAATTAATATAATAATTGTTTCTTTTGCATTGCTAAATCTGGTGTTTAGCTGTACACCAGACCTTATAAATAAATCTCCATTAGATGCAATATCTCCAGCTACTTTTTATCAAGATGGAGCTCAATCTAAAATTGCACTTATGGGAGTTTATAACTCTATTGTACCACGTGATGTACCAACCCAGTTTTATCAATTCGATTTTATGTCGGACAATGATTATTGTCAGGATGGTTGGCAAGGTTCTAAAGAATTTGGAGATTGGGTGCAAAATTCGAGTAGTTGGGCTGCAGGAGCACTATGGTCATTTGGATATAGAGGAATAGTAAGATCAAATTCGTTTCTTACCAATGTTGATAAAGCGACTATGAGTGAAACCGTTAGAACCCAAATGAAGGCCGAAGCTAGATTTATCAGAGCGTATATGTATTTTACCCTTATCTCTTACTATGGTGACGTGCCACTTGTACCTGAAGTTCAAAGTACAACAAACTCGCAAATAGCAAGAACACCAAAGGCTCAAGTGCTGGATGCTATTATTGCCGATTTGACCTTTGCTGCCGCAAATCTTCCAACAACCTATTCCGGAGGAGATGTAGGTCGTGCTACTAAAGGTGCTGCCTTAGCATTCAAGGCAAAAGCATTGCTTTATAACGAAAAATGGGCAGATGCAGCTCAAGCAACTCAAGAGGTTATCAATTTAGGAACTTATAGTTTGTATCCAAATTACGCTACTCTTTTTGATGAATCAAACGAAAATAATGTAGAAGTTATTTTTGATATTCAGTACATCAAGAACACTTTTGCCCAATCTTGGCCAGGTTCCTGCACTTCATTTACACAATGGTCTACAGCCAATGCCACCTCGGACTTAATTAACTCTTATTATACGACCAATGGTTTGCCAATTACTAATGCTGCTTCAGGTTATAATGAGCAAGATCCATACACGAATCGGGATCCTAGATTAGCAGCATCGGTTGTATTGCCTGGCTCTTCGTTTGTCAACGGAATTACTTTTCTCCCAGCTAGCACTGGCAATAGTTATTTGGGTGCTAGACCACGCAAATATGCCGATTTATACAATACAAACCCTGGCAATTGTGCCATCAACACTATTTTGATGCGTTATGCTGATGTTTTATTGATGCGAGCCGAAGCTCTTATAGAATCAGGAAGTACAAGTTCAGAAATATATACTTTAATTGATAAGGTTCGGGCAAGAGTAAACATGCCAACAGTAGAATCGGTTGAAGGGACTGGCTTAACTCAAACACAACTTCGTGCTATCTTGCGCCATGAAAGAAGAGTGGAGTTTTTTATAGAAGGTACTCGATATGCTGATATGTTGCGATGGAAAGATGCCTCTTTGGTACATGATGTATATGGATATGACTTGTCAAAACTTACCAATCCTGCAAGTGCAACCACTTGGACATTTTCGCAAATAAAATATGCAGGTAGAACATTTGATTCCTCTAAAGGATTCTTATGGCCAATACCACATAATGAAATGCAAGTTAATAAGCTATTAACACAAAACCCTGGCTATTAAATCAACAATTTAAAGTGAAAGGTTTATAAATAACAAACACCACTCCTAAAAGAAAGAAAGGAGAGGTGTTTGTTATTCATCTTAAAAACAAGTTACTTACAAAAAATAACAAGTTTATCTATTGTAAGTGTGACATAAATAAAGACCATTTAAAAAGGATAAGATTAATAGATTTTAAATATTTAAATGCAGGGGATTTATAACTCTCAAAAAAAAAAGAATTAAAAGCAGAAACGGTAAAATACTACAAGTTGTATTTTGTTTAAAAAAACCGTTCTCGAGAATTTTCAAATGCAGGTGCAAATAGAGTGCCTATATAACCTAAAAGAAAGTGACTACTAAAAAAATCTTATTATCAATTTTTATTTTTTCCTGTTTATCTGCTTTCAGTCAGATATCATTTGGGGATTCCAAAAAAATTAATGACAGCTGGAAGTTTATTCTTCAAGATACTCCAAATGCTCAAAATAAAACTTACGACGACAGTAAGTGGCAATCTGTTGATTTGCCCCATGATTGGAGCATAAAAGAACAGTTTAGTCCTACCTTGGCAAGTTGTATGGCTTACCTCCCAGGAGGAATTGGTTGGTATCGAAAAAACATAAATATTCCTCAAAGTAAGAACGGAGAAAAAGTATACTTCTATTTTGAAGGCGTTTACAACAGGAGCGAGGTTTTTATTAACGGACACTCTTTAGGAAAACGACCTAACGGATACATTTCTTTTGCTTATGATGCCACTCCTTTTATAAAATATGGAGAAGATAATACAATTGCTGTTCATGTAGATCACAGCAAGAGTGCCGACTCACGTTGGTACACTGGTTCAGGTATTTATCGTAATGTATGGTTAGTTTATGCAAATCCTGTGCATATTGCGCAGTGGGGAGTGTATGCCTATCCTGAAATTAGTAAAAGTAGCGGAATTTTAAATGTAGAAGTAGCGTTAGAAAATGGTTCTGCTGCAAAAACAAATCTTACCGTTGTAAATGAACTTTTAGACAATAACGGAAAATTAGTCGCTAAAAGTTCCCAAAAAGTTCTTGTCGAAGCGAATAAAGAAGATAAAATTGCGACAAAAATAAACGTAAAAAATGCTAAGTTATGGGATTTAGATAATCCAATTCTTTATCATTTAAAAACAACTGTTTTAAAGGATGGTAAAACAATAGATAAAACGATTACTCAAACTGGTTTTAGAAGTTTTACTTTCGATCCTAATAAAGGTTTTGCCCTTAATGGTAAATGGATGAAGATGAAAGGAGTTTGCTTACATCATGATGCAGGAGTTTTAGGATCTGCCGTACCTCGAGATGTTTTGAAAACAAGATTGCAAACCTTGAAAGAAATTGGAGTAAACGCTATTCGTACTAGTCATAATCCACAGGCACCCGATTTTTATGCTCTTTGTGACGAATTAGGATTGTTAGTCCTAAATGAAGCCTATGACGAATGGGAATTTCCAAAACGCAAATGGCTGGAAGGTTGGAACCAAGGTACTCCAGGATTTGAGGGTTCCAATGATATATTTGCTATTTGGGGAGAGAAAGATTTGGAAGATATGGTACGTCGTGACCGAAATCACCTTTCTGTATTTGCATGGAGTATAGGTAATGAAGTAGATTATCCAAATGACCCATATTCTCATCCTGTACTAAATGGAGGAAAAGATACTGGTTTTTCTCAACCCGCTTACGGAGGTTACAAAAAAGATGCACCAGATGCCATGCGACTTGGAGGAATAGCCAAACGCCTTGTAGCCGCTGTAAAAAAATATGATAAATCTCGTCCAACTACAGCGGGACTTGCAGGTGTAGCAATGTCTAACGAAACTGAATATCCAGGAGCTCTTGATATCGTTGGATATAATTATACAGAAAGCAAGTATGATTCTGATCACAAAAAGTATCCAAATAGGGTAATTTTTGGTAGTGAGAATATTCATAGTATGGATTCATGGTTAGCAGTAAAAAATAATAAGCATATTTTTGGACAGTTTTTATGGACAGGTATTGATTATTTGGGCGAATCAGGAAGCTGGCCATCCAGAGGATTCTATTCAGGATTAGTTGATCTTGCGGGTATTATAAAGCCAAAAGGATATTTCCGTCAATCACTATGGTCAGATAGTCCTATGATTTACGCTGGGACTTATATAGCCAATAAAGAAACAGAACTTTCTAAAGACGCTTGGCCTTTATGGAATTATAATGAAGGCCAAATGGTTAGGGTAGTTTGTTATACCAATGCAGCTAAAGCACGTCTGGAATTAAACGGAAAAGTGGTTGGCGAAGAGAAGAAATATGATGAAAAGACAGGTATTATTTATTGGGATGTGCCTTATACATCGGGTAAGTTAGAAGCAATAGGACTTAGTAATGATAATAAAACAGTAAGTCGATATGAGATACAATCTTCACAACAGCCTTATTCTTTAGTCATTGATGAAAAAAATATCACTATTGATAAACAAAAAGGAGTTGCAAAAATAATTGTACAAGTAACAGACGAAAAAGGTTTGCCTGTAATGCTTTCTGATAACGAAGTTACTTGTATGGTAAACGGTTCAGGAACTTTATTAGGGTTGGAAGCAGGGAATAATACGGATATGGGTGATTATACCGATAATGTCCAGAGGGTGTTTCACGGCCATCTTGTAGCTTATATTCAGGCAACTGGAGGGAATGAACCTATAACAGTAAAGTTTTCAAGCAACTGGTTAAAACCAGCTGAGGTTACAGTTAAAGTAGAATAAGTTTTTAATATTTTCAAAAGTTATGATGATAAATACATTGACGAAACGAATAAACAAGTAATGGCTACTCATTTTGGTATGAGTGCGAATAAAAATTAATTTTGGTTTGGTTAGTAAAGGCTGTTTCTTTTATTAGGAATAGCTTTTATGTTTCTATATCTTTTTATATGACTGTCTGGATAGGCTAACTTTACCTGCATAAATAGTTAAGCATAAAAACCTTAATTTTAACTTATGAAACAAGTCCGTAAAATTTATGATCGAGCTTTTAAAAAGAAAGAGGTTCAGTTGAGTTATGGGAGACATAACATCTCAGAATTGGCCCGGAAATTGGGAGTTATCACTCCACAATTGTATGACTGGCGAAAAGAGTTATCTCCGATTTTAGCCAAGAAACCGAAAAAAATAACTCAAATCCTATCTTAATTTATATGATATTTGTCCGAAGAATAGGTAGCAGCATAATGAATGAGTTGTAGTTACTTTTTCTAGTAACTATAATTTTAAATACAACATAACTATTTAATAAATACACTAATGATTCAATCTAAATTTCACAAAACGATATTCTTCGTTTTATTCTTTTCGATAATTGGATATAGCGGTCACGCCCAAACCAAGAAAGACTTCCATAATTGGGCAGCAACACCTCCTATGGGCTGGAATAGCTGGGACTGCTTTGGACCTACAGTAACAGAAGCAGAAGTAAAAGCCAATGCCGATTATATGTCCAAATATTTAAAACCTTATGGATGGAATTATATTGTTGTAGATATTAGATGGTATGTTGGCAACGATAAATCACACGGATACAATGAAAAGGATCCCGATTATGTTCTGGATCAATACGGTAGATTTTTGCCTGCAGTAAACCGTTTTCCTTCTGCAGCAGGAGGAAAAGGCTTTAAGCCCTTGGCAGATTATCTTCATAAAAAAGGATTAAAGTTTGGAATTCACATAATGCGTGGCATTCCTGTAATAGCTGTAAAACAAAACTTACCTATAAAAGGCACGAATTTTACAGCTAGGGATATTTATTCAGAAAAAGACCAGTGCACTTGGTTACACGATATGTACACTGTAGTTCCGGGCAAGCTAGGCGCTCAAGAATACTATAATTCTCTTTTTGAACTGTACGCTTCTTGGGGTCTCGATTTTGTTAAAATAGATGATCTTTCTTCCCCTATTTATTTTGAAGAGGAAATCAATATGATTCGCAAAGCCATCAATCATACCGGGCGTAAAATCGTATTGAGCACTTCCCCTGGCGAAACACCAATTGCACATGCAGATCACGTTCAAAAAAACGCCAATATGTGGCGTACTGTAGGTGATTTTTGGGATAGCTGGCAACAATTAAAAGACCATTTTGAAGTGTTTGACCGTTGGAACAAATGGCGTTCCTATGGAGCTTATCCTGATGGTGATATGTTGCCCCTTGGCCGTATTGGTATCAGGGCAGAAAGAGGAGATCCTCGTATGACATCTTTTACCAAGGATGAACAATACACTTTAATGACTTTATGGAGTATTTTTAAATCTCCTTTAATGTTTGGTGGTAACCTTCCAGATAATGATCCTTTTACCCTCTCATTATTGACTAATAGAAATGTACTGAAAGTTTTGAACGAAAGCACTAACAACAAGCCTCTTTTCACGGATAAAGACAAAGCCACATGGATTGCGGACGAACCGGGTACTGGAGCTAAATACTTAGCGGTCTTTAATACTCAGGATCAAAAATTAGTAACCGAAGAAAAAGCAGTTTGGAACAGCGGATTAATTACAAAATCAACCCCTAAACAAAGTGTGTTAGCAGATGTTGACATTTCGGGTGCTAAAAAACTATATTTAGTGGTAAATGATGCTGGTGACAAAACCGATTGGGATCATGCCGACTGGATTGAACCAACATTATATAACGGAAAAGATTCCCTTAAACTAACCAGTTTAAAATGGATAAAAGCAACCTCAGGTTGGGAAAAACCAAAAGTGAACCAAAGTGTTTCCGGCAATGCTCTTACAGTAAATAAAGTTAAATATGAAAATGGCATTGGTACCCATTCTAATTCAATTATAGAATTTGATATACCTGAAGGCTATACTCGTTTTAAAGCACTTGTTGGTTTGGATGAAGCTTGTGTCTCTCAAAATACGGGTGGGACCGTTAAATTTTTTGTATTTACCCAAAACCCTTCAGGACCTGCACCTCCAACCAGTATGAAAATTTCAATAAATTTGAAAAACATAGGACTTCCAGATGAGTATTTAATTACTGATTTATGGTCAGGAAAAGTATTAGGTAAATATTCCGGGGAATTTGTTCCTGAAATTAACCTGCACGGAGCAGGCTTGTATAAAATTATTAAAGTGTCGAAATAGTTAAATCATATTAAAAAAAAAGCATGAATTATAATCAAAATATTTCTTTAAAAAAAGGCAACTCTTATAAATGGTCCGTTTTGTTATTAATCTTGACTGTTCTTGGAACTGTTAATGCACAACAGGTATCTAAAAAATTGCCTAAGTCTGAAGTAAAGGGTTCTAATATAAAAACAAGTGCCTATTTATTTGTCTATTTTACAGGAAACAAAAAAGAGGAAGAACAGATACGTTTTGCCGTCAGTAATGACGGTTATAATTTTAGAGCATTAAACAATAATAATCCTATTATCAGTTCTGAAAAAATAAGCTCGACAGGAGGCGTAAGAGACCCACACATCCTTCGTGGTGCAGATGGAAAAACTTTCTATATGGTGGCGACCGATATGGTTTCTGCCAAAGGTTGGGATTCTAACAGAGCTATGGTTTTATTGAAATCAACTGATTTGGTAAACTGGAGTTCAACGGTTATCAATATTCAAAAGAAATATCCAAATAATGAAAATCTGAAACGGGTTTGGGCGCCGCAAACTATATATGATGTCCAAAAAGGCAAGTATATGATTTATTGGTCGATGCAGCACGGAAACGACATTGACAAAATTTATTATGCTTACGCTAATAAAGATTTTACTGATTTGGAAACCGAACCCAAGCAATTGTTTTTTAGTCCAACGAACGGAGCTTGTATTGACGGTGAAATTATTTTCAAGGACAATAAATACCATTTGTTTTTCAAAACAGAAGGTGCTGGTGCCGGTATAAAAATTGCCGTATCTGATCAACTTACTGAAGGCTATGTTTTGAGAGATAAATATGTGCAACAAACCAAATATCCTGTTGAAGGTGCTGGAGTTTTTAAACTGAATAATTCCAAAGATTATATTTTGATGTATGATCTTTATACAAAAGGAAAATACCAGTTTACCAAAACCAGTGACTTAGAGAATTTCTCGGTTATTGATAATGCTATTACGATGAATTTCCACCCGCGTCACGGAACTGTTGTGCCAATAACTGCGAAAGAATTGGAAAGATTGGAAAGTAAATGGGGAAATGCCAAGGATATTATGAGTTCCTCTGATGCCAAAGAGGTTAAGAAAGCCAATATCAAAGCTGATGGTGCAACGAAACAAGTTCATTTGCCAGTAAAACAAGGAACCAATCTTTCTTCATTTAAACCTGATTTTACAAAATTTGCAGGAGTAACTGTTGAACCAAAAACAGCTCAGGACTTTACAAAAGGAGCCGTAAAATATACCGTTACCATAAAAGGACAACCAGCAGAAATTTGGTTGGTTACCGCTTCGGTAGCGAATAATCCTGTTTTGAATGGTTTTTATGCCGACCCGGATATTCTGTATTCTGAAAAAACTTCAAAATACTACATCTACCCAACAAGCGATGGATTTGACGGTTGGTCAGGGACCTATTTCAAGACGTTCTCTTCACCTGATTTAGTAAATTGGACCGATGAAGGAATTATTCTTGATTTGGAAAAAGATGTTACTTGGGCAAAAAATAATGCTTGGGCTCCCTGTATTACTGAGAGAAAAGTTGAAAACGGTTATAAGTATTATTTCTATTTTACTGCAGGACAAAAAATTGGTGTCGCTGTGGCGGATAATCCTACAGGTCCGTTTGTTGATTCAGGAAAACCATTGGTGAACAAATTACCAAACGGTGTTTCTGGAGGACAACAAATAGATCCAGATGTATTTACCGATCCAAAAACTGGAAAAAGCTATTTGTACTGGGGAAATGGTTATATGGCTTGCGCCGAACTTAACGACGATATGATTTCTATCAAACAGGAATCTGTGAAGATTATGACTCCAAATGATACTTTCCGTGAAGGGACAACTGTCTTTTTTAGAAATGGTACATACTATTTTTTATGGTCAGAAGATGATACCCGAAGCGAAAATTATCGGGTATGTTATGGAACTTCTGATTCTCCAACAGGGAAAATAAATATCTCAAAAAATAACCTCGTAATTGCAAAAGATAAAAAAGGTGATATATATGGAACAGGCCATAATTCAGTAATTCAAATTTCTGGTAAAGACGAGTGGTACATTGTTTATCATCGTTTCAATTATCCAAAAGGAATTACCATGGGGGATGCTGCAGGATATAATAGAGAGGTATGTATCGATAAACTGGAATTCAATACTGATGGAAGTATAAAACAAGTAACTCCAACCCATCAGGGTATTAAGGCTGTTAGCTTAAATTAACCCACGAACGTAAAATTCCACACTTCAAAGCTAGTAAACAATTGTATTTTAAAAAATCAGATGTTGTGAATTGGACAACTTCTTCAAAAGTGAAGACAAAACAAGAAATAAATCAAATGGCTGATGAATATATTTAAAGAAATCCATTAAGATAAACTATATAATAAAAAATGTTTTATGCCCCTATTTATGCCCCTAAAAAACAAAACCCTTATAAAATAAGGGTTTAAAAGCTTTTCAGCAGAGAGGAAGGGATTCGAACCCTCGATATGTTGCCATATACACGCTTTCCAAGCGTGCGCCTTCAGCCACTCGGCCACCTCTCTATTTAATTTGAGGTTGCAAAGAACACGAAAAAAATTGACTTAAGAAAATTAAAACTAGATTTTTATGACAATTCACCGCGTAATGAAGTTTCAAATATTGTTTTAAAAATATCAGACGACACATTTTGACCTAATAAGTACATTAATTTGGTGATTGCCGCTTCGGTCGTGATATCTTTTCCAGAAATCACGCCTATTTTTTTCATAGAAGCGCTTGTTTCATATTGTCCCATTCTTACACTTCCGCCTGAACATTGTGTGACATTGACAATGTGTAAGCCACTTTTAACGGCTTTTTTTAGCAGTGACAAAAACCAATCCTCGGTTGGAGCATTTCCTGCCCCAAAGGTTTCCAAAACAATTCCTTTAAGTTGTGGTATGCCAAAAATAGCAGCCAAAACAGTTTCACTAATCCCGGGAAACAGTTTTATAATTGCCACCCGGTTTTCCATATTTTTATGAATTCTTAATCTTTTGACTCTTGTCTTGGTCAAAAATAATTCGGAATACATTTTCAAATACACACCAGACTCGACCAATGGCGGGTAATTTGGCGAAGAAAATGCATTAAAATGTTCCGAATTTATCTTTGTGGATCTGTTACCTCTGTATAATTTGTATTCAAAATAAAGACAGACTTCTCTTAGTACGGGTTTGCCATTATGTTGCAAAGAAGCAATTTGAATGGCGGTTATTAAATTCTCTTTGGCATCTGTTCTTAAATCACCAATTGGTAATTGTGATCCGGTAAAGATTACGGGTTTTGATAAATTTTCGAGCATAAAACTCAATGCGGAGGCCGAATACGACATAGTATCAGAACCATGAAGTACAACAAATCCATCGAAATCAGAATAATTATCTTCTATTATTGTTGCAATTTTTATCCATTTTTCAGGACTCATATTGGAAGAATCTATCGGATTTTCGAATGAAATGGTTTCAATGTCACAATCCAATTGTTTTAATTCCGGGATTCTTTGCAATAATTTACTAAAGTTGAAAGCCTTGAGAGCTCCCGTTTCAAAATCTTTCATCATACCAATGGTTCCTCCGGTATAAATCAAAAGTATTTTGGCCTTAGGTTGCATTTGTGTATTTCATTTTATTGACAACCGGATTGGCATACATTGCAAGAAAACTTTGTAAAGCCACAGGATTGTTTTGATCTATTCTCATTTCCAATCTGCGTTCAAAAAGTGATTTTTCATTTTCAGTATACAAATGGGAATAGGTTTTGGCATTATTCAAAATATCATAGGCAATATAATTGGAGGGCCATAATTTATAATTGTTCAGTATCGAATCATCAATGACTTGAGCCAAAGCCTGTATTTGCTTATTTGAATTTTCGAATTCTTCCTTAATTCCATCTAATTCTTGGCCAAGAATATCCCCAACGTGAATATGAATACGTTTTTTTTGCCCCATGACCCCGCTCATAAGGGTAACGAAATCCTCATTTTTTTCCTTTGTGTAAATTTCATTATTGGCTTCGGCTATTAATTGCGGCATTTTTAAAGCATCGGTCGGGTCATATTCATACGAAATGGAAACGGGAACTATCCTTATTTTCTTGAAATAATCAATTAAATTTTGTTCGTCGGAACCCATTGCAAGCATTTTTAAAACCCCTGGATTTGTGGCGTCATTACCGTCTTTGGTTCTTCCTTCTCGTTGTGCAATCCAAACCGAACGATTTTCGTGCAATAATAACTGCCCAATATATTCAGACAATAATTTTGAACTTTGCAGCATTTCTCGAGGGGACAACCCTCTTTGAACCAGAAAGTTTCGGTTTAATTTTGCCAGTATTTTTAAAAATGATTTTTTTACTAAATTATCCCCAATTGCCGATGCGGTCATAACAAGCCCGTGTTCATACAAACAAGCGTTCAATAGTGACGTATCCAACAAAATGTCACGGTGATTTGAAATAAACAAATAGGAAGTATTTTTTTTTAACTTCCCGAAGCCTGAAGTAGTCAACCCATCAGCAGTTCTTTTCAGCACTTTTTGAACGGAATGATATATAAAATTGCACTGAAAATCACGTATGGAATATGTTTTTTTTAGTTGTTTTTTCCAAACTTCATCGTCCACTTCCGGAAAAGTAAAGTGCATCAACGCCTTCATCATCGGGTGGTTTATTGAGGAACGAATGGCGTCATTTACTTCGGCATCATAATAAGGCCGAATAGCGTCAAATTTTGACATATTTAGAATATATTTTTTTATAATAACAAATGAACAAAATTTTTATCAAAAATAGCCGAATTCTCCGTTAAATCCCAAAAATAGTCTCAGAATTTTTGGTGGTAATCCTTGCGATTTCTTCTTGAGGTAAATTATAAATCGCAGCCAATTTGCTTACAACATGAACTAAATAACTACTTTCGTTGCGCTTGCCACGAAAAGGAGTCGGGGCCAAATAAGGAGAATCGGTTTCAAGAACAATATGTTTCAAATCGATTTGACTCAAGAATTGATCAATTTTTCCGTTTTTGAAAGTAACCACTCCTCCAATTCCGAGTTTCATATTATACGAGATGGCTTGTATTGCTTGCTCATAAGTTCCAGAAAAACAGTGAAAAATTCCAAATAAATCATCTGATTTCTCCTCTTCCAAAATCTCAAAAACGGCATCAAAAGCCTCCCGACAATGAATGACTATGGGCAATTTGCACTGTTTTGCCAATTGAATTTGTTTTCTGAAAGCGATTTGTTGTTCCTGTAAATGGGCTTTGTCCCAATATAAATCGATGCCAATTTCGCCAATGGCGTAGAATTTTCTTTTGGACAATTCTACTTCCACCCGTTCCAATTCTTCGAGATAATTGTCTTTCACATGCGTTGGATGCAAACCCATCATCAAGAAAACATTCTCAGGATGAGACTTCTCTAAATCGTACATCGCTTGCGTATAAGTTGAATCTATGGCGGGAATAAAAAACCGTGAAACACCGGCATCAATAGCACGCTGTATCATTTCGTTTCGATCTTCGCTAAATTCTTCTGAATATAAATGCGTATGTGTATCCGTAATTATCATTTGTTTTTTTAAAGTTGCAAAGTTAATATTTTCGATTGTTGGTTTTTTAGATTTTTGGATTACTTTTGATTAACGATCGATATTTATGAAAACCCTTCCCGACATTCTTAAAAAAGAAAAGTACAAGAAAATAAAGTTTCAAGTTTCAAAAACCCAACATTTACTCATAAAAGCGAGTATCAATGGCGTGAAAGGTAATTTTATTCTCGACACCGGAGCCAGCTCAAGTTGTGTTGGTTTTGAAAGTGTCGAATTGTTTCGACTGGAGGCCAAAAAATCAAAAACAAAAGCTTCGGGCGCAGGCGCAACAGGAATGTTTACACAAATTGCCGCCGACAATCATTTGAAATTGGGCAGTTGGAAACATTCTGGTTTTGAACTCGTGATTTTCGATTTATCCCATGTTAATGAAGCTTTAATCCAACACAAAGCAAAACCCGTTCACGGTATTATTGGTGCAGACATCCTAATGAAAGGGAAAGCAATAGTGGATTATCATAATTATTATTTATATTTACAATAATAAACCAACTTACATATAAAAATGAAAACCAATTTCAAAATCTTATTATTAGTTTTGGGGTTGCTATTATTTTCCTGTACAGATGAAAATCTAATTGAAGGAAACAAAACTGAAACATTTCCCAATTCCAACACTTTGAAAACTTCAAATCCCACTCCTCCAAAATTTTGGGATTTCAATGATTTGAATGAATGGGAGGATGCTTCCATGAATACAAATGGATCAATAAATTATGGCATTGACAATGGTATTTTAAATATTTTTACCAATGCCAATACTTGGGAAAGACCAAAAATAAAATCCGTTTCAACATTTACTACCGGAACTTACAATTGGAGAGTCTATATTCCTGAAATGGGAATGGGTGATATGACAAGTATAAGTGCTTTTTTGTACAATAATGACACCCATGAACTTGATTTTGAGATTGGTTATGGCAAACAAGCTATTAGACAAGAATTAAATGCAGCATCAGATGACCTTATTGTATACATGACTTCACAGGGAAATCCGTTTCAATCTATTAAAAATAAAATCAAAAGAGCGCAATGGTATGTGTTATCTGTCGAATTGACATTAAATTCTAACAGAAGATATTATGCCACTTGGAAAATCAATGGCGATATTCTGGCTTCGACCCCGCTCAATTATGGTACTAAATCTAAATTTAACATCTTTTGTAGTGTCGAAAATTTAACGTTTATAGGTGATCATATACCCAATTCCAAGAATTACGCTCTTTTTGATTATGTAGAATTTAAAGCTAACTAAAAAAATCCTATTTAGAATTAACTAAATAGGATTTTTTATTTATCAAGAAATTGCTTCGTTCCTCGCAATGACTACAACTCAAATGCTTTTTTAGGATTGTTATCACATAATAATTCTACGGGATTCTCCAATGCTTCTTTCACGGCAACCAAGAAACCAACTGATTCACGACCATCGATGATTCTGTGGTCATAAGACAAGGCAACATACATCATTGGGTGAATTTCCACTTTGCCATTTACGGCAATAGGGCGCTCGATAATATTGTGCATCCCAAGAATTCCTGATTGTGGTGGATTGATAATTGGAGTAGATAACATACTTCCAAAAACACCTCCATTGGTGATTGTAAATGTTCCGCCCGTCATATCGTCAACCGTAATTTGTCCGTCACGCGCTTTTATGGCCAACCTTTTAATATCAGCTTCTACTCCGCGGAAAGTCAAGTTTTCGGCATTGCGAACCACAGGAACCATTAATCCTTTTGGCCCGGAAACGGCAATTGAAATATCGTAAAAATCAAAAGCAATTTTATAATCGCCATCCATCATTGAATTAACGTCTGGGTACATTTTTAATGCTCTTGTCACCGCTTTTGTAAAGAATGACATATATCCTAAACCAAGTCCGCCGTGTTTTGCCTTGAAAGCCTCTTTGTATTCATTGCGCAACAAGTTAATTGGCGTCATATTTACTTCGTTGAACGTAGTCAACATTGCTGTTTCGTTTTTGGCTGCGACCAATCTTTCGGCAACTTTTCGGCGCAACATTGATAATTTTGTACGTTCGGATCCACGGCTTCCACCTGTTGGTGTTCCCATTGATGGAGTTGCATTTACTGCATCATCTTTGGTAATTCGTCCATCTTTCCCGGTTCCAATAATATCAGAAGGCTGGATATTTTTTTCGTCCAATATTTTTCTTGCTGCAGGAGATGGTGTTGATGAAGCATATGAAACTGGAGCTGCTGGAGCAGTTTTAACTTCTTCTTTTTTTGGTACCTCAACCACAACTACAGGTTTTGCTTCCGCAACTGGTGCTGAACTTGATGGTTTTGCACCTTCGGTATCAATCAAGCAAACCACTGATCCTACTGCAACCGCATCCCCTTCTTCGGCTTTTAGCGTAATTATTCCGCTTGCTTCTGCCGGCAATTCCAGTGTTGCCTTATCAGAATCGACTTCGGCAATAGCTTGGTCTTTTTCTACATAATCTCCATCTTTCACTAACCAAGTTGCGATTTCAACTTCTTTTATAGATTCCCCCGGTGATGGGACTTTCATTTCTAAAATCATAATTTTTAGTTTAAAGTTTAAATTGGTTAAAGTTTCAAGTTGGTTAACATCAACCCCGAAACTTTAAACCTGAAACAAATTTTTCTATCTGGATAAATTCTTGTCAAAAACAAATTTCATTGCTTCTGCATGACGACGTTTTGACCTGGTATAACTTCCAGATGCTGCTGCCGCAAAAGCTTTTAGCGAAGCTAATCTCCATTTGACCAAATTGAAATTCATCAACATATAACCGTAAGCTCCCATGTTTTTTGGCTCTTCCTGTGCCCAGACATAGTCATCCACTTTTGGGTATTTTGCTATTATTGCTTTTAATTGTTCTATTGGCAATGGAAATAATTGTTCAATTCTTACCACAGCCACGTCTTTTCTTCCGTTGATTTCTCTTTCGGCAGTGATGTCGTAATAGAATTTTCCGGTACAGAAAACTAAGGAGGTAACTTCCTCTTTATTTACGGTTTCGTCATCAAAAGTTTCTTGGAAATTCCCAGTTGCAAATTCTTCAACACCCGAAACTACTCTTGGATCACGCAACAAACTTTTTGGTGTAAACACAATAAGGGGTTTACGGAAAGTGGTTTTCATCTGTCTTCTCAGCAAATGGAAGAAGTTGGCAGGCGTTGTACAATTAGCAACAAACATATTCTGTCTGGCGCAAAGTTGCAAATAACGTTCCATCCTTCCTGAGGAATGCTCTGCTCCTTGCCCTTCGTATCCGTGAGGTAATAAGAGAACGATTCCGTTTTGATTGTTCCATTTGTCTTCTCCGCAAGAAATATACTGGTCAATTACAATTTGCGCTCCATTACTGAAATCACCAAACTGTGCTTCCCAAATCGTTAATGTATTTGGGCTTGCCAAGGCATATCCGTAATCAAACCCCAAAACTCCATATTCTGATAAAAGGGAATTGTAAACATAAAATTTACCCTTTTTCCCTTCTAAATTATTGATCAAGATTACTTCCTCCTCAGAATCTTCGACTTTTACAACGGCATGACGATGAGAAAAGGTACCTCGCTCCACGTCTTGCCCAGAAATACGAACGTCAAACCCTTCTCTTAAAAGGGAACCATAAGCTAAATGTTCGGCCATAGCCCAATCCAACTTATCGGTTTCGAAAAACATGGTTTTCCTGTCGTTTATTAATTTTTGGATTTTATTAATAAACTTTTTATCCTGTGGTAAATTACAAACCGCATTTGCTACTGTTGTCAGTCCTTCCTTAGAATAGGAAGTATCTACTTTTTTGAGCATTTGTGCTATACCTCCTTTTGATAAACCTTGCCATTCATTTTGCATAAATGGGGTAATTATTGTCAATTCTTTTTTACGGGATGCTGCGAGGTTTATTTCTAATCCAGATTTGTATTCTATTTCAAGCTCTTTTACAAAATTGGCATCAATCACACCTTCTGCCAATAATTTTTCGGCATATATATCTCTTGGATTCTTATGTTTTGCTATAACTTTATACAATAAAGGTTGTGTAAAACGAGGTTCATCGCCTTCATTATGACCGTATTTTCTATAGCCTAACAAATCGATAAATACGTCTCGACCAAATTTCATTCTAAAATCCAAGGCAAATAATATGGAGTGTACCACAGCTTCGGCATCATCGGCATTAACGTGCAATACAGGCGAAAGGGTTACTTTGGCAACATCTGTACAATAAGTGGATGAACGAGCATCAAGATAATTCGTTGTAAAACCCACTTGATTATTGATTACAATGTGTATCGTCCCGCCGGTTTGGTAACCGTCGAGTTGTGACATCTGTATAATTTCATATAAAATTCCCTGACCAGCGATTGCTGCATCTCCGTGAACGGCAATTGGCAATACTTTTGAAAAATCGTCCGGAAAATGTCTGTCTTGTTTTGCCCTTGTAATTCCTTCGATTACTGCGCCAACGGTTTCAAGATGTGAAGGATTTGGAGCAAGATTAATGTTGATTTTTTTTCCGGTACTCGTTGTTTTTTCGGAGGTAACTCCTAAATGGTATTTTACATCGCCGTCAAAATCATCTTGATTGTAATCTTTGCCTTCAAATTCCCCGAAAATATCCTGGGTAGATTTGCCAAAAATATTTGCCAAAACATTCAAACGACCACGATGCGCCATTCCCATTACAAAATGTTCCACTCCTTTTTCGGCGGCTTTTTCAATCAATACATCAAGTGCCGGAATGATGGATTCGCCTCCTTCGAGAGAAAATCGTTTTTGACCCACATATTTGGTATGCAAGAAATTCTCGAATGAAACCGCTTGGTTTAATTTGTTGAGAATCGCCCTCTTTTCGTCGGGAGAATATTTAGGATGATTGTCATTATATCCAATTTTATTCTGAATCCATTGGATATCCTCTGGTCTTCGAATAAACATATATTCAACCCCAATGGATTGACAATAAATTTTATCCAAATGGCCCAAGATTTCCTGCAAGGTACAAGGTGCAATTTTGATGATTTTTGCCGCATCAAATACCGTTGTTAAATCGGCTTTTGAAAGTCCAAAATTCTCAAGATCCAGGGTTGGCGTATAGGTTCTTCGTTTGTGAACTGGATTCGTTTTGGTAAACAAATGTCCACGATTTCTATAAGCATTGATTAAATTAATGACATTGAACTCTTTCTGAAGTTTCTCAGAAACAGAAGTGCTTTCCATAGCACCCGAAGCAACATTTGCAATTTGGGCTACTGGATTTTCCTCATTATAAGTAGTCATTCCAAAGTCGAAACCTTGGAAAAAACTTCTCCAACTTGGCTCTACGCTATCTGGATTTTCTAGATATTGATCGTATAATTGTGCAAAGAATTCGGTGTGTGCCGCATTTAAAAATGAAAACCTGTCCATAATATAGTATTGAATCCGCTAATTTTTCAAAATAGTTTGGCAAAAGTACAATAATACAATAAGGATATAATTTTTTTTTAGATACTTTTATGCCATATTTTTGTTAAAAATATAACCGATTATGGAAAAGAGTTGTTTTTTAATTGTTTCAAAATCAATTTTGGTTGTAACAGTTTTACTGTTTTCTAATGGTGTATTTGCACAAGGAAAAACATTCGCGCCAAATTCACAAAATGAATTTTGGAAAAATGTCCAATTTGGCGGAGGAATTGGCTTGGGATTTGGTTCCGGTTACACTAATATTACTTTGGCTCCAAGTGCCATTTATAACATAAATTCAACTATTTCGGCTGGATTAGGATTACAAGTAGGCTATGCTAAAGAAAAAAACCATTACACTTCCACTGTTTATGGTGCCAGCGTAATCGGGTTGGTGAATCCTATTCCCGAAATTCAACTTTCTGTAGAAATAGAAGAAATTAATGCCTCGACAGATTATCAACTTGATGGCGGCAATTTATCCACTAATTATTGGAATACCGGATTGTATCTTGGAGCCGGTTACAGAACCGGGAATGTGACTATTGGCGGACGATATGACGTTTTATACAATGCCAATAAAAGCATTTATGCTAACGCTTTTATGCCTTTTATAAGAGTATTTTTTTGATATTTATTATTAGTTCATTATCTGACTTTTTTAATGACGCGTCAAAGATGCCTTGTTGGTAACAATAATATTCACTTTCTTTGTTTTTGAATTAAAAAATAGCTTTTATAAAAATTTACAAAGTCTCCAATACTCATAATCTATAGATGTTGAAGACAAACATAAAATCATCCTAATCAATTGAAATGAAAAATATCCTTACTTTAATTATTTGTGTTTTGGGGTTTTCGCAAAATGCCTTTTCACAAGAAACCAAAAATGATTCTTTCCCTGACGGTACAAAAATTCCAAATTGGTTTTTAGAAACAGCAAAAGTTGAATTAAAAGATTTGGGTAAAAAATTCATAATTACCGACTTTGGCGCAAGTAACGATAGCCTTGCTGTACAAACCAAAGCAATACAAAATACGATTGATGAAGCTGCCAAGCAAGGCGGAGGAGTTGTCATAATTCCTAAAGGCGTTTTCTTAAGCGGCGCTTTATTCTTTAAACCCAAAACACATTTATATATTTCTGAACAAGCGGTTTTAAAGGGTTCAGATAATATTGCTGACTATCCAATTATGCCTTCAAGAATGGAAGGTCAAAATCTCGATTATTTTTCCGCTTTAGTTAATGCTAATGGGGTCGATGGTTTTACCATTTCGGGCAAAGGAACCATAAACGGTAACGGTCTTAAATATTGGGAGGCATTTTGGCAACGCCGTAAAGAAAATCCTAAATGTACCAACCTTGAAGTTTCAAGACCACGAATGGTATTTATCAGGAATTGCAATAATGTTCAGTTTCAAGATGTAAAACTAATTAATTCAGGATTCTGGACCAATCACTTTTATAATTGTAACAATGTAAAAATGCTTGACCTTTACATCTATTCTCCGGATAGTCCAGTAAAAGCGCCAAGCACAGACGCAATAGACATTGATGTTTGCTCTAATTTTCTAATAAAAGGGTGCTACTTATCAGTAAACGATGATGCTATAGCCATAAAAGGAGGAAAAGGCCCGTGGGCTGATAAAGATCCTAACAATGGTGGAAACTCAAATATCCTCATCGAAAATTGTGAATTTGGCTTTTGTCATTCCGCATTGACATTAGGAAGTGAATCAATACATGATAAAAACGTTTTGATGCGAAATTGCAAAGTAAAAGGAGCAAGAAGGTTATTATGGTTAAAAATGCGACCTGACACTCCTCAAAATTACGAGTTCGTTACAGTTGAAAATATCGAAGGACAAGCTTATAGTGCAATTGACATAAATCCATGGAAACAATTTTTCGATTTAAAAGGTCGCACGGATTTACCAATATCTACTTGCAAAAACATCACTTTAAAAAATATAAATTTAAAATGCGAAGTGTTTTTTGATGTTGTCTCTTCGGCTAATTACCAGCTGTCTAACTTTACCTTCCAAAATTTGAATATTGAAGCTATAAATGGTTCATTCAACAAAAGTCTGATACAGGGAATAAACCTAAAAAATGTAAAAGTGAATACTGTCTTGATAGAGTAGTTTTTTTTAAATCAATATTTATTCCTGAACCACACTTTTTGCCATTCTCGTTTGAGGATCAAAAAGGCAACATTTTCGGCTAATCCCACTAAATCTGATCCATCCAATTTTTTTATTTGATCTTCTGATACGTCAATTATGTAAAGGAGATTGAGATATTCGGCAAATTTATATTGAATCAATCTGTAGATTTTTTCGTGCAGCTGGATTTTTAATTCCTCGGGCGAAATGCTCATCGGGAAATCGATTCCTTCATTTGCCAGATTGAAATCCTTATTGATTTGCTCGATTAATTTTAAGTATAAAGCTTCCTTTTCGGCTTCTTCGAGTAGTAAATCGGTATTTATGGGAGTGATGTACATTTTTGATTTGGGAATTACGATTTACGATTTGGCTATCTAGAATGACAACTGTAAACTGCGACTGAACAACTGCTGACTATACTTTTCTTCCCATCAAATTTACACCGAAATCTCTTAATATTGCTTTTTTGTCATCAGAAATATTCATTTTTTCCAAAGTTTCAAAAGCTTTCAAAGTAAAATTCTCAATGGATTTATGTGTGGCTTTTGATGCGCTGGTTGCATTGAAAATTTCCTTTACAGTATTAATTTTATCTGTATTATCATCCGGTTGAATAGAGAACAAGTGTAACAATTGCTTTCTTTCTTCCGCTGACGAAAATTCAATGGCTTTCAGATACAAATACGTTTTTTTATTTTCGATAATATCTCCGCCCACTTGTTTTCCGAAGGTTTCCGGGTCGCCAAAAGCATCCAAATAATCATCTTGTAACTGGAAAGCCAAACCCAAATTAAGTCCAAAATCATAAATCAAATTGGCGTTTTCCTCAGAAGTTTCCGCAACGATGGCACCCATTTTCATCGCTGCAGCCACGAGAACTGCCGTTTTGTATTCGATCATTTTCAAATACTCTGGAATCGTGACATCGTCGCGAGTTTCAAAATCAACGTCGTACTGTTGTCCTTCACAAACTTCGAGAGCCGTTTTGCTGAATAATTTGGCCAATTTTCGAAATATTTTTGGCTGATATTGCTCGAAATATTGGTATGCCAAAATCAACATCGCATCGCCGGAGAGAATTCCGGTATTGACATTCCATTTTTCGTGAACGGTAATTTTTCCCCTTCGCAAAGGAGCATCATCCATAATATCATCGTGAATGAGCGAAAAATTATGGAAAACCTCAACGGCAAGAGCTGCCGGAAGTGCCTTTTTATAATCTGCATCAAAAACCTCGGTGCTCATCAATGTCAAGACAGGACGCATTCGTTTTCCGCCAAGTTGCAAAATGTAGTCAATTGGCTGATAAAGATTTTTGGGCTCTTTTACTATTTTTTGATTTTTTAAATAGGTTAAGAATTGCTCTTGATACTGGTTGATAGAAAGCATAGAAGTTATATCGTTTAATGCTACAAAGGAAACCAAAAAACTTGAAACCTTAAACCTTAAATTTTCCTAAATGTTAAATAATTGTAAATACTTTGGAAACTCTTTTGGTATCCAAAGTTTCCTGTTTAAATTTGTAATCGAAATTCAACTTTTTAAATTTCATAAAATGAAAGACAAAATAATATCGAAAGCGAGTGAATTGTTCCTAAAACTTGGTTTTAAGAGCGTGACTATGGATGATATTGCCGGCGAAATGTGCATTTCTAAAAAAACAATTTATAAATATTTCTGCAACAAAGAAATTCTAATTGAGGAATCAACAGCAATGGTTCACAAAGAAGTACATCAAATTATTGACAGCATTGTTGCTAAAAACTACAATGCCATCGAAGAAAATTTTGAAATACGGAAAATGTTCAAGGAAATGTTCAAATCCACTGATAGCTCTCCTGTTTATCAATTAAAAAAACATTATCCGGAAATATATGAAAAGGTAATATCAAGAGAAATTAACAAATGCAACACCACTTTTGAACAAAACATTAAAAAAGGGATTCAGCAAGGCTTGTATCGTGAAAATATCAACATTAAAAATTACACCCGATTTTATTACCATCTGATTTTTATCATTAAAGAAAGTACAAGTTCTGAAAAAGAAGCACAAAAATTAGAACTGGAAATTTTAGAATACCACATCAGAGCGATGGCAACTCTTGCAGGAATAATCGAACTAGAAAAACAATTACAAAACTACAATCTATAATGAAGAAACTCTTTTTAATACCCTTTTTAGTTTTTGCACTCACGGCAAAATCACAAAACTCAAGTAATAGCGAACAAACGAAACAAATAAAATCGTTAACGCTAAAAGAGGCTATCAACTATGCTTTAGAAAATAAAGCCGACGCTAAAAAAGCCAAACTTAAAGTAGAAAACAGCGAATACCAAATTCAGGAAGTGCGCTCAAGAGCTTTACCGCAAATTTCTGCTAATGGAAACTTAAGTTACAACCCCATTTTGCAAACAACGATTATTGATGGCGCAAATTTTGGACAACCCGGAACAATCATTCAGGCTAGTTTTGGTCAAAAATGGAATTCGGTTGCAGGGCTTTCGTTGACACAAAATCTTTTTGATCAATCCGTGTTTACCGGTTTGAAAGCTGCAAAATCAACTCGAGAATTTTATCAAATCAACAATCAATTAACCGAAGAACAAGTTATTGAGAGAGTAGCAAATAATTATTATCAAGTGTATGTTCAAAGACAAAAATTAAATGTTCTGGACAGTAATTATGACAATACCACTAAAGTGAAAAATATTATCAAAGGACAATTTGATAATGGCTTAGCCAAAAAAATTGATTTGGACCGAATTTTAGTAAAATTGTCAAATATAAGCACGCAACGCCAACAGGTATTGAATGCAGTCCAGTTACAAGAAAATGCATTAAAGTTTTATATAGGAATGCCTATTGAAACGGAAATTTCCATTCCGCAAACCGCATTCGAAATAAGTCCGCAAGCTTTATCTGAAGCCCCTAATACCGCAAACAGAACAGAATATTTGCTTTTGAAAAAAAACGAACAATTATTGGAATTTGCAAAGAAAGCACAAGAGGCGACTTACTACCCTACACTTTCACTATCCGGAAGCTATAATTTTATTGGTCAAGGTCCACAAATGCCTATTGGCGGAAAACCCGCAGATGGTGTTTATTGGTCCGATTACTCTTCAATTGGTTTGAATCTGAAAGTCCCCATTTTTACAGGTTTTGGTACACGCGCCAAAGTGAGACAAGCTGAAATTAATTTAAAAATCATCAAAGAAGATTTGAACGATACCAAATTAGCTCTTGATTTGTCATACGAAAATGCAAAAACACAAATCGATAACAGCATTATAACCATTAAAAATCAGAAAGAAAATGCAAAAATGTCTCAAGAAGTTTTAGATAATACAAAAAACAACTACATACAAGGATTGGCTTCTTTAACCGATTTATTGGATGCGGAAAATGCATTGACCGAAGCGCAAAACAATTACACATCGGCAATCTTAGATTACAAACTGGCAGAAATTCAATTAATCAAATCAAAAGGCGAGTTAAAAAACTTAGCAAAATAAACCAACAAAAATGAAAAAGACAATTTATATTATTATCGGTGTGGCGTTAGTAGGCTTGGCAACTTATACCCTAATAAATAACAAAAAAAAGAATGCTGAAGACACTGCTATTGTAGGAGAAAAAAATACCAGTGTAGCAGTGCGTGTAGCTACAGTTTCAACAGGCAAAATCGACGCGGATTTCGTTGCTAACGGGATTTTTGCTCCAGCACAGGAATTAAACTTCTCTGCAGAAAGCCCAGGCCGTGTCATGAAAGTTCTTGTAGACGAAGGTTCTTCTGTTAGAATCGGACAAACTTTAGCAATCATTAAAGGAGACAAACTAAATGTTGACGTTCAAAGTGCCGAAATGGCTTATCAAACAGCATTGACCGATACAAAACGTTTTGAAAATGCCTATCAAACAGGTGGTGTTACCAAGCAACAAGTGGATAATGCAAAACTGAATTTATCAAATGCCAGAGCACGTTTACAACAAACAAAAATCGCTTTGGGCGATGCTAATATCAAATCGACAATCAATGGTATTGTAAATAAAAAATTCATCGAGTCAGGTTCTGTAGTTAGTGCAGGTACGCAGCTATTTGAATTGGTAAATGTTAGTTCTTTAAAATTAAAAGTGAATGTAACCGAAAACCAAATTATACAGCTTAAAATCGGTTCTCCGGTAAAAGTGAAAGCAAGTGTTTATCCTGATAAAGAATTCAAAGGAAAAGTGACTTTCATTGCGCCAAAAGCAGACGCATCGTTAAACTTCCCTGTTGAAATTCAAATCGCTAATAATCCTAATAACGAAATCAAAGCAGGAATGTACGGAACCGCAACTTTCGGAAGCAGCGCAAGTGCACAACTGGAAATTAAAATGATTCCCAGAAATGCATTTGTGGGAAGTGTGAGTAGCAATCAAGTGTTTGTGGTAAACAACAATGTAGCTACTTTGAAAAAAATCGTGGCCGGAAGAATCTTTGGAGACAAAGTAGAAATCCTGGACGGATTAAACGATGGCGATGTAGTCGTTACAAGCGGACAAATCAATTTGAGCGACAATACAAAAGTAAGTATCGTTAAATAATTTCCTTAAATACAACAAATGAAAATAGTCGATATATCTATAAAACGACCATCAATAGTCATAGTATTATTCACCATATTACTATTGGGTGGCCTGTTCAGCTACAAACAACTGAGCTACGAATTAATTCCAAAATTTGAAGTAAACGTAATTACGGTTGCTACCGTATATCCAGGAGCATCTCCCGGAGAGGTTGAAAACACAGTAACCAAAAAACTGGAAGATGCCATTTCCACAATGGAAAACATCAAGAAAATAGAATCTAAATCTTACGAAAGTCTTTCGGTGGTGATGATTACCCTAACTACCGAAGCCGATGCGGATTATTCTTTGAACGATGCACAACGAAAAATTAATAAGGTTTTAAAAGACCTTCCAAATAATGTCGATCCACCATCCTTAAGTAAGTTCTCGCTCAGCGATTTACCAATTATGACTATTGGTGCTACAGGAAAAATGGATGAAATTGCTTTTTATGATTTATTAGACAAAAAAATCCAGCCCATATTATCGCGTGTTCCAGGTGTAGCTCAGGTAAATCTTATAGGCGGACAGGAAAGAGAAATTAAAGTAAGTTTAGATTCCAAAAAACTACAAGGATACGGACTTTCTGTTCCTCAAGTACAACAAGCGGTTCTTGGTTCCAATCTTGATTTCCCTACAGGAAACATCAAGACCAGAGAAAGCAAAACACAAATTCGTTTGTCAGGAAAATACAAATCGGTAGAAGAAATACGCAATTTAGTTATTTCTTCCAACAACGGCGTTCAAATTCGATTGGGAGATATTGCCGATGTTCAGGACTCACAAAAAGATGCAGAGAAGATTTCGAGAGTGAATCAGAAAAGTTCCATTATTCTTCAAGTCATCAAACAATCAGATGCCAATGCAGTTGAAGTAAGTGCAAAAGTAAAAAAAGCCATTGCTCAAATCGAGAAAGATTATGCAAAATCCAACTTGAAATTATCCGTAGCCAACGATAGCAGCGAATTTACCTTAACAGCTGCCGATGGAGTAATGCACGATTTATTTATTGCCATAATCTTGGTGGCATTTGTAATGTTGTTTTTCTTGCATAGTTTGCGTAATGCGATAATCGTGATGGTTTCGATTCCAGCTTCATTAATTGCGACTTTCATCGGAATTTATTTAATGGGCTACACGCTTAACTTAATGAGTTTATTGGGACTTTCGTTAGTGGTAGGTATCCTTGTGGATGATGCGATTGTAGTGCTGGAAAACATTCACCGACACATGGAAATGGGTAAAAACAAAGTACGTGCTGCTTATGACGGAGCTGCCGAAATTGGTTTTACCGTAATGGCGATTACTTTAGTAATCATCGTGGTATTCCTTCCAATTGCAATGAGTACTGGACTTGTTTCTAATATCATCACGCAATTCTGTGTTACGGTAATTATTGCTACCTCATTCTCCTTATTGGCTTCATTCACAATTGTGCCTTGGTTATTCTCTCGTTATGGAAAATTAGAGCACATCACTAAAAAGACATTTTTTGGCAGAATCATTTTGGGTTTTGAATCTTATTTAGACGCCTTCACTCACAAAGTAACTGATATATTAAAATGGTCTTTAAAGCACAAAAAAAGTACCTTGGCCATTGTTTTAGTTCTTTTCTTATCTTCCACAATGGGATTAGTTGGTGGTGGTTTCATTGGTGGAGAATTCTTTGCAAAAACCGACAAAGGGGAATTCTTGGTACAAATTGAAATGCCAAAGGACGCTTCGGTAGAGCAAACCAATTTCATGACACAAAAAGCCGAAGAATTTTTACGAAGCGATAAAAATGTAGTGGATATGATTACCACCGTTGGGCAAACCAGCGAAGGAATGGGAGCTACACAAGCTACTGCTTACAAATCGGAAATTCTGGTTTCCTTGGTTGACAAAAGTAAACGGGAGGACAACTCCTTTATATTTGCCGCAAAAATCAAACGCAAATTAGAAAAAGTGTTGATTGGAGCCAAAGTAAAAACCGTCCCTATGGGATTAATGGGAGCCAACCGAGCACCAATTATGTTAACCGTGACGGGACCAAATTTTGAAGATGCGATGTCCTTTGCAACCAAAGCAGCAGCTGAATTGAAAAAAATTCCAGGATCATCTGAAGTTAAATTAACTTCTGAAGCTGGGAATCCTGAAATTAAAGTCGTGGTCAACCGTGATAAAATGGCTGCTTTAGGATTGACACTACAAACTGTAGGGATGACAATGCAAACGGCTTTCAGCGGAAATACCGATGGAAAATTCCGTGCAGGAGAATACGAGTATGACATCAACATCCGTTTTAATGAATATGACCGTTCTAATGCCAAAGATGTAAACGATTTAATTTTCCTAAACAATGCCGGACAGCAAATCAAGTTATCTCAATTTGCCGATGTTATCGAAAGTTCTGGTCCAAGTATGTTGGAACGTAGAGACAAAAGTACTGCTGTTTCTATAGAAGCGCAAACCGTTGGTCGTCCTTCTGGTACAGTGGCAGGCGATTGGGAAGGTGTTTTCTCTAAAATGGATAAACCGGCCGGTGTCAATTACGTTTGGGGTGGTGATATGGAAAACCAAACAGAAGGTTTTGGTACTTTAGGAATTGCATTGTTGGCAGCGATTATCTTGGTTTACCTTGTAATGGTAGCACTATATGATGACTTTGTTACCCCATTTGTAGTATTGTTTTCTATACCATTATCATTCATTGGAGCCTTATTAGCCTTGGCATTGACCAATAACTCGTTGAATATTTTCACCATATTGGGTATCATTATGTTAATTGGTTTGGTGTGTAAGAATGCCATTTTACTGGTTGACTTTGCCAACCATAGAAAAGACGCAGGAGAAACCACATTTGATGCACTAGTTCAAGCAAACCACTCCCGTCTTCGTCCTATTTTGATGACGACAATTGCTATGGTAATTGGTATGATTCCTATCGCCTTGGCCAAAGGAGCCGCTGCCGAAATGAACAACGGATTGGCTTGGGTAGTTATCGGAGGTTTGATGTCTTCACTTTTCCTTACCTTGATTGTCGTACCTGTAGTGTATGCTATTTTTGACAGTATCAGAGTTCGTTTAGGCAAAGACAAAAAAGTAAATTATGGCGAATTAATGACCGCCGAATACAAACACCGAAAATTAGTGGACGGTTTTAACCCAAAACATAAAGTTTAAAAAAATTGAAATAGCACTCTAAAAAAGAAGTTATTCAAGAAACAATTGTAAAGAAACCACTTGAAATTTGATTTTGGGTGGTTTTTTGTTTTTTGTGGGAATGGAATGGTTATATTTGAAAGAAAATAAAGCGAAACAAACCTTCGCCAATCTACCCCAATTTGGGTGTATATTCACTACTTTGTAGCGAGTATATGCAAGTTAGTGGCAAGCAATTCCAAAAAACAGCAAATTAGAAACAATTAAAAACAACTAAATATGGAAGAAATGAGTGAAAAATTGAATGAATTATCTTTCGGGAAAGAAGCAAGTGAAAAAATCGAAGAATTTAAAGAAGGTTTAGCCAAAATTGAAAGTGAATATTCAGAATATTTCACAAACAGAAAGCCAACAAATGATTTTGATAAAAATGACAGATTACATAATCATTTTATCCCAATTACTGATAAAAATGGTATTGCATTTAATTTTCTAGCAGAATCGGATTTGGATGAAACAATAAGAAAAGAATGTGAAAATTTGTTTGCAAATATTTTTAACAATCAAAAATAGAAAAATGAAAAACATCAAATATTTGATTTATTTAGGATTGCTGACGTTAGCAAGTTGTGGAGTTCATTCAGAAGTCCAAATGAGTAATATTATGGATAAAACATACATAGGTATGTCTGAATCAGAATTCAAAGAAAAAGTTGTAGGAGAAGAAAATGTAAAAATGGATACAACTATTTCTATTTACAAAGTAACGGTAAGTTCAAATCGTTACATCGAAGGATGGACACACAAAACTAGATTTTTTTATTTTTCTAATAATAAGTTAGTTCAAGTTGATGAAGGAGAAAGAGCTGTTGATTATAGAATAAAAGTTGATTAAAAATAATTGAAAGTGAGAAAACCCAATTTTGCCAGCCACTAACAGGCGTTTGGCAAGATTTGGGTTTTAGGCATAATTTAAAGCTGAATTTGTACTTGCAAAGTTCAGTTTTCAACCGAAATTTAAGGCTTCCTTAATCCCAAACCTCGCCAAGCGCCGGGACGTTGGCGGTCAGCTTGAAAACCAAAACACCGAAAATAACTGAAATATGACATTATACTCATTAGAAGACGCTCAATATTTAAAAGATTTCTATTCTCCTAAAGTAGTCAACAAAATAGCTGACGAGGAATTTGCATTAAGAATAACAAGCATTGAAATTAAAGAATTTAAAAAAGACTTTTACAACTTATCCTGTTCGGGCTATTTTGTCAATAACACTTCTATCGTTCCAGTAATAAGTATACAATCAATGGTTAAATCTATGAATTTGGATTCTCCTGAAGTTGTATTACAACGTCGAAATCTATAAACAAAATATGTCCTTTTTCTTTATCGAATTTTAATTGGAAAGCATTTGGATATTTATCTAATTCTTTTTTAAAACTTTCCCATATTGGATTAATTGAATTCATCGTATTTGAAATAACATTTTCTGACATAATAAATAATTTAACTTTCATCCAGCTCTCCGAAGTGTTCTTTAAAAAATGAACGTTCTTAAAAGTCGGTGTTGCTGTGCGAAGTCTCCCGACTTTGCACCCATTGCTATATGCAACAAACACTCACTGAAAAATGAGTTAACAAAGTTATAACTGTATATTGAAGTAGGTACGAAGTCGGGAGACTTCGCACAGCAAGGGTTGCTAGATGTTTTAAAAAGCTTAAATTATAAAAACCACCCGAGATTTGATTTTGGGTGGTTTTTTGTTTTTTGCAGACAGACTGAAATAAAAAATGTAGTACCTTGCCTTTGAATAATTCGTTATAAACATTCCACTAAAATTAAAGAATCCCAATACCCAATGAAACGAGAACATTATATTCCATTTGACAAGGAATTCATACTCAAACAACAACTAACCGCCTTCTCTCAAGACCCAAAAAAGGTCGAGGATTTCAAGAAGTTATTCGATATAATTGAACATTATTTTCACTACGAAGCCTTTAATCTTATCCGTAATTTAAAACAAAATTACGCTGCATTTAACCCTGATCTAAGTCCAAAAGAACGAGAAGAAAATAAAGGAATAAGTAATCTTCTGAATTTTAAAGAAACCCTTCATAACGTCCTTGATCGAGCCAATTATAGACGTGTTGATAAAGAAACTTTAGACAAAGCCTTGAAAGATTCGGATTTAATAGGATTAAATCTTGCCATAGATTTTACCGTTTTTGAAGAGTATGAATTGTATGTTCAAGGTCATCATAAAACGAAAGAAAAAGTAAATCACTATTTTTTTTGGAAGAAAGAAATAGAGGTAGAATACTATGATCGTGTAATAGTTTATCTTAATTATAAGGACACCAATTATTTTAAAGACAAAAAAATTGACGTAGAAAAACTGCTTATTGACCCTAGATGTATTGTCATAAAAGTCTTTAAACGCGTCCCCATAAACGATCTTGAAACCGTATTCCCAAATGCCGTTCCTAAGATGTCCACAACGGATAAACTATTGTTTTGGGTTCCTGGAATTGTAGGAGGCATTTCGTTATTGAGCACCAAAGTAATTCCTGCATTAATAAAAATGGATGCAGCATACAAATCAGGTGAGACAATTGATTTGTTAAACAGTAAAACCTCATTAAATCAAGGTCTAATTGCACTGGGAATATTGGTTGCTTACTTATTTCGACAATACAATAACTTTGTAAACAAGAAGATAAAATATTCAAAAATGCTTTCGGATAGCCTTTACTTTAAAAATCTGGGGAATAATAGCGGCGCATTTTTTTCGTTATTAAACGCGTCGGAAGAAGAAGTGCTTAAAGAAACTCTTTTGGCTTACGCATTTTTAAATAAAAGCGAAAACCCATTAACCGCAGAGAAACTCGACAATCAAATTGAATCTTGGTTCCTAACAAAGTTAAACACAAACCTTGATTTTGATGTAAAAGAGGCATTATTGAAATTAAAAAGCATTGGACTTGGCATCGAAACGAACGGAAAATGGGAAGTTATTCCTTTAGACAAGGCACTCATTAAAATAGATGAAATATGGGATGGGGTTTTTGACTATAACCAAAAATAGTCCTTCAATAGTTCAGATATTCGCCACACCGTTAGCGCAAAAATGAGTCAATATTATCAAAAATCAATAAAAAAAATAGAAACAACCCTAAAAATCAAAATCGGCTGTTACAAAAATTTGTGACAGCCGATTTTTTTATAGACGCTATAGTATTGATTTAATACGCAGAATAGATATTTATTTTCTCTAATTTCTGATAGCAAGAGCGCCTTCTGTATACAGTAAAGTTACGTATTAACCTGAATTCGATTAATA
>DHXP01000058.1 GCA_002413745.1 Flavobacterium sp. UBA5153 | reverse complement strand
ACCTAAACGCTTATACCTATAAATTAAAATAAAAAAGCTCCTTTTGGAGCTTTTTTATTTTAATTTATCGGACTATAAATACCCAACCTGATTTTGAAACTCCACCTTTTATTTCGGCTACATAAAAATAAGTACCATCAGGAAGTGCTTCACCTCCGCTGGTTGTTCCATCCCATTGGTCAGTATAATTGTTATAACTATTTACTTTCTTTCCATATCTATTGAATAGTTCGAGTTTAACAATATCACAACCTTTTAAATTAAAGGAGTCGTTATAACTATCACCATTCGGAGATATTGCATTTGGAAACATACAAATAGAGTTTATTGTAGCCACTTTACTAAATTCACAACCATTTGAATCCTTGACAGTAATCGTATAATCACCGGGAAGAAGGTTAGAATAGGTGGTGTTGGTTGTAAACGAGCTATTATTAATGCTGTATTGATATGGACTCAATCCACTTGTTACTCCATTAATTTCAATTATTCCATCGGGACCATCATTCACAACATCAGTTGTAGTGAGTGCGATAGCCGTGGGAGATTGATAAACGGTAATACTTAAAGTGGTTGTTAATGCGCAAAGCCCAACACTTGGATTAAAAGTATACGTTCCAGAAGCCGTATTGCTTACAACGGCTGGACTCCAAGTTCCAGTAACTCCATTAATTGATGTTGTAGGCAAAACAGGTCTTGTCGCACCCGAACATATTGGCGCAATTGCAGTAAAAGTTGGGGGGACATTTGGAACTACAGTCACATCTAAAGTAGTTGTAAATGTACATTGACCTGCATTTGGAGTAAAAGTATAGGTTCCGTTTGCGGTATTGCTCACTGTTGCCGGGTTCCAAGTTCCAGTATATCCATTGTTTGATGTTAGGGGTAAAACAGGACTTGTTGAACCAAAGCAGATCGGTGCAATAGCTGTAAAACTAGCAGCAACAAACGGGTTAACTGTAACCGTTAATGTTGTTGTTGGAGCACATTGGCCTGAATCAGGAGTAAATGTGTACGTTCCAGTTGCTGTATTGTCAATAGTTGCTGGATTCCAAGATCCAGTTATTCCATTGTTAGACGTTGATTGTAAATTTGGCGCTGTTGTGTTTGCGCAAATAGGTGCAATAGGATTGAAACTAGGGGTTATAATGGTTACATTAACGCTTAACGTAGCAGTTGTTGCACAAGAACCGGCATCTGGGGTAAAGGTGTAAATTGCAGAAGCTGTATTGCTAACCGTTGCGGGATTCCAAGTTCCAGTAAATCCATTGATAGAAGTAGTTGGTAAACTTGGCGCAGCAGTACCATAACATACATCAGCAATTGGATCAAATGATGGTATAGTATTAGGAGTAACCGTTACTGTCAATGTGGTTGTTGTGGTGCATTGCCCGGCATCAGGAGTAAAAGCATAGGTTGCCGTAGCGGTATTGCTTACAAGGACAGGACTCCAAGTTCCGGTAAAACTATTGTTTGATGTCAAAGGCAAAACAGGACTTGGCGCACCCGAACATATCGGTGCAACGGCCGTAAAAGTGGGAGTGGTATTTGGATTAACTGTTACCGTCAAAGTGGTTGTTGTGGCACATTGCCCGGCATCGGGGGTAAAAGTGTAGGTTCCCGTTGCGGTATTGCTTACAAGGGCAGGACTCCAGGTTCCGGTAAAACTATTGTTAGATGTCGAAGGCAAAACAGGGCTTGTCGCACCCGAACATATCGGCGCAACGGCCGTAAAAGTGGGAACAATGTTTGGATTGACTGTTATGGTCACAGTTATTGTTGTGGCACATTGCCCGGCATCAGGGGTAAAAGTGTAGGTTCCCGTCGCGGTATTGCTTACAAGGGCGGGACTCCAGTTTCCGGTAAAACTATTGTTAGATGTCGAAGGCAAAACAGGACTTGTCGCACCCGAACATATTGGCGCAATGGCCGTAAAAGTGGGAGTGATATTTGGATTAACCGTTACCGTCAAAGTGGTTGTCGTGGCACATTGCCCGGCATCGGGAGTAAAAGTATAGGTTCCCGTCGCGGTATTGCTTACAAGAGCGGGACTCCAGGTTCCGGTAAAACTATTGTTAGAAGTAGCAGACAAAGCGGGTGCAGTGTCATTAGCACAAATCGGCGCAATAGCACTGAATGTAGGGATAATATTTGGATTAACCGTTACCGTCAAAGTGGTTGTTGTGGCACATTGCCCGGCATCGGGGGTAAAAGTATAGGTTCCCGTTGCGGTATTGCTTACAAGAGCGGGATTCCAGGTTCCGGTAAAACTATTGTTTGATGTCGAAGGCAAAACGGGACTTGGCATACCTGAACATATTGGCGCAATGGCCGTAAAAGTAGGAGTGATATTTGGATTAACCGTTACCGTTAAAGTGGTTGTTGTGGCACATTGCCCGGCATCAGGGGTAAAAGTGTAAGTTCCTGTTGCGGTATTGCTTACAAGGGCAGGACTCCAGGTTCCGGTAAAACTATTGTTTGATGTCGAAGGCAAAACAGGGCTTGTCGTGCCCGAACATATTGGCGCAATGGCCGTAAAAGTGGGAGTGATATTTGGATTAACCGTTACGGTCAAAGTGGTTGTTGTGGCACATTGCCCGGCACTAGGGGTAAAAGTATAGGTTCCCGTCGCGGTATTGCTAACAAGAGCGGGACTCCAAGTTCCGGTAAAACTATTGTTAGATGTCGAAGGCAAAACAGGGCTTGTCGCACCCGAACATATCGGCGCAATGGCCGTAAAAGTGGGAACAATGTTTGGATTGACTGTTACGGTCAAAGTGGTTGTTGTGGCACATTGCCCGGCATCGGGGGTGAAAGTGTAAGTTCCCGTAGCGGTATTGCTTACAAGGGCAGGACTCCAGGTTCCGGTAAAACTATTGTTAGATGTCGAAGGCAAAACAGGACTTGGCGCACCCGAACAAATCGGCGCAATGGCCGTAAAAGTGGGAGTGATATTTGGGTTAACTGTTACCGTCAAAGTGGTTGTTGTGGCACATTGCCCGGCACTAGGGGTAAAAGTATAGGTTCCCGTTGCGGTATTGCTTACAAGAGCGGGACTCCAAGTTCCGGTAAAACTATTGTTAGATGTCGAAGGCAAAACAGGACTTGTCGCACCCGAACATATTGGCGCAATGGCCGCAAAAGTGGGAGTGATATTTGGGTTAACTGTTACCGTCAAAGTGGTTGTTGTGGCACATTGCCCGGCATCGGGAGTAAAAGTATAGGTTGCCGTAGCGGTATTGCTTACAAGGGCGGGACTCCAGGTTCCGGTAAAACTATTGTTAGATGTCGAAGGCAAAACAGGACTTGGCGCACCCGAACAAATCGGCGCAATGGTCGCAAAAGTGGGAGTGATATTTGGGTTAACCGTTACCGTCAAAGTGGTTGTTGTGGCACATTGCCCGGCACTAGGGGTAAAAGTATAGGTTCCGGAAGCCGTATTGCTTACAGCAGGATTCCAAGTTCCGGTAATTCCATTAGTAGAGGTTGTTGGTAATGTTGGTGCCGTTGCATTTTCGCAAATAGGCGAAATTGGTTCAAATGTTGGAGTGACAACAGGATTTACTATTATGTTTATTGTGACAGTTGTTGCACATTGCGCAGCACTTGGCGTAAAAATATAGCTTCCTGAGGAAGTATTGCTCACAGTGGATGGATTCCAAGTTCCAACAATTCCATCATTAGAAGTGTTTGATAAGACTGGAGAAGTTGCGCCTTGACAAATTGATGCTGGCAAAGTAAATGTAGGGGTCACATTCTTTATCACATAAATAGTAAGCGGAACTGAATTTGCACATTGGTTAGCATCAGGAGTAAAAAGATATGTTGCTGTTGCAGTGTTGCTCACAACGGATGGATTCCAAGTTCCAGTTATTCCATTGGACGATAAAGTTGATAAAACCGGGGCACTTCCTCCGCTACAAATGGCAGGCAAAATGGCATCAAATGTTGGGTCGACTTTTACATTTACAACTACAGCAGCTGTACTTTGAGCAATTGAAGTAGCGCCATTGGCATCGGTTACAACTAAAGAGTACGTTCCTGCATTTGATTGGGTAATATTATTTATTACTGGATTTTCTGCCGTTGAAGCGTAGTTGTTCGGTCCAGTCCAACTAAAAGTATATGGAGCAACTCCACCGGCAGGATTTGCAGTCAGTGTTAAACTGCTGCCTTCACAAATAGAGGTTGAAGATGCCGTTGGGCTGGATGTTGGGTTTGCTACAGTAAGGTTTACTTTATAATGTGCCTCTGGATTTGGATTAACCCGATAAGTGGGTATACTTGCTTTTAGATTATATGAGGCATTGTTAATTTCAACACCATTAGCAAATGAATCGAAAGAAAAGATGCTTAAAAATAAAACACCTAGTAAGTAAATTTTTTTCATTGATTTTTGGTTAATGTGTAAACTTCTTAAAGAAATCAGTTAAATATTTATTTTAGATTTGTTTTGTAAAACAATTATCCAAAAGTATGTAAAATTCTTATCAAAAATACAATAAATTTATCAAATAATAGTTATATTGAATCCGCCAAAATATATCCGCTAGTCCAAGCGTTTTGAAAATTAAATCCGCCTGTAATCGCATCAATATTAACGATTTCCCCTGCAAAATATAAGTTTTTGTGTAATTTACTTTCCATGGTTTTAAAGTTGATTTCTTTTAAATCAATACCTCCTGCAGTTACAAATTCTTCCTTAAAAGTACTTTTTCCATTGACTTGAAAACTGGAATTTGTCAATTGATTGGCCAAACTTTGCAATTGAATTTTTGACAAATCTGCCCATTTTGTTTCGGATTCTATTTCGGAAGCGAGAACCAGACTTTCCCATAAACGATTTGGAAAATCAAAAGGGGACTTTTTGGAAACTGCTTTCTTGGCGTGTTCCAGTTTTAAATCTTTAAGGATTTTTTTGGCATCCTCAGTTTCAACATCATTCAACCAATTGACAAAAATGGTAAACTGGTAATTTTTTTCGAATAAAATCCGTGCGCCCCAAGCCGATAATTTCAAAATTGCCGGTCCACTCATTCCCCAATGCGTAATTAACAAAGGGCCAGTTGCGGTAAGTTTGGTGTCTTTCACTTTTACCGAAACGTGCGCTGAAACTCCTGGCAATTCCTTTATTCTGGCGTCTTTGATGTTGAAAGTAAACAAAGAAGGGACCGGATTTACAATGGCGTGGCCAAAAGTTTGCAACATTTCCCAAATTTTAGGGTTGCTTCCCGTAGCCAGAATTAATTTTTCGGCAAGATAATTTTCGTTTTGGATTTCAATTTTCCAAAAATTGTCTTTTTTGAAAATCGATTGCACGCTTTGACCGGTCAAAATTGTAATTCCGAGTCTTTGTGTGGCTTCGAGAAAACAATCGATGATAGTTTGCGATGAATTGGAAACAGGAAATATGCGTCCATCTTCTTCGGCTTTGAGTTCCACGCCGTGATTCCGGAACCATTCAATGGTGTCGCCAGAACAAAACTGGTGAAAAGGACCACGCAATTCTTTCTCGCCACGCGGATAAAATTTGACTAAGTCGTTGGGTTCAAAACAGGCGTGTGCCACGTTGCATCTTCCTCCGCCGGAAATGCGAACTTTAGATAATACTTCTTTCCCGCGTTCGAGAATGGCCACTTTTAGCTTCGGATTTTTTTCTACAATATTGATTGCCGTAAAAAATCCCGCTGCGCCACCACCAACAATTATGATATCGAAATTTTGGTTCATATTTTATCTGGAAAATTCGAAATGATTCCGTTTACGTTGAATGATTTTATTTTTTGAATGGCTTCTTTTGAATTCACGGTCCAAGGGAAAACCTCGAATCCGTTTTCTTGCATCAAAGCTACATTTTCTTTCGATAATAATTGGTAATAGGGATGAATAGAAAATGCTTTTATTTTTTTGGCGAAAGCCATAGCTTGTTCAATGGATTCTTCTATTAAAACGCCAATTCTAATTTTTGGATTTAATCTATGAGCTTCTTCCAACATATTCCAATCGAAACTTGAAACCAGAAAATGGTTGTAATTCCAGTTTTTTTCTATAACATAGTGTTCTATTAATTCAACGACGGGTTTAGTGGTACCAATTCCTTTGAGCTCGACATTGATAAAACAGTTGCGGTTTACCAAATCAAAAACTTCTTTTAATGTGGGAATTTCTTGAGAATTGTTAATTGCTTCGCCTGTTCGAGCAAAGCTCTCGAGTCGGAATGCTTTTAATTCTTGCAAAGACATCTTATTTACAACACCTTTTTCGTTTGCGGTTCGATTAATAGTTTCGTCGTGAATCACGACCAGTTCTCCATCCGAACTCAAATGTACATCGAGTTCAATGCCGTCAGCTTTTAAATCAATTGCTTTTTGAAAAGCAATCAAAGTGTTTTCGGGTTCATAACCCGAAGCGCCACGATGACCAATTTTGAGAATTTTGTTCATTTGCACCAATTTTACCGCAAAGTTAAATAAGAAAAAATCGCAAAGTTCCCAAAGTTAATTAATGCTTTGTGAACTTTGCGAAGAATTTTGCAAACTTTGATATTTGATTATTTTTCCAACAATACGATATCAAATTCGGTGTCAATAAGTACTTTTCCATTCGAAACTACAACATTTTTTTCAGAATAGGAGTCGTGTAATTTTGTTCCGTCCTTGAAAATGCTTCCTACTGATATTTCCTTTTGTCCTTTTGGCAAATCCAAGCCAATAACAACATTGTCCGTATAATTGTCTTTGGTATAAGTTCTGCTGAAAACATAAGGACTTGCCGAAATTTCTTTGTGGATTCCGGCTCCAATGGATGGATGGTTTTTCCTGAAATTGCCTAATTTTTGAAAGTGTGCAAGCACGTTTTTAGTGTTGGGATTTGATGCAATTTCGTCCCAATTCATCATTGAACGCAAGGTTGCATCGCCAATGGTTCCCTCGATTTCTAAAGAACGAGCACTTTCGTCTCCGTAATAAATTTGAGAAATTCCCGGCGATAATAGGAGTTTAGTTCCCACCATAAAAGTTTTCTCCCGTTTCTTGTCATAAGGCGAACCATCGTCGTGGGACGTCACATAATTCATCACGCCCAGGCCTTTTAAGTCGGAATTTAAGATATCGGAATATTTCGAAAAAATTTCCTCATACGGTTTGTTGGCATCACCCTTGAAATCAAAATTGATTAAACTGTTGAATCCGTTTTCGAAATAGTTTACTTTTTTGTCGCCAAAATCATAAAGTTGTTTTTCGCTTATTCCATATCCATAGACTTCGCCAACCAAGAAGAATTTGTTGTTATCCAATACTTTCTTCGGATTGTTTTGTTTGAAATCAGCAAAAGCATTTTTGCAAACTACGGCAAAATCAGCCCAAACATTTTCATACGTATGCTTGGCAGTATCCACGCGATAACCGTCAATCCCGAAATCGGTAATATAATCCGAAAGCCATTTCATAATGTAATATCTTGGCGCTCTTGGATATCTCGTTTTCTTAAAAAACGCATCCAAACTAGCCACTTCTTTTTCGTAACGTCCTTCTTTTTTCCATTTTTCAACCAGCATTGGCGGCAATTCCACATTTTCGTTACTTTCGGTTTTTACGTCCGGAAGATTGTCAACCAAAGTGCAATTGATGTAGGTTTCGTACGATTTATAAGTGCATTTTGGTGAAGTTCGAACCCAATCGTTTGGATACACCGGATCCTTTTCGGTAACCGGTCCGGTATGATTGATAACGGCGTCAAGTACGATACGGATCCCTTTTGCATGTGCTTTTTGAACCAGTTCAGCCAAATCTTCCCGAGTTCCAAAATTGGGATCCAGCGCCGACCAATCTTTTGCCCAATAGCCGTGATAGGCATACGTGTTTCCTGTTCCTTCGTCGACTGAACCGTGGATTTGTTCCACAATTGGCGAAAGCCAAATGGCATTGATACCCAAATCAGTAAAATACCCGTCATCCAATTTTTGAATGACACCGCGAATGTCTCCGCCCTCAAATCCGCGTAGTTTTCCGGTTTCATTGGTTTGGTCAAAGTTAATGTCATTGTTTGGATTTCCATTTTTGAATCGATCCGTTAAAAGAAAATACAAATTGGCATCTTGCCAGACAAAAGGGGTTTTGGTTTTGGTTTTAGCCGTTTTAGTCGAGGAACAACTTGCGAAAAGCAAAGCAATTATAGATAAGAGTACTATTTTTTTCATTGTTTTTTCTTTCATACCTGACAGGTTTTAAAAACCTGTCAGGTATAGTTACATTTGTATTTTTATTTCGACTTCTGTTCCTTTTTTCCAAGAAACAGGAATTTCAATCGAGGTTTTATTTGTCTTGAATTTCACGATTTTTCCGTCAACCGAAATGGTTTTGGCTTTTATATTGTGGATAATCAAATTTACGTTTTTATCCGAAGATTGAAAGTTTTTCCCAATTTCTGAATTCAATTTTATAACCAATAATTTGTTATTGGAATTACTATTGAAATTCAATATTTCAAATTCTCCTTTTTCGAAAGCATTCGCCGTTAAACCATCATCATTGTATATTTTCCCTGAACTTTGTTTAGCTTTCGCATCAAAATAAAAATGCAAATCAAAGTTAGCCAATGAATATTTTGAAGTATTCTGGATGGTTTTTATCATTGGAATAAAAGCGCCGCCACGAACAAAAACGGGAATATGGTCTTCGACAACGGCAATGGTTGAAGTCGTTCCCGCCAACTGTTTTTTGTCGGAATAAAAATCAAACCAATTATTGTTTTTTGGAAAATAAACTGAAGTTGAGGTAATGCCGGGTTTCGTTACTGGTGTGACCAAGAAATCATTTCCCCAAAGGTAGGTTTCGCAAACAGTCAATAATTTTGAATTGTTTGGCTCTTCAAAAAACAACGGACGCATCAAAGGAGTACCTTTTTGATTATTTTCGAAAGCCAATGTGTAATTGTAAGGCAACAATTGGTAACGCAATTCTACTTGTTTTTTGGCTTTTGCTTTGGTGACAATGTCTTTATAAACAGGTTCCGAAGCCACTTCTTCCTGTGCGTGCGGACGGAAAACGGGTTGGAAAACGCCATATTGCAACCAACGAATATACAATTCATTATCAAAATAATCACCTGCAAAACCCCCTAAATCCGAATGCATATAGCCCATTCCCTGCATTCCCATTTGCAAGGCGATTTCGGTTTGTGATTGCAATCCGCCCCAAGAACGGCTCACATCACCCGACCACGGCATCATTCCGAATCGCTGCGAACCGGAATATCCGGCACGCATAAGAATGAATGGACGCACATTTGGAAAATCTTTTTTATAACCGTCGGCAATTAATTTTGCCCAATTGTGTCCATAAATATTATGAACTTCGTCAGCTTTTCCTCTGGCAGTTACTGCTTCAGAAGGAAAAACTTCGGGTTCACCCAAATCGCCCCAAAGTCCGCCAACGCCTTGATTAATCAAGTTTTTGTAAATATTCCAAAACCAATCCTTTCCTTCGGGTTTGAAAATATCTATAATTCCGGTGTTTCCAAAAAAGAAATCATATTTAAATGGATTTCCTGCATTGTCTGTTGCCAGTACTTTTTTGTCAACGGCTTCCTGCCATTTGCTTGAAGTAGTAAGAACAAATGGCTCGGTAATCAAAATGGTTCGTACTCCTTTTTCACTCAAATCGGTCATCATTTTGGAGGGAGCAGGGAACTTGTCCTTGTCCCAATCCAAATTTCCCATTGTTCCTTTTACCTCTTTTCCAAACCAATATAGATCCAGAATAATCGCATCAACCGGAATTTTATCATCTTCAAATTTTTTGATTGTTTTCTCCACTTCTTCTTGCGAGTGATACCCAAAACGGCTGGAGAAATTCCCCAAAGTCCATCGAGCCGGCAAAGGTTGTTTCCCTGTTAAATCGGTATAATTTGAAATTAAATCTGTCCAGGAATCCCCTACAATTACTTGGTAGGTTTTTCTGCCGGAAATGGGTTCATACGCCAAAGTGTTGTTTTTTTTGCTGTCTAAATCTAAATATCCAATGGCAGAATTGTCAAAATGAACGGCATACATTTTTGACGATAAAACCATTGGAATACAAAAATTCATCAAGTCTGCGTGAGTTTCGTAGCCATAACTGGCACGATTGTATAATTGCAAACGGTTACCGCGGCGGTTCATTCCCAATGCGCGTTCGCCACCACCATAAAGCACTTCATCGGATGAAATATTGAAATCCAAGATTTTGGAGTTGTCTTTTTTGGTATAACCGTTTTTTTCTGAAATCAAAAGTTTATTTTTATAAAAATAGCTGATTTGAAACGGCGATTTTTGGATAGAAACCACGATTCCAGAAGTTGAAAACGTTATTGCATTTGGGGTTTCAGAAACCTTTGAAATTCCTGTTTTTGGAATCAGAACAACGGCGTGGGAAATTGGATTGAAAGTTTCTCCATTTGGAATAAAAGAAGTTTCTACAATTTTTTCCGAGTAAGGTTTTATCAAATACAAACCATCGGAAGTTTTGATTTCTAAAGTGCCGTCAATTTCTTTGAAGTTTAGGAATTTTCTATCTGTGTTTTGTGCAAAGGAAATAGAAGTTAGAAATAGTAATAAAAAGATTTTCCTCATAGTTTGTGTTATTAAACCTCAAAGGTTTTTAAAACCTTTGAGGTTTTGATTTCTCTAATAGCCGTTAATTCAATTCTAAAATCAAAACCGATTTTGGTTCCAAAGTAATTTCGTTTGTAATATCTATTGTTTGTTCTGTTATAACGTCTTTCGCCGTTTTATAATTCCCTATGTTTTCTTGAAAACGATGCGTGTTTATGGTTCTGGTTTCGTTGCTGTTGTTGATTAAAACCATAACACTTTCGGAAGCATCGTATCGAAAATAAACGTACACATTGTTTTCCGGAATGTAATGAGTCATTTTTCCGAAATGAACCGCCGATTTTGTTTTTCTCCAATTGAATAATTTGGAAGTGAAGTCGAAATAGTCATTTTGCATTTCGGTTCTTCCTTCTTTGGTGAAAGCATTATTTGCATCGCCTTTCCATCCGCCAGGAAAATCTTGTCGAATATCGGCATCGCCATTGTCTTTGTTTCCCGCCATTCCTATCTCGGAACCATAATACAATTGTGGGATTCCTCGAACGGTGGCCAACAATGCCATCGCCATTTTGTATTTTCGGATGTCGTTGTTATAAACGTGATTTACACGTTGTGTGTCGTGGTTTTCGGCAAAAATCAGTAAATTATTTATGTTTGGATACAGAAAATCATTCGAGAAATTGTCATAGATTTTAATCATTCCTTTGTCCCAACTGCTGTCATCTTCGTTGAAAACACTGCCCAAAGCACCAAGTAAAGTAAAATCCATTACGCTTGGCAAATTGGAATTATAATTCTGAATAGCTGCAATTTTACTGTCTTTTTGCCAATAGGCCATTTGGGCTTGATTTTGCATCCAAACTTCGCCAACGATGTTAAAATTGGGATATTCGTCGGTTATGGCTTTAGTCCATTTCGCAATTGCAATTGGATCAGAATAGTTGAAAGTATCTACTCTAAAACCATCCAAATTGGCATATTCAATCCACCAAATAGCATTCTGGGTAAGATAGTTCAGTACTAAAGGGTTTCTTTGATTCAAATCAGGCATCGAAGGGACAAACCATCCATCCAAACAGATTTTGGTATCGATTTTTGATGCGTGAATATCGTGAACAACTGTTCTTTTGTGATTGGTTTGGGTGTAATTTTCGAATTGGTTAATCCAATCGTGGGTTGGCAAATCTTTCATCATCCAATGTTCCGAACCCCAATGGTTAGTGACATAATCCATAACCAATTTCATTTTTATTTTGTGCATTTCCGAGGCCAATCGCACATAATCTTCATTGGTTCCATAACGAGGATCGATTTTATAAACGTCCGATTGTCCATACGTATGATACGAATGATTGGCGTCATTGTCTTCGCAAAGCGGCGTGCTCCAAATGGTTGTTGCTCCCAATTCTTGAATATAATCTAAATGATTGATAATGCCTTCAATATCGCCGCCGTGTCTTCCTCCAGGCAATTCCCGATTGTATTTTTCGGTTGTTGAAAGGTTAGTGTCATTATTTGCAATGCCGTTTGAGAAGCGATCCGGCATCAGCAAATATATCATATCCGAGGCATTGTAACTTTGGCGTTGTGCCGAATTTTCTCTTCGTTTTTTTAAGGAATAGTTTTGTGTAAATGCTACTTTGTTGTTGTTTTTGAAAGTGAAGACACAATCCGTTGGCGGAACATTTTTGGTATCGATGGTAACGAAAATATAGTTGGAATTTTCAGTTCTTTTTACGTTTGTAATTTTAATCGAATTGGAGACAGATACTTGATATTGCGCTATGTTTTTGCCATAAAACATAATTTGCAATTCAGGATGGTACATTCCGGCGTACCAAAATGGGGGTTCTATTTTATCGATTTGTGCAAACATAGTAGAGGTTGTAAAAACAAGTAGTAAAATTATCTTTTTCATTTGATAAATAATTAAATTTTCAACATTTTCGTTTAATCTCATAAGGAAAATAAGTTCACTCAAGAATAACTTGAATGAACTTAAATGCCTTATGAGATTTGATTTATTAAACTGTTACCAAACTATTTGGTTCAACCAAAACAGCACTTCCATTTACAAAAACAGTCAGGTTTTTTGTGCCTTCTAGTGTGAATTGCGTTTTGTCGTGATTTATGGCAACTTTTAAAATCTGGTTTCTGAAATTTATTTTAAACGAATAACCTGTCCATTCTTTTGGAATTTTTGGTAAAAAATGTAGTGTGTCGTTTTTCACACGCATTCCGCCAAAACCTTCCACAATACTCATCCACGTTCCCGCCATACTGGTAATATGACAACCTTCTTCGACTTCCTTGTTATAATCATCTAAATCTAAACGAGAAGTTCTTAAATAGAAATTGTAAGCCATATCCATTTTGTCCAACTTGGCGGCCTGAATGGCATGCACACAAGGAGAAAGTGAACTTTCGTGAACCGTAAGGGCTTCGTAAAATTCGAAATTTCGTTTCAATTCTTCTTCAGTAAAATGGTCTTCAAAGAAATAAAAACATTGCAATACGTCGGCCTGTTTGATATAAGGGGAACGCAACACTCTGTCCCAAGACCATTTTTGGTTAATTGGTCGTTGCGAAGGATCTAAATCTTTCACGGGAACCAAATCCTTGTCTAAAAAGCCGTCTTGTTGCAAATAAATCCCCAGTTCTTCAGAAACAGGAAAATACATGGCATCTGCCACTTTTTTCCAATCTTGTAGTTCAGAATCTGACAGTTTTACTTTTTCGATGATTCGTTTATGGTCTGACGGGTATTCCAGTGACACTTTTTGAATTTGTTCATAGGCATAATCAATGCACCATTTTGCAATATAATTGGTATAGAAATTATTGTTTACGTTGTTTTCATACTCATTTGGTCCGGTAACGCCCAAAATCATATATTGATTTTTGCTTTTGGAAAATGAAGCTCTTTGGTGCCAAAAACGAGCAATTGCAATTAAAACCTCCAATCCTTTTTCTGGGATATAAGAATAATCACCTGTATAACGGTAATAATTAAAAATAGCAAAAGCTATCGCGCCGTTTCTATGGATTTCTTCGTGTGTGATTTCCCATTCGTTATGGCATTCTTCGCCATTCATCGTTACCATTGGATACAAAGCCGCACCATTGGTAAAACCCAAATTTTTCTCGGCATTTTCAATTGCTTTGTCTAATTGATTATAGCGATACGTCAATAAATTTCTGGCCACTTGTTGGTCTTTGGTCGCCATATAAAACGGAATGCAATACGCTTCAGTGTCCCAATACGTGGAACCGCCGTATTTTTCGCCCGTGAAACCTTTTGGACCAATGTTCAATCGACTGTCTTTTCCTGAATAGGTTTGATTTAGCTGAAAAATATTGAAACGAATGCCTTGTTGCGCTTTCACGTCACCGTCAATTGTGATGTCCGACATTTCCCAAATTTTTTCCCAAGCTTCGATTTGTTCGGCTAATAATTGGTCATATCCTTTTGCCAAAGCCTCTTTAATTACTTTTTCTGCAGCAGCAAGCGTGTCTTCATGATTCAATGAAACGGTATAACCTCCTATTTTTTGAATGGATGATTTTGTGCCTTGAGCAACGGAAACGGAATAACTAAATTGAATTTTCTCTTTGGTTGCCAAAACAATGTCAGGAGAAAGACTCAGGTTTTTGACATTTTCCAAAACGCTGTTTTGCATAAAAGTCGTTACCTTGAAATGCGTTTTGAAGGTTTGAGCCGTCACAAAAGCTTCGTTTTCGTGATCTTTTGTTTCTAATGGTTCCCAGAATTTTTCTTCCCAGTTGGCATCTTCATTGGTTACACCAGCATCGATATAAGGTTTGTAAACTATTCTTGCTTCCTTGTTTAAAGGAATGATTTCGTAATTAATAATGCCCACTTCATCTAAGTCCAAAGAAATAAAACGTCGAACATTCACGGCAATTTCGGTTCCGTTTTGCAAAGTCGCTTCGAAAGAACGATGGTACCAGCCTTCCTTCATATTCAATTCGCGACGGAATTTTTTTACCGCCGTACAGGAATTCAAATCGAAATTCTCACCGTTTATTTCGATATCAATTCCTATCCAGTTTGGAGCGTTCAAGACTTTGGCAAAATATTTTGGATAACCGTTTTTCCACCAGCCTACTTTAGTTTTATCAGGATAATAAATACCCGCGATATAGCTTCCTTGGAAAGTTTCTCCCGTGTAATTTTCTTCAAAATTAGCGCGTTGTCCCATTGCACCGTTGCCAATGCTGAAAAGACTTTCAGATGATTTCACTCTTTCTGCATCGAATCCTTCTTCAATGATGGACCAATTGTCTGGTTTTATATAATCCTGATTCATTTTTTTTAAATTTAAAGATTCGAAGATTAAAAAATTTAAAGATTATTGAAATGTATCTAATCCTAAATGTTTTTTTGATTCTTGATTCTTGTTTTTTTTCAATCTTTTAATTTTTCAATTTTTTAATAAATTCTCGATAAAACGTTTATCAATATGCGTAAAATCTTTAAATATATATTTTGCTTCGTGCAATGTTGATGCTTCACCAATTCCCACACTGGTCATCCCTCCGATATTTGCCGCCTGAATTCCGGCTACCGAATCTTCAAAGACTATTGAGTCTTCTGGTTTCTTGCCCAATAATTTGGCGGCAATCAGGAAAACTTCGGGATCAGGCTTGGCGTTCGAAACATCATTGCCGTCAACAATGGCATCAAAATAATTTAGAGTCCCTGTTTTTTCGAGAATGGGCCTAGCGTTTTTACTTGCCGAACCCAATGCTATTAGTTGATTTTGTTCTTTCAAATATTTTAAAATGGGCATAACACCCGGCAAAATTTCACTTTCGTCCATATCGACTAAATAGGACAAGTAATTCTCGTTTTTCTCAAAAAGCCATTTGTTTTTATCTTCTTGCGAAGCTTCGATGTTGCCCAATTCCAAAATGATGTCCAATGAGCGAACACGGCTGACTCCTTTTAATCCTTCGTTATGTTCGTGTGTGAATTCAATTCCCAATTGATTGGCAATTTTTTGCCAAGCCAAATAATGGTATTTCGCCGTGTCAACAATTACGCCGTCAAGGTCGAATATAAATGCTTTTGTATTCATTAATTTGTTTTAATTTATTTATCTGTTGATAATTTTTCCCTAACAAAAAATACTGCCAGGCCAGCTATCAACATTGAAACTCCTGCTATTACAATAATTGCCATTGGAAAACCTCCAAACAAAGCAATTATTGTGCTGCCCAAAACACCTGCCGCTATTTGGGGAATGGTAATGGTTGCGTTGAACAATCCCATATAAACACCCATTTTGTCTGCAGGCAACGAACCAGATAACATGGCATAAGGCATCGCTAAAATAGCTGCCCACGCCAAGCCTACTCCGGAAATGGATAGTAACAAGATAGTTTTGTCGTGAACAAAATACATTGAAGCCAATCCAATTCCTCCCATTATAAGAGAAAAACTATAGGTTTTTTTTCGGCCAATTGATTTCGCAATTGTCGGGATAAGCAACGAGAATAAAGCTGCAACTCCACTGTAAAAAGCAAACATTACGCCTGTCCAATCTCCAGCTTCGTTGAAGCCAATTGATTTTGGATCCAAAGCTTCTGCTCCCCATACCTGATTAGCAATGGCTCTTGTGGTGTAAACCCACATTAAAAATAAGGCAAACCAAGAAAAGAATTGTACGATTCCCAATTGCCAAAAGATTTTGGGTGCATTGACAATCAGTTTCAAGATGCTTGTTTTTTCTGTTTTATCGGCAGCATCTAAATCGATGTCATTATATTGAGCATGTTCTTTTGGAGCATATTCTCTTGTTTTAAAAACTGTCCAAAGTACGCTAACCAATAAAATAGCTCCTCCAATATAGAAAGACCATATTACGGAGGCTGCTACCTTTTCGCCAACTGCAGGTACATTTGCCACTCCTGCTTTTGCCAAAATCCAAGGTAATAAAGAACCAAAAACGGCTCCAAAATTGATCAAGGCACTTTGTAAAGAATAGCCAAGATTACGTTGCTCATCATTTACCATATCACCAACAAGGGCTCTAAAAGGTTGCATTGTAACGTTAAAGGAAGTGTCCATTAATAAAAGCATTACGGCCCCAAAAAGTAATGGTGGTAACAAATAAGCAAAGTATTCCGCATTTGGCATAAAAAACATCGCCATCGCCGAAATAATTGCTCCAAAAAATATAAATGGGATTCTTCGTCCAAGACGCGTCCAAGTTTTATCGCTTGAAAGACCAATGATGGGTTGAACAATTAAACCTGCCAGCGGAGCTGCCAGCCAAAAATACCCTATGCTGTGAACATCGGCGCCAAGGGCTTCCAATATTCTACTGGTATTACCATTTTGTAGCGAATAGCCAATCTGTACACCTAGGAATCCAAAGCTTAGATTCCAGATTTGCCAAAAACTTAATTTGGGTTTTTTCATTATCGTATATTGTATTAAATGTACGATAAGCTTCATGCTTATCAAAACTTAACTTATTTTCGAAGTAAAAGTAAAGTTCCGATTTGAGCGTAAATATATAAAAGAATTAAAAATTAAAAATTAAAAATTAGAAATTAATTGGATAGGCTGTTACTACAACGAAATAGTGTGAACAAGTTTTGATTTCAATGGCAATTTCAATGTCAAAAAGATTGAATATTGCAATTACAATTGCAATTGAACTTTTTTAAAGGGTTGATTCTCTTTCTATCAGATGTGTTTCAATTACCACGGTTTTGTATATTTCTTCTTCATCTTCTTCCAGTTCTTTCTCTTCTGATTCCAATCTTTCGATGAGAATTTTTGCGGCCGTATTGCCCATTTCTATCCCGTTTTGGGTTACGGTTGTAATGGTTGGGGTCGAATATTTGGAAATGATTCCATCTGTAAAAGCGATAACGGCTAAATCTTCGGGAACTTTTAATCCCATTTTATTGGCAATTTTAATGATAGTCACGGCAAATAATTCGTTCACCGCAAAAACGGCATCAATGGCTTTGTCTTCGAGTAATTTGCCGATTTTTATTTCACAATTGTCTACATTTTCAATTTTAATGATCAAGTTTTCATTGAAAGATAGACCGTTATCCAATAATGCTTTGGTATAGCCGTCAGTCCTAAGCTTGCCTACACTTACATAATCGACTGTTGTTACAAGTGCAATTTTCTTTCTTCCTTTATCAATCAAACTTTGGACGGCTTCGTAAGCAGCCAATTCATCATCGATTATTACTTTGTCACATTGAATATCATTGGTCACCCTGTCAAACATTACCACTGGCATCCCTTGATTGATTACTTCGGCAATATGATGAAAATCGCCTTTGAATTGGGTTTCTTTAGAGAGCGACATAATGAATCCGTCAATGCTTCCATTGGCCAGCATCTCCATATTGAGCACTTCTTTATCAAAGGAATCGTCCGAGAGACATATAATGACGCTATAGCCATTTTCGTTGGCTATTTGTTCGATTCCGTTGATCACGGTCGAAAAGAAATGATGCACGATTTCCGGAATAATAATTCCTATGGTTTTTGTTTTTCTGTTTTTTAAACTGAGCGCGATATTGTTGGGTTTGTAATGATAAAATTTGGCGAAAGCCTGTACTTTTAGTCTGGTGTCTTCTCCTATTTCTAAACTATTTCTCAAGGACTTTGAAACAGTTGAAATAGAAACGTCTAATTCTCTTGCAATTTGTTTAAGTGTGATCTTCTTTTTCATATTGGGGATTTGATAAAAATCATTTTCATAATAAAGATAAATTAAATTTCATTAATGGCAATATTTTCCTTAAATACTTCAATAAAGCAGAAAGTTTTCAACACTACCACGTTTTCGTAACCTATTTAAAAAGTGTCTTTGTCGGGAGCATAAAAATTTACTTAATTTTAACATTCGAAGTAAAGGTAAAACCAAACAAAAACCAAATTAACTTAAACAAAAAGTATGAAAACAATTTACAAAAAGTTGTTATTTTTATTGCTACTCCTGCCTTTTTGTGTTCTGGCTCAGAATACATTTAGCGGCTCTGTTCTTGATAAAACATCGGGACAGCCAATACCTGGGGTAAATGTAAATGTACAAGGCACCACAAACGGTGCTTCAACTGATCTTGATGGAAAATTTCAATTATCAAATATTAAGAAAGGCGATAAAATCGTTTTTTCATTCATTGGATATAAAAGCGAAACCATTGTGTTCAACAATCAAAAATCAATAATTGTAAGTCTTGAAGAAGATGCTAACCAATTACAGGAGGTTATTGTTCAGGTAGGTTACGGAACTGTTAAGAAAAAAGACGCGACAGGTTCTGTAACAACTGTAACTGCTAAAGATTTCAACAAAGGTGCTAATGTTACCACTGAAAACTTGTTAAATGGTAGAGTAGCAGGTTTGACTGTAAATACAAGCGGTGCTCCGGGCTCTGGTTCTACAATAAGAATTAGAGGGGGTGGTTCTTTGTTTGCAAGTAATGATCCACTTATTGTTATTGATGGTTTACCATTAGATAACAATACGAATACGGGTTCCAGTTCATTTTTGGCATCTTTGAATCCAAGTACTGTTGAATCAATTACAGTGTTGAAAGACGCATCTGCAACTGCGATTTATGGTTCAAGAGCTTCTAATGGTGTAATTATTATTACTACCAAAAAAGGAGGGAAAGAATTGGCTGTAGATTATAATATTCAATACGGATCAGGAAAATTAATAAAAACTGTTGATGTGTTTGGGGCTGATAAATACAGAGAGCTTATCACTGAAAAACGCCCTGCGGATGTTGGTTTGTTAGGGACTGCAAATACCGATTGGCAAAAAGCAATTTATAGAACTACGGATTATATTGATAATAATATCTCTATGAGAGGTAGTTTGTTTAATGCTATTCCTACACGTTTAACGTTGGGGAATACATATCAAGAAGGCTTGCGTTTAACAAATGTATTTAATAGGAATACGGTAGGTTTAGCAATGAATCCTTCTTTCTTGGATAATCATTTGAAATTAAAATTGAATGCAAATTACTCTAATGAGAGCAATAGATTCACGGATGGTGTTGAAGGATCTGCTATTGCATTTGATCCTACGCAACCTATAAGAGATACAAATTCTCCTTACGGCGGTTATTTTCAATATTATACTGGTCCAAATAGCAGTGGGCAATATCCATTAGCAGCAATTGCACCAAGAAATCCAGTTGCCCAATTGATGCAAACGAATGATACAGGTTTAAACAATAGAGTTTTTGGAAATTTTGAATTGGATTATAAATTCCATTTTTTGCCAGAAGTTAGAGCTGTTGTTAATGTTGGTTTTGATGAATCAAAGGGTGAAAGGACCAGATTGGTTGGTGCGGATGCGGGTTCTGCACCCAGCAACAACAATATTACCTACGGAACCGATGAGTTTACTAAAGCTACAAGAAGAAACAAATTGTTGGATACTTATTTAGTTTATAATAAAACATTCAGTGAATTAAATTTCGAAATGACGGGTGGTTATTCCTATCAAAAGTTTCAAAGTTCTAAATTCGAAACTTTTAATGTTTTAGACCCAGTAAAAGCAGCCCCAGATACTACCACGGATACTGATGTGGTTTTAATAGGTTTATTCGCAAGAACAAATTTGAATTTTAAAGACAAATATTTATTGACTTTATCTTACAGAAGAGATGGGTCTTCAAGATTTAGTGAAAATAACAGATGGGGTAATTTCCCGGCAGCAGCCTTTGCTTGGAAAATGAAAGAAGATTTCTTTAAAGATTCAAAAACTTTGAGTGATTTAAAACTTCGTTTAGGATATGGTATTACGGGTCAACAAGATATACCTGCAGCAAATGATTATCTTCAAAAATATATTACTGGAGGATCAAATTCCCAGTATTATTTTGGTTCGGCCGTAACACCTATTGCTCTTTCTCAAAAGTTGAGCCCAAATTTAAAATGGGAAGAAACTACTACTTACAATGCGGGAATAGATTATGGCGTGTTTGACAATAGAATCACAGGAGCAGTTGATGTTTTCTATAAAGACACAAAAGATTTATTAGTAAATGCGGCAGTTCCTGATGGAAGTAATTATTCTAACCAAGCCTATCAAAATGTTGGTAGTTTTACTACAAAAGGTATAGAATTGTCCGTAAATGCAGCGATTTTTAAATCGGATGGATTTGATTGGAATGTTAATATCAACGCCACTAAATTCGAAAGAAGAATTACAGATTTAGTCTATAATAACGATATTTTTGTAGGAGATAACATTGCAGGTACGGGAACTCCTGGTCAAGTATTTAGCAAAGGGTTTACTCCGTATTCTTTCTTTGTTTTTAAACAATTATACGACATAAACAAAAAACCTATTGAAGGAGCTTATGCAGATTTGAATGGGGATAATATTATAAATGAAAAAGACAAGTATATCTATAAAAACCCAGATCCAGATGCTACTTTTGGTTTTGCTTCTAATATGAATTATAAAAATATTGACTTTTCATTCAATTTGAGGGCAAGTATCGGAAATAGAATTTTTAATGCTGTAAATGCAGGTCAGGCACAATACGGTTTATTAAAATCAGGAAGTGCTTTAAATAACGTTCCTACATCAGTTCTAGAAACTGGTTTCACCACTACATCAAATGTTGTGCTGTCTGATATATATGTAGAAGATGCTTCTTTCTTAAGAATGGACAATGTTACACTTGGTTATACGTTCCCTAAATGGTTAGAAGGCAAAGCTTCTTTAAGATTTTTTACAGGAGTTCAAAATGCCTTTGTGATTACTAAATACAGCGGTCTAGATCCTGAAATAACTAATAACGGAGTTGACAAAACCATATATCCTAGACAGCGTTCTTTATTGTTTGGAGCGAATATAAAATTTTAAAAAAAAAATCATGAAAAAATTTAAATTAAATTTCATCTACATTTTTGTATTATTTTCTGTGCTTCAGTCTTGTACAAATGATATGAATGTAGTTTCAAAAGATGATGATGTCCTGTCATCAGAAGCCTTGTTTGCTTCTTCGGGAGGTTATAAAAAGGCCTTGGCGGGAGTGTATGGCAATCTTTCTTTAACAGGTGTTTTAGGGCCAGATTCTTCCTCTCTCGAGGGTGTTGATGCAGGAACAAGCCAGTTTAGCAGATGTTTGTGGTATTTGCAAGATTTAACTACCGATGAAGTAATCTGGAGTTATGAAAATGATAAAGGAACCGCAGAATTACAAAGAAACATTTGGTCTGCCAGTAACCCAATTATTTTAGGATTGTTCAGCAGAACAATGGCAGAGGTAGCATACGTGAATGAGTTCTTGCGACAAACTACTCCTGAAAAATTGAGTGGAAGAGGGGTTACGGACGCCACTTTACTTGCAGATATTGCTGCCTATAGAAATGAAGTTAGAGTTTTGAGAGCTTATTCTTATTATAACTTGATGGATTTATTTGGTAAAGCACCAATGTATACAGAAAACGATCCTTTGAACTTTTCAGGACCGGAATACGACAGAAAACAATTATTCACTTTTATCGAAACTGAATTGAATACCATACTTCCTGATTTGAAACCTGCCAGAACAAACGAATACGGTAGAGTGGATCAAGGAATGGCTAAAATGATATTGGCTAAAATGTATTTGAATGCCGAAGTTTATATAGGGGAAAAAAAGTATACCGAATGTATCACAAAGTGTAGTGAAATTATTGCTAGCGGTTACACATTAAATCCAAATTATCTAGATAATTTTAAGGCGGATAACAATACATCGGCGGAAATGATTTTCACATTACAATCGGATGGGTTAGCAACTCAAAATTGGGGTTCAACCACTACAATAATTAATGGAGAAGTTGGTGAATGGGAAGATAATGGTGCTGCCCTTGGTGTTGGCGGCTGGGGAGGTGCTCTTCGTTTGAGAAAGCAGTTTGTTCAAAAATTCGACGGGGCACAATTTGATCTTGACACTAGAAAAACTATTGGTACAGGTGTTGCCGGTAATCCTGACAAACAAAGAAGTATAGATATTACTGATATTTCTGTTAAATCACAAGGGTATACTTTATCTAAATTTTCTAATAAAACCTCAACGGGTGCAACAGGTGTTAGCTCTACTTACGTAGACACTGATTTTCCTTTATTTAGATTAGCAGATGTTTACTTGATGTATGCAGAAGCACAAATGAGAAAAGATGGAGCTACTAATGGAAGCTCAACCGCCAACGCCACAACTCAATCAATTGGTTATATAAATGATTTGAGACAAAGGGCAAACAGTGGTTCTGACGTTGCAAATGTCGTGGCGTCTAATGTAACTCTTGATTTCATTATAGATGAAAGAGCACGTGAATTACACTGGGAAGCACACAGAAGACAAGATTTAATAAGATTTGGCAAGTTTACAGGAGGATCGTATAACTGGGCTTGGAAAGGAAATGCTTCAAATGGAATTTCAATTCCTGCGCATCTAAATGTATTTCCATTGCCAGGGGCTTCTCTTGCCGCAAATCGTAATTTAACCCAAAATATTGGTTACTAAAAAAACTATATTAACAAAATAAATCATAAAAAAAATGAAAAATATATTTAAAATTTTTATAGCATTAGTCCTGATTTCAGGATTATGGTCTTGTACAAACGAAGAGAATTTCAAAATCTTGGCACCGCAGGAAGCTGCTTTTGCCATCATCACTCCTGACACAGGTTCTTCGATTTTGCTTAACAAAGCAACACCAAGCAATACTGCTTTAACATTGACGTGGGAAAAAGTAACTTACGGAACACCAACAGCAATTACTTACACGGTTCAGTTTGCGGTTAATGGGACAGATTTTACCGCTCCAATAGATATTTCTTCTTCTGGATCAACAAATTTCTCAATGAATGTGGTTAATTTAAATGCCAAAGCATTAGAGCTTGGCTTTGCTCCCGATGTAGAAAGTGCCATTGATGTTAGAATTAAATCGACTGTAGGTACTATTGGTTCAGAAGAAAAATTTTCCAATTCAATAACAATTTTAGTTACACCATATAATACTATAATTCCTAAAAGAGAAATGTTTTTAGTGGGTGACGCAACGGCAGCTGGTTGGAGTGAAAATAATAATAATGTTCCTTTATTCAGAGACCCCGCAAATGATAATAAATATAGTTATACAGGGTATTTTGCTGCTGGCCAGGTTAAACTTTTAGAGATAAAAGGAAAATGGCAACCACAATGGGGAACAAAAAATGGAGCTTTGGCCGTAAATGATGGAACTGGTACTGATCCAGATTCGTTTGTAATTGCAACAGCTGGTTATTATACATTATCAATCAATGTTACCGATTTGACATATTCATTAATTCCTTTTACTGGAAGTACTGCCACCACTTATGTAACAATCGGTTTGGTTGGGGATGCTTCTCCGGGAGGCTGGGATACTAGTACCCCTATGACAAAATCAACTTTTGATCCTCATATCTGGAAAGTTACTGCTAATTTAAGTAATGGTAAACTGAAATTTAGAGCAAATGATGCTTGGACTGTAAACTGGGGTAGCGGTACTGCTTTCAGTGGTGTAGGCACACAAGATGGATCTAATATCCCTGTGTCATCGGCTACATACGATGTTTGGTTTAATGATTTAGATGGTAGTTATTTATTGATACCAATCCTGTAATATTGTTCATTATTAAAAAAGGGCCGTCTTGCGATGGCCCTTTTTTCATTAAATAATTATGGTATGAAAAAAATTACTTTATTATTTTTACTTATAGCATCTATAGGTTTTGCCCAAATTACCACTACACCATCACCTGCAATTGCAAATGGTGCAGTTACTATTAATTTTGATAAAACAGGAACTCCTTTAGCCACTTATGCCGGGACAATTTATGCGCATATTGGTTTGACCGTAAATGGAACAAGATGGCAAAATGTAAAAGGTTCTTGGGGGAATAATACGACCCAACCCGCATTAATATTCGTTTCAGGAACAACCTATAAACTTGACTTGACACCTGATTTATTTATTTATTTTGGAGTGGCTCTTACAAGTTCGATTACGGAAATTTGCGTGGTTCTAAGGAATGATGCCGGAAATTTGCAAACAGCGGATACTTTTCTTAGTGTTGGTGCTTTTCAGGCTACATTGGTTCAGCCAATTGAAAACAGCAATACAATTATCACTTCTGGACAAAATCTTGCTATTTCGGCAACAAATACCAATGGGAATGCAGCTTATACTCTTTTGGCAAATGGGGTAAGCATAAACACTGCCACAACTGCATCCTATAGTTATACGGATTTGAACATAACGACCAATAAAAGTTATGAACTTCAGATTACACAAGGAGCAACTTCATTTTCGAAAAAATTCACCGTAATGGTAAATCCCGGAATAATATCACAGGTCTTGCCTGCTGGTGTTGAGGAGGGAATAAATTATAATTTAGCCGACCCAACAAAAGCAACCTTGGTTTTGGATGCGCCGGGAAAAGATTTTGTTTATGTAGCGGGAAGTTTCAATAACTGGCAGCCGGATTCAAACTATGCCATGAAGAAAGATCCAACCACGGGTAAATTTTGGCTGGAATTAGCCGGATTAACATCAGGAGTAAACAATACCTATCAATATTGGGTCGTAGATACGACGCCGCTTGCAGGTTCTCCCGGATTGGTAAAAACAGCAGATCCTTATTCCACATTGGTTTTGTCGCCTTTTGATGACCCTTCAATTCCTGCAGTAAATTATCCTAACATTCCAACTTATCCTGTCGGTCAAGAAAGAGAAGTTACTGTTTTGAAAACAGGACAAACTCCATATACATGGCAAGTAACCAATTTTGTTAAGCCGGCAAAAGAGAAATTAGTGGTTTATGAAGTCTTGGTGAGGGATTTTGATGCCAACAGAAATTTTCAAAGCCTGATAGACAGAATCGATTATTTCAAAAACTTAAAAATCAATGCTATTGAATTAATGCCCGTAATGGAATTTGAAGGCAATGAAAGTTGGGGATATAACACTTCTTTTCACATGGCTTTGGATAAATTTTACGGAACTTCAGATAAACTGAAAGAACTTATCGACTTATGTCATCAAAACGGAATTGCGGTAATTCTTGATGTGGCACTAAATCATGCTTTTGGAAGAAATCCAATGGTAAGAATGTGGATGAAAGATCCTGATGGTGATGGTTGGGGCGATGCCAGTTCTGAAAATCCTTATTTTAATGAATTTGCCAAACACACATATAGCGTTGGGAACGATTTCAATCATTCTGCAACAGTAACTAAAACCTATGTTAAAAGAGTAATTAAACAATGGATTCAAGAATATAAAATTGACGGATTCCGTTGGGATTTAACTAAAGGATTCACTCAAAATAGTTCGCCGACAGATTATATTGGTACAGACGGATATCAGGCAGATCGAGTGGCGATTTTAAAAGATTATGCCGATTATTCCTGGAGTTTAGACCCAACCCATTATGCTATTTTCGAGCATTTAGGAAGCGATAGTGAAGAGCAACAATGGGCAAATTATAGACTAAATGAAACGCCAAGTAAAGGAGTGATGATGTGGGGAAAGATGACCGGTCCTTACACGGAGCTTCTAAAAGGGAATACAACAAATGCCGATATCACAAGAATGGGAAATGTGGCGCATGGTTTTACGGCCAAAAGGGTGATGGGGTATCCAGAAAGCCACGATGAGGAAAGACTAATGTACAACGCAATAACATATGGTAATGGAGGGGGCACTAAGCCAACATTGAATAATTTGGATAACTGTCTTGCCAGAATGTCAGCCATCGGAGCAGCTTCTTTGTTAATTCCAGGACCAAAAATGATTTGGCATTTTGCCGAATTGGGAATGCAAAATTCCATTTTTACTTGTAATGACGGATCTGTAAATACGCCTTCGGATTCAACTCCTGGAGACTGCAAATTGGATGCCAAGCCACAGCCACAATGGACAAGTAATTGGCTAGGAATTTCTCAAAGAGCAAAAATTTATAATGATTGGGCAAAAATGATAAGCTTAAAAATCGGTGAACCTGTTTTTGAAGGCAATTATAGCATAAGTCCTGACGGCAGTAATGTGAAACAGAGAATATACATTAATGACGCTACATTGCCGTCAACTCAACTCAATAGCGTGGTGGTGCTTTGTAATTTTTCTGTGGCTGACGTGACTTTTATACCCAATTTTCCTTCCACGGGAATATGGTACAATTTGATGGATAATACAAGCATAAATGTTACCGATGTAAATGCACTTTTGGCAATTCCATCGGGTCAATTTTTAATTTATGGGAACAAACAATCAACCTTGGGGACAGCTAATTTTGATTTCGTAGAGGAGATACATTTATATCCAAATCCATCTTCGGCTTATTTTACCTTAAATATAGATACTTCCGAAGTTAAAATTTATTCCATCTCGGGACAATTGGTAAAAAGTTTCAATACAAATCAGTCCAAAGAGTATCCATTTCCCATTAGTGATTTAAGTAAAGGAATGTATGTCGTAAAAATATATAATGAAAACAATGAGGTGAAAGTGATGAAGTTAATAAAGAAATAAAAACATTCACTAAAAGTAAAGGAGGCTGTCTTTTTATGGACAGCCTCCTTTTTTAATGAAATCACAATATATTACAATCGTCCCTCTTTTATTTCATCCAAAATTTCTGGATTCAGTAAGGTTGAGGTATCTCCAAAATTAGAAAAATCACCTTCTGCTATTTTGCGAAGAATTCGACGCATAATTTTCCCCGAACGGGTTTTCGGCAAACCTGAAACGAACTGGATTTTATCCAACTTGGCGATTGGACCTATGTGGTCAGAAACGTGTTGGTTAATCTCCTTGATTAGATTTTCCCTGTCACGATATTCCCCTGATTTTTTAAGGATTACAAAACCATACAAGGCATTCCCTTTAACGTCGTGCGGGAACCCTACAATGGCACTTTCTGCAACCGCTGGATGTTCGTTTATTGCATCCTCAATAGGGGCAGTTCCCAGATTGTGACCTGAAACGATAACAACATCGTCTACTCGACCCGTAATTCGGTAATAGCCAACTTCATCACGCAGTGCCCCGTCACCAGTAAAATATTTACCTGGAAAAGCACTAAAATAGGTTTCTTTATAGCGCTGATGATCGCCCCAAATGGTTCTTGCAATTCCCGGCCATGGGAATTTGATGCATAGACTTCCGGTAACTTGATTACCTTCTATTTCATTGCGTTTTTCGTCCATCAAAACAGGCTGAATTCCCGGTAATGGCAATGAGGCATAGGTTGGTTTTGTTGGTGTTACAAACGCAATTGCCGAAATCATGATGCCTCCGGTTTCAGTTTGCCACCAGGTGTCCACTAAAGGGCAGCGTTTCCCGCCAACGTGGTCATTATACCAGTGCCATGCTTCCTCGTTGATGGGTTCTCCGACGGAACCAATAACTTTTAACGATTTTAATGGATATTTTTGAACATATTCCAACCTTTCTTTTGCCAAAGCACGAATGGCTGTCGGTGCAGTATAGAATTGGGTTACTTTGTGTTTCTCAATGATTTCCCAAAAACGGCTAAAATCAGGGTAGGATGGAACCCCTTCAAAAATTACTGTCGTGGCACCATTCAATAATGGACCGTATAAAGTATAGGAATGTCCGGTGATCCAACCAATATCGGCAGTACACCAAAAAATATCATTTTCTTCATAATTGAAAACATTCTTGAAAGTATAAGCGGTGTAAACCATATATCCGGCGGTGGTATGCACCATTCCTTTTGGTTTTCCGGTTGATCCCGATGTGTAAAGAATAAATAAGGGATCTTCTGCATCCATGATTTCGGCAACATTATTATCCGAAGCTTCGTCCAAAAGGGGTTGTAACCATTGGTCACGACCTTGTTTCATGACTATTGGAGTATGGGTTCTTTTGGCTACCAATACTTTTTCTACACAGGGACAATTTATCAGTGCTTCATCTATTATTCCTTTCAAATCGACTGATTTGTTGCCGCGAAATCCCCCATCTGATGTGATGACCATTTTGCATTCGCTGTCATTTATTCTGGTTGTCACTGCTGAAGAGGAGAATCCTGCAAAAACAACCGAATGTATGGCGCCAATTCTTGCACAAGCTAAAACAGAAACCGCCAATTCCGGTATCATTGGCAAATAAATACAAACTCTATCGCCTTTCCCAATACCTTGTTCCCGTAGTACATTTGCCATTTTTGAAACTCTCACATACAGTTCGTTATACGAAATGTGTAGCGCTTCCTCGTTTGGGTCATTTGGTTCAAAAATGATGGCTGTTTTCTCGCCTCTTTTGGAAAGATGCCTGTCAATACAATTTTTAACGATATTTACCTTGGCATCCACAAACCATTTTATTTTGGCTTCGGACATGTCAAACTCCATTACTTTTTCGCATTCTTGGTACCATAAAAAGTTTTCGGAAGCAATTTTGCTCCAAAATTTTCTTGGTTCACGAACAGATTTGTTGTAATGTTTGAAGTACTGTTCTAAATTCTCGATTTTGTAATAACTCATATCAGATTTTTTTCTATTTATAAAAGTCTTGGTGCTAAAGTCTAAAGTTAATGAATTTTAAAACCTATTGTCTGTCAAATATATGAATAGGTATTTTATGGTTGTTAAAAGAAACTTGCGTTATTTTATAGAGGCAATATTTTTCTTCCTAATTTTTCGTTGATTATTATTGCGGCTCCTTCATAAAAGGCAAAAAAACCACAAAAAATTCCCTCATAACCCGCAATTCTATGAATATTTTCATTCCCAGTAAAACTAGCGGCAGACAATAGTATAAATAAAACAATTAGAGAACCAAAAATAAGTTTTCCAATAGTGTTTCCGTTAAGTGTTCCTATGAAAAAAGCCAATGTAAATAAACCCCAAAGGCCCAAATAAAATCCCATTGAAATCCCATCAGGTTTTGCTACTCCTAACAAGGGAAGCATCCATAACGCGACAAGTGATATCCAAAAAAAACCATAGGATGTGAATGCCGACATGCCAAAGGTATTTCCTTTTTTCCATTCCATAATTCCAGCAATCACTTGCTGTGTGCCACCAATAAACAATCCCATTCCCATAATCATTGAATTGAGTTCGTAGAATCCTGCATTATGAAAGTTTAATAAAATAGTAGTCATCCCAAACCCAAAAAGTCCTAATGGTGCTGGATTGGCTGTAGTGTCTTTGATAATTTGTTCCATAAAGATTAAATAAAATTTAAAGTTATTTTTGTTAGTTTCAATATGTAATTTTTATTCCTTCTAATTGAGGAAAAGCCACTTTCTGTTTATATAAGTAGTAAAAACGACATAATGTCGTGTTTTTAAATTATATGAAATGATGCAATGTATTGATTTTAAATTGTTTTAATTGAAATTACCTCTTTTGACTTTACGACTTTTAAACTTTTGACTTACTTAGAGTTCACAAATATATCAAACATGTTCTATTTTTTCGAATAATTTTTTTTATTCCGTTTTTACAACCCTTGATTTAAGCCGTTTAAGGCAAATAAACCTGTAGTCAAAAGTCTATGACACTTTGCTTAAATCCTGAAGGATAAGGTAATTAGTATAATGGTGGTCAAGGCTTTTTGAAAAATCAGAAACAGTCAAAAGGGTATGAAAGCAAAAAACCCATCACACAAAGCGGATGAGTTTTTTTTAAAGTGGTACCTCCAGGGATCGAACCAGGGACACATGGATTTTCAGTCCATTGCTCTACCATCTGAGCTAAGGTACCGTTCTTAATGCGGGTGCAAATATAGAATGATTTTTAATTTATACAAAACAATTATTAAAAAAAATCTATTCGTAACTTCGCGTCGTTAAATATAAATTATGATTTTAGCTATTGATATTGGGAATACCAGAATTAAAGGAGCTGTGTTTGAGGGCAATACCATCTTGGAGACATTTGTTTTTATGAAAACAGAACTCCAAAAAAGCATTCAAAACATTTTGAAAACCCATAAAAAGATAACCAATTTAGTTGTCGCATCTGTCTCGGATGTCGAAAAACAATCTTTTTCTGATCTTAAAAGCACTCTTAATATTCATTTTGTTTCCCATAATGACCCATTTCCGTTTTTCAACGGTTATGAAACGCCCCAAACTTTAGGAATTGATCGAATGGTGCTTGCATCGGGTGCAACTCTTCAGTTTCCCAACCGGAACCGGTTGGTTATTGATGTTGGAACTTGTGTAACCTATGATTTTATTGATGAGAATAATAATTATCTTGGCGGAGCCATCACGCCTGGATTACGATTACGGTATGAAGCATTACATTATTATACTGCAAAACTGCCATTGTTAACCCCGGAAAGTCCAAAACATTTCATCGGAAAATCAACCTCAGAATCAATTCATTCGGGTGTGGTAAATGGGTTGGTTTATGAGATTGACGGTTTTATAGACGAATATAAATCACTTTATTCAAATTTTATAATAATTTTAACTGGTGGAGACACAGATTTTTTGGCTAACCGATTAAAAAATACCATATTTGCCAATTCAAATTTCCTTTTGGAAAGTTTGAACCAAATATTTCAATATAAAATCAAAAATGATTAAAAAAATTATAATAAGCGCTTGTTTGTTTTTGTCATTAATGTCTTTTGCCCAAGAAGGAACTTCATCACCATATTCTTTTTATGGAATTGGTGACGTTAGATTTAAGGGAACGCTGGAAAATCGTTCCATGGCTGGATTGTCAATAATGCCGGACAGTATTCATATCAATTTGCAAAACCCTGCGGGTTTTGCAAATTTGAAATTGACCACTTTTAGCCTTGGAGGAAGTTATAATACCACTAAATTGAAAACCGATAGTCAATTGGCAAGTACACGAAGGACAACGTTGGATTATCTGGCTATAGGGCTGCCTTTGGGGAAATTTGGGGTAGGTTTTGGATTGATTCCATATTCTTCGGTGGGATATAAAATTGAATCTATAAGTACAGATGTTACCCAAAACAGCAAACGTTTTAACGGAACAGGCGGTTTGAATAAAGTATTTTTGGGGTTGGGATATAAAATAGCCCCAAATTTAAGCATTGGTGCCGATGTGCATTATAATTTTGGAAAAATAGAAACGAATAGTCTAGAGTTTTTCCCATTTGTTCCCATAGGTTCCCGTGAATTGAATACTGCCTATTTATCGGGAGTGAATTTTGATTTTGGAATGATGTACCAATCCAAAATCACTAAAAAACTAACCTTTTTCAGCAGCATGAATTTTTCTCCGGAGAGCACCCTAGTGTCTCAAAATACGAGAAATATTTCTACGGTAACTTTTGATTCAGCGTTCGATATAAGAGTTGTCGATGAACTTGAGAATCAAAAAAATCAAACCAATTTAAAATTACCAAGTAAATTTTCACTCGGGGCAGGAATAGGGGAATCTCGAAAATGGCTGTTAGGGGCAGAAATCACTTTGCAAAACAAAGGTAGTTTAGCTAATAGTTATAATAAAATTGACAACGTAACCTACGAAAAATATACAAAATACAGCGTTGGTGGATTTTATATCCCCAACTACAACTCGTTTACGAGCTACGCCAAGAGAGTCGTTTACAGGGCAGGTCTTAAGTATGAAAAAACGGGAATGGTAATCAATTCAGAATCGATAAATGACGCAGGGCTTACCCTTGGAGTAGGGCTGCCTGTAACAGGTTCTTTTTCCAATGTAAATTTTGGCTTTGAATTGGGAAAAAAGGGAACGACGGCCTCGAACTTGGTTCAAGAAAATTATGCCATCCTGAGCGTAGGTTTTTCACTTAATGATAAATGGTTTGAAAAGACAAAATTCCACTAATACTCAAAGAGGCACTTAATAATTACACATAACTTTGTAAGTTTAGCGTATGACTTCATTAAAAAAATACAGAATCCTTCCATTTGTCACGGTTATTGCCGTGACACTGTTTTTTGGATGTGAAAGTAATTTTAAAGAAGTGCAAAAAATAAATTTTTCGGAGTTTGTGCCCAATGGTGATGCTGATAAAATAAACTTGAAATACACGGATTCCGGTCGTATAAAAGCCATTTTAGTGAGTCCAAAAATGCTGGAGTTTTCCAATGTGGATTTTCCCTTCACGGAATTTCCAAAAGGAATTGATGTTACTTTATATGACAATAAGGCGAAAAAAACATTTATTAAATCAGATTATGCTGTTTCTTACAGGGTGACAAATATTATTGATTTAAAAGGGAATGTAAAAATCACGGCTCAAGACGGGCAAACACTGGAAACCGAGCAATTGTATTTCGACCAAAAGAATGACTGGTTTTTTACCGAAAAAAACTTTAAATTCACAGACCCGAAGGGAGTTTCAAACGGACAAGGAATCGATTTCAGCAAAGATTTCAAAATCATCAACTCACAAAAAATAATGGGCGAAGTCGCCACAGCCGAATAAATCTTACACCTAAATTATGAGTTACCTTAAATACACGCCCTACATTTATCTCGTCTTTGGAGCCTATTTTATTTATGATGCGATTATCAAATGGAATGACGTCAATGCAACACCTCGGTTAAGTCTTGTGATTGCAGGACTGGCCGTATTTATGTTTTTCTTCAGAAGAAGATTTGCAAAGAAGTTTGAAGACAAAAACAAGAAACCCTAATTTATGGAAATTAGTATTATAATATTGTGTCTAATACTATGCGCCTTCTTTTCGGGAATGGAAATTGCTTTCATTTCTTCCAATAAAATTTATCTTGAAATAGAAAAAAAACAAGACAGTTTTCTTTCTGGCATCCTAACAAAACTCACCGAAAAGCCATCTAAATTTATCGCTGCCATGCTCATTGGAAACAATGTGGCACTGGTGGTTTACGGGTTTTTTATGGGAGATTTATTGATGCATTGGATAGCGTTTTTGGGGTATCATTTTTCCGAATTTTTGAATTTGATAATTCAAACCCTGCTGTCCACAATAATTGTTTTGATAACATCAGAGTTTCTGCCAAAAGTTTTTTTTCAAATTTATGCTAACACGCTCATGAAGTTTTTTGCGCTTCCGGCTTATGGTTTTTATGTTTTGTTTTATTTTATCTCTTCCTTTTTTATCTGGGTTTCGGATTTTGTCCTGAAAAAATTCTTTAAAACCGAAGGGGATTATATTCCATTATATTTTAGTAAAGCAGAACTTGGAAATTATATTACCGAGCAAATGAGTACCATTGAAGATCACGAAGAGATGGATTCTGAAATTCAAATGTTTCAAAACGCCTTAGAGTTCTCGGGAGTAAAAGCCAGAGACATTATGAGTCCCAGAACCGAAATCGTGGCGATCGACCTGTTTGATTCTGTGGCTGACTTAAAAGAATTGTTTATAGAAACAGGATATTCCAAGATTGTGGTTTATCAGAACTCGCTCGATGACATCATTGGTTATGTACATTCATTTGACTTATTCAAAAAACCCAAAAGCATCAAGTCGATCGTAATCCCTGTTGAATTTGTACCCGAAACAATCTATATTAAAGACGCAATGAATTTGCTTACCAAAAAGCGAAAAAGTGTAGCCGTCGTGCTTGACGAATATGGAGGGACGTCTGGAATAATAACGATAGAAGATATTGTGGAAGAGCTTTTTGGCGAAATTGAAGACGAACATGATTCAGATGAGGAATTGATTGAAAAAGAAATTGAAGATGGCGTTTATGTTTTTTCGACCCGGTTTGATGTCGAATATTTGAACCAGACCTATAAACTCAATATTCCTGAAAGCGATTCTTACGGAACCCTTGGTGGTTTCATCGTAGATTTTACTAAGGAAATTCCTCAAAAAGGCGATGTGATTACCATAGGAATCTATCATTTTATAATTGAAGAAGCCACAAACAATAAAATAGAATTGGTCAAAATGACAGTAAAAGATTGATTTTTTTTATTAAATTAAAATTTCTTGTAAATTATAACGCTACGAGTATAATTATTAATTAGATAATTGTATTTTCGCAAACTGAATATAAAATTAACAACAATAAAAATGGCAGTTTTAGCAAAAATTAGACAACGTTCCGCTTTAATGATAGTAGTTATTGCATTCGCATTATTTGCATTTCTAGTACCAAGTCTTTTTAACAAAGGGAACTTTGGTAAAAGTTCAAAAGATGTGGGAAGCATAAATGGAAAGGATATTTCATTTGAAGATTTCAGGGTAAAAGTAAGTAATGTTGAAAAAAGTGGCGAAGGGATTACTTCAACAGCAGCGGCTAATAGAGTTTGGGATCAAGAAGTTTCCGTGGCCTTACTAACCTCTGAATTTGATAAATTAGGATTGAGAGTAGGTGAAAAACACATAATGGAAGTTTTGAAAACAGATCAAAACATTGGAAAAAATCCACTTTTTTTGAATGCTGCCGGAGTTTTTGACGTTGCAAAATTCAAAGAATACTTCAAATCAAATCCAGAACAAGCAAAGGTTTTAAAAGAAAGAGAAAAGGACGCCGAGCTTAACGCCAAGTTTCAAATTTACAATACTTTAATAAAATCAGGTATTTATACCACCGAAAGTGAAGGAAAATTGAAATATGAAATGGAAGCAAACAAAGTGAATTTTGCTTATGTTGCCGGATTATATTCAACAATTAAAGACAGTGAGGTAAAAGTTACCGATGCAGAGATTGTGGATTTTATGAAGAAAAACGAGAAAAAATACAAAGCCGATGAAACTCGTGAAATAGAATATGTTTTGATTGAAGACAAAGCTTCGGCAGAAGATGAAAGTGATATTAAAGCAAAAATAAACGGATTGTTGTCAGGAAGCGTGGTTTACAACCAAGCTAAAGGTAAAAACGACACTTTGCCAGGATTCAAATCAGCGAAAAACACAATCGAGTTTGTAAATTCAAATTCTGATGTTCCTTACGACTCAACCTATGTTGCCAAAAAAGATTTGCCGGCTGTTGACGCCGATAAATTATACAACTTGGCTCCAGGAGAAATTTATGGTCCTTATGTATTTGGAAAATACTATTGTATTTCAAAATCATTGGGCAGAAAAGTGGGTGTAAATGCAAAGGCAAGTCACATATTGATCAGCTATGAAGGAACTCAAGTTCCAAACCAAAAAGAAAAACGTACAAAAGAACAAGCTAAAGCAAAAGCAGAAGCTATTTTGGCCCAGGTTAATGCAAATCCGGATAGTTTCCTGATGTTAGCTTTTACAAATTCTGATGATTCATCGGCGCAACAAGGGGGTGATTTGGGTTATTTTGGTCAAAACCAAATGGTAAAACCTTTTAATGATTTCGTTTTCAACAATCCTATTGGGAAAGTTGGGTTGGTTGAAACGCCTTTTGGTTTCCATATCATCAAAATTGCGGATAAGCAAGACGGTATTCGTTTGGCTACCATAGCCCAAAAAATTGAAGCTTCAGAGGCTACTTCAGACAAAGTGTTTACAGAGGCAACTAAATTTGAAATGGAAGCAACCGATAAAGATTTTGATAAGGCAGCTGCAGCAATGAAGCTTACCATTGCGCCTCCAGTTACCGTGAAAGCCATGGATGAATCTTTCGGTTCTTTGGGTAACCAAAGAAATATTATAAGATGGGCATTTGAAGACGGGACTGATCTAGGAGTTGTAAAAAGATTTGAAGTGGCCAATTTAGGACACGTGATCGCAAAAGTCATAAAAATAAATAAGTCAGGATTGGTGGCCGTTGATTTGGTTAGACCTTATGTGGAACCTATTCTTAAAAACAAGAAAAAAGCGGAGTTGATTAAGGCCAAAATGGCTGGAACTTCGTTAGAAGCTATTGCAAAAACCACTGGTTCAACGGTACAACAAGCAACAGACGTTACGATGGAAAATCCGGTTTTGACAGGCGGCGTGGGTCAAGAACCTAAAGTGGTAGGAAATGCATTTGCATTGGCGGCCGGCAAATTGTCTGCTCCAATCGAAGGGAATACTGGAGTTTATGTGGTGAAAAACATCAGCATCGTGAAAGCGCCAGTTTTGAATAACCATAAAGATTATGTAGCTAAACTAAAAGCTCAAAGCGCTGGTGATAGCAACAGAGTTATTCCTGCATTAAAAGGGAATGCCGAAATTAAAGATAATAGAAAAGATTTTAATTACTAGATGAAAGAGTTTTAGTCATAAAAAAATCCCGTTCGCCAAGCTGAACGGGATTTTTTATTTTACAGAATCATATCTTTGTACGAAAGTATTGTTTCATAACCTTTTTCCTTGAAATATGCTGTTGGATTTTTTTTTGAAATTACCAAAACGAAATCACCGCCCCAAGCCCCAAGACTTTTTATTGCGCCATTAAAATCAGGAAACAAGGATTCTTTTGCGGTTTGCATTTTTAAAATAGTGTTCATTTCGGCTTCATGTTTTTCTATCGCCAAGGCGAAATCTTGAAGGGTTTTTGCGTTTAAAACGGCTGAAGTTATTTTGTCGTTCCCGGCAATTGTTTTTACCAGATCTTTATTCTTGTTGTTATAATAGGAAGCGATTGCCGCTTTGCTGCTCTGTTTTTTATCGAGATAAACAAAATGTAGATTTTCCGAGAATGCAGGGTCAAAATTAATTTTTTCGACAATAGGCTTGCCATTCTTCAAATAATACAAAATAGGGCCGTCATTTTGAGCACAGGCAATATCGTATCCGCTACCGCCAAAACTATTTTTCAATAAAACAAAGGCGTCAATTTGCAACCATTGTGCAATATTATTGATCAAGGTAGAGGAGGTTCCCAAACCCCAATTTCTGGGAAATGTAAGTTGGGTTGTAACAATATATCCTCTTGATTGATTGATAATAAAATCAGGATTTAACAAATAGGCTTCGTGCAGGATTTTCAATAAGGTGTTTCTTGTTGATTCTGTTTTATCAAGAGTATTATTTTTGGAAATTTCCGTAAATAAAAAAGCATCTTCAAACCAAATACTTCCGTCCAAATCATGACTCGTCCATTTTATTTCTTGATTATCGCCTTCTTCAACAATCAAGTTTTGCCCAAATTTGGTAGGCAATGCAAAAGCTTTTGCACCATCCAAAACCAAATATTCTCCGGTAATTAAAAGTTTTCCGTTACTGTAAAATTCTTTTTTCATAGTATTCGCCACGAAGGCACAAAGTCGCAAAGTTTTTTGAACGACTAATTTTAAATAAAAAATCAGTGTAAATCTGTTTTGTCACCCTGAGCTTGTCGAAGGGCGTTTAATCTGTGGGCTAAATCGGTCTTCTTAAATTTTCAATATATTCAACAACGGCGCTGTGTGAAACAACGTGGTGTTTGAAATGTTTCTGAATCAAAAACCGTTCTTCATCATTGGCCTCAAACTGGTTCAGGATGTTGTTCAAATGCATTTTCATGTGTCCGTCTTGAATTCCCGTAGTTGTCAACGAACGCAAAGCGGCAAAATTTTGTGCCAAACCGGCAACGGCCACAAACTGCATCAATTCCTTTGCGGAAGGGTTTTCCAACATTTCCAAAGACAATTTTGCCAAAGGATGAAGCGCTGTCAATCCGCCAACGGTGCCTAAAGCCAACGGAACTTCCAGCCAAAAAGTGAAAATATCATTCTCGATTTTGGCGTGTGACAAACTTGAATAGTTTCCGTTTCGGGAAGCATACGCATGGATTCCGGCTTCGACAGCGCGGAAATCATTGCCCGTGGCAAGCACAACGGCGTCGATTCCGTTCATAATTCCCTTGTTGTGGGTTACCGCTCGGTAAGGCTCAACTTCGGCGATTTGAACCGCCTGAATGAATCTTTCGGCAAATTGCCTAGGATTCGGAATATGTTTTTCCACTAAATAGTCAACAGGGCAGGAAACTTCGGCGCGAACGATGCAATTGGGTACATAATTCGAAAGGATACTCATCACGACTTCGATATTTTTTTCGGTTTCTGAAAACAAATCGTGAGCTAAAGCCTCTTCTTTAAGGGTTTTGGCAAATTGCTCCAAACATGAATTGATAAAATTGGCGCCCATGCTGTCTTTGGTATCAAAAGTGGCATGCAATTGGAAGTAATTGGGCAGCAAATTGGTTTTGTCTTTCAGCACAATATCCAGAATTCCTCCACCCCGTTTTCGCATGTTTTTGGTGATGCTTTCTGTATCGGCAAAAAACTTGGCTTTGGTTTGGGTAAAGAATAGCGCTAGTTTTGATTGATCACCTTTGAAAATAAAATGGACCTGTCCTATTTTTTCGGTGTCGATGACGGTGGCTTTAAATCCGCCGCGAGTGGACCAGAATTTGGCTGCTTTTGAAGCAGCGGCCACCACTGAACTTTCTTCAATCGCCATTGGGATGGTGCTGTATTTTCCGTTAATTAGAAAATTGGGCGCAACTCCAAGCGGAATATAAAAATTGCTTATCGTGTTTTCGATGAATTCATCGTGTAGTTTTTGAATTTTTTCGTCAGAATTCCAATAGTTTTTTAGCAATGCTATGGCTTCCGAAGGATGGGTAAAATATTTCTTGGCAATCCAGTTTATCTTTTCTCCTTTGGATAATTTTGAAAATCCGGCAATGGGGTTGTTCATTCTCAATTGATTATGGTATAATTGGGGGCAAAGATACGGTTTTAGCTGTTTTATTTACTAATGTGACTTATTCAATAACTTGGTAAGTTTGATATTGTTTTTAACATTTAACACATGAAATGTGAGATAATTGTAAATTTTTCACTAAAATTGAACTGTTTTTAAATTTAAATCAATATTATGTATTCAAAAAAAATTACGGCATTGCTTCTGTTTTTGTGTTTTACTCTTTTTGGGCAACAAAAAATCACCGTTGAAGCCATATATAATGGAGAATTTCGAGCCAAAGGAATGGACGAATTGAAGTCCATGAAAAACACGAATCAATATACGGTTTTGAATTTTGATGAAACTGCCAAAAGTATGCAAATCGATTTGTTCGATTTCGCAACCTTAAAAAAAGTGGCGACTCTAATCGATACCAAAAATCAGTATAAATTACTTGGCGGAATCGACAGTTATTCGTTCAGTTCAGACGAAAAAATGATTTTAATTGCCAATAACACCCATAAAATTTACCGTCATTCCTTTACTGCCGACTATTTTCTGTACGATATTGAAACCAAGGAATTGACCAAGATTCTGGAGCAAGTGCAAGAACCTACTTTTTCGCCCGACGGAAAAAAGATTGCTTACGCCAAGGAAAACAATCTTTTTATCTATGATATTACTGCCAAAACAAATAGTCAAATTACCACTGATGGAATGAAGAACACCATCATCAACGGAATTACGGATTGGGTTTATGAAGAAGAATTTGCTTTTGTAAGAGCATTTGACTGGAGCAAGGACAGCAAAAAACTAGCCTATATCCGTTTTGACGAGAGTCAGGTTCCAGAATTTTCGATGTCAATATTTCACAAAGATTTGTACCCAACAATTGAAACTTTCAAATATCCGAAAGCAGGCGAAAAAAACTCCTTGGTTTCCTTGCATCTTTTTGATGTGAATGCAAATACTACAAAAGATGTAAATCTTGGAAATTACAATGATTTTTACATTGCCAGAATGAAATGGACGAACGATGTCAATATTTTGTGTGCGCAAGTGTTGAATCGCCATCAGGATAATTTGGATTTAGTATTCATCGATGGAAATTCAGGAACATCAAAAGTGGTTTTGAACGAAAAAGACAAAGCATACATTGATGTTACCGACAATTTGACGTTCTTAAAAGACAATAGTTTTATTTGGACTAGCGAAAAAGACGGTTTCAATCATATTTATTTATATGACAAAACAGGAAAATTGAAAAACCAAGTCACAAAAGGCAATTGGGAAGTGACATCCTATTATGGTTTTGACGAGAAAACCAATGCCGTTTTTTATCAATCGACAGAGAATGGTTCAATCATTAGAGATGTATACCGCATTGGTTTAAACGGAAAAAATAAAGCCCGATTGTCACAAAATGTTGGAACAACTGCAGCAACTTTTAGTCCAAATTTTCAATATTACATCAGCACGTTTTCTAGCGCAACACAGCCAACGATTTATTCTTTGAATGAAGCCAAAACGGGAAAACAAGTTCAAGTTATAGAAAACAATGAAGCATTGGCCACAAAATTAAAAGCCTACGATTTGCCACAAAAAGAATTTTTCGTTCTAAAAACCGAAAAAGGAAACGAATTAAACGCTTGGATCATGAAACCAAAAGATTTTGACCCTTCAAAAAAATATCCTGTTTTTATGATTCAATATTCAGGACCTGGATCACAACAAGTAGCAAATCAATGGATTAGTTCTAATGAGTATTGGTTTACGATGTTGGCACAACAAGGTTATATTGTTGCTGATGTCGACGGTCGCGGAACCGGTTTCAAAGGCGCCGCTTTCAAGAAAGTGACCCAAAAACAATTAGGAAAATATGAAGTTGAAGACCAAATTGATGCGGCAAAAGTGATAGGGAATTATCCGTATGTGGACAAATCAAGAATAGGTATATATGGGTGGAGTTTTGGTGGATTTATGGCTTCGAATTGTATATTGAAAGGAAATGATGTTTTTAAAATGGCGATTGCGGTTGCTCCGGTTACCAATTGGCGTTTTTATGACAGCATTTATACTGAAAGATACATGGAAACGCCACAAGAAAACCCGAATGGTTACGATGATAATTCACCAATCAATTTTGTTGAAAAATTGAAAGGGAAATTTTTGTTAATTCACGGTTCGGGAGACGATAATGTGCATGTGCAAAATTCGATGCAAATGATGGAAGCCTTGATTCAAGCCAATAAGCAATTCGATTCCCAGATTTATCCCGATAAAAATCACGGAATTTATGGTGGAATGACTAGGATACAGTTACACAATAAAATGACTAATTTTATCAAAAATAATTTATAATATAAACCAAAACCAAAATAACCAATATGTCGGAAACTCAAGTAAAAACAGCACATCCAAAAGGACTTTGGGTGTTATTTGGAACAGAAATGTGGGAACGCTTCAATTTCTATGGAATGCGTGCCTTATTGACCTTATTTCTCGTAAATTCTTTATTGATGAAAGAGGAAGATGCTTCCTTAATTTACGGGGGCTTTCTGGGTCTTTGTTACTTGACTCCAATGTTGGGGGGATTTATTGCCGATCGTTTTTTTGGAAATAGAAATTGTATTTTACTGGGGGGTTTGATGATGGCCATTGGACAAATGATGTTGTTTGCAAGCGCAAGTGTTTTTGGCGAAAATTTAGGTTTAGCTACCACTTTGATGTATTCTGCATTGGGAATAATCGTTTTTGGTAATGGATTTTTCAAGCCGAACATTTCAAGTATGGTGGGAAGTTTATATCCTGTACAGGAAAAAAGCAAACTGGATACTGCTTTTACCATTTTCTACATGGGAATTAATTTAGGTGCTTTTTTAGGACAATTTATTTGCCCGATGTTGGGAGACGTGAAAGATCACGGGGGAATTAGAGATATTCATGCCTTCAAATGGGGATTTCTTGCCGCTTCAATTGCGATGCTTATTGGGACTTTAGTCTTTTATTTACTAAAAAATAAATATGTTGTCACTCCGGAAGGAAGGCCATTGGGAGGATTGCCTTCTAAAAACACGGCATCTGATTTTGAAGAAGGAGAATCACAAAATGCTGTATTTACATCAAAATCATTGGTTTTGGCAGTAATAAGTTTTATCGGATTGTATTTTGCCTTTCATTTTTCGGTGGATGGTACCAATGTTGTTAAAACAGTTATTTATCCTGTCATTTACGCAAGCGGAATAACATTGGCAGGACTGATTTTGTCGGATAGTTCTTTGACAAAAGTTGAAAGAGACCGAATAATCGTAATTTATATTGTGTCCTTTTTCATCATTTTCTTTTGGGCGGCATTCGAACAAGCAGGGTCTTCCTTAACGTTTATTGCCGATAATCAAACGGATAGAACATTTATGTTTGGCTGGCAAATGCCCGCTTCAATGGTTCAAATTTTCAACGGATTGTTTGTTGTTCTTTTTGCAGTGCCATTTAGTATGTTGTGGGATAAATTAAGAGCAAAAGGCAGAGAGCCTATATCGCCGGTAAAACAAGCGATTGGACTAGCTTTAATGGCATTAGCGTATTTCATCATTGCCAATAATGTGAAAGATTTAGGCAATAATGGTTTACTTGCCATAAAATGGTTAATCTTGTTATATTTAATACAAACTTGTGCCGAGTTGTGCTTGTCACCAATAGGTTTGTCATTGGTTGGAAAGCTTTCGCCAAAGCGTTTTTCTTCATTGTTATACGGCGTATTTTTCTTGTCGAACGCTTCGGGTTATGCATTGGCAGGAACTTTGGGTTCTATCTTGCCGTCAACGGGAGACAAATTCAATAAAGCAAAAGAGTTGGGAATTGACTTACAAGGAGTTTTGGACAAAACGATTACGCCTACGGCAGAACAATTAAAACTATTGTCAACCAATCAAATTAGTGATCATAATCCAATTTTTGCAGGGGTTGAAATCCACAATTTATTTGAATTCTTTATGGTGTTTGTAATTTTGACAGGATTGGCAGCAGTAATTCTGTTTGCATTGACACCTTTCTTGAAAAAAATGATGCACGGCATTCGATAATATGGAACAAAACTTGAGTATTGAACAAATACAAAATTTCAAAGGCAAGTATCCCAAGCAATTGTGGTACTTGTTTTTTAGTGAAATGTGGGAACGTTTCAGCTTCTACGGAATGCGCGGAATGTTGGTTATTTTTATGGTCAATCAATTGATGATGAACGATAAAGTTGCCAACTTGCAATATGGAGCCACTCAAGCTTTTGTTTACGCATTTACATTCATAGGAGGTTTATTTGCTGACAAGATCTTGGGTTATCGAAAATCCTTGTTTTGGGGAGGGATTTTAATGATTGTGGGAAGCATAATTCTTGCAATTGACCCCAAACAATTTTTCTTTTTTGGAATCAGTTTTACCATCATTGGAACTGGATTTTTTAAGCCAAACATTTCCACAATGGTTGGAAAACTATACAAAGACGATGATAATCGTAGAGACGCCGGCTTCTCTTTGTTTTATGCCGGAGTAAATCTTGGCGCTTTAATCGGGGGTTATTTATGTATTGCCGTTGCCAATGGAAATATGCTTTCTTCAATAGTTCCTGTGCATTTAAGATGGAACGTTGCTTTCGGTTTTGCTTCAATTGTTATGATTATCAGTTTGTTGACCTTTGTGCAAACCCAGAAATCACTTGGCGAAATCGGGATTTCCCCTTTGCTGGATTTAGAAAATTCCAAAAGGAAGACTTATGAATATCTTACTTATATTGGTTCAATAATAGTGATTCCGGTTGTTATCTTGTTGGTTTCAAATTCAGGTTACACGGATATATTTATGTATATTATTGGTCCGTGTTCTATAGCGTACCTACTTTATGAAATGAAAAACTTCTCCATTCAAGAAAATAAAAAACTATTAGCCGCATTAGTTTTTATCTTATTTTCTATCGTATTTTGGGCCTTTTTCGAGCAAAGCGGTGGTTCTTTGAGTCTTTTTGCGGCAAGTAATTTAAGCAAAACAGTTCTTGGAGTTCATTTAGACCCTAATGGAGTCAACAATTCAGCCAATTCACTTTTTGTAATTGCTTTTGCGGCGTTGGTAGGATTAGTTTGGCTTTGGATGGGCAAAAGAAAAATTGAGCCCAATACGGTTGTCAAATTTGGTTTGGGATTCCTTTTCCTTGCGGGTGGTTTTTATGTATTTTATTACACTAAATTCTTTGCTAATACCGATGGTATTACTTCGTTGGACTTATTTACTTTTGGTTGGTTTGTGATCACTTTTGGCGAATTGTGTTTGTCACCAATAGGGATGTCAATTATGACCAAGTTATCGCCACAAAAATTGCAGGCAGTAATGATGGGAATGTGGTTTCTTGCCAGCGCTTACGGTCAATATTTCGCAGGACTGTTAGGTGCCAATATTGCAGGGGCTTCAGAAAATGCATCCAATGTTGAAAAACTTATAGTTTATGCCGATGGTTACAAACAATTAGCGATTTATGCCTTAATTGCAGGATTGATTTTGATATTGATTTCACCTTTGGTCAAAAAATTAATGCAAGAAGTCAAATAATTTACTAATTTTGGGCACTATTCTTGAGAAGATAGATTTAAAATTTACATTAAAATGAAATCAAAGATTCACGAATTCCAAAAAAAATATAAAATTATGAGTAAAAAGACATTTATAATTGTAGCATTCATATTGGGCTCTTTCGCAGTTCAAGCACAGGAACTTGTTTGGCAAACCGACATTAAGAAGGCAATGGAAATTTCCAATAAAACCCAAAAGCCAATGTTGTTGTTTTTCACGGGAAGTGATTGGTGCGGTTGGTGCATCCGTTTGCAAAATGAAGTATTGAAAACACCCGAATTTGCTGTTTGGGCCAAGAAAAACGTGGTTCTTGTGGAACTCGATTTTCCAAGAAGAACACCGCAAAGCGACGAATTGAAAAATCAAAATGCCGGAATGCAACAAGCTTTTGGCATCCAAGGTTATCCTACCGTTTGGTTCGCTACTGCCAAGCTGAAAGAAGGAAAACCTAGTTTTACGGGAATAGGGAGTACGGGCTATGTTGCCGGCGGATCAGCGGCTTGGCTTGCTGTTGCCGATGGAATTCTGAAAAATAAATAATTTCAATTTAATCTATAAAATCCCTTTTCACCGGTTGCGTGAAAAGGGATTTTTTCTTTTACACAAGTGGCTTTCCACAAGTCAATATAAGTTCTGTAATTCGAAGCATCGGCCACGACCATTTTGGGTTTCGTGGTTTTGAACAAACGATTGAGGTTTATCTTCGGGGATTGGGTGAGTATCAATATATCTGGATGAATATTTTTTGGATAAACTCCCAAACTATCCAAAATCAGGATCTTCTTTCCATTGAAAAACAGCAGATTTTGTAATTTATTTTTAGTTTTTAATTGGCTAAAATTTCCCATTAAATAGGAATTTAGGGGTTTGTTTTTAAGACCTATTTTCAAAAGACTATCATTGGCATAAAGGGTGACATTTTCTCCATTTCGTTCTGTAATCAGGGTGGTTTTTTTTGAATTGAAAACCACCAGTTCCTTTTGGTTTTGGATAGTCCAACGGGTTTCAAAATAGGTGATTTGAAAAATTATTATGGCAATTAATACCAATGCCAATTTGTTGAAACTTGGTTTTTGGAACCAAATAATGGTGGCAATAATCAACAAATATAAACTCGCTAAAAAATACCAGTTGAATGGAATATCCCGGATGATAAATTGTTCCAATGAGGCAATCGAATTGATGATTTTATCCAAAATATATATGCTCCATTCCAGTGATTTAGCCAGATAAAAAGGAACATAATCGAATGCCGCCAAAACCATTACCAAAACTCCCAAAGCCATTATGATGCTCAAAAACGGAATTATCACCAAGTTAGTCACGAAAAATAATCCCGGAAATTGGTGGAAATAATAAATGCTTAACGGAAATGCGCCAATTTGTGCCGCAAATGAAACCGTAAGAATTTCCCAAAAGTAATTTCCGATTTTGTTTTTTGGCGACCAAAGTTGGTACAATAACGGTTGTAGCCAAAGGATGAAAAATAAGGCAACATAACTCAATTGGAAACCCACATCAAATAAAAACGAAGGTTGAAACAGCAAAATCAACAAGATGGAAACCAGTAATGTATGGAAAATATAAGTGCTTCTTCTCAAATACATTCCGATGGCAACAAACGAAAACATTGCGACAGAACGAACCACAGATGGAGCCAATCCGGCAATTATTCCAAAAGACGACAAGGAAAATAGAATGATTATCAACTTGATAAAAGAACCTCGTCGTGTGTTGGGAAACGGCTTGAGGAGGAAAGTCACAAACAGCAAAATAAAACCAATATGCAATCCCGAAACCGATAAAATATGAACGGCACCGGCGTATTGATAATCCCGAATAATATCTGGCGAAATATCCTGTTGTTGTCCTAAAATCAAGGCAGCGGCAACATTGAGTTCGGCTTTGTTGAAGTTGCTTTTCTCCAGATTTCGAATGATTTTCGTTCTTAATTTGGAGGAATAATACCAAGCGTCTTTGTTGATTATCGAACCTGTTTTGATGTTGGCGGCATCAGTATAAATTTGGGCATAGATTTGTTTTCCTTCCAGATATTTACCATAATCAAATTGGTTTGGGTTTTTAGCGGGAATGTTTTTATACAAACTGCCATTGATTTGCAAATGGGTTCCTATTTCTAATGAATGATTCAAACTGTCTTTTCGAACATTCAATAAAATTCTGCCCGTATAAATCGAATCATCTATTTTGTTTACAAGGACGATATAGCGGTCATTATAGCTGGAACTTTTCAGTTTTTCCCTAATCGTTACCGATAGTAAATGAGGCTTTTCAAAAATCGTTTTACTATGGATGTAATTGCTTTTCTGGAATGAATCAGTGTGGATTATTTGGGTCGTTGCTCCAATGCCAAAAGCAAGAAAATAGGTGGTTAAACCAAAATACATTGCGTTTGTAATGCTTCGTTTGGACAAAAAAAAGGCAATGCCAAAAGCAAAAACGGCAATTAAAAGCAAGGCAATGACCAATTGTGGATTAGGTTTTAAGTAATAGGCGAGAAGTATGCCCATCACAAACCCAATCGTTATCCTCGCTAAGGGAAATTGCAGCACTTTCATCAAACTAAAGTACAAATTTTTTAACAAGAAATAATTTAATGCATTTATAAATCGTTCGGTACGATTAAAAAAAACACCAATTGATGTATTGTGATTTTTAGCGTGATGCCTTATGAACTCGTTTTTTAAGTTCAGGAAAGAAAGAAACTAACTTTTTTTGATGAATTATAGTAAATCGGCCACAATCAATTTTGCTGTTTTCTCGCTGGCGCCGATGCCTCCCAGCTTTTCTTCCAATACATCATACTTCTGCAAAAGGATTTCACGATAATTGGGTTTCAGAATTTTTTTCAATTCTTCGCTAATGCGTTTTGTGTTGCAATCCTCTTGAATCAATTCGGTAACCACTTCCTCATCCATTATCAAGTTGACTAATGAAATGTATTTTAGGGTAATGATGCGTTTTGCAATTTGGTACGAAGCCCAACTGCCTTTATAGCACACCACTTCCGGGACTTTGAAAAGGGCCGTTTCAAGTGTGGCTGTACCCGATGTTACCAATGCTGCATTCGCAATTTTCAATAAATCGTATGTTTTATTCGATACAAATCGTATGTTTTCATTGGTAATAAAACCTTCATAAAAAGAAAATTCCTGACTGGGTGCGCCGGCAATCACAAATTGGTATCCCGGAAAATCATTGACCACGCTCAGCATTACCGACAACATTTTGGTAATTTCCTGTTTACGACTGCCAGGCAAAATGGCAATGATGGGTTTTTCGTTCAATTGATTTTCTGTTCTAAAAACGGCAGCGTCAATTGTGGGTTGGTTATGAATAGCGTCAATCAAAGGGTGGCCAACAAATTCAACCGGAAAATAATGTTTTTTTTCATAGAAATCTTTTTCGAAAGGAAGAATCACGTACATTTTATCAACATCAGATTTGATTGCAGCAATTCGGCTTTCTTTCCAAGCCCAGATTTGAGGTGAAATATAATAATGGGTTTTGAAACCGCATTCTTTTGCCCATTTTGCAATTCGTAAATTGAAACCGGGATAATCGATAAAAATGATTACGTCAGGCTGAAATGCTGTAATGTCTTTTTTACATATTTTGATGTTGCCTAAAATAGTTTTCAGATGAAAAAGCACTTCGACAAAACCCATAAAAGCCAATTCCTTATAATGTTTTACCAATGTTCCGCCAACTTCCTGCATCAAATCGCCTCCCCAAAACCGAATATTGGCATTGGGATCTTCTTTGTACAAGGCTTTCATCAAATTAGAACCGTGTAAATCGCCCGAAGCTTCGCCTGCTATTATGTAGTATTTCATTTTTGAAGTTTGATCAAATTTAGTTTTTTAGCCACGAATTACACGAATTTTCACAAATTAAATTTAAGACTATAAAATTAGTGTAATTAACCCGTTGGGTGTAATTCAATTTCTATTTTTTAAACATATAGAAACATAGTTATTGTTAATTTTAATTAGTCGTTTCACTTATTTTTAGAATACTTAAGCTATGTTGAAACCAAGAATTGGTCTATCTCAATCTTTTTTCTATGTTTCTATGCGTTTCATTTTTTCTATTTCTAAAAATTAAATAATTGCACCCATCGGGTTGTAACTAGTATTTTTAGATATTTGGAATTCGTGAAAATTTGTGTAATTCGTGGCAAAATAATTATTAGTACAGTCCTTTAAATTTATACAAAAAAAGTAAGAATGGCAATAATAATAACGGCCAAAACCACGCCGCGAGCCATAATTTCTTTGTCCAATTTCAATAAAATGGCAAAAGCCACCAAATCAAGAATGGAACCCAGTGTCATTATTTTGCCGAGTTGGCCTTGAGGTTTCATAGTTTGAATTCCTGCCATAAATTCAAAATCAGTGAAAAAGGTTATAAAAATATAACTGCCAAGAATGGAAGCCAAAATTCCAATTATAAAACCAATCAATAATTCTATCTTATTCATTCCATTTCCAGGTATTGAGTTGTTGTATGGCGTGATGCGCAGTCAAATCGAATTGTACCGGAACCACCGAAACATAGCCGTTTTCGAGTGCCCATTCATCAGTGTCTTCTCCTTTATCTTGATTGACGAATTCGCCGGTAAGCCAATAGTAATCTCTTCCTTGGGGAGTTTTTCGTTTGTCGAATTTTTCCATCCAAATGGCTTTCGCCTGGCGGCAAATTTTAATTCCCTGAATTTCCTTCTCCTTCAATTTTGGAAAATTAACATTCAACACCACGTTCTCGGGAAGGCCGTTTTCCAAGACTTCCAGGGTAATTGTTCGAATAAATGATTTTATTTGTTCGAAATCGGCATTCCAATCATAATCCAGTAACGAGAAACCTATGGCAGGAATTCCTTCGATTCCAGCTTCTACGGCGGCACTCATCGTTCCTGAATAAATCACGTTTATCGATGAATTGGAGCCGTGATTAATGCCAGACACGCATAAATCAGGTTTCCTTTTCAGGATTTCGTTTACGGCCAATTTGACAGAATCAACAGGGGTTCCGGAGCAACTGTATTCCAGGATGGGGTCATTTTCTTTGGAAATTTTATTGATGTACAAAGTGTCATTTATTGTGATGGAATGACCCGTGGCACTTTGGGCACTGTCCGGAGCCACAACCACTACCGTGCCTATTTCGGTCATAACGGCAATTAATGCCCTGATTCCGGGAGCCAAAATCCCATCGTCATTGGTTACCAAGATTAAAGGTTTGGTTTTTTTCATGCGATATGTTTTCAAATTAACATTGTTAAGTTTTAAGGGAAGAGGTGTGCTAATACAAAATGTTTTTCCCTGAACAAAGAAAACAAAATTAATCCGGTTCGAAGATTAATCGCAAAACAAAAAAAACAATTTTATACCTTTAACAAAAATTTATGCGAGCCCTTCATTTATTGGCATAGTTTTTACCGTAATTTGAATTTTAAATATTTATGAATACTACTATCAGCTTTATGAAAAGAAATTATAAAATACTCCTCGCCGTTGTATGCCTCTCGGCAACGCTGTTTGCGTTTAAAATTAATTCATCCAAAAGCGGGGATCCAGAAAAAGATAAATTACTATTGGAGTTATTGACGTTTGTAATTGAGAAAGGACATTATAATCCTGCCACAATTGACGATACATTTTCTAAAGGAATTTACAAAGATTATATTCAGGCATTGGATCCTTCAAAGAGGTTTTTCCTGCAATCAGATATTGATGAATTTTCAAAATTTGAAACCAAACTCGACGATGAACTGATTAATAAAGACTTGACTTTCTTCAATCTTACTTACGAACGTTTGATAAAAAGAATGGCAGAAGACAAAAAACTGTACAAAGAAATTTTAAGTACTCCTTTTGATTATACCGTAGACGAGACTTTTGATACGGATTATGAAAAAGCGCCTTATGCCCAAAATGAGCAAGAATTAAAGGAAAGATGGCGCAAACAAATCAAGTTGTCTACACTTTCGTCATTGGTAGACCGCTTGAAAATACAGGAAAATAAAGAGAAAGGGATTGTTGATAAAGACAGCACAAGCACTTCGGTTGTTTTAAAACCAGGAGAGTTTTTGAAAGATTCAAAAAAAGACAAAAGCGACAAATCATTGGTTAATGATAAGCCGAAAACTTTTGAAGAGTTAGAAAAAATTACCCGTGAAAGTTCTTTAAAATCGTTGGATGAATATTTCGGTTTTATGAACGATCTAAACAGGAATGATTGGTTCTCGGTATATTTAAATTCAATTACGGCTCGTTTTGACCCCCATACAAATTATTTAGCTCCCGAAGAAAAAGAGCGTTTTGATGTGAGTATTAGCGGAAAATTCGAAGGAATTGGCGCGCGTCTTCAAAAGAAAAATGATTTCACTGAGATTACGGAACTTATTTCCGGTGGTCCAGCTTGGAGGGGAAAACAACTTGAGGCAGGCGATGTAATAATGAAGGTAGCCCAAGGCAGTGATGAAGCGGTTGATATTGTTGGGATGCGTCTGGATGATGTTGTCAAAAAAATTAAAGGAACTAAAGGTTCTGAAGTCCGACTTACCGTAAAAAAAGTGGATGGAACGATTAAAACTATTTCCATAATAAGAGATATTGTGGAAATTGAGGAAACGTATGCGAAGTCGAGTGTTGTGGAAAGAAATGGATTAAAATACGGTGTCATTTATTTGCCAAAATTCTACATCGATTTTGAAAACAAAGACGGGAGAGACGCCGGTAAAGACATAGCTATTGAAGTGGAATCTTTGAAAAAAGCGGGAGTAAACGGAATTGTGCTTGACGTGCGCGATGATGGTGGCGGATCACTGTCAACGGTTGTGGATATAGCGGGATTGTTCATTGAGCAAGGGCCAATTGTGCAAATTAAATCGGCCGGAAGAAAAAAAGAAGTGTTATTTGACAAAGACAAAAAAATAGAATGGGATGGTCCTTTGGTAATAATGGTCAATAGTTTTTCCGCATCAGCTTCAGAGATTTTGGCTGCGGCCATTCAAGATTATAAAAGGGGAATCATCATTGGCAGTAAACAAACCTATGGTAAGGGAACGGTGCAAAACGTGATTGATTTGAATCAATTTATGAGAAATAGTGATATGGGAGATTTGGGAGCTTTAAAAACCACAACCCAGAAATTTTATAGAATAAACGGAGGTTCTACACAACTGGAAGGAGTAAGTAGTGATGTCGTTATGCCTGACAGATATGCTTACCTGAAAATGGGAGAGCGTGATGTGGACAATGCCATGCCTTGGGATAAAATTGATCCTGCCCAATATAATGTTTGGGATCATACCGCAAATTTTGATAAAGCTATTTTAAATAGCAAGAAAAGAATTGCCCAGAGTTCACAGTTTCAATTAATCGAAGAAAATGCAAAATGGATCGATGACAGAAGCAAAGAAAATGTGTATAGTCTAAAATTTGAGGATTTTAAAAAAAATCAGAAAGCAATAGAAGAAGCCAATAAGAAATTCAAATCAATTGCGGATTATGATTATCATTTAAAGTTTTCTTCTTTGCCTTTGGAAGCCGAAGCCATGAAAAATGACATTTCCCTTAAAGAAAAAAGAGACAGATGGCATGAAGGTTTGTCTAAGGATATTTATGTTGAAGAAGCGTTAAATGTGTTGGATGATTTACAATCTAAACCCGTTGCAAAAAAGAATGGTTCCGATAAATTGAAAAAGGAAAAATTAGTTAAATCATAAGAAATTATTTTATTATTGAATGAATCATAACAGTCATTAACTGCTATTGCGCCCCAGAAATCCGAAAAGAATTTCTGGGGCGTTTTTATTTTTGGATTTATTTTGGTTGACTTTTTGTGTCGTTGTCGATACATTTTTCCCACTTGATTGTCGGAAAATAAATCAAATTCATTTCAATTTCTATTATCTTTATGGCTGTGGAAAATGACTTTGAACTGCACCGGGATGTGGGTGAAAGCACTAATTTAGTATTTAAAAAAATGAAAAAAAATCTATTATTTGTTTCAGTAATTCTGTTGCTTAGCCTTGCGACTTTTTCTTATAAAAACAGTTTTGACGAGGGAAATTTGATTTCCTCGTCTAAACACAACCCGACAAATCAATCTGGTTTTTCTGAAAATCAAAAGTATTCTGGAGGCAATAGTAAAAGTCAAGAGCAAAGTCGATTTTTTGATTTTCAACCCACATCAACCACAAATCAAATCGTAAAACACGAGTATTACACCTTGTCTTATGACGAGAAGTACGAGCAAGCGGAATGGGTTGCCTACGAATTAAAGCAAGGTTATTTGAAAAATAATCATTTGAAAAGACCCAGGTTTATTGAAGATCCAAAGGTAGAAACAGGTTCTGCCGATTGGCGGAACTATAAAAAATCAGGATACGACAAAGGGCATCTTTGTCCGGCGGCTGATATGGAATTTGCAATCAACGCCTATAATGATACTTTTTTTACTTCAAACATTTCGCCACAACTGCATGTTTTCAACAATGGAGTCTGGAAAAGATTAGAAGAAAAAGTACGTTATTGGGCGGGTAAATATGATGGCATTTATGTGGTTACAGGTGGCGTTTTAGAGCCTTCGCTAAAAACTATTGGAAAAGAAAAGGTTTCGGTTCCCAAGTATTTTTACAAAATTTTATTGGATGAATCTCAAGGGAAATATAGAATGATTGCTTTTTTGGTCCCAAACGAAAAAAGTGACAAACCATTATATGATTTTGTGGTTTCGGTTGACAGTATCGAGAAAATGACTGGAATCGATTTCTTCCCTAAAATGGATGATGCAACAGAAAACAGTTTGGAAAAAAGCAGTGATTATAAAGCTTGGAGTTTTAATTAACTTACCACTCATTCACTTTATTGGCATCCATTTTTATGAAAATAAAGAGTAAAATGGTGAACCCCCAAAGTCCTGAACCTCCATAGGAAAAGAATGGCAACGGCACACCAATGGTTGGAAAAATCCCCAAAACCATGGCAATATTCACGAAGAAATGAATGAATAAAATACCTGCCACGCAATAGCCATAGACCCTGCTAAATTTTGTTTTTTGTCTTTCGGCTAGGTAAATTATCCTGAGAAATAATCCCACAAAAAGAGCAATCACAACCAGAGAACCTATGAATCCCCATTCTTCTCCCACGGTTGTAAAAATATAATCGGTGTGTTGTTCGGGTACAAATCCTCCTTTGGTTTGGGTGCCTTCAAGAAAACCTTTTCCTAACCAGCCACCGGATCCAATGGCTATTTCGGATTGATTTGTATTATAACCAATGCCTTTTGTGTCTACGGATTTTCCCAGTAATAAATTAAAACGATCTCGGTGATGTTGTTTAAAGACATGTTCGAAAACATAATTTACTGACAGGACGAATCCAGAAATCAAGGCAAAAAGGATACCGCTCAATACAATATTTCTTTCGGACAACCTTGACTTAAAATGCATAATCAGAATTACCAATAATGAGATTAGAATTACATATTGAGGTTGTAATACAAGCGTTAACACAAATAAAAGGATGGTGATAAACCCAGTCCAAACGTACCAAGCAGGCAATCCTTCGCGATATAAAACGATAATAAAAATACTATAAATCAATGCGCTTCCTGGGTCAGGTTGAGGTAATATTAGCATCACCGGCAAAAACACGATGGCTAAGGCCTGGATTTGCCGATTGACATCCTTTAAATTGATTTGTGAATCGCTTAAATATTTGGCTAATGCCAATGCTGTGGCGGCTTTGGCAAATTCTGACGGTTGAAGCGTAAAACTTCCAAAACTATACCAACAGCGTTGGCCTGCAATTACTTTCCCAAATGCAAATAATCCCAATAATGATAATAAGGAAATCCCAAAAATTATACTGGCATATTTTTCGTAAAATTTCCCGTCAATCGCAAGGATGATGAAAATCAATGGAATTGTTAATAGTATGAAAATAAGCTGTTTTTCATAAGTGTCTTCTAAAGAGGATAACGAGGAAGAATATATATTCAACCATCCCATTATTACTAACATAATGTAAATGATGATACAAATCCAGTCGAGGTTGTTCGTTATACTTTGATTTTTCATTTGAAATGAATCGCTTATTAATTTTCCTTTGTGGAATCTATTTTTATTTTTGGAACTATTGTTTTACTTTTCAAAATTGAATCCTGCTTTCTTATTTGCATTTTTACCACATCAGAAAGACCTCCTAATTTAGCATATCGATCTTGTAAACTTCTTTCAAGTGTTCTTTTTTCCAAGTCAGTTCTGGTGATTTTTCCTCTAAGGTATTTTTCAATCATCAAACTGGCGATTGGCCCTGCAATTGTAGCTCCAAAGCCTCCATTTTCGACCAAAATTGCTATGGCAATTTTAGGATTGTCTTTCGGAGCAAAAGCCACAAAAATGGAATGGTCCTCCAGTTTTGTCCTTACGCCATTAATTTTTGCAAAATTCTCGGCAGTTCCTGTTTTACCGCAAATATCGATGCCTTCAACTCGGAGCGCATAAGCTGTTCCCAAATTATAAACATCAAACAAACCACTAATCATGGGTTTAAAATATTGTTTATCTATTGTGGTTACGTGCTTTGTCGTAAACTTGGTGTCAATTTTTCGTCCTTCAATTTTCTTGATGATATGAGGGGTGTAATAATACCCTTCATTGGCGACAGCCGCCATCATATTGGCAAGTTGAATGGGTGTCATCAAGACTTCACCTTGTCCTATGGCATTTGATATAATAGTTTTCCCACTCCAACCCCAATCAGGATACATTTTTTTGTACGTTTTCGAATTGGGAATTTTTCCTTTTTTACCAGTAGGTAAGTCATAACCCATAAATTGCCCGAGTCCAAAACTTTTTATATGATTACTCCAAATATCGACCGCGTAAGGAGCTTTATATTTTCCGATGGTTCGTAAGAAAACATTCGAAAAATAGGCGTTACAAGATTTATAAATTCCAATATGAAGATCACGAATGCCTCCGCCACAATGGCATCCTTGAAATCTACCGGGAGCATAAGCAAAACCGTGATTGCATATAAAAGTAGTTTGTTCGTCTACCACTCCTTCTTGAAGACCAACAAGTCCTGTCATAATTTTAAAAGGAGAACCGGGAGGATATTCTGCCAGTAACCCTCTGTCATAAAGAGGTTTTGCAATGGAATCGCGGGACAATAAGGTGTAATTTTTAGATCGTTGTCGACCTACCAATATCGAAGGATCATAAGACGGGGCGGTGACAAGGGCCAAAATCTCTCCAGTCTTGGGTTCGATAGCGACAATTCCACCTCTTTTATTAATCATTAATTCCTCTCCATATTTTTGAAGTTCTGCATCAATGGTCAAATTGATGTCTTCCCCCTGCACGGCAATTGTATCGTATTTTCCTTCTTTGAAAGAGCCTATTTCACGATTGTATTTGTCTTTTTGAATGTATTTCACACCTTTAATTCCGCGTAAAATTTCCTCATAACTTTGTTCTACACCTTGTTTTCCTATTAAATCACCACTGTTATAATAGGGATTTTCGGCAACTAATTTTTCGTTGGCTTGAGTAATAAAACCAAAAACATTGGCTCCAAAATTAACCTGATAATCTCGAAGGGAACGTTTTTGAAAATAAAAACCTTCAAATTTTCGTATTTTTTCCTGAAATGCCGCAAATTCGCTTTTATTCAATTGAGGCAAAAACACTGAAGGCAATCGAGGACTATATATTTCGGCTTTAGCCATTTTTTTAATAAAATCCTCTTTTGTGATATCCAGTAATTGACAAAATTCCAAGGTGTCTAAATTTTTTATATCTCTTGGAATAACCATAATATCATAAGAAGGTTGATTGGCGACCAATAACTTTCCATGTCTGTCATATATATAACCTCTTTCAGGATAGTCATATTTTATTTTTATGGCATTATTATCTGATTTCAATTTGAAAGAATCATCAATGATTTGCAAATAGAAAAGTCGTATTACAAGTAATGACGCTGCAATAATAATTAATGAAGGGAGCAATATTTTTCTCATCTTCTATTCGGCTTAATAAGATATATTATTATGATGCAGAGAATAATTGTAAATGCCGTACTTAATAGGGTTTGTAGCAATATGTCCCAAAAAAAGCTAAATTGAAATGCTTCAAGCAAGAATAACGTAAAATGATGAATTAATGCCGCCAGTAATATGAACGAGAATCTTTCAGGTGTCAGTACATCATTTAACTTTATGGTTTGGTATTCGTAACTTAAGCCGAAAGAAAATTTAAAAATATAGGGTCTATAATAGGCTAAAACGATACAGGCTGTCGTATGGATGCCTCCTGAATTACTGAACATGTCCATAATAAATCCGAGTAAGAAACTGGCTAAAAGCAGACCGGATTTATTGCCATTAACAGGGTATAATATTATGAAAAGTATATAGGGAAACGGACTTATATAACCCAAGAAATTCATATTATTGAAAATAATAATTTGAACCGCTAATAGCAGAATGAAACGAAAAACATTGACGAATAATGCGCTATTCATTTTTTTCTCCCTTTTCTAAATTAATAATTTCTTCCCGATTCTTACTTTTGAGAATATAAACGTGACCTAGACTTGTCATATCATTAAAAAGTTTAACCTCTATTTTAAAATAATGTGTCTGAGTGTCAGTGTATATTCTTTCAATAGTTCCAATGTTGATGTTTTCAGGAAATATTACCGATTGCCCACCAGTTACGATGGTATCTCCTTTTCTTATGGATGCTAATCTAGGAACATCTATTAATTGAACAAAACCAGTGCTTTTTCCATCCCAAATCAAAGATCCAAAATGATTAGATTTTTTTAGTTTTGCGTTTATTTGAGATTTTATATTCAAAATACTTATCACCGTTGAATATCTTGGCGAGGTGTTGTCAATTATCCCTACAATTCCTAAACTATTAATCACGCCCATATCTGGTTTTACGCCTTGAAGACTTCCGGAATTCAAGGTTAAATAGTTTTCATGGGCATTAAAGGAATTATGAATTACTTTTGAAACTATGATGTCTGCGGGATGTAATCCTTTTATGCTGTCTAATTTTGGAATTGAAGCAGTGTCTTTTATGTTGAAAAGGAGGCTTCTCAATTTTGCGTTTTCAAGTGCCAAGGCATCATTTTGGGTTCTTAAATGCAAGTACTCACTAATATTATTGATTTTTTCGTAGGCACCTCCACTCAAAAAATTGGCGGAACTTATTATTTTGCTTCTATGATAAGAATGGGATTGAATGGTAAGAAATAACGAAATACCCAAAAGCAGCAAAAACAGTAATCTATTACTGTTTTTAAAAATAAAATTAAATATTTGCTGCATTTTTTACCTGTATAATGTTGTAAAACTGTATGTCATAATCTAATTGTGGGTCACTGTTCAATGTTCCAATAACTTTCGGGATGGATTATTATAAACAGACTACTTAATCAAAATGCTTTTAAATTTTTGAAGATTTTTTAGTGCCATACCCGTTCCCCGAACCACTGCCCTTAAAGGATCTTCAGCGATATAAACAGGCAAATCAGTTTTTTGAGAAATTCTTTTGTCAAGTCCTCTCAACATCGATCCGCCACCGGCAAGATAAATACCTGTGTTGTATATGTCTGCGGCTAATTCTGGAGGAGTTTGAGAAAGGGTTTCCATCACGGCATCTTCAATTCTTTGAATCGATTTGTCCAATGCTTTTGCAATTTCTCGGTAGGAGACCGCTACTTGTTTTGGTTTTCCGGTAAGTAAATCTCTTCCTTGAACCGACATGTCTTCTGGAGGCGTTTCTAAATCTTCGATTGCGGCTCCAACTTGAATTTTTATTTTCTCGGCAGTACTCTCTCCAACAAAAAGGTTGTGTTGCGTACGCATATAATATACAATGTCATTGGTGAAAACGTCACCGGCAATTTTTACCGATTTGTCACATACAATCCCACCCAAAGCGATTACGGCGATTTCTGTTGTACCGCCACCGATATCTACAATCATGTTTCCCTTTGGCTGCATAATGTCTATGCCAATACCTATAGCTGCTGCCATTGGTTCGTGTATCAAATAAACTTCTTTTCCATTTACTCTTTCACATGATTCTTTCACCGCTCTCATTTCCACCTCAGTTATCCCCGAAGGAATACAAACAACCATTCTAAGTGCCGGAGTAAACATTCTTTTTTTTAATGCAGGAATGCTTTTTATAAGCATGCTGATCATTTTTTCGGAAGCATCAAAATCAGCAATTACGCCATCTTTCAATGGCCTTATTGTTTTAATGTTTTCATGGGTTTTACCTTGCATCATGCTGGCTTCCTTACCAACAGCAATGATTTTTCCAGATACTCTGTCACGAGCAACTATTGATGGACTGTCAATTACGACTTTATCATTGTGTATGATTAAAGTGTTTGCGGTACCAAGGTCTATCGCAATATCCTCGGTCATGAAATCAAAAAATCCCATAAGTTTTCGTGGGTTTAAAAGTTATAAATTTGTGACGTACAAAGCTAAACAAATTAATGTTTGAAATGACGTGTTCCTGTAAATACCATTGCAACTTTATTTTCGTTGCAATAATTAATGCTCAATTCGTCTTTTATCGATCCGCCTGGCTGAATTACTGCCGTTATTCCTGCTTCTTTTGCAATTTCTACACAATCCGGGAAAGGGAAAAAAGCATCGCTTGCCATCACGGCTCCGTTTAAATCGAATCCAAAGGTTTTAGCTTTTTCAATGGCTTGCAATAAAGCATCCACTCTTGATGTTTGTCCAGTTCCTGAGGCAATAAGCGTTTTGTTTTTTGCAAAAACGATCGTATTTGATTTTGTGTTTTTGCAAATTTTTGATGCAAAAAGTAAATCTTCGACTTCTTGAGGCGATGGCGATGTTATAGTAACGGTCTTTAGGTCAGAAATAGTATCTGTCTTTGCATTTTTATCTTGAACCAAAATTCCGTTTAAGCAAGTTCGAACTTGTTTCTGAGGTAATTCCACTTCATTTTGGACTAATATAATTCTGTTTTTCTTTTCCTGTAAAATGGCAATGGCAGCATCATCATAACTTGGAGCAATCACCACTTCACAAAATAATTTGTTTATTTCAGTTGCAGTTGCTACATCTATTTTTGTGTTTGCAATCAAAACTCCTCCAAATGCAGAAGTTGGATCGCAAGCCAAAGCGTCAACATAAGCTTGACTTATCGTCTCTCTTGTGGCAATTCCGCAGGCGTTATTGTGTTTTAAAATGGCAAATGTTGGACCGTCATTTTTGAATTCGGCAATCAAATTTACTGCTGCATCCACATCAAGTAAATTATTGTATGACAATTCTTTTCCGTGAACTTTTTTGAACATAGATTCAAAATCTCCAAAGAAATAGCCTTTTTGATGTGGGTTTTCGCCGTATCTCAAAATCTGTCCATTGTCAATGCTAACTTTAAAAATAGTTTCGTCAGTGTTGAAATAGTTGAAAATTGCCGTGTCGTAATGGGAAGAGACATGAAATGCTTTGGTAGCAAATAATCTTCTGTTTTCCAATGTTGTTGTTCCATTTTGATCGGTAATCAAATTTAAAAGTAAGCTATACTCATCAACCGATGGAACGATTACGGTGTCTTTGAAATTTTTTGCGGCAGCGCGAATTAACGAAATTCCTCCAATATCTATTTTTTCGATAATGTCGCTTTCACTTGCGCCAGAGGCAACTGTTTTTTCAAAAGGGTACAAATCAACAATTACTAAATCAATTTGCGGAATATCGTATTCCTGCATTTGTTGCACATCAGTTTCGTTGTCCTGACGATTTAATATTCCGCCAAAAACTTTTGGGTGCAATGTTTTTACTCTTCCGCCAAGGATAGAAGGATAAGAAGTTACATCTTCGACTGGAACAACCGGGATGCCAAGATTTTTGATAAAATCTTCGGTACCGCCAGTGGAGTAGAAGGTAACGTTTTGCTCGTGTAATTTTCGTATGATTGGTTCTAAACCCTCTTTCGAAAAGACGGAAATTAATGCAGATTTGATTGTTTTTGTTGTGTTCATTGTGTAGTTGGAATTTTATCGTGCAAAAGTAGTTTTTTTGGCGATAAAATTCAAATGTATTTCTGTAACAATATTTTAAAATAGAGGACAAATAGACAAGTGAATTTTTATTAGGTTTTTGAACAAAATTTATGGAATTTTACAATAACACAAATTAGGTATCATGCTGGTTTATTTTCGATTATTAAAAGAGAGTTTCAGTTTTGCGATGACCGCCTTGCGAAGCAACAAACTGCGCACAATTTTGTCGTTACTTGGTGTTACCATTGGAATTTTTTCAATTATCGCAGTGCTTGCCGCCGTCGATTCATTGGATAGAAAAATCACGAAAGATTTGAGCAGTTTAGATAAAAACACCATTTATTTAATGAAAATGTCATTTGGACCCTCCGAAATTCCGCAATGGAAGAGAGAACAGTTTCCCAATGTGAAATATGGCGAATATGTTTATTTGAAAGGCGCAATGACCAATACCGACCAAATGGGCTATCAAATTTTCACCAAAAGGGAATCCATCAAATACGAATCAAAAACAGTTAGCGACATCAATATTGTTCCCGTTTCCCACGAATTTATAGATATTCAAGGCTTGGAGTTCGAGGAAGGAAGATTTTACAGTGAATCCGAAGCAAATTCTGCTGCGCCTGTGGTGGTTATAGGGGATGAAATTGCAAAATCATTATTTGGAGACGCAGAGCCAATTGGTAAAAAAGTGCGTTTGTACGGACAGAAATTTTTGGTTATTGGGGTTTTGAAAAAACAGGGTGCCGGATTATTTGGAAACAGCAACGACAGTTCGGCTTTTATTCCCGTTAATTTTGTTAGGCAATTGTATGGCGACAATAATAAGGCATTGGTAAATGTTATCATTTTAAAACCTCAAAAAGGGATTGATATGGAAGCGTATAAAGCCGAAATCTCCCAGAAATTGAGAAATTTTAGAGGTTTGAAATCGGGAAATATCGATAATTTCTTCATTAATGTTTTCTCGGGATTCACGGATTTAATAGACGGAATTATTTCCCAAATGAACCTTGTAGGCTGGATAATTAGCGGTTTTTCACTTCTTGTTGGTGGTTTTGGCATTGCCAATATTATGTTTGTTTCCGTTAAAGAAAGAACAAATTTGATAGGAATCCAAAAATCATTGGGAGCCAAAAACAAATTTATATTATTTCAATTCCTGTTTGAAGCGATTATTCTTTCCGTGATTGGAGGAATAATTGGGTTGTTTATGGTTTGGGGAATTGCGCTTATTTTGACTAAAGCTTTGGATTTTGAATTCGTTCTGGGAATTGGCAATATTGTTTTAGGAACTGGGTTGGCCGCGGTAATTGGATTGATTTCGGGAATTCTTCCTGCTATTGCTGCCTCAAAATTAGATCCCGTGGAGGCGATTAGAACGGGGATGTAGTGTTCAGTTTGCAGTGTTCAGTTTGCAGTCGCAGTTGCAAAACTAAAGTTCATCCTTTATTTTAATCAATTCACTTTCAATATTCAGGTCGATAAAATCTGATTTCAGCATACATTTCAAAAGTCTTTTCAAAAAAACATTAGGCAATTTTTCTTTTAGAACAATATTGTTTTCGTTATATTTCAGAAAAGAAGATAGATTTTCTTTACGAATATTATTTCTGAAAAATATAAAAGTGTCTTTATCAAAACTGAATTTATTTTCACCTAATGCAGTATCCTTTTGAACAAAAAAATACGGGATGTTTCCGGCAACTAAACAGCCATAATGGTCTGATGGCAAATTCAATTTGTTTTGTGAAGTGGTTAAAGTATGAATGATATAAGCAAATTCATCGTTACGATTAATTACAATCAAGAATTTGTCTTTACTGCCGTTTCCGTCTTGAAACTGATAATCCTCAATTAGCAATAAATGTCCTTGTTGTAAGATTTCGTCCAGCATAAAAACTAATTAATGCTTTCTTGGAAGGATAAGGCTTCAAAAGAAGATTTTGCAGCCATTTGTAAAATAGGACTGTCTTGCAACAAGTCATTAAATTCAATAGAGTGATTAGTAATTTTACTTATTTTCTTGAAATGATTTTTCAAATCGTGTTTAGAAACCATTTTATGCCAAAGCGAACCTTCCTCGTGCAAGAATTCAATTAATTCATTTGCATTCCAATTTCCATATTTAAAAACAACTGTCTCTAATAGCTTTAATTCATATCTATTGAAAATGGTTTCGTCGAAATTGCCATTCGGTTTCAAGAAAATTTCTTCTGAATTTCTATCAGCGTTGAATTTTTTCTCTAATTGAACCGATTGTAGCAATGACAATTCTTTACCTTGATAATTGAAAGTTTCTTGTTTTGTGATTTCATTATAAACATCAATGGCAACCGGGCCTTTTTCCCAAACTTTATAATCTAGCCAAGTTACTGGCACGCCTGTTTCCTTGATGGAAGTTTCGTCAAGAATGTAGAGCAGTTTCAACGTTTTTGTCATAGATAAATACTCTATCTGTGAGGCAAAATAGTTTAAAACATTGCCGATTTTATCGTTATTTATTCGTCTAAACATAGGTAAATATAAAGAAATATTTCAATATTATTTGTTAAAGGACTGCAAATGTACGTTTTATTTAGTGATTTTTAAATCTTTGATTAATTCATAAGGTTCTGTTTCAAGAGCTGAAGCAATTTTAAAAAATAAATTCATTGTCATACCTTGATTTTTATCAAAAATTAAGCGGATTGTTTTTTCATCACAACCTACTTTTTTTGCAAACTGAAGTTTATTCCCTTTATATTTTTCCATAAAGAGAATATAGATTCTTTTAGTTAAGGTTTCCTTTATATTGTCTAGCTGTGTTTGCACAAAACAAATAAAACCATCAAAAAGAAAATAAATGATTTTATCATTCGGAGTTTTATCCGAAACTTCTATATTTGGGCAAACTAAAAAATAAATGCCTACACTACATTGGATTGGGAAAGATAAAATTATCAATCATCATCAAGAAGTTCCTTACAAAGTATTAAATCACGAATATGGTTTTTATGAAAATGGAAAAACTGATTCTTCTGCTGATTCTAGAAATCTCATCATTAATGGGGATAATCTCGAAGCGCTTAAATCATTATTACCCAAATATGAAGGCAAAGTAAACTGTATTTACATCGATCCGCCATACAACACCGGAAACGAAAGTTGGGTGTACAATGACAATGTCAATTCTCCAAAAATTAAAAAATGGTTAGGAAAAGTTGTTGGCAAAGAAAGCGAAGACTTAACACGGCACGACAAATGGTTGTGTATGATGTATCCACGATTGAAATTGCTTCACAAATTATTGGCTAAAGAAGGAGCGATTTTTATTTCTATTGATGATAATGAACAAGCTAATTTGAAACTAATGTTGGATGAGATATTTGGTCATAAAAATATAATTGCAAATTTAATATGGGATTTAGGAACTGGTACACAAGCAGGACACTTTGTTAGAGCTCACGAATATATTTTATCTTATTTTAAAAACAAAGATTTAGTGCCAAATTTCAGAGGAGGAGAAGGTATAATTGAACATTCTGCATTAAAAAAAATATCATTTAAGAATCCATCAGTTGAATTTACATTTCCATCAGGAACAAGATGGGATGCTCCCGATGATTATGAGTTGTTTGAAACTTGGGGTGGTTCCGAAAAAACTACAATTGTTAATGGTAGGATGATTGCCAAAGATGGAAAATTAAAAGAAGAAGTTGTTTTAAGTGCAGGTTTTGCACAAAAAAATCAAATGATATCTTGGTTTAATAACCAAATAACATTTGATAGTAAAGGACAACTTGTTACCAATTTTTATTTTAATAAAAATGGAATATTGCGTTACGAAAAAGAGAGAAGTGTTATAAATCCTCCCACAGTTTTAAAAGAAATAGCCAGTACAAAAAATGGAAGTACTAATTTGCAAAGTATTTTTAATGAACAAATTTTTGATTTTCCAAAACCAGTTGAATTAGTTCAATATCTCGTTGATTTAATAACAGACAAAAACTCCATAATCCTAGACAGCTTCGCAGGTTCAGGAACAACAGCACACGCAGTTTTAAACCTAAACAAGCAAGACGGTGGCAATCGTAAATTCATTTTAATTGAAATGGAAGATTATGCCGAAACCATTACTGCCGAACGCGTCAAAAGGGTAATCAATGGTTATGCAGATAAAGAAGCAACAGGAGGAAGTTTTGATTATTACACATTAGGTGAACCACTTTTTGATGAAAACAATAACTTAAACGAAACCGTTGGCATAGAAAAAATAAGAGAATATGTTTGGTTTACTGAAACTCGAATTCCATATACAATTCAAAAATTGACTTCCCCATTTTTAGGAATTTATAACGACACCAGTTATTATTTCATCTACGAAAAAGATAATTTAACCACGCTGGATTATGATTCCTTAGCCCAATATGTGCAACAAAAAGCCGAACGTTATATTATTTATGCTGATAATTGTTTGTTGCCAGAAACTTTTATGAGAGAAAAAAATATTGAATTCAAGAAAATTCCTCGCGACATAACCCGTTTTTAAAAAGCTTTGTCAAAGTTTTGAACTTTGACAAAGTTGAACAAATAAACTATGGAACTAAAAACCTATCAAAAGCAAGTCATAGATGATTTGCAACTTTATTTCGAGTATTTGCAAAACCATAAAAAAGCGGATAAAGCTTTTAATTCTTTTTGGCAGGAAAAAGTGGGTTTCTATAATCCAATAACTGGCGAAGGAATGCGTCCTTATCAGAATACCGTTCCAAATGCAGTGCATTTGAGTATAAAAGTACCAACTGCTGGAGGGAAAACCTTTATTGCCTGCAATGCGCTGAAAACTATTTTTGACGCAATGCCGGACACAAAAGCAAGAGCGGTGGTTTGGCTGGTGCCTTGGAGTAATTTGTTAGACCAAACCGTACGAAATCTTTCCAATCCCGATCATCCGTATTGTCAGAAATTAAATTCCTTGTTCAACAACAGAGTTCAGGTGTATGAAAAACGGGATTTGTTGCAAGGTGCCAATTTCAATCCATCATCAGTTCAAGAACAATTGAGTATTATGGTTGTGAATTTTGCTTCCATAAGAGCCAAAAACAAAGAGGACAGAAAATTTAATGAGCAAAATTCTAATTTATCCAGTTTCTCCGATTCTATTGATGATGCAATTGTTTTAGAAGGTACAGAAAAAGAAGCGTTAATCAATGTTATTAGAAGTTTAAATCCAATTTTGGTTGTTGACGAAAGTCACAATGCCGAAAGTGATTTGAGTGTCGAAATGTTGAATAATCTTAATCCAAGCTTCATTTTAGATTTGACCGCAACTCCCAAACAAAATGCCAATATTGTGAGTTTGGTTTCTGCCATTGAACTCAAAAAAGAACACATGGTCAAGTTGCCAGTCATAGTTTACAATCATCAAAATATAGAAGGTGTTATAGAAAGTGCGTTGCATTTGCAAAATAAATTGGAAACCGAAGCTAAAATTCTCGAAGAAAACGGTGGAAAATACATTCGCCCAATAGTTCTTTTTCAAGCCCAACCTAAAGGGAAAGAAGACAATACGACTTTTGATAAATTGAAAGCCCAATTGATTGCTGTTGGAATTCCAGAAGAGCAAATCAAAATTAAAACTGCCAATAAAGATGAGTTGAAAAATGAGGATTTAATGAGCAGGGATTGTCCAGTTCGTTACATTATCACCATCAATGCCTTGAAAGAAGGTTGGGATTGTCCGTTTGCTTATATCTTGGCTTCCTTGGCTGATAAATCTTCGGAAGTGGATGTCACCCAGATTTTGGGTCGTGTTTTGCGTCAGCCCTATGTGATGAAACACAATAGCACAATGTTGAATTTATCGTATGTAATTACTGCATCGGTTAAGTTTCAAAACACTTTACAGAATATTATAAAAGGGTTGCAACAATCAGGATTTAGTGAAAAAGATTATCGAGAAAAAGATAGTATGCCCGAAACTATAAAAGAGGAAGCAAAGCAAGAAACATTGGATAATTTTCTTTTTCCGGAGCAAATAGAAGTTGTTGAAGAAAATAATATTGATGTTCAAAAAATTCATTTCAATCCTAATGAAATAAGTCAAAATGTAAACACAACGGTTTTTGAAATAGAAGAATTAGCTATTGCACAGAATGAGGAATTTCAAAAAATGATTGCCAATCAAGAAAATTCAAATACAGTTCAACAAATTTATTCAGAAGTGGGTATGAAAGTGAAACAATATAAAATGCGTGAAAGTGTTGCAAAACAAGCACAGGAAATTGTATTACCAAAATTTGTAGTTGAAGTTCCTCAAAATGAATTTCTTTTGATGGAACAAGGCGACACGCAATTGTTAGACCGAGTTAATCTTCTGAAAGATTTTAAACTTTCAGATAAAGACATTCAAATTCCTTTCAAAAGTATTTCTTCGGATTTATATAAAATTGATACTGAAAAAACGAATGACGGCGGTTATAAAATGGTTTCGTTCAAAATAGAAAATGTGGTTCAGGAAAAAATGACGGAATACATTTTAGCCAAACCTAAAGAAGGACAAATTAAAGATTTAGCGCATTTTGCAGTCAAGCAAATTGATAAATTACCACCCATTGCCGATAATGAAATTAAGAAATACGTCAATAGAATTTTGGAGAATATGTCTGCACAAGAGTTGATTGATTTCAATCAATATAAACTGACATATTCCGATTCGATTAAGGAAAAAATTAATCAATTAGCTGATATTTATGCAGAAGAGAAGTTTAATGATTGGCTCGAAATTCCTAAAATTAAAACGGAACCCAATTGGAAATTTGAAACAGCCATAATTCCGACAAGAATTGGAAATGACATTGGAAATTCGTTGTACGTTCACGAAGGCGATATGAATGGGTTAGAAGAACAATTTATTTTGGAAATTTCCAGCTCATCAAATATTGCTTTTTGGCATCGCAATTTAGGAAGAGGTAAGGGTTTTGCCTTGAATGGTTATAAATCCAATCATTATCCCGATTTTATTTTGGTTACCAAAACCAATAAAGTAATCGTTGTTGAAACCAAAGGTTCCCATTTGAATAATCCTGATACTGCGGCAAAGTTGAGGTTAGGAAAATCTTGGGCTCGGCTTTCGGGTTCTAATTACAATTATATGATGATTTTTGATAAAAATGCGATTGATGGAGCTTATAATTTAGAGAAGGCAATTTCATTGATTAAACAGATGTAGAATAAAATTTGTTTGGACAAGACAACTCATAAAAAATCCCGATTATCTCGGGATTTTCATTTATCTAATATCAATATTCTGTATCAAATCGATATACAAATTGATGGTGTCTTTCAGTTCTTTTCTCGGTGTGATAAAATCCAGAAAACCGTGTTCGAGAACAAATTCTGCCGTTTGAAAACCTTCCGGCAAATCTTTTCCGGTGGTGTCTTTCACGACTCTTGGACCAGCAAAACCTATTAATGCCCCGGGTTCAGAAATGTTGATATCGCCAAGCATCGCGTAGGAAGCTGTTGTTCCTCCAGTTGTTGGATCAGTACATAGCGAAATATAAGGAATTTTTGCTTCGGCTAACTGAGCCAATTTAACAGAGGTTTTTGCCAATTGCATCAATGAATAGGCCGCCTCCATCATTCTGGCCCCACCTGATTTTGAAATCATTACAAATGGAATGTTGTTTTTGATGGAATGGTCAATGCCACGGGCAATTTTTTCGCCCACAACTCCACCTATTGAACCGCCAATGAAGGCAAAATCCATACAGCAAACCACCAAATCTTTTCCTTTTGATTTTCCAACTCCTGTTCGAACCGCATCATTCAATTTGGTCTTGGCCATAGTGTCTTTCAAACGATCCGAATATTTTTTGGTGTCCACAAAATGCAATGTGTCTTTCGAAGTCATTTTTGCATCCAACTCCATGAATTCATTATTGTCGAACAATATTTCGAAATATTCCTTGCTGCCAATTCTAACGTGAAAATCATCCTCTGGACTTACGTATAAGTTGCGTGCCAGTTCATCGGCATCAATAACTTTTCCGGTAGGAGATTTGTACCAAAGTCCTTTTGGGACATCCATTTTGTCTTCGGTAGCCGTTGTAATTCCTTTTACTGTTCTTTTAAACCAAGCCATATTTTTTTTGTTTATTTGGTTTAAGGTTTAAGGTTTAAAGTTAACGTGAGCAACTTTAAACTCTAAACTTTAAACTATTTACAAAGTATTCACATTATTTAAATCTGCAAATGCTTGTTCCAGTCTTGCGTTGAAAGTAACTTCACCTTCACGCAACCATTTTCTTGGATCGTAATATTTTTTGTTAGGAGCATCAGCACCAGTTGGATTTCCAATTTGAGTTTTTAGGTATTCAATATTGTCTACCATAAAGTCACGAATACCTTCAGCAAATGCAAATTGCAAGTCAGTATCAATGTTCATTTTTACAACACCATAACTAATACCTTCCCTGATTTCTTCTAATGTAGAACCTGAACCACCGTGAAAAACAAAATCAACTGGGTTTGGTCCTGTTTTGAATTTGTTTTGAACATAATCTTGGGAATTTTTCAAGATTTTTGGAGTTAGTTTTACGTTTCCTGGTTTGTAAACGCCGTGAACATTTCCAAAAGAAGCTGCAATTGTAAATCTTGGGCTTACTTTTAATAATTCTTCGTAGGCATAAGAAACTTCAGAAGGTTGTGTGTATAATTTTGAGCTATCAATGTCAGAATTGTCAACGCCATCTTCTTCGCCACCGGTGATTCCAAGTTCGATTTCTAATGTCATTCCCATTTTGCTCATTCTTGTCAAATAGCCTTTGCAAATCTCGATGTTTTCTTCAATTGGTTCTTCAGACAAATCGATCATGTGTGAAGAGAATAATGGTTTTCCAGTTGCGGTAAAATGTTTTTCGGATGCGTCTAATAAACCGTCAATCCAAGGCAATAATTTTTTTGCACAATGGTCCGTGTGTAAAATCACGGTTGCACCATAAGCAACTGCCAATGTATGAATATGCAAAGCTCCTGCAATTGCACCTGCAATCGCTGCTTTTTCATTGGCATTCGAAAGTCCTTTTCCAGCATTAAATTGTGCTCCTCCATTTGAAAATTGGATAATAACCGGTGCATTCAATTTTGCAGCAGTTTCAAGAACGCCGTTTATAGTGTTTGATCCCGTAACATTTACTGCAGGAAGTGCAAACCCTTTTTCTTTTGCGTATTTGAAAATTTCTTGAACTTGATCTCCTGTAGCTACGCCCGGTTTAATATTATGTGCCATCGTAATTTTTTTTAATTGTTTTTTAGTTTGCAAAAATAAGAATTAATTAGCATTAGAATGGATAATTTATTCCAAAATTTAAAACGGAGTGTCCAAAATTGTATTCATGAAACCACCGCCTGTTGATTTCATTTGCTGGATTGTAGGTTTTAAAACCAAAATCAAATCGGATAACAAAAAAACTTAAGTCATATCTAAGGCCAAATCCTGACCCTAATGCAATTTCTTTTAAATCTCTCAAGTTTTTAAAAGTTGATTTTTCATCGGTTACGTTATCCATTACATTCCAAATATTGCCCGCATCGGCAAATAGGGCACCTTTGAAAGCACCTAATATTTTAAATCTAAATTCCCCGCTTAATGCGATTTTCATATTTGCCTCATTGAAATCGTTTACGGCGCCGCTGCTTCCAGGGCCTAAACTATAGGGTTGCCATGCCCTATTGTCATTTGATCCGCCAGAAAAATAACTTCTCGAAAAAGGAATGTTGTTAGAGTTCCCAAATGGGATGGCAATGCCGAAAAAAGTTCTAACGGCAAACACCTTTTCTTTAGTTAAATCCCAATGCTTGATGTAATCAAATTCTGTTTTTATATATTCTGAATATTCTAGATTAAAAATCTCATAATTGCCTTTTTGGTTTTTGGGCAAGCCTGTAGCATTTGAAATTAATGATAAAAGAGAACCGGCGGATTCAATTTTTGTTTTGAAAAGATAAAAGGTATTGTCTTGTAAATCTGCCTTAGTTGTTTTTGTGAATGTATAACTGGAGGCTAGGATAAAATCATTCTCGGTGAGCCTGACTCTTCGTTCTTCATTGCTTTTTACGGTTGCATAATTTTTGTCTGCGGGCGTCAAGGATGTGTTGCCTGCCAAAACATCATTGGTAAAACCAGATGTTCCTTCCTCAATTTTTAAATCGCCATTTTCGTTAAAATAGGATGGGTTTAGATTATAAGCCTTTCCTATTTCATTCAAAGCTTTGTATGATGAACCATAAACATGAAAATAATTTTGAGGATTTAGATTTCGTACAAATTGTACATTAAAAAGATCAAGACGAGCCGTGTTGTTCTTTTTTGGGGTCCAATTATAAGAGAATGCCCCGGTAAAATTCTCTTTGTCCAACCCAATATTTTTTTGCGTTGCAAAGCCCACAGCAATAAGTGTCGAGGGAATCATACTTTTGGGAATGATTCTTTCTGTGGGGAAAGGCATAAAAATCCTCGGAATATTTAGTTTTAAATCAATTCCATATTCTGAAACATTAAAGAAATTGTTTTTGGGGTTTGCCAAATCTTTTGAGGATCCAATGTTTCCACGTCCCGAAACTTCTAATGTTTCGGCTCCACTAAACACATTTCTGATAGTTTCGGAAATACTTAATGCAATCCCAATGTCTTGTATGTTAGAATGGGTCACATCGAATGAGGTTCCAAAACTGTATCTTTTTCTAGGGGTCAAATACACTTTTGCGATTAATGAATGAGCCGTAGTGTCTCTTTTGTCTATCTCATATTGTATGGTTGGGTAGCTGAAAATTTTGAGATTATTCAAATAGCGCGTTGTTAAAACAGTTTTATTATCTGCAAACAAACTTCCTTTTGTTATAAAAACGGCATCGGTTATTGCTCGTGGCCTGTATTTTAGCTTGCTATGGCTGTACAAATGGAAATTGTTATAAGTGGTGCTGTCAGTAATGTTTAAATCGTTATTAGTGTTCGAATAATCGGTGTAAATATTCACATCGCTTATTTTATATATTTTGAAAGGTTCTGTTTTAGTGGTATCGTTCTCTTGGTAGGAATAATCATTTATCGTTAAATTTACATTTGCTTTGTTTTTTCCGTTAATGGTGTCAATGTCAAAAGTCACATAATTGGGTTGAAAATGATAAACGCCATTGTTTCTGAAATGAGTGGTAATTCTATTTTTTTCATTCTCAAAATCTTCCGTTTTATATTGTTTTCCTGATTTTATCAGGGTGTTCGATTTGTTTGTTTGAAACAAGGAATCTAATGCCGGAGTATGAATGGTTGTTTTTATTGAATCCAGTAAATAGGGATTTCCGGTAGTGACGGCATATTTTATTTTGATTTTTTTCGGGCTTAAAGTATCTAATTTGTAGCTGGCATTTACATTAAAAAAACCGTCATTAAAATAATAGTATTTTAATCGAAATACTGACTTGGCAGTTTTCACTGTGTCAACAATCACGGGAGGTTCCCCAGTTTTTTTTAAGAAATCATGAATGCCGTGATACCAAAAAGATTTCCCAAGCCTGTCGACTTGTTTTGCCGACAGCCATTTTGATTTTCTTTCATACTTTCCAGGATTATTTACAAACTTGGCCCGATAGGTGGAGTCCGGATTTGGGTTGGCCAGATTAAACAAATTCAGTCGCAAACGATAGCCCAGAATGGAACTGTTTGGTTTTTGGTACAATTGATTAATGACAATTTCGTTCTTGACGGCTTTATCATTTACCAAAATTTCGTTTTTAACAAGAAGGTGTTTTCCCTCTGGAACTCTTTTCACGGTATTACATGCCGAGATTATAGTTGCAATTAGAATAAATGCTGCTATTTTTGTGCTAATCTTTTTCAAGTGTTCAGAAATATTTAATTCAAAAGTACATTATTTTATGGTTAGTAAAAACCAAATAAAACTTATAACGGGTTTACAGCAAAAAAAATATCGATTTGCCCATCAATTGTTTTTTGCCGAAGGCATAAAGGTAATTCAAGAATTGGTGGAATCAAATTTTGAATTGGTTCATTTGTATACGACCCAAGACGATTTTGAGGATGTCCCGAATGACAAGAAAACACTAATTCACGAAAATGATTTAAAAAAAATCAGCGCATTGGCAACACCAAATACGTGTTTGGCGGTTTTTAAAATCCCGGTCGAGAAAAAAATCATCGAAACGGGATTAATTCTTGCCCTTGATTCTATCCGTGATCCAGGAAATCTGGGGACGATTTTGCGATTGTGCGACTGGTTTGGCATTGACCAGTTACTATGTTCAAAGGAGACGGTTGATATTTACAATCCAAAAGTGGTTCAGGCCACAATGGGTTCCATTGCCAGGGTCAACGTAAACTATATTGATTTGGCTTCTTTTATTGCCCAGACCAAATTACCCGTTTTTGGTACTTTTATGGATGGAAAGAACATTTATAAATCCATATTGCCTCAAGAAGGGATTATTATTATGGGAAATGAAGCCAATGGAATTTCTCCAGAACTTGAAAAATTAACTAAAAACAAGCTTGCGATTCCTCGTTTTGGAAATCTTCAAAAAACGGAAAGCCTTAATGTGGCAACTGCCACGGCTATTGTTCTAAGCGAGTTTAGAAGAAACAATTTTTAGTTCTTTAGTGAAAAGTAAAATTGATAAAAACTGCCCTGGTTTTTAGTGATTCGATATTGCTTGTCCAAGGACTGTTGGGGTCTTTATCGCGAATTAACTCATCATTAATCCCAAAAACGCCTCTTATGGAAGGGGAAAATATGAAGTATTCCGAAAAAAGATCGACGCCAAAACCAAATTCATAATTTGTAGTCCATGGTTTTACCCTAAATCGATTCTGTAAATTATCGTCTTGCGATTTTGAATTGCTCGACAAATTCAATGTTGCCGATACACCGCCTAACAAATAGGGACGAATATTTCCTGTCCTTAGAGAGGAAAATTTCACTAATAAGGGAAAGTGGAGATAAGTGCTGTTTACTTCTCTAAGTTTATCCGTAAGCGTGGGTTCTGTTGGGAAATAACTTGTTGGGTAATATAAATCCCTTTTTGTGTAGTACAGACCGGGTTCAAAACGTAAACTTATATATTCTTGAAGCTTCAAATCAGCGACAAGTCCCACATTGAAACCCGTGGTTTTTTTTACGAGTATGTCCGGACCAACGGTTTTGTAATCTATTTTGAAATCGTATGAATTAAACCCCAAATAAAAACCAAAATAAAGTTTTTGTTTTTGAAAATTTTCCAGATTGATAATAGGATCTTTACTAAACATGCTTTTAGTAAATTGAGCGTGTCCCTTTATGGCCAAGGCGAATAAAATTAAGACAACAGTTTTTTTCATGTTATTTTTTGGATGCCGAATAAATTGTAGCCACGCCAAATGTTTGCGGCATTGCAACTACATCTATAAACCCAATTTTTTTCAAAATATTGTTCAATGCTTCGCCATAAGGGAAAGCAGCTGCCGATTCGGATAAATAACCATAGGCAACATCGTCTTTCGAGAATAATTTTCCTATAATTGGCAGTATGTTTTCACTGTAAAAAGTATAGCCTTGTTTGTAGGGCGTTTTTTCAGGCACTGAAGTTTCAAGAATCACAAATACTCCATTTGGTTTCAATACTCTTAAGATTTCCGTCAATCCTTTTTCCAAATTCTCAAAATTTCTAACTCCAAAAGCCACCGTGATAGCATCAAAATAGTTGTCCTCGAAAGGCATATTTTCTGAATCGGCCAAAACCATTTCTATGGTATTGGACAAGTTTTTTTCGATAATTTTTCTTTTTCCCACTTCGAGCATTCCGGCCGAAATGTCCAATCCAATAATTTTTTTGGCATTAGTTTGTGCCATCAAAATAGCTAAATCACCCGTTCCGGTCGCGATGTCCAGAATTGTTTTTGGGTTGGATTTGGCAACAATTCCCAACACTTTTTTGCGCCATTTTACATCTATGCCGAAAGAAATAACTCGGTTAAGATGGTCGTAATTTCCGGAAATGGTGTCGAACATTTGTGCCACTTGTTCCTTCTTGCTTAATGTTGAATTTTTATAGGGTGTTATGTTTTTTGACATTTTCTAAAATTTGGGGCAAAGGTAAATTAGATTTTTGGATAATGGATTTTATTTTTTTCGAACAAATGTTTGAAAAGTAAAATCGAAAAGGTGTTTTTCGTCTTTTGGATGAAATGTCTCCGCGGATAATTCCCAAATGCTTGGGTCTATTTCCGGAAAATAAACATCGGCTTCAAACGAATTATGAACCCGGGTAATATCAAGCTGATCGGCCAAATGGATATATTGTTTGTAAATTTCACCACCACCTATAATAAATATGTTTTTGTCTGCTGGACAAATGGCTATGGCTTTTTCTAAATCTTGAACAACAATGCATCCCTCAGGCTCGAAGTTTTCTTGTCGACTAATAATTACATGAGTCCTGTTGGGTAAGGGTTTCGGAAAACTTTCAAAGGTTTTTCTTCCCATTATGATATGATGGCCAGAGGTAACTTCCTTGAAACGCCTGAAATCATTGGGCAAATGCCAAAGTAAATCGTTGTTTTTTCCTAGCGCATTATTTTCGGCTACTGCCGCAATCATGATTATCATTTTCTATTGAGGTTTGATGGAGGAATCTTCGTCTGCCTGTGTCTGCAATTGGGCTATTTTTTTTTGTTGTTGGGCAACAAGCCGATCGATTTGTTCTCTTTCCCAGTTTTTATTCATAAAGCGATCAGTAATATATATCTTTATGAAATGGAGAATAAACAGGAAAAACCAAACTGTTATTACCCAAATGGACCAATTTGAATCGTATCCAAAAACTAAAAAATGATTGGCAATGGCTAAAAATAAACTTCCAAGGAGGAATAAAACAAAATGAAAATAGAGTTCTTTTTTTTGGTTTAATCTTTTTCTGGCATATTCATATTGCTCATGTTGTTCTTTTTCCATTAAGAGAAATTTAGTGTATAAAGATAAAATTTATTTTGAAAAGTCACTATTATGATGCGGTATTATTTGACAAGAAAACATTTTCTGTTTCGGGATTTAAAATTTTAGATAATATAAATTAGGAATACACTTAAAAATTAAGGAAGTTTTTGCCATAGTCTTAAAACTTCATCCTTTGTATTGAATGTCCAAATGAATTTGTTTTCTTTGTTTCATAATTCTAAAAATGAAACAGTTATGTCAGTTAAAAAACAATTTGTAAAAACGAAACCAGTTTGTAAAGTTACATTTTCTGTAGAAGCAAAAGAAGCCGATACGGCTTCAGTTGTTGGGGATTTCAATAATTGGGATCAAAAATAAGGCGAATTATCAAAATTAAAAAACGGTACATTCAAAGGCGTTTTTGATTTGCAGAAAGAGGCTTCTTACGAGTTTAAATATGTCATTGACGGTAATTTCGTAAACGAGCCACAAGCTGATGGCTACCGTTGGAACGATTTTGCAGGTACAGAGAACAGCGTTCTAGAGGTTTAATCTTCTTGTTTTTTAAAAAATTAAATCCCCCGTGAAGCGGATTTTTTTGCTTTATATGTACTTGATGGGTGTGAGTGGTACATGGGCTACAAAAGAGCGATGAAAACCATAACGGTTGGTATTAAAAAAGCAGCAGGTTTATGGATGCTTAACTTTCGGTTTTAAAATAAAAATAGCAGAAAAAGACCAGTCGTCAAGCCTGTACTTAATCTGCTATTTTTAGATACTGTGTTAGCAGTAGTTTGTTTTATATTTTAATAGGCATAGAATGAATTTTAATTATATTTCTGTTAGGTATTGATAATAATTTTCATAGCTTTTTCTTTAGAGCCATTCAAAAATACTTGATATGCTTTTTCAATTTCAGAAAGAGGAAAGCGATGCGTAATCATTTTTTTTAAGTCAAATTTATTTGCTGATACTGCTTTAATTAGCATTGGTGTGGTATTAGTGTTTACTAATCCGGTGGTAATAGTAAGGTTTTTAATCCACAATTTTTGTATTTCAAAATCAACTTTTACACCATGTACCCCTACATTTGCAAGATGTCCTCCTGGTTTTACTATTTCCTGACAAATATTCCAAGTTGCCGGAATTCCAACAGCCTCAATAGCAACATCTACGCCTTCTTCTGAAATTTTCTTAATAGCATCAATAACATTTTCGGCAGCAGGATTAATGGTATGTGTAGCTCCTAATTCTTTAGCCAGTTTTAATCTATTTTCATCCGTATCAATCGCAATAATTATTGAGGGAGAATAGAATTGTGAAGTTAATAACACGGACATGCCGACAGGACCGGCGCCAACAATAGCAATCGTGTCGCCTGGTTTTACGTTTCCGTATTGCACACCTATTTCGTGACCTGTTGGCAGAATGTCACTTAGCAGAACAGCAACTTCGTCATCAATTGTTGCAGGAATTTTAAATAAGCTGTTATCGGCATGGGGAATACGGACATATTCTGCTTGAACTCCATCTATCATATAACCCAATATCCAGCCGCCATCTTTGCAATGAGAGTATAATTGTTTTTTGCAATACTCGCAAGATCCACAAGAGGTGATGCAGGAGATGATTACTTTGTCTCCTTTTTTGTACTGAGTTACGCTTTCGCCAACCTCTTCAATAATTCCAATGCCTTCATGTCCTAAAATTCTTCCTTTGGCTATTTCAGGATTTTTACCTTTGTATATTCCTAAGTCAGTCCCGCAGATCGTTGTTTTTAAAACCTTAACGATAGCATCTGTAGGTTTTAAAATTTTTGGCATCGGTTTTTCTTCCAGAGCGATATTGTGATCGCCATTAAATACAAGTGCTTTCATTTTTTTATTTGTTATTAATTAAATTTTATTTGTTCAAGTTACTGCTGACTTGTATATATTATATCTGATAAACTTCCCTCTTTATTTCTCTTAAATATATAAAAAATATACTACAAGTCATCAAAACAACTTTTTACTTTTTATAAACCTTAGGTGCTTGCAATGGAGAAAAAGAATTAAGCCCCACCATCTATAAATGTCCCGTAGGGACTATATTTATTGATATGTGACAAGGTTTAACTTTTTTTATCGGACAACAATGTAAATAAATCTATTCGAAATTTCAGCTAATCTTTCCAAACGAGCACATCGGCCGGTTGAAGTGTTGAATTTTCACCAATAATAATGGTCGCATTTGCAGGAATTTCAATCTTTACTGGTTGGCTGCTATAATTAATCGCAATCCAGAAACCACTGCGCCAAACCTTAACCACTCCTTCCGGTAAAGGCTCTGTGGTAATACCTATTGAATTGTAAAGTCTGGAAAGCACCTCTTTTTCAAGGCGGCCATCGTCTGAATCTGCGCCTATGTAAGTTACGGAGCCTTTCCCTAATTTTCGGTTTATTACTGCAGCAGCTCCTTTATAAAACTGGTCGTTATAACTAGCCCAAACTTCTGTTTTTGGATCACTTTCGAGAATGTCTGCCCAATTATTCCAAAGGTATTTTTCATTGTTCATCAATACTTCTGCATAAATATCGTCGGGTAATACATCATACATTTTAACTTTGGCTCCAATAAGTGGCCAAATCTTTGCCGCCCATTTATCCTGAAACAGTTTGCCATTTCGGTCCTTTTGACCTGTCCGGGCAGTTAAAACCAAATTGCCGCCCTCATTTACATATTTCGTTAGTTTTAAAATTAACGAATCATCAACAAGTTGATATGCGGGCAAAAGCAAAACTTTATATTTCGAGAAATCCCGCTCTTCAGAAGTAAAATCGATTGGAATAGTAAGCGAGGTCAAAGCATTGTAATATTTTGTCAAGTGTTTCTCATAACTCCATTGATTGGTTTGCTTCTGACCATCGGTATTCCATAGATTATCGATATTATACAAGATGGCAGCTTTTCGATCTGAATACTCGGCAGGTGCAATTGCAGATGGATTGTAAAGTTTGCGTAAAACTTTTATTTCAGACATAAACTGACTATATTCTAAACCACCTGAGGAAGGTGTAACGCCATCGGTGCCAACCATTCCATAATGGTATTGTTCGCCGCCAAACAGGGGTTGTCTGTAGCGATAGGAACAAACAAAACTCAGGTCGCCTGCGAAAGCGTTCCAAAGCCATGCCCTAACGGCACCGGGATAGGGTTGAGGGTTATACGATCCCCAGTTAACCTGACCTGGCTGTAATTCCATTACGCCTGTTGTTCCTTTGATGGAGCGGAACATGTCATTGGCAAAAGAAATGCGCCATGGGTCGCCCAAACGGAAACCCTGATTGCCTATGCCTTTTGTGTAGCCGGCTACAGGATACATGGTATAGCTTACAAAATCAAGATCGGCATTACGCCATACATCAACATCCCAATGGCCATGCATAAAGTTGCTGGTGACAAATTGGCTTTTTTGTATAATGTTTTTTAGCGTTTTGTATTGCAGACTAACAAAAGAAGCACATTCATCGGCCGAAAACCTCTTGAAATCCAAAACTGAGTGTGGACTTGCCGTTCCTGAGATAAGCAGTGACGGATTGGGTATTTCAATTTGTTCGAAACCTGAATAGGTTCCGCTCCAGAAAGCTGTACCCCATGCAGTATTAAGTACTTGTATAGTTCCGTATTTTTTTTGTAACCATTCTCTGAATTTTAATGATACTTCTGGACCATAATCTACGGTTCCATAGTGTGAGGGTTCGTTGTCAATTTGCCAGCCCCATACACGTTTATCATTGCCATACCGTTTGGCCATTTCGGTTACAATTTTTTCTGTCAGTTCCCTATATTTTTTGCTTGACCATGAATAATGTTCGCGGGTACCGTGCATTGCCTTTTGTCCATTTTCTTTCACGACCAATACCTCGGGATATTTCTTTGTAAGCCATACAGGAGGCGTAGCGGATGGTGTACATAAAATGACTTTAAGCCCGTGTTTGGCAGCCAATTCAATGGATTTATCAAGCCACTTAAAATCATATTGACCTTCGGTAGGCTCGAGCATTGCCCAAGCAAACTCTGCAAAATGGGTAAATTCAAAACCCATTTCAGCCATATTTTGAAAATCCCTGTCCCACTGCGAGCTATCCCATGCCTCAGGATAATAATACACGCCGGTTTCGATTAACTTGTCTTTCTTAAAATATCCTTGCGAATGGCAACTTAACGTCATTAAGGAGGAGACTATCAGTAAATTTATAATTCTTTTCATGGTTTGGATGTATAATGGTTGTTTGATATTTTATTTAATTTTTTTTGATCGTCAATGAATCATGACAGGTTCTTGGTTATATCTATATTCTATAATCACGCTAAATATAAAATATTTAACACAAATCAATCGTGAATTTCCGTTTTTCCTTTCTGATTATTCACAAAATCAAACATTTTTCGTTTCACTTTATTTTTCGTCCGTTTTTTAAGCTTTCTGCCAACTTGGATATATGTCTGCCAAAATCATCACAATCCAGCCATATTCGTGTGGCTTGGTCTGACAAACGCTGGTCTTTATTTCTCTAAAATATATAAAAAATATACTACAAATTATCAAAATAACTTTTTGCTTTTTGTAAACTTTATGTGCTTGCGCGGGAGCAGGATTCAATTGCTGCACTGCTGTTTCAATCTGGGATGAGCTTTTGGGAGGGTTTTTCGGTTGTTTTTTTAAATCTAAATACGATGAATAAACTCTATTTTTTATCTTCTATAAAAAAGGGACTAAATGGCAAGCCAGTTTCCGGCCAAAAACTAACCTGTGCTTCCTCATTGAGTTTTACAGACACTTCCTCAGAAATTAACGGTTTTACGGAAACATTAAGTCCATCTAATAAGACCAAAGGATCCTCACCATTTAAATCCTTCAATGATGCTTCTATCGTTATTTTCTTCGATTCACCACCTAAAAGGCTTACATAATTATCAGTATAATAAACAGGCAATACTCTTGTATTGGATTTGTTTTTTCTTAACTGTATATGAGTCATTATAGCAGGTTTTTCAGATGAATTACTTAACGTTAAATCAATATAACAATTTGCTCCTTCAATTCTTTTTACAGCTGTTGCATTAAGGGTAACAACAGGCATTGTATCTAATGCTTGCATGTTATCTGGCTGGGAGGACAATCCTTTCCAGTAAAAATTATCAGATATTAATTTTCCTTTTTTATCGAATAATTTTAACTTGATAAAATAAACTGAAGTAAGACCATCCGGTATTTGTAATACTGGCAAATCAGTGGCTCTGCTTTCAAGCGCATCAATCATAGAATCTGATTGTTGGATCAATTTTCCATCAAGGTTATATATAGCTGCATATACTTTTGCCTTTGTTAGAGCTGTAGGTGTTGCATTAATAATTTGGATATTTCCAACTTTTTCATTATACTGAATATGAATTGGCTCGCACGCTTTTCTAACCGCAAACAGTGAAGCGTTGGGCTCTAAATCATAATGGTACAATTGCCAAACAAAGCTTGGCTGAGCAGGATGGCTCATCCATGTAAGGATACCTGTAACAGGATTGAAAAGTTTGGCAAAACGCCCCTCATACATTGACCTATAAGACTCATAATTAGCCAACTGTGATTTTCTTACAAAATCTGCAAGGTTTTTGATTTTACCATATCTTTCGTTAATTATTTGAGGAAAGAGATCCCCTTTTTGTGCCCCTTTTGTAAAATCATGTTCCGCCCAATCATCGTTTATTACTTCCCAATCTTTTTGAGGCATCATTCCGTGTATGGATTCTAATGTTGGAATAGACATTGTACCACTTTCTGTTTTGAAAGCTTCCTCAATAGTATAGAACTCTCCAGGTTTTCTCCATGAATAGGGCCCATGCGATCTTACGCCTTTCCCATCTGTGGAACTTGCCTGATACAACCGACTTGGTTCCAATTTTGCCATCATTACTTTCAATGAATCATCTATTTGTTTTGGAGGAAAGCCCTCATTTCTGGCACACCAAACCGCAATACTTGGATGATTTCTGTAACGAAGAATTTTTTCCTTCACATTATATAAATACAAATTAATATCTGCAGGATTTGGACCGTCGCTTGGATTCGCTTGGAAAAATTCATCCCAAATCATTAATCCATATTTATCACAAAGTTCATAAAGCAATTCGTTGGTGCTTTGTCCTACCCAGTTTCTAATCATGGTATAATTAGCCAATTGGTGCATTTTTATTTGCGCTTCCAATCTTTCAGGTGTTACTCTCTTCATTGCCTCATCCATTCCCCAGTTACCACCTTTACAAATAACAGGAACTCCGTTTACAGAAACTGTAAGAAATTCTGAATTTGGAACAGAATAGGAATATTCACGGACCCCAAAATTAAGTTCGTGAGAATCAGAAACTTTTCCGTCTAACTCAAAACTCAATTTAAGTCTGTAAAGATTTTGTTTACCATATCCATTAGGCCACCAAAGTCTAGGGTTTTTAAGATTTAGTTGTTTAAAATTCTCAGGATTAAAAGTAATAATAGACGATGTATTTGGGGCAATAGTAACATTTTGTTGAAATGAAATATTTCCAATACTTCCTTTAAGAATTCCATTTTGAACTTTATTGGTCAGATTTTCAATAGTTGATTCGATTTTTACGGCTGCTTTAGAGGTGTCTGGCAAATTTAAGTCCGTAACAACAAAAGGGTCTTTTATTTTAACAGCATCTGTTGCAGATAAAAATACTTTTTGCCAAATTCCAGAATTCCTGTCTCTAATTGCAGGAATCCAATCCCATCCAATGGAGCAAAGAAAAGTTGGTCCATCGTAAGAAGTATACAGACCATTTTTCCCCATGCCAGTTGCAATAGTATGCTCATGAGAAATACCCGGATTTGGCTGGGGAGTAATTAAAACGGCAACAGCAGCTTCTTTACCAGCTTCAACAAAAGACGTAATATCAAAAATACCCCTTGCAAAAGCGCCTTTTATTTGACCCACTTTTTTACCGTTAATCCAAACATTAGCTTCATAGTTAATACCATCAAAATTCAACCATATTTTTTTCCCATCATAACTTTTAGGAATCATGAATTTTGTATTGTACCAATAATTGGTTCTGCATAAATACTCCGAAATCTTATCCGGACGATTGTTTTCACCGTATAAAGGTTCTGGATAAACGTTGTTGTTAACCAAACTAGTTAAAACAGTACCCGGTACTGTGGCTTTATACCAATTATTAGTTTGGTAATCAATTTTGGATATTTTTTCGCCATTATCCGAAACTTTTGCGATATCCTGCAATTGCCAGCCATCTGAAATTGTAACTTCGGGCAAGGTACTCTGAGCAACTGCTGACATAGAGAATAATAAAAATAAAATTATTCTATTTAAAGAAAATTTGAAGTTCTGCATATTATTAAATTTTATACTTGTTAACTTATATAATTTATTGTTTTGTGACATCAATTTAGTTATTAAAATACTTTTGTATTAGACTTTTTAATAAGTCTATTTTTATAGGTTTTGCAATATAATCAGTACATCCGGAGGCAATTGCTTTTTCCCTGTCTTCAGAGAGGCCATTTGCTGTTTGGGCAAGAATAATCAACTCTTTATTGAATTGGCAAATTTTTCGCGTGGCTTCATAGCCATCCATTATCGGCATATTAATGTCCGTCATCACCAAATCAAGATTAATCTTTTTTAGCAGTTTTAATTCTTTATCAATTATTTCATTTTGCACTAATTCAATTTTTGAGTTAATCTTTTTTGCGACTTCAAATTTCAAAGAAGAAATTTTGTTTCAGCAAGTGCTTCAAATTGATTTCTACTTTCTTCAAAATCTGGACTGCTCCACCAAACTTCATTAAAATCTTTGCCAATTATAGATGCAACTCTTGGAAGTTTGGAGTCCGCATTTGATTTATAAAAATTATATGGCTTATTTAATTTTAAATCTTCACATATTTCCATAAGCAATAATTCCCATGTTGGGAGTCCTAAATATTTCCTTAAAAAACCTGACCTAATAAATAAAAATGGTGAAGTTGAAAATTTTGAAATGTGTTGTTTGAATTGATTTACAAACATATTCTTTTGTTTAAATAAGGGTTGTTTTATTTGCGGTTTTTTGTAATCATGGCTAACTTATATATTGGTCTGACAAACGTCAGACTTTATTTTTCTCAAATATATAAAAAATCTACTACAAGTCACCAAAATAACTTTTTGCTTTTTGTAAACTTTATGGGCTTGCAAGGGAGCAGGTTTTAATTGTTTCATTATCGTTTCTGCGTTTGGGAGGGATTTCCGTTCGTTTTTTAAAATTTAAAAATTATTTTTTCCACCACTGTCAAAACTTCACCTTTAACATTGTAAATAAGTTAAAAAGGTGATGTTTCTTGGTTTCATATAGGAACTCCCTCCACATTTCAATAACAAAATAGCTTCTGTTTTAATGCAAAATAGGGGTTTGAAAATTTTGATGAAAAATTAGGGAATATTGTTTTTATTTAGATATATTTACTAAATGTAAATTTCACACTTATAATTTTTTGCGATTATAGAAGTTGAAAAAAAGAAAAGAATTTAACCCACAAAACATAATCTAATATGAAAATAACCAGAAGACTTATAACATCTATTGTGATAGTTTTAGCACTCTCGGATGTTTCGGCACAAAACGCCAAAATCAAAATTGATACGGATAGAACCATCGGGGAAATTAGTCCCCTGATATATGGAAACTTTGTGGAACATCTTGGCAGATGTGTCTATGGCGGTATTTATGATCCCAAATCCCCTTTGTCTGACAAAGACGGTTTCAGGAAAGATGTGTTAAAGGCGGCCAAGGATCTTGGCGTGGCAATCACAAGATATCCTGGCGGTAATTTTGTTTCTAACTACCACTGGGAGGATGGCGTTGGCCCAAACCGCATACCGAGAATGGAACTGGCCTGGTCGAGGCTGGAAACCAATCAATTTGGAACAAACGAATTTATGAATTTTGCCAAAAAACTAGGTACGGAGCCTTATTTTTCGGTGAATATGGGAACAGGTACCATTGAAGAAGCCCAACGATGGGTAGAATATGCCAATGTAAAAGGCAATTCATACTATTCGAAATTGAGAGAAAAACATGGATTTGCGGAACCTTACAATATCAAATATTGGAGCCTGGGTAATGAAATGGATGGGTTTTGGCAAATGGGTCATTTAAGTGCAGAGGACTACAGTAAAAAAGCAAGGGAGGCCGCAAAACTCATGAAATTGACGGATCCAAGCATCAAGCTCATTGCCGCAGGGTCGTCTAATTATCGTCCGGGTGCAGACCCTAACGAATGGAACGCCACAGTTTTGAAAGAGTTGAAAAATGTAGTGGATTATTTGGCGATACACATGTATGTAGGAAATCCAGATGACAACTATTACAATTTCATGTCAACGCCCCTTGTGATGGAGCAACGTACCAAACTGATAAAAGGTCTGATAAATAGAGAAATGGCAGATTCTGACCGCGGCGGCAGAGATCCGATATACATTGCTTGGGACGAATATAATGTGTGGTATCGGGCAAGAAGAGGCGCTTCCTCAAAAGGGGAAAGAGCATTGGAAGAAAAATATAACCTTGAGGATGCATTGGTGGTTGCTGGGTTCTTGAATGGATTTGTGCGTAACGCCGACGTTGTAAAAATGGCTAATATGGCTCAATTAGTCAATGTAATTGGTCCAATATTCACCAATGAAACAGGAATGTTTAAACAAACCATTTATTTTCCTCTTCAGTTGTTTGCTAAAAATATGCATGGAACGTCACTTGACGCATTTGTGGAATGTGAAACTTATGATACAGAGAAATTTAATATTGGAGTTGGTGAACAAACCACACAACAAAGCAAAGTTCCTTATTTGGATGTATCCGTGGCTTTAAATGGAGATGAGGTGACAATTGCTGTTGTCAACCGCCATAAAGATAAGGCGATTACTACTGACATTATTCTTCAAGAAGGAAGTTTTAACGGAAACTTAAGTGCCTTTGAAGTTAACGGTTCTGACATTAAAGCGCAAAATGACTTCAATTCTGAGAAAGTCACCACTACCGAAAAGGCAGCAATAAGTACACAAAGACAAAAAGTTACCTATAGTTTTCCTGCCCATTCATTCACAATGTTAAAGGGGAAAATAAAAAAATAGAGTTAATTAAATTGGCGAGTCAATAAAAATGGGTATATCTTTTTAA
>DHXP01000048.1 GCA_002413745.1 Flavobacterium sp. UBA5153 | reverse complement strand
GTTTCTCAGCAGACCCTATTTAATAATTCCCTAAACTCATTTGCAATCGTTCCTTGATTTTATCCCTGAAAAAATCAGGAGCCACCACTATCAAACCTTCACCAAAAGACAAAATTAATTTTTCCAATTCGTGATTTGGAATTACTTCAATTGAAAAAGTAAAACCAGTTTCATTGTTAGCAATTTTTTTCTGTGAACCATGTAACGGTTTAGTCATTATGTAAGGTGCTAAATTAGGAGTAGCAAACAAAGTGATTTTTGAAACTATAGATTCAGGAGGAATAGAAACGCCAATGATATCATCAAAATACTCATTAAAATCAATGTCGGAGCTTTCAAATTTAGTGTTAACGACTTCAAAAGAAACAATTCTATCCAAAGCCAAATTAGTCAAATTCTCAAATTCCGGTCTATTCCCAATCAAAAACCAACGGTTGTTAAACTGTTTTAAATAATACGGATGAATTTCAAAAGTAGTGATGGCATCACTTTTAAAAGTTTGGTAAGCAACTCGCAACACTTTTTTGTACAAAATAGCATTGAACAAATCACCTAGAAAATGAATGTTTTTCAGGTATTCATTGGCATCAAAACTAATAATTTCCCTTTCGTGCGATTGTAATTTGAAAGCTTCTTGCAGTTTCAAAATCAATTCATTGACCCATTCAAATTGTGGCATTCCCTTAAAACGGGACAAAACCAATAAAGCCGATTTCAATTTTTCGGCTTCCAATTCATTAATCGGTTGTTTATTGATAGAAAAATCGGAAGTGTCATAGCGATAATATACTTTCCTGCCTTCTTTAATTCGATCTAGTGGAACAGACCAACCCTGATTACTTTCCATAAACTTAATGTCTTCAAAAAGTTGTCGTTTTTTGATACCATCCCCATCAGGATTGAGTTCCTGCAAAGCTTCATTACAATATTCAAGTAAATCTTCCAAATAAAATTTCTTGTTGAAATTACTAAAGCATCTGTCTAAAGCGTGAAAACGGATAAGGGCATTTTTGTTGATGGCCATAATTAAAAATTTTGATGCCGTAAATTTAAAACTAAACGATGCAAATAGACTGCACCAATAGCAAATAGTTTTGTAATCTAATTTAAAAAGAAAATAGTATGTACAAGAAAATCATGATTATCGCGGTGTTTATCAATTTTGCATTTAGTGCAAATGTATTGGGTCAGGAAATTAAATTTAGTGATTTAGGAACGGCAAGTAGAGGTGAGTTTACTTCCTATATCAGTAAAGATGGTGCCCTTTATAAAATTGGAGATAGAATAAAAATTGGGGTACCCTCCTCAAATAAAACATTTGCATTTATTACAGAGGGAGACGGTCTTTTATTGCCCATTACTCCTTTGCAAGTACAAGCCAGTGGTCAAGAAACTGAAATTAAAAGAATATACGTTATCGGAAACAAAAGAGCTGGATATTCTGTCGCTTTTAGAACCAAAGGAATTATAGGATTGTCTAATTATTCCATTCAAATTGAAAATGCTATCGAAAACAGGGAAGTAAAATCATTTGACAGGACAAGTGACGAGGCATTGGTAGAATTAAAAAAAGACAAAGATAAGCTTGATTTAGGGTTGATTACAAAAGAGGAATACGAGCTTAATAAAGTAGAACTAACGAAATTTATTAAATAAAAAAGAGACCAATAGCACTCTAAAAAAGGGGAGTAACTGAAAATCCATAAGAGTAGGAAACATAAATTGACAAAAATGAAAAAAATTATTCTAAGAACAGCCATTGCTTTAATTATCACAGTATTTATTTCTAGTTGTGGTGCAACTCATTCGGGATACATGACGAATTCTGCTGCATTAAGTTCAGCAAATTTCTCCTATCTGAAACAAAATATTAATGGAGAAGCGACTGCAACCTATGTTTTGGGCATTGGTGGATTGGCAAAAGAAACGTTAGTTGATAACGCAAAACAAAAAATGCTTGAAAATAATCCTTTAAAAAGCAATCAAACATTTGCAAACCTAACGGTAAATTTTAAATCTTCTTATTATTTAGGACTCTTCGGAAAAGTGAAATGCACCGTTACCGCGGATATTGTCGAATTTAAATAGGCGACAATTTGATCGGGAAATTATAAGCGAGAAACAGAATCTTAATTCTAATTTCTCGCTTTTTTATTTTTTAATTTCTTGTTTAATAATACATTTACCTTGTATTAAGCGAAATTAAAGGTTTTTTAATTTCCAGAAAACTTTTTTTGTCACCAAAATCAGGAAGTACATCTTTGTTTAGATAACCCAGATAAGGTACATCTTTGAACATGGGTAAAAAATGGAAGTACATTTCTTTATTCTTTTAATCGTTAATATAACCCGATCTTAATCTATGTGTTCGGTAATTAATTCTATTCATTGTTAACAATCAACATAACACCATTTCTTTCTACCTGCATTTATTTATCCATAATGATTCCCAACCCATTATTTATTTTGTAGACAACTTATATATCGTGAGTTGTGTATAGGTTTCTCCAGGTCTTAGCACGGTTGATGGAAAATCAGATTTATTGGGCGAATCCGGAAAGTGCTGGGCTTCCAGACATAAACCCATGTTTTTTCCAAAAACAATGTTCCCACTCCCCGTGATAGAGCCATCCAAATAGTCGCCAGTATAAAGCTGTAAACCAGGTTCGGTAGTATAAACTTCCATAAACCGACCAGTTGTAGAATCGAAAACTTCTGCAGCTTTAGAGGGCTCGTTTTTGCAATTCTTACGAAGTACAAAATTCATATTATATCCATGAGCAAGATTATTTATCCGTTCACCAACCAGATGTGGTTGGGTGAAATCAAAATCACTGCCTGCAACTGGAGCTATTTTTCCCGTTGGAATCCATAAGGAATCCGTTGGTGTAATGGAATCGGCAAAAATAGTCAGCTCGTGGCCCAGAATATTTTCTTTATTGGCTGCAAGGTTAAAATAACTATGATGGGTCAAATTTAGAATAGTAGGCTTATCCGTTTTGGCTTCATAATATATCTTAAGCTCATTATCGTTATTCAACACGTAAGTAATCTTGACTATAAAATTTCCGGGATACCCTTCTTCCATGTCTTTACTAGAATATTGAAGGGCTACTCCCACAGAATCTGCTCCGGTTATTTCGGAGGTATCCCAAACCACTTTACTAAAGCCTTTAATACCACCGTGTGAATGGTTTGGATGATCGTTTGGAACAAGATTATATTGGATATTATCAAGTACAAATTTAGCTTTTGATATGCGATTAGCATATCGTCCAATAATTGTACCCATATAGGGAGAATTTTGTTTCTCATATTGAATTAAGTTATCAAAACCTAACACAACGTTTTCGAATTTTCCCTTGCGGTCCGGTGCAACAATACTGACAACAATACCTCCATAATTGGTAATCTCAACAACCATTCCTTTTGAATTAGTAAGGGTATATAGCCTTACATCCTTACCATCGGTTATTCCCCATAATTTACTATGAATGGAAAGCTGAGGGTTAGATAGGTCAGTAAATAAAGGAGATATTGCCATAAATAAAATGGTTAAGAATTAAATGTCATACTATAGATCAAATCATTCGGTTATTTAACAACGGTTATTTAAACTCAACATTTACCTTGTATTCGGTAACAATTTCAGGTGTTTTTATTTCCAGAAACTCATTTTTATTTCCAAAATCCGGTATAACTTCTTTATCCAGATAACTTAAATAAGGAGCATCTTTGGCCATTGGTACAAAATAAAAATACATTTCGTTATTTTTTAATGCTTCAGCATATCGCTTCAACCCAACTGTCCAAGGAACACTGGTATATAGATTATCTGTTTGCAGTTCACCGTTCATCATGCATATTCCACGGTCACCACGATAATCAAAAGTGACAAAAATATCGTTTACCTTAGTCCAGTCTACAATTTGTGCTTTAAGTACAAAATGGCGGTCGTCAGTTTTGATGAGCTGAATAACTGGTTCAATTTTGGGAACGCTTACCTTCCATTGACTGATGTTTTTTATGGAAGACTGAACTTTTGCAACAGTGCCTGCTGGAGTTGTAATCTTGCTAACAGCAGGATAAACACCCAATTCTATTAATTCCTTAGCACTTACCAACGACATTTTCTGTCCGTCTTCAAGTACTAATGACTTGCTTATAACAAGATGTGCATCATTATTTCCAACCAGATAAGCATTGAGTGCCTGATGGTACGGAAGTATCAAAAACGAAATACCATTTACCTGAAAATCATTGAATTTTCCAGCAGTACAAACTACCACGGTATTGCCATCTCTCATTGATGTTTTAATTCCGGTGCCACTCACCTTCACCTTGCCTTTAAGCACTATCTCGGGAGCAATGCCATCAACCGACACCATCACATTGTAATGCTTGCCTTTGTTGATAAATTGGCAAAATGGCTGAACAGTAGCCATATGAATCTCTACCCCGTCATAATTAACATTAAAAGGAAAAATCGCTGAACTCCCAGCTTTCAGTGTAAAAGTTCCAGTCTCTGGAAATCTTACCACTCCCGATTTAGTAGTGACATTTATTTTCAAGCCCTCTAGGTCAGTCATTACCATATGATCTTGAAAGTTGTGCATAAACAAATACCCCTTGTTGCCATCGCTCCTTACGGAATAACGTAAAGTGTTGGTGTTTGTGGCTTTGATACTATCGTTGGTCGATGGCAAAATTGGATACAATGGTGCTAAATCGTTGCCATAGCATTTTAAGAAGTAGTTAATCGGTTTTAATGAGTAGTAACCGCTGCTCACATTGCCAAACTCACCAATAGGAGCCTGATAATCATAGGATTTATTGTTTAAGCCAAAACCCTCTGAAAAAAAATAGTTCCCAACGGAAGGCGTTGTACCACCGTGATACATATAAAAACCAAGACCATTGGTTCCGCTTCCCACGGTGCGCACCATCATGGGTAGAAAACTTTCGCCCGGAACCCGGGGGCGGCGTGAGTAAGTAACAGACATTCCCGTACCTAATTCGGCAGCCAACGACGGATATAAATTTACATCATAACTCACGGGTGAGTAATCGGGTTTTTGATGAATGTTTTTAAACAAATAAAACGGGGATGGCCTAATACTGGACTCCCAAAACGGGAATGCATAACCAGCCATGACCGGAATAGACCCTTTTTCAATGATGGTGGCATATCCCCAACCGGTTGCTGTGTAGATAGGTGCAATCAATCCTGCTTTGATAGCCAATTGTTTGAGTGTTTTCATGTGGTCGAGTCCAACATCGGTAAATTCATTTCCAACATTATTTATCCCAACACCTATCTGAGTAATCTTCCGGTCACGTTGCGCTACCGTAATTTCACGAGGAGCGTCTTGATAAGTGAATCCCCAAGGCGCTGCCGAATGTTGATACTCATTTTCGATCTGAACTGCGATAATAGGTCCACCCTCTTTAAACATCAAACCGTTTAGTTGTTTGCCAATTTCCTTATACAGCCTATTTACATAAAACAAATAGGCAGGGTCATTACTGCGCACATCGATAGGTCTGCCATACAACCAATCAGGCAATCCTCCATTTCTAATTTCACCATGATCGAAAGGTCCGACACGCATTAACACATCAAGTCCATTTTTGGCACAAAGTTCCGTAAATTGGCGAACATTCAAATCGCCAGACCAATCGAATTTATCTTCTTTAAATTCGTGCATGTTCCAAAACACATAGGTAGCAACAACTGTAATACCGCCGGCTTTCATTTTTTTTAGCTCCTCATCCCAAAATTGGTGTGGATAACGACTAAAGTGGAACTCACCGATAACAGGAATAAAGGGTTTTCCATTTCGCTCAAGATAAAAACTGTTTACGCCTAGAGTATCACCTTTCACACTATGTCCACCCAAATCGAGATGACCACGAATCACATCGGTGCGAACTTTGGTTACATCAAGCTGATACTTCTTTTGAGCAGATAACGAAAATGCGACAAAGAGCGACACTGAAATTATTGCATAAAATTTTGTATTTCTCATTTTTGTAAATTATTATATAATTGATTTCATTGCTAAATGTACTTGAACTCCCTGATGATTTACATCCATTTTTGCAGCTTCCAGTAAATGTGTTTTTGCTTTAGTCATTTCGCCCAATCCGTAATTACCCAGCCCTAGTATATAATGACAATGAATTTTGTTACGATAAGTCAAGTCATCTTCCCAAATTAACAAATCGGGCAATGAAACCGCAAAATAATCGAGTTTTATGGTGTCATCCAAATGCTTTTCTCCAAAAGAAATCAGTTTGTCAAATCTAATATTGGCCTTATTTTGCAACCCTAATTTGAACAATGCCAATCCTTGGTAGAATATTTTATCCGGTTTCTGATCGTTGTAGAAAATAGCTGCCGCAGGTTCTGTATTCCCTTCTTTGGCCAACTTCCAGTATTTGATGGTTTCACCAGGTTGTTCCAAACCTTCATAAGCACAGCCTAACCAGTAGTGAAAATCATTTTCCTGAGCTCCCGAAAGTTTACCTTCTCCCAGATTATGAGGGTATTCCAGACATTCTTTTAATAATTTTATGGCCTGTTCAAATTCTTTTTTTGCCAACATTTGTTTTGCCAGCTCTACTCTCGCCAACTGAAATTGCGCTGGCACTTTGCCTTCTCCACCTTCCCAAGGATGGAAAATGCGATTGTCAATTAATTCAATCGCTTTGGAGTACTTTCCAAGCTGGTTGCACAAGGTAGCATATTCAAGATATACATCATCGCGTTGCTCCACCAGATTGAAGTATTTTTCCAAAAATGCCAATCGTTCTTCATGGGGTTTGCAAAGACGTTTGTACAATTGGTCAAGCTCCATCAAGATACGGGAATCACTGGTGTCCAAAGAAAATGCTTTTTCGAGATATTGAACCGCTTTTTCTTCCTGTTGTAATTTATTGAAATAGGCCAAAGACAAATTTCTAAATACTGTTGGAAAACTATCATTTATCTCTGCCGACTTTTCCCAGCTGGCAATGGCTTCCGGGTACTGGCGCTTGTCGTACCATAAATTCCCCAAATAATAAGGTGCTTTTGAATCGTTTGGATTTACTTTTTGTGCACACTCCAAGGCTGAAATTGCTTCCAGACGATTTGGAAAACAGTACTCCGGTGCATGGGCAGCAGCTATTTTAAAAACAGCTTTAGCCCCTTTGTTGGCTAAACTTAACGCCCAACCCATATAATAATAAGTCATGGGTGTAGTCGGACAAACTTTGATTCCCTCTTTCAGCAATAGAACTGCTTCATCGTACATGCCGGCTGCAATATAATCCAGTGCCACGACCTCGTAATTATGTATTTCGCCACGCATAAGAGTATGTAGTTTTTCCAAAACAGTAGCCGAATTTAATATCAGAAAGTATTCGAAACGACATCCAAAATTGAATAAGTCGATTTGTAATGAATCTTCTATCAGTGCCAAGGCTTCTTTTTCGTTTCCTAATTTCCGCAAGATAACCACTTTCAAGGTGCGTGCTTTGTGATTGTGCCAATTGCGTATCAACGATTTATCAATTTCATCAAGCGCATCGGTTAAATTATCTTTGATGCATGAAATCTGGGCACAACCAAAATATCTGGCATCCTGCATGGCGCCATTCCAGCAGGATTTGTAAAATGCATCATAAGCTTCTTTATGTTTGCCTTGGTATTGCAGCGCAAGCCCAAGATTATAATGTGGCTCTCCGTCATAAGGATTTGGGTTGCGTTGCAATTGGGTGCTGATTGCTGTATGGAAATACTTTTCCGATTCGGCAAATTTTCCACGGCGAAATAACCAAAGCCCCATAGCATTGTTATTTCTCACGTCGGAAACATCTCGTTTCAAGGCTTCCAAGTAATAATCGGTGGCTATGTAAGTGGCATGACGGTATTGTTCCAAATGCAAGCCGGTAAGGTACAATTGCTCGCAAGTTGGAGTTCCTTCGGGAGAAAAGGCTGCTTTGGCAGGTTCTGGGATTGGTTTTGCCTCATTTTTTTCTGATTTGATGCTCAATAGTTCTCGTCCGTTTTCGGAATAAACTATTAATTTTAAATCGATGACAGCAACATCACCGACCCAAATTTCGCGTTCAAAAACCTGCTCAGGACTCAAATTCAAAGTTTCGTCAAGAAATCCTTCCAACACTATTCTTGCCTTTTTCTGCAAAGATGTTGCAAAAATCTTCACAATGGCTTTATCTCCTTCTTTGTCAAGGTTTAAAAGCAAATCCTGTGATGCATTTTTCACTACACCTAGTTCACGATACGGCAGAAAATATTGTGTAAATGTTTTTTCTTCATACGGTTGCATCCAGCTGAAATCGGGTTGGTTGTCGGTAAAAACTCCCGCCATCAATTCAATGTAAGGACCATCTTCGTCCGTTAGATTTCTGTCCCAAGCTTTACCAAAATCACCATTACCCCAGGTCCATTGTTTTTTTCCCGGCGAAATATGGTGGTTTGCCACATGTAGCACTCCCGCCTTTGTGTCATTCTCGTAACCCCCCACGAAGTTAAAATCCGAGTTAATGGCCATATACGAAGTAGGAACGGGAATGTTTTTATAATTTGAAATGTCAACACCGGCAGAATAATCCACTTTATAATAGGTTCCAGTTGCAATTGGGAATGTAGATACATCTCTTTTTCCATGATCAAAAACGGCATGCACATCTGGTGGAAAAACCGATTGATAATGCTCATTTACCGCCACGGCAGGATTTGCCCACCACAAAAAAGTTTGCGGAACAGGGGTGGGATTATACAGTTTTCCTTTAATCTCTAGATAAGCTTTTCCAGGATGTAATGTAAATCCAGCCATACCTTTCTGGTGGAACATTTTTTCGTTTTCGCTCACCCAAACAGTAACGCTACCATCGGCACTACCTTCTATAGTGTGATCCACCGGCAGAAAGGTACTCGGACGATGGTGTTGCGGCCAGTTGAACTCTATTCCCCCCGAAATCCATGGGCCGGTAAGTCCAACCAAAGCAGGCTTAATCACTTGATTATAATAAATAAAGTGGCGTTGCTTGATTTTGTCATAAGCCATTTGTACCCGACCGCCCAACTCGGGTAAGATCATTACTTTAATATATTCATTCTCCAAATAAACTGCTTTGTAAATCTTATCCTGTTTTTCATCTTCAATCTTTTCCACAACTGGATAAGGATATACAACACCACTACTGCCTTGATATACTCTTTTTTCAAGAAATATAGGATTTTTTTCTGCTTTTCCGATTTCGTATGTAGGAATCATTACATCCTCTTGCCAAGCTTTAACACTCATATCTACTATATTATTACAATTACTTATTACTTAATTTTCTTATTGTTTCTATCTCAACGGCAACTGCTGGATTGAAATCTTCACTTGCCATATACTTTTTCAAGCTAAACAGCAGTTGTTGTGCTTCCGGACGTTTTTCCATATCCTGATTGAAATCAATTCCAGATACAAGTAACTTTCCTTTTCCCACTTTTACTTCAAATAATAGAGCCAATGAACGGTTTGTAACCCAATCGTCAATTACTCGAACTATTGGTTTTATTTCTGACGAAATTGATTCAAGCATAATTGCATTGGAATGACTCATAGCATCCCACCACTGCCAGTTACTATAATATTCTGTAGGAAATGAAGCTAAAGCTTTGTCTTTTGGATTACATAAAATACCTAGTGTATGAGGTTTTTGTCCTTTTGTCCAGGCCGTGTTCCAAAAAATACTCGAAAAACCGATTCCTATTTCCCCGCCATATTCAGGTTTCAATTCTCCTTTTTTTAGAGTTAATAACACTGATCCTCCTTTTTCGAGGTACTTTTGAGTCAACGAATCAAGTGACGAAACTACCTTTATTTTTTCCGAATCTTTAATGACTTCTTTTTTTGCCGGATAAACCCAAATATCCCAGCTATTGGAAAAAGAACCCACTGAAACTTCTAGAATAAGTTTTTCTGGACTCTTTATAGCAGAAAGAGGAACTGAAATTTTACCCAAAGGGATACAATTACCTAATTCAATAGTTGTTTCAGGAAGGTTGCCAGATAAAACTGTTTGTCCGGCAGTATTGTTGATTTTCCAACTAGGAACAACTCCTTTCATTGGCTGATCTCCATAGTGAGCAACTTCAACGGTTGCTGAAATTGTATCAATATTAGTATATATACGTTTTTCTAAACGAACCAACGGTACAGTAGAGTTACAAAATCTACTGTATTCCTCAGGTGAAATATATCCTTTTTCATCCCAAAAAGAGTCAAGAACCCCCACTAATGCAGTTCCCTGCCCAGGGAAATCATGAAGATCGAGTAACTGAAAACCACCGAAGTCCTTCGTGCGTAATGCAGCCTCAATATCTGCTTTGTAACACAAAGCCTGTAATTTTCCGGAAGCAAGCAAAAAACTATCTGCAAGTTGTTCCATCCCATGCTCTTTTAATGTTTCCTGAAATATTTCAAAGTTTTTAGCTCGCACAACTCCTGTATATTTGGCAATTTCCTTGAAGTTCGGATACACACACCATTGCCCGATTTCGTGACTAACCATGGGCTGAGTGAATTGATTGGTGTAATCCGACCAATCAAAATCAGTTGATGGAGCTTTGGCATTGATGATACTACCCAAGCCTTGTTCCCAATGCTGAATGCGCGGTTGTGCATCGCTCAGGTAATCGTTTACAGGTAAATTTGGCCATCCTGCGCCAGAAGTATAAATCCGTCGGGAATCTCGTTTCTTCCAGAAACTGACAAAGGACGATAAAAACTTATTCTGATTGGATCCGCCAGGTTCGTTACCATAAACCATCATGCAAAATGAAGGATGGTTTCCATATGCTTCAACCATTCGCAGGCTTTCGTCATACAAGTAGTTATCGAAAGGTTTTCCGTCTCCAATGGTTGTTGACTGGTTCGCCCATGATGAACATTCAACCTGAAGATAAAACCCTGTTTGATCCGCTGCCTCAAATGCAGCTTCTGGAGGACACCATGAATGGAAGCGAAAATGATTCAATCCGTGCGCTCGAGCTATACTGAAAACACGAAGCCATTCAGCTTTATCAGTCGGTGGAAAACCTGTTTTGGGGAAAATGGCACATTCCAGTGTTCCACGCAAAAAGAGTGGCTTGCCGTTCATCAGAAGTTGTTTGCCAACAGCTTTTATTTCACGCATTCCGAAAGTTGTTTCGTACGTGATTATCGATTTTTTAGCCGTAAGCTTAGCTTTTAAAGTGTAGATATTGGGGTGAAATTCACTCCATAATTTCACATTGTCCCCCATTGGATATTCTACAACCAGCGAATCCAAACCGGCAGCAACAGTCACTTTCAAGTTCTTCGACAGAACTTCTGTTATTCCTGATGCAGTCAAAGTAATAGTTGTCTTTTGTTCACTTTTTGCCAAATTTTCGAACTTTATCTTAGCTATTATTATTTTCTTCTGAATATCAGGAAATAGCTGGATATTCTTAATTGAAATCAAAGGTTTTGCTTCCAGAAAAAGCTTGCCCACCATACCGTTCCAATTGGTTTGAGTATGATCCGAAATACTATGCGAATTCACTCCCGGATCAATGGATTTTGTACGGTTATCCACACAAATCGTTATGAGGTGTTTTCCAGGAGTAAGTGCGTCAGATAGTTTGTAAATGTGTGGTGTACCCAATGAATTACGCATACCGATTTCTTTGTTGTCAATCCAAAGACGGGTTTCCCAATGACAACGTTCCAGAAAAAGTTCGATGTTTTGATTTTTCCAGTTATCGGGTATTATCACTTCTTTTTGATACCATGCAGCTCCGACGTAATACTTTACAGATTGTAACCAAAAAGGTATCTTAATGTTTCCGGCAACTCTATATTTTGCGTATTCAGGTTTCTTGTAAAATGAGCTATCAACAATTTGTCCTGTAAATTTAGTATTTACAGTTATATCATCCCCCTTATCATTAGTAGACATTGAACCTGGTAATTGAATTGTTTCTGATAATGTTTTTGTAAACCAATGTTCCGAAATGCCTTTGTCATTAGAATCAGTAGCAAATTTCCATTCACCTGCCAAACTAATTCTTGATTGTGCGTGTAGCGTATTTATTGGTATTAAAACCAATACTAACAGTAATAAAACAATGCTGCTTTTCATTTTTTTCATTTTTTTCATTTTTTTTCATTTATATTTTATAGAATTTATTCTTGTCTATCAAATAATATTACTTTACCAATTCATTTTCAATCTCTTCCAAGCTTTTACCTTTTGTTTCAGGTAATTTTTTTAGAATAAATAAAAATCCGAACAGGCATATTACTGCATAGAGCCAGAATGTTCCGGACGCTCCAAATCCTTTATTTAAAAGAGGAAAAGTATAGGTAAGAATAAAGCACGCAATCCATAAAGCAAAAGTGGACAACGCCATGGCAGCTCCCCGAATTCTGTTTGGAAATATCTCGGATAATATAACCCAAGTAATAGGTGCCAGCGACATGGCGTAAACCCCAATACCCATTACAACCATAGTTAATACAGCTATTCCTTTTAGTTGAAAATAAAAGGCACTTCCAAGAAGAATATAGGTAATAGCAAGTCCAGCAGATCCAAAAAGCATTAACTTTTTACGTCCCCATTTGTCTACGGTAAATATGGCTACCAAAGTAAATACCAAGTTGACACTTCCTGTAATTACAATATTAAATAACATATCACTAACGCCATATCCAGCCGCCTTGAATATCTCATCTGCATAATTAAAAACGATATTGATACCACACCATTGCTGGAAAACGGCCAACACAACACCAATAATTAATACCGTTCGGTATTTTGGATTAATCAAAGATTTGTAATTAACTTTTTCAGAAACGTCATTCAATGTTGCTTGTATATTTTTCATTTCGTTTTGAGCATATTCTTCACCGCCAATTTTATTCAATGTGGGGAACGCTTTATCTTGTTTACCTGCTTTCATCAACCAACGAGGACTTTCAGGAAGCGTAAACACCAACAGGAAAAAAACTACAGAAGGAACTGCACACGCAAAAAACATCCAGCGCCAGCCCATTTGCCCATTCCATGAAGTGCGAATAAACTCATCGGTTACTCCAGCTGGAACTTTCTCGGCAATCATAAGATTGACAATCTGTGCTGCAAGGATACCTATAACAAGGGTCATTTGATTCAGTGATACAAAACGTCCTCTTAAATGGGATGGAGCCACTTCGGCAATATACATAGGCGAGAGTGCTGAAGCAAGTCCAATACCCACACCTCCTATTATTCTAAAAACAACAAATACACCATAAGTTGTTGCTAATCCTGTACCTAACGATGCAACCGTAAACAAGAACGCCGAAAACAATAACGGCCATTTTCGCCCAAACTTATCACTGATTACACCGGATACAACTGCCCCTACAATACAACCAACTAAGGCACAGCTCATAGCCCAAGCTTGGAGATTTGCCGATGCAGTGATATCGAAAAAACGTTCATAAAAGGGCTTTGCACCACCTATTACCACCCAGTCATAACCGAAAAGCAATCCGCCCATGGCAGAAACCATGGAAATTGCCAATAAATAAGAATTGTTGAATTTCTTCATTGAAATAAAATTAAAATTTTTCATTACAAATTAAAGTTATTTTTTGAATCACTCTAATAGAATATATTATTATATATATGGATTATGTTATTATTTTTTATACTAACAATAAAAAAAAACTGCTATTTTTGAACATAATTAAAAATGAATCACAATTATGGCACGAATAAAAAGTGGATTTACGGGGGAACGCGCTATAGTTTTACCTACTCCCATTGTTGATGAATACAAAAATACCGACTTGGGATCATTGCTGTACATCACAGATATAGGGTTTTACCCCAAAGCAAGTTTCCATTTTCGGAAAAGAACAAAAGAAGAAGCATCCCAATATATTTTAATGTACTGTGTCGAGGGTGAAGGTTGGTTTGAAACAAACAATCAAATTCAAAAGGTACTTGCCAATCAGGTCTTCATTTTACCAAAAGCTGAAACCCACAGTTACGGAAGTAAAAGCAAAAAACCATGGACTATTTATTGGATTCATTTTGATGGCGAAAAAGCAGGCTTCTTTGCAGAAGGCTTTGATAAACCATTACTGATTTTACCTAAAAAAGACTCTAGGATTGAAGACCGGTTTAAGTTGTTTGAAGAAATTTTTTCAACTCTCAAAAAAGGATACAGTAAAAATAATCTAGATTTCAGCGTCACTTCATTGTTTTATTTCCTGGGATCATTGAAGTATGTGGGTGCCTTTCATGCATGCAATAATCTCAATCAGAACCTTCAACAAAGCGACATAGTCGAAGATGCTATTCATTTTATGCGCGAAAACGTAAGAAAACGAATTGCCCTGAAAGAAATAGCCCATTATGTCGGATTTTCCCCTTCCTATTTCTCGGGCTTGTTTCAACGCAAAACAGGATATTCCCCTCTAAATTACTTCATTCATCTAAAAATTCAGGAAGCCTGTCATCAACTCGACTTTTCGGATATGAAAATCAACCAAATAAGCATGTTGGTCGGATTTGATGATCCATTATATTTTAGCCGAATATTTACCAAGACCATGGGGAGTTCTCCTAGTGAATATCGCAAGAAGAAAAAAGGATAAATTCAAACTAAAAAACCAAAATTATTTATTTTGACAAGTCCTTCTGGTTTTGTTTTTTTGCATTTTCTTCCCTACCGATAATTTTTGTAATGGCTATTTCTGGACGGACATTTTATTAATGCTCAAAATACACTAAGTGAAACAGAAATCCAAAAAAACAATGCACAACCGATGTAGAACCTGTATTTGCTCAACTCAAACTCAATAACAATTTTAGACAATTTTCCTTAAAAAGACTTGAAAAAGTAGAATTAGAGTTCTGATTAATGGCTTTAGGTCACAACTTAAGAAAGAAAATTGCCGCTTAAGGAAAGTTTTTAGATTTTTTTTAGCAAAATAAAGAATCCCACCAAATAAACTGAAATAAAAAAAACCACCTCAAATTATGTTTTGAGACGGCTTCTTGATTTATTCTGATGCAAAAAGATTAAATTAATAATCAGGATTTTACATTGACTGCTTTTCTGCAGCCATCAATAGCTATCCATGGCATATACTCCAATGCGATGGCTGTATTATAGCTGTATTAAACTTAAATTTTTCAGCCTGCTTGCAGAAAATAATTTCTACAAACAGGTGAAAAACCAAACCAACCAAAATTATTTTCTTATCTTTTATCATATAATCCGACCTCAGTATAGAAAAAAGGAGATCTACTAATGAATATTAGGGTTACTATTTACTTCCGCTTGAGGAGTAGGGAAGTATTCGTGCATATTGCTGCTAAAATTTGATGCTCCCTGCTTATCACTATTTTTCAATTCGGTTGCCAGTAATCCCCATCGTCTAAGGTCATAAAACCTAAATCCTTCACGTGCAAATTCGATCATTCGCTGGTGCCTGATCTCTGCCATCATCTGGTCTTTTGAATATCCTGTGGGAAGAGCTGACAAATGAGCTCTTTCTCTTATCATATTTACATACTGGTAGGCGTTGGCTGCATCTCCCTGCTGAGTTATGGATTCTGCTAGCATTAGTAAAACATCGTCATAACGCATAGCCCTTTCATTATTGCTTGATGTATAATCAACTGCACCGCTTGCGCCAACTAATTCGTTAGACTGAGTATAATTTTGATATTTTTTCCATAGGGAAGAGTATCCAAAAAGTAATTTAAAGTCGCTAAATGGCTTATTATAAAATGTAGATCCTGGATAATTCCAGACAAGGGTTGCATACATCCTTGGGTCAAAATCTCCTGTAATGGTAAGTTCTTTCTTAAATGTATTAAATAACTTATCTGTTGGGCTCACTTCAAACCAGCCTGATACTTCGCTAGGGGCAAATTCCTCCGCAGTTGTAGATCCAAGTGATTCAGACGCATTTTCACCCGCCCAGGGGTTTGTACCTCCCACATCAGCCAGTTGAATTTCAAATACTGATTCTACATTATTTTCAGTTGTTTGCAGGAAATTATCCCCATAGTTAGCCATCAGGGCATAACTAAACGGCGCTACTGTTAATCGTTGTAAAGTTGTTTGTGCATTACTCCAATCATTAGTATAAACGTAAGATTTACCAAGGTATCCTAAGGCAGCTCCTTTTGTAGCACGCCCTGTCCACTCAGATGGCCATTTAACAGGCAAGCCTGCTGCAGCATCTGTAAAATCCTGTTTAACCTGATCCCATACGTCTGCAGCAGGTGATTTAGCTGTATAATATTCGCTCTTATCAACAGGCACATGAAGAACTAACGGTACATCGCCAAAATTTATAACAAGGTTAAAATAATTTATAGCCCTTAAAAATTTAGCTTCGGCTATATACATAGTTTTTTTTTCGTCAGTTAAGCCAGGTACATTTGGTATGTTCTCTATTAATTGATTAGACCTGAAAATTGCACGATAGGCTGCATTCCAAATACCATTTACGGTACCATTGTCTGAAGTATTTGTGAAGATCGAAAGTTGAAATAAACTTGCTACATCATTTCGTATATAAAAATCATCTCCACGTCCATTAGTTAGTTCTATACCTCTTACAGCCCAATAACCACCATCAGTGTTTTTAAATATGCCATAAGTGGCAGCAAATGCTTGATTAACATCGCCTTCTGTTTTCCAATACGTATCTGTAGTTATACCATTTGGATTTGTTAATTCTAATACCCCTTTATCGCATGATATACACACGATCATGAGTACTATTAACATATAAATCTTTTTCATATTTTGAGAATTTAGAATTATGATTGTATTGATTAAAAAGATAACTGTAAACCGGCAGATATGGTTCTGGCCAGTGGATATGCTACGTGGCCAAAATCAACACCACGGTCAAATATAGATCCAGTCCTGCCAAGATCGGGGTTATAGCCTGTATATTTAGTAAAAGTAGCAAGATTATCTGCACTCACATAGACACGCAATGATGAGATACCAATTTTAGAATTTATACTTTTTGGTAATGTGTAACCTAACTGAAGGGTTTTAATTCGGAAATAAGAGCCGTTTTCTAAAAACCTAGTTGAAGTTCTATTATTAACGTTAGGGTCGCTCGCTATAAGACGTGGAATATCAGTGTTGGTATTTTCAGGAGTCCAAGCATTTAATACTGCTGTTGAGTAATTAAAAATAAGGTTGGTGCTTTCCAGATCCTGGCGTAAACCGTTATAAATTTTATTACCGCTTGTTCCTTGGAAAAATACATTTATGTCAAAATTCTCATAGGCTGAATTTGCACCAAAACCATATTCAAATTTAGGAAAGGGACTGCCGCTGTAAACTTTGTCATTATCATTAATGATACTATCTCCGTTTTTATCAAAAAATTTAATATCTCCAGGACGTGCAGTAGGCTGTATTGGTTGTCCGTTAGTCCCTACATAACTGTTAATTTCCGCCTGCGACTGGAATATGCCAATATCTTTAATAAGGTAAAATGAAGATACGGGCCCACCAGCTTCTGTAATGGTAGTAGTAGCTCCATGGTGCGTTGGTTGGCCTCCAAAGATTTGCTGCGAGCCTGTACCTAATGCCTCGACTTTATTTTTAATGGAAGTTAATGTTCCATATACATTATAAGTTAACTTGCCAGCGTTCCCTGCATAATTAAGGCCTAATTCTACACCATGATTTAGTAATGTTCCTGCATTAACTACAGGATTTATACTTGATCCTGTAGAACCTGGTATTGGAACATTTAGTAATATATCGGTGGTTTTCTTATAAAAATAGTCAACACTACCTGTCAGGCTGTTATTAAAAAATCCAAAATCTAGCCCTAAATTTGCTGTCTCAGTACTTTCCCATTTAATATTAGGCGATGTAAAAGCTGTTTGGGTGGCGCCAAACCATTTAGTTTGCCCATCACCTATGGTATAATTGATATTTGAAGCTATGTTTGCACTGTATTGATAATCACCGATTTCCTGATTTCCAAGAACGCCATAGGTAACCCTAAGCTTTAATGTCTGGACTGATTTTGCCATTTTTTCAAAAAACTTTTCATTAGAAATATTCCAGCCCAAAGCAACTGAAGGAAAGGTTCCGTAACGGTTTGCACTACCAAAGCGTGAAGAACCATCACGCCTGATACTTGCAGATAATAGATAGCGGCTATCATAAGAATAATTAAGACGGCCTAAAACAGATACAAGTGCGCTCTGGGTTGAATTACCGCCAACATTAGCAACCCCTGCCCCGGCATCAATGGATTGGATACCATCAGGCAAATTTGTTTTACGGGCAGATAAGTAATTATATTTACTAGTTTGATACGTATATCCTCCTAAGGCCTGAATACTATGCTTGCCAAAATCTTTGGTATAGTTTAATGTGTTTTCTAACAGTACCATTACAGTTTGATTTTTAGATTCAGCAAGATCGTTTGTAGGGTGTGTAAATAAAGACCCAACTTTATATCTTTCAATGTAATCCCTTGCTGTACCAAAATTGTTGGTGTAACCAAGGTTAAACTTGTATTTTAAAGAGGGTAAAATGCTGGCTTCTGCAAAAGCATTTACGAGAATATTTGTTGATTCATAAGTAACATGCTCAAGATTTAACTGTGCAAGCGGATTGGCCACATTTACTACCGGACCATAAGCACCACCATATCCTCCCACGGCATCAGGATTATAAATATCAAACAGAGGGATCATTTTCGCAGCAGAACCTACGGGGTTACCTCCCTGTCCGCCCCAACCGCCTGCCATTTGCGTTTGTTTATCGCGGGACAGGAATACAGTTTCACCAAATTTAAAAATCCCTTTTTTGGTTTCTGATTTTACCCTTATATTGTAACGGTTAAAGTCTGTTGTTTCTACGATCCCATCTTGGGTTACATAACCTCCTGAAACACTATACTTTCCCGTTTCGCTGCCTCCGCTAACGCTCATGTCATATTGTCTGATCATTGCGTCCCTGTAAATTGCATCTTGGTAATCAGAGCCTTTACCCAAAGATTGAGCATTAGCTGCAATATCTAATCGAGGAAAACCTGCAGCATCCTGGGCAGCGTTGCTAACATTGGCCCATTGTTCTGCATTTAGGACATCTAACTTTTTAACAAGCCTTTGCACACCCATATTCGAACTAAAATTGAATACGGCTTCGCCTGCCTTACCAGACTTTGTAGTCACCAGTACCACACCATTTGCGGCTCTGGAACCATAAATGGCAGCAGCAGACGCGTCTTTTAATATGTCTATAGATTCGATATCGTTTGAGTTTAAATTGCTGATACTGCTTACCTGAACACCATCTACAATATAAAGCGGGGTAGAATTGTTTAGCGAACTTACTCCACGAATAAGTATCCTGGTTCCGGCACCGGGATTACCTCCGGATGACTCTACCGTTACACCAGCCACCCTGCCTTGCAATGTCTTGGTAACATCGCTAACACCCTGTTGCTTAAGTTCAGATCCTTTAACATGACCTATTGCACCAGTAAGGTCTTTCTTCTTTACAGTACCATAACCTACAACAACAACTTCATCCAAAGTTGCATTTTCGAATTCAAAAGTAACATTATAGGAATTGACATTTCCTATTTTAATTTCTTTCGTTTTAAATCCTAAATAGGAAAACACTAAGGTTTCTCCCGGAGATACGGATATACCGTATTTTCCGTTAAAATCTGTACTGACCCCTTTCTGGGTTCCTTTTATAAGTACGTTAACTCCTGGTACAGGCAAATTGGAGGGATCGGTAACTATCCCCGTAACTGTTTTTTGTTGGGCATAACCAGAGGCATACATTAAAGTACACATGATTAAACTCATTAAAAGATTAATTTGGTTTTTCATATAAATATAGTTTAGTTAATGTTCAAATCTATTTAAAATATCAGGATATGTTGTCCTGTTTTTATCGGTTGACTATTAGAGTTTTATGAATCTTTCATAATGAATTAGAGTTAAGTGATTAATATTCAGTGTTTCATTTTTTACCGAAATTTTATTAAAAAAAATCGATTAAAAAAGAGGTTTTAATTTTATTTTAAACTTAAATTAAATAAGCAATTAAGGTCATGAGATCTACCCAAACTAAGAATATTTTGGGGCAGTTGTATTAAGTGTAATTGCTTTTCTTCATTCATATAGAATTATGATTTTGATTTACAAATTAAAGTCATTTCTTGAGTCATTCTAATAGAACATATTACTATATATATGGATTATATTATTATTTTTTATACTAACGATAAAAAAAAACTACTTTTTTTGAACATAATTAAAAATGAATCACAATTATGGCACGAATAAAAAGCGGATTTACGGGGAACGCGCTATAGTTTACCTACTCCCATTGTTGATGAATACAAAAATACCGACTTGGGATCATTGCAACACATAACAGATATAGGGTTTTTACCCCAAAGCAAGTTTCCATTTTCGAAAAAAAACAAATAAATACGCCGTGAGTAAATTTTTACCCAAAGCTTCTTTGCATAATTTGGCAGTATAACCAATAAAGAAAAGTACTGCACCAAATAATAAATAAATCCCAAAACACCTCCGTTATAAACATCACGGGCAATCAGTCGGTCTCTCTGCGGTCGTTCCCTTTGTTCCGTTCGGCTGTTCCAGTCGGTCGTCGGCAGAAAAAGCCTTCTTCCTCCGTTCCACAGACACTTCGCAGCCAAAAAAAAATAAGGCAGCCCAGCAAAAGGCGGGACAGCCTTATTTTTTCGGCTGCTCGTTCCTCATCTTCACACGCTCTCTTCCTCCGTTCGGTGGGGCTACTGCATCCATAATACCGCTTCATTCCGTTTCACTTCGCAGGCTACGCTCCACTACATTCCAGCCGTATTATGTCTGCCGCCCCATATATTTTCAGCGGTTGCTCTTTCGCCCAGCCATCGGGGTTTGGCTCCGCTCCCTTATTTCTATGCTTTACAATATTTCCAAAAATTCATAATTCATAATTCCCAATTCATAATTAATTCGGTCGCTTTGCCCTAAATCAAGGTACGCCAAAGGCTGACTTATATTTTTTCCCCGCCGTTTCACGCTCATATCCACTTCTCTATACTCCGTACCGAAAAAACGGTACTGCGTTCCGTTCCCGTGTCTATGGTGGCTGTTCGATTGCCGCAACACCGCCACTGCGCTCCTCGAAAAATAATAATTTCCGCTATCGCTACAATCATTATTTTCTGCGGTGCTTGGGGGTGTTTGATTGCCTTGCGAGAGAAACGAAGCAAACAAAAGAACTCTCCCGAAAAAGAGATAATAACAATATTCATCTTTAAAAAAAAAAATAAAAAAAGAAAGTAAAGGTAAGTTCCGGTTTTATAAAAAATACAAGTTCAAGCCCTCCGGGTTTTAGAAAAAATATCCACCCTCAATCTAAAATGGGCATTGCACAACATTAATCGGTTCGGGTAGTATTTTTTCTAAAAAACTAGATTTTTTAAAAACCTCCACTGGTGAGATGACTTTCTTTTTTTCTTTTTTCTTTTTTGAAATATTTTAGGAAAGGCGGTTTCGACAGATTCAGTATTCCAAAAAATGGAAAATAGAAGAAAAACCAACTTTTAAATTCCGAAACTATGCCAAATTTCATCATCAAAACCCATCAAAAAGACACTGTTTACAAAGGAAACCAAGTCTTTATTCTCAACAAAGGAATGAACTCTGGCAAGCCCCAAAAAGAACCTTTCGTCAACAGTTTTGTGATTCTATTCCCAGACGAAAAGGATGCCGAAACAGCGTATTGGCTTGCTTATAGCCTTTGGAAATCCAACTTTTGGCACCAATTTTTAATCGGGTCAGTAATTCCATTCTTGCGAATCAAGGATTTCAAGAAAGATTTTGACTCAAAGATCAACGAAATGATGCAGGAACACGAGCTGCACAAAAAACAAGTCCAGGCGTTGAGATTGCTGGAACAGAAAGAAGATCAATTGCATAAAAACATCAACCTTATCAACGAAATGCGTAGAGCCATTTTAAACCGCTACTGCAGAAAATAATATTTATTAACCTAAATTATCAATACTATGAAACTGTTCATTTTATACCAAACCGATATTTGGAAAAGCAAAACAGCAAGAGTCTTTTTCGGAATATTTGACAGCAGACCAAAAGCGATGGACTGTGCGAAATACAACGGATTGTATTGCTCCAATTCGAAAGTGGTAATCGAAGAAGTGACCTTGAATATTTTCGCGGAAATCTAATACAAAAAAGCCTAGGCGCTGAGGTTGCTGGAACTTCAGGAAACCCAATTCCATTAAAACTTCAACTTAATTTATAAAATGATCAATATACTATTACTGCAATAAATAATAAAAGTAAAACTTAAATTATAATTATTTATATTTGATAAATAAAAATCTCACAAATATCAGACAAAGCAAACTTTATTTGGATGTGTTTAGGATGTTTTTTCAGACATCTAATACAAGTTGTGCGATATTTTGCCCGAACGAAACCAAAAAAATATAATTGAAAATTTATGACTGGATTAGATAGAGCTTATAATACTTTTAATAATAAATTACAGGAATTAAAAAAATTATCTTCCGTATCAATGTCTGAAACTGATACAAGATGTAAAATAATTGATATTATTTTCAAAGAAGTTCTAAACTGGACAGAAGATGATATTGAAAGAGAAAGATATATTCAAGTTGGCTATTTTGATTATGAAATTAGCACATCAATTTTTAAATATGTTGTAGAAGCAAAAAAATCTCTTGTCATATTTAATTTACCCGAAAAAAACAGAAAAGTAAAGTTAAAAACTATATATAAAACGAACAAGGAGGTAATAGACCAATTAAGAAGTTACATTTTTCAACGTGGCCTTTTATATGGTATCATAACAAATGGGAATCAATTTATTATTGGTAAATTTCACAATACAGATGGTACAGATTGGGAAGAAAATGAGGTATTGATATATCAAAGTTTAGATGTGATTGACACAAACTTTATCCAATTTTATGAAACTATTTCAAAAGAATTTGTAAGCCATTATGGAAGATTTAAGCTATCTACAGAATCAAATAAAGGACAAACAATTGTAAGGACGAATAATATAGGAAAAAAAGATGATGAATTAATTCGTAATAAAATTAGTCCTGAATTAATACCAATAATTACAGAAGTTTTTGAAGAAATCTATAATCTTGAAAACTTAAAAGATGAGAAAATATTACTAGATTGTTATGTTAAAAATGAAGACATAAAAAAATATAACTCTGAATTAGGTTTAATATTTTCTGACCAACCACCAACTTTTGATTGTAGAATTAATCCTGTTCAAAACACTGATAAAACACACGATCAATTAACAAAAGAAATTGTTGGAACAACAAATAAACTTCCAGATCCAATAATAATTATAGGAGGAACAGGAGCTGGAAAATCAACTTTTATTAAATATTTCATTGAAGTAAAATTAGATAAAGGAACAAAAAAGAATAGACCAATACTATATTTAGATTTTAGAAATGAGACAAAAAACACAATCGAAGACACAAAATTAATTTATCAAAAATTATTAAATCAACTATATGAAAATCATAAAACATTAAAATTAAATAATTTTAATGTTTTAAAAATTATTTATAAATCAGAAATTGAAAACAAGGTTACAGGGTTCTGGTCCCATATAACCGATCAAGATAAATTAAATGAAAAAATATCCGAGTTTTTAGAAAAACAATCCGAAGAACCTATCTTACATCTTACAAAAATATCAAATTATTTAGTACATCAATGTCACAAAAGACTTTGTATTGTAATAGATAATGCTGACCAGTTAAAAGAAGACATTCAAAAAGAAGTTTTCATTCTAGGACATTCATTGCACAGAAATCTTAAAGTTTTAACAATAATAAGCTTAAGAGAAGGATACTTTTATAAATTTAAAAATAAACCACCATTTGACGCATATCATTCGACTATTTTCCATATTACGGCCCCGCCATATAGAGAAGTTATTAGAAAACGGATAAAATATGTTTTATCTAATTTCAAATTTCAGAAAATAAGATTAGATAATGATACCGTCAAAGTAGAATTTGCAGAAGGAAATTTAAGTCAATTATTTTTAAATTTACAAAAATCATTATTTGATTCAAGCAGCTCGGAAATTCTTTCTTTTTTAGAGGAAACTTCATATCCAAATATTAGAATTGGTTTAGAAAAATTCAAATTTTTTCTTTTGTCTGGTCATACAAAATCAAATTTATATATGTCACTTGGATATGGAAAAGATGGTAAAAGAGGAATACCTATTTGGGAATTTGTAAAATCTGTTGCACTTGAATCAAATTTCTATTATCAATCAAATAAAAGTACGCTTTTTAATATATTCTATCCTTCAAAAAGTAATCGTAATCATTTTACCAAAATTAGAATTTTAGAATATATAATAGATAATAATACAGGAGTTTCAAAAAGGAATAATTTTATTTCAATTAAAAACATAGTTAATGATTTTACCCGTGCAGGTTATACTTCTGAAATAATTATTGAGGAATTAAATCTATTATATACATCAAGCTTAATATTTACAAATGACTTTGTGTCTGACATTGAAACCGAAATTACACTAGATGAAAATAGTGAAATTGGTATTACACAATCAGGAGTATATTACACTAAAAACTTGATAACAAAATTTTATTATTATGATTTGATTTTACAAGATAAGTAGTAAAAACGATATAATGTCGTATTTTACTTTTAAATAAATTTAGATAATTATTTGAAAAACAAATAATTAAGCCCTTTTAATAATGCGACAACAAATCGTTCCAATTACTTACACCTATATATATTGAAAAATATTTTGATGAATTAACTTCAAATTTTCCTGAATCTGATTATAATGGAAATAGAGATTTGTCGAAAAGAAAAAAAGTTGTTGAAATATTTATTGATTATCTACTAAATCAGGAAAACCTAGACCTTAATAGAAAAGAAGTAGATTATGGCATCCATTGCCTTGATAAACAAATAATAAATACAATTAAAATAAATAATTTAAATTCTGAATTATTGAGGCTTGAAAGAACAATAAATCAGGCTAAATAAAAAAAATACTACAATTGTGGTTTTACGAAATTTATGTTTTTGCTAAATTTAAAATCGTTTTTTATCCTTTAAGGCAGTGCTTAACTGAAAGTTTATACTTGTTTAATTCCCAACAAGTACAAAGCCAAAACGCGAAAACAAAAAAAGCCTGATTCATACGGATCAGGCTTTCTTAGGTAGTCCGGAAAAGGTTACCAATCATAACCAGACTATTTATTTTTGGTTTTTGTCAACCATTTTAATAGGAGCGAAACCATAAAACTTACGGTGGCTCCAACGACCGCTAAGATAATTGTTTTTGCAATATCTTCCGAAAGAATATTGGGCAAAATGCTCAAAAATGTTCCAGATGCGGTTCCAGCTCGAAGGGAAATATTAGTCTCCATCACGTGGTTTATTTAGATTTTCCTCCACAGCGGTCATTTGACTAACCGCAGATATCACTCCTCCTGCGACTGCCATATAACCGGCAACAGTTACCACGGTTACGGGTAAAACAATTGGTGCCGCCACTACTGTTCCACTGATGGCCAACAAAACCAAACCAATGCTTCTCAATATCTTGAAAAACTTTGGGCTTGGTGCTTTAATACGTTCTGGATATGCAAATAAAACCCG
>DHXP01000064.1 GCA_002413745.1 Flavobacterium sp. UBA5153 | reverse complement strand
GTTTCTCAGCAGACCCTATATAGAAGGCTGTTTTTCCGTGTTTCTTATCTGTAATTTCTGGCATAATTATTTTATTTTTTGAGTTAATATTTCAAATTCTTTTAAATTTTCTCTGATTTTTTCCATTTGAGGATCTCTTATTACTTTTTTCTTTGGTAACCAAAAATTATTTGTATTACCACTTGCTAAATGAGGAAGAATAATATGAATTATTTTAAAACTTGAATCTACCATATCATTTATTTTAAAAAACTCAAAATATGGAAAGTTTACATCTGAGAAATGTGTGCTATTCCAATTTGGGTTGATATTTACTTCATTTTTCAATAACCTATTTACAAAATTCGAAACATCTTTCCCTTGGGAAATAATATATTTTGGTCGAATCAATTCTATAGTTTTTGATATATATTTATTGGCATTTTCTTCTCTTATTTTTGGCCAAATCTTTACATCAGAAGTTTCTTTTGCTTTTCCTTTTATTGCAAAATGAGCTAAATCAGTTATGTAAATTCTATTAAAGAAATCATTATCGATTTGATTGTTTAAATACTTTTCTTTATGATAATAATCATCATTGTTATTAAAAACACTATTCAAATTATTCCAAAGACGTCTATTACCTAAATATTCTCCCAATTCAGCATATTCAGATTCTCCTGTTTCTCTTAATCCATAAGTAACTTGAGCAGTTCTATCTCCTTTTCCAATATGTGGCTCCATACCAATAACCATAATATCTTTTATATTATCTTTTGAAAAATCTAAAGCACCAATCCAACCCGGAAAATCAAAAGCCCAGTTGTTATTATCAACAACGCTTTTAAAGGTTTCATTTTTAACAAGACTCAAAACTTTTTCATTATTAAGACAAATATCACCGTGATAAAGTTCTTCTGCTTTTCCTTTTATTAATGACATCTTTTCTTCATCTAAAAGTGCTTCGGTAATATGCTTTCCGAAACTATCTTTTAAAAATTTTTTAAATTCTTCTTTTCCCATAATCTAATTTACTGTTTGGATGTTATTTTCTAAAATTCTATTTCGTATCTATTATATAATATATCTAACAGGAGTTGTTTTTTATAGGCTTCTTTGGATTCCATTTGGTCTGGCCAAAAGGTTTTGCCATAAAAATACATTAATTCCATAACATCCTCTTGTATTGTTGCCAAAACATCCAGATATTTTAGATTGCGTTCGTAACAAAAATAATCTTCGTCATAATCGTTGTCTGTTTCTCCCAAGATTTGTTTTTGAAAGGGGTAACCATCCACTTCGTAGCCTTTGTTTTCACAGTAATTTATAATTAAATCACGCACAAAACTTTCCTCTAATTCTGCATCTTTATCGCCAGCAATACTATCCGAGGTGTTTTTCCATTGCGGATATATTTTTAGTATTTCAGTTTTAATTTGTTCTAATTCCATTGTTATTTGTTATTCCATTTTCCAATCGACTTCGCCTAAATCCAAGATGCCATTCATTTCTACTTCTAGCCAGGAGGAAATTCCCCCTTCAACACAATTCAAATTAAAACTATAACCTGAAAAAGTCTCATTTTCAACATTCAAACTTGTTCCTTTTGACAAATGTTCCATCATTTTTTGATGTTGGTCGTCTGTTAATTCAATGATTATTTTTTTCATATTCTTATAGGTAAATATTTAGAATTTCCGCTCGGTCATCAAAAATAGATTATCCAATGTTTAAAAGTTTACGGCTTTCCTCAATTGGTTATTATATCCATTTTTTCCAGTCTTTTTGCGTTAAATAAGGCACTTTGTTCATTTCGCAAACTTCCATTGTATGACCTGTTCCTCCCGTTTTTGGTTTTTGTTCATCATCATAGAAAAACGCAAAATCGATAGGGGGAATTCCTGATTTCGTTCCGGTAACTTTCACGGTATCTCTAATAATGTAAGCGGCTTTTATTGCAAAACGATCTTTAGACCCATCAACATATTTGTCAATCAAGGACTTGGTTTTCTTGTTGTTTTTGGACTGATAAACCACTTCGGGTTCGTTCAATAAATCAATTTGATCTAGCGAAATGGTTTCATAGGCATTGTTGCCTTTTTGACGGTGATTGTCATAAGGCGTTATTACTTGTAAGCGTTCAGGAGCCACTTGCAGCACCCCTTGCGAAAAGTAAAAATCGGCACCAACGGCATTTCCACTTCTAAAAGTAGCCAAAGGCAAGTGAGTTGCTAAAAGACTTCCTAATTGAATCAATTTTTCTTTGTCGGATTCTAAAACATTTCGTTTTCCTTCTAAAAGAATGACACTTTTTTTGTAATTGTAAATTTCGATAAATTCGATTAATTCCATAGTTTTTTATTTTATCTACTGCAAATGTAAATTCCTCTAACGTCATAAGATGTCGTAATTATTTTATTTTTCTAAAAAACTGGTAATCGACTTTAATTTCCATCCAAACCTCATCAATATTATAAATGTCAAACCAAGTTAATTCGTGGCAATGGTCATACAAACTATGAAACGAATAACAATGATTGATTTCGGGAAAAGGAGCTTTGTCTTGATGCTCATTGTGAGATTCTGAATTATATTCGACCTCTCCTCTTTGCATTCCCATAAAATCATCAGTAGATTTAAAGAATGGATTCCCGTAAATTGAAGGGTCATATTTTTTATAGTGCTTATTGTTCCAATATGCTAATTCAACTTGTATATTGAAATCGTCAATTACTTTGTTTTTAACCATCAAATTACAATTCTTTTCAATTAACCGATATTGGTTAAAAACCCGTATTTCTTCTTGCCTTAATTTTTCATTTAACAATACAATTTTCTCACAAACCGTGGGTATTAATTCAAACAGACTTTCTATGTGGTGGTTTCTTTTGTGGATTCTTCCTTCTTCACTTCCTGATCTTTCAGAAGAACATTTTTGAATGGCTCTGATAAAATCTATCTCGAGTTCTTTGTCTATTTTCATATCCTTTGTTTTTAATTGCCAAACCCAACTGCTTTTCTCAATTTGGGTTCATAATTGTTGCTGATTTCAAAGTTGAAAATATCTGCAGCAGATAGGGGATGCGCCACTTCTATTATATGTCCTAATTTGTTCAACAAAGCATTGGTTCTATCAAGGGCAAGCGGTTTGAATTCGTAAATAATGGAAAGTCTTCCCTTGCGAAGCAACGCTTTATCTATATTTTTAACATCGGTGTTAAACGTGGCTATAATTTGAATTCCAAGACTTTCTCCCAATAAACCATCCGTAAGATTGAGTAACATCGAGAGATTGGAATTTCGCACTTCCTCACGAGAAGTAATCAGTTCTTCGGCATCTTCAATAACTAAAACCGAATTTCTGTTTTCCAATAAAAATGGAGTCATACTAAGATTATCCAGTTCTCCTGCCATTTTAGGAGAAATGAAGATTACTTTTTTCTTTAGTTGGTGAATTAAATATTTGATATAGGTACTTTTTCCAGTGCCTGGCTGCCCGTGAAAAAGGTAGAGTCCATTAGTGTCTTTTTTGTTGAGTTGTTTTACCATTGATTTGTGAATAGAAAAAAAATCTTCATTATAATGGATATTAAAATCAATTTTTGGTTTTTTGATGTGTACTTCTTTGGTTTCTAAACTTCCATTTTGAGCAATTATTAAACTAATATCAGTTGTTTTTTTAGGGATTTTTATAAATTTTTTACATTCCTCAAAAAGTACATTTACAGTTGTTTCCTGTTCATTTGTATAAAGTATGTAAATACTATTGCGTTCTACATTCAGCATTAAATCTTGTTTTAGAATATAAAAATGATCGATATATTTTAATTCTTTTTTTGGGGAATCAAATCGCTGTTTGTAATGTTGTTTGATAATTTGGTTCTCATACTTGTTTTCAAACCAATTTTTAAAAGAGTCAATATCTATGAAATTTAAAGACTTAAAATTAGGTATCTTATTATAATATCCTAAATACATTCTAAAGCAATCTACGTATGTTGAAGTAGAGTCCAATATTCCGAAATTAGTGTTTTGAAGAAATAATTCTTGATTATTTTCAGAATCTTTATTTAATGTTTCCATACTATTAGTTTTAAAATTTAGGTCAAAACTAATTGGGTACAACGCCAAAGAATGGCGTTGTAAATAAATTTTTCAACTATTTATTTATTTTGATTTCTATACAAAAATTATAAGGGTTAAAAAAAGCTCCGAAATGGAGCTTAGTTGATTTATGATAATTCTTGAAATTTCTTTCTAAATTCTATTGGATTTGAGATATTTGGAAATTCTTCCTTTGTTCCACCAGTTCCAATGATTCTAATGGTTCCATAACCCCGCATTCTTCCTAAAATACTTTGGTCCACATTGACGCTTTCAATTTTGCTTAGGTTCATTTCCAATGTTTTTCTGCTTATTAAGCCTGTCTTAACAATGATACGTTTGTTTGTTATTGCAAATTCATCTGAATAGCGGTCTAGCATAGGAGCAATGAATAAAGTAAAAATTGCTCTCAAATTGCAGAATATTATCCAATGGTATGTTGTTTCAAATTCAATTTGTTCGTCTTTAATAAGGTTATCTTGAATGTAATTTCCCATTTCGTTGTTTTTTAATTGGTTCAAATATACTTCTTTTTCTATGCAATAGTAGGAATGGCTATCGACAAAATGTGACGTTATTAAAATTATCTCTATTATTTTTTATGATTAGAAAAAATGGAATTTAATGTTGCAATTTTGTTTTCACTCCGCCTTCTTTTGGCACACTTCCCAACTTTGAAAGAATCATTTCTTTTTGTGAAAATGAAAAATGGTGTAGTAAAGCGAGAAAATCTATTGGATTTTGATGTGTAAATTGAATCAGTGTCTTAAAAACCTACAAGGTTTTTGAAACCTTTCAGGTTAAACCAATAAATTGATTTTTTTACCATTTTATCTTAACAAATATCTTCCTAAAAACAACAAATCGATTTGAATTACTTATTTTTTTACGTGCAAATATTTATAACTTTGTTTTTTATAAAAAAATGAGCCGTAAAAGATTAGCTGCCTTAATTATTAATTCTGAAATAGGCTTAAACACCTATAAATTGGGATTACACTTGAACTAAAAAAGCATAACAAAACAATTAATTGATAAAAATGGCAGAAAATTTAACATCAGAAGGAAAATGCATTTATTGTAATGAAGTTTTTTCGCAAAAGGAAATAACCAAACATCTTACGGGTCACCTCAAAAAGTTGGAAAAAGATAAAGGAGGAGCTAATACAGAAAACTTTTGCCACATAGAAGTTGAAGCTGGGGAAATGTTTTTGCATTTATTGGTAAAAGGATCGGCAAAAATGAAAGATATAGATACCTTTTTGAGAAAAATATGGCTAGACTGTTGTGGACACATGAGTGGTTTCAGCCATAAAAGAGCAAAAGTTTCCATGTCGCATGCTGTTGAAAATGTTTTTGCTGCAAAGGTAAAAATACAACACGATTATGATTATGGAACCACAACTACTGTATTTTTAAAAGGGCATAAAAAATATGAACTTGAAGGCAAGGATAAAATTGTACTTTTATCAAGGAACGAACCTTTAAAAATTATGTGTAGCATTTGCAATGCAAAACCGGCAATCTGCATGTGTACTGTTTGTCTATGGGAAGAACCTTCCTTTTTTTGTGAATCATGTACAGAAAAACACGAAGAGGTATGTGAGGATTTTAGTGATTATGCCAATGCCCCGATTGTAAATTCTCCACGTATGGGCGAATGTGGTTATGATGGCGGAGTTATTGACAAAGATAGAGATGGATGTTTTGCCAATTAATAATTAATAATTAATACCATTGGTTAATATGTTTTAGTCCAATCGTTCTGGTATAATGCCGCTGTATATTTCATTTAGTTCAATTTTTATTGGACTAATTTGAAATAACTAGCGGTATTATT
>DHXP01000046.1:56600-56922 GCA_002413745.1 Flavobacterium sp. UBA5153 | reverse complement strand
CAAAAAGTATCTTCTAAAGAAAACCCGGATATTATTGTTGGGGCAAATCAATTAGATAAATATATAGATCTTTTAAAGGGTAAAAATGTTGCTATAGTAGGAAATAATACATCGGTAATTTTTAAAAAGGGCAAATCTAATTCCAATTACGCACACCTTGTTGATTCCTTATTAACATTAGGCATTAAGGTTACAAAAGGTTTTGCTCCCGAGCATGGTTTTAGGGGAGTCGAAGATGCTGGAGAAATCATACTAGACTCTAAAGATAAGAAGACAGGTGTGTCAGTTGTCTCACTTTACGGAGATAACTATAAACCTTCTC
>DHXP01000046.1:0-56332 GCA_002413745.1 Flavobacterium sp. UBA5153 | reverse complement strand
CCAAACGGACATTATATTGATGGGCCAGTTTTAGAGGAACAATCTAAAAGTTTTGTTGGAATGCACCCTGTGCCAATAGTATATGGAATGACAATTGGTGAATATGCAAAAATGATAAATGGGGAAAAATGGTTAAAGAATGGCGTTCAGTGCGACCTTACAGTTGTTCCATTAAAAAACTACACTCATAATTCTACATATAGTCTTCCTCTGAGACCATCACCGAATCTTCCTAATGATAAATCCATAAACTTATACGCAAGCTTGTGCCTATTTGAAGGGACAAATGTTAGCTGTGGAAGAGGGACTGAAATGCAATTTCAAATTTTTGGTTCGCCATATTTACCTATAGACAGCTATAAATTTGCTTTTACTCCTCAATCTAATTATGGTGCAAAAACTCCGTTAAACATGAATCAAGAATGCCATGGGTTAGATTTGTCAAAAACAGAAAACTTGAGTAGATTGAATTTCACATGGCTTATAGATGCCTATAATTCGTCTGCCCAAAAGGATAAGTTCTTCAATAAAGAATCTTTTAACGAATTGGCCGGTACAACAAAACTTAAAGAACAAATTGAACAGGGACTTACTTTCGAAGAAATTAAAGCAACTTGGCAAAAGGATTTAACTACCTTTAAAAAGATAAGAGAAAAGTACTTAATTTACAAATCTGAATAATTTAAATGTCTTTATTTAACAAAATTGAACTTAAAGCATAGTTTAATGTATGAAATCTAAAAGGAATAGATAGAGTTGTTACATATCTTGATCCAATAGATTTTAAACTTGGAGAATGCGTTACAGCTGGAGTTAGTTTGTTATAAATCAAATCTTTTAAACTATTAAATCAAACCTAAAAAAACAAATTCGTATGAGACGTAAGCAATTATCAAAAGGTATTTTTCTGATTTCAACACTATTTTTCTATTTTTTAACCATAAGTTGTAATGCTCAAAAAGTATCTTCTAAAGAAAAACCAGATATTATTGTTGGGGCAAATCAGTTAGATAAATATATAGATCTTTTAAAGGGTAAAAATGTTGCTGTAGTAGGAAACAATACATCGGTAATTTTTAAAAATGGCAAATCAAATTCCAATTACCAACACCTTGTTGATTCCTTGTTAACATTAGGCATTAAGGTTACAAAAGTTTTTTCTCCTGAACATGGTTTTAGAGGAGACGCTGATGCTGGAGAAAATTTAACAGATGCCATAGATAGTAAAACAGGTTTACCTATAGTTTCCTTATATGGTGAAAACAAAAATCCAGGACAAAAACAAATATATAATTATAGAAAACCGACACCGGAACACTTACGTAATATAGATGTTGTCGTTTTTGATATTCAAGATGTTGGCGTGCGCTTTTATACCTATATTTCTACACTTCATAACATTATGGAAGCTTGTGCGGAAAATGGAATCCCTGTAATTGTTTTAGATAGGCCAAACCCAAATGGAAATTATATTGATGGGCCAGTTTTAGAGAAACAATCTAAAAGTTATGCTGGACTCGGTGCAATACCAATAGTATATGGAATGACAATTGGAGAATATGCAAAAATGACAAACGGAGAAAAATGGTTGAAGGATGGTGTTCAGTGCGACCTTAAGGTTATTCCATTAAAAAACTACACTCATAATTCGACATATAGTCTGCCTCTAAGGCCATCACCGAATCTTCCTAATGATAAATCCATAAACTTATACGCAAGTTTGTGTATGTTCGAAGGAACAAATGTTAGCAGTGGAAGAGGGACTGAAATGCAATTTCAAATTTTTGGGTCACCATATCTACCTAAAGATAAATATAACTTTACATTTACCCCTCAGCCTAATTTTGGTTCAAAAACTCCAGAAAACATGGGTCAAGAATGTTATGGGTTAGATTTGTCAAAAACAGAAAATTTGAGTAGCTTGAATTTAACATGGCTTATAGATGCCTATAATTCGTCTGCTCAAAAGGATAAGTTCTTCAATAAAGAATCTTTTAACAAATTAGCTGGTAACACCAAACTGAAAGAACAAATTGAACAGGGGCTTACTTTTGAAGAAATTAAAGCGACTTGGCAAAAGGATTTAATAACCTTTAAAAAGGCAAGAGAAAAGTACTTAATATATAAATAATAAATTAAAGGAATTTATATGTATTATCTATAAATGCCCTATAACTGTATACGTTAAAAATATCGAGGTTTTAAACCCTCGATATTTTTTTGTATTAAATAGGTCGCAGCATAATATTTTCTCATATTATTAATTAACTTGGGTATGAGTACGTAAAGAAAAGTTGTACCTAACCATTTCTTTACTTATAAAGTGTAATGAAAGCTAAAATATTCTTTCAAATAAATTTTTAGGTATAGGCGTTTAGGTCGCAATTTGTTATTTTTGCCTAATGTCAGTAAGTATTCCGGCGAAACTGTACCACCTATTCCGGTAGAAAGTGTACCACTTTTTTAATGATGTTTTCTGTGGTTAAAATTAGANNGATGTGTTTTTATCTGAATTTGGTAAGTATTCCGGCGAAACTGTACCACCTATTCCGGTAGAAAGTGTACCACTTTTTTAATGATGTTTTCTGTGGTTAAAATTAGATAATTTTTTTTAGTTATTTTTCATTTTTTTACGCATCGATTCACCCTTAAGTTCGAACCGAATTGCGGAGTGAATTATCCTATCCAAAATTGCATCTGCTATTGTTTTTTCTTGGATTAAATCATACCAATTTTTTACAGGAATTTGAGAACTGAAAATAGTTGATTTCCTCTGATTTCGATCTTCTATCAAATCCATCAATATCATTTGTTTTTCTTGATCTATTGCTTGTATTCCAAAATCATCAAGAATCAATAAATCGTGACTTTCTATTTTAGCAAGCTCTTTGATATAGGTTCCATCTGCTTTTGCTATCATTAGTTTATGAAAAAGTTTCCCTAAATTATAGTACAATACTTTGTATCCTTTTATGCAGGATTGCAGCCCTAATGCCGTTGCCAAATAGCTCTTCCCTGTGCCTGTGCAGCCCGTAATTATTATGTTTTCGTGTCTGTCAATGAAAGAGCAGTCTGACAATCTTGTTAGCAAATTTCTATCTAAACCACGTTCCGATGCGTAGTTTATTTCTTCGATTGATGCTTGGTAATGGAACCGAGCGTTCTTTAATAATCGCTCGGTTCTGCTGTTGTTGCGCTGATTGTCCTCGGATTCTATGAGCCAGGCAATAAATTCATCGTTGGTAAATGTGTCTTGGTTTCTGGTCTCAAACGAGGATTCGTAAGCCCGTTTCATCCCTGCAAGACGGAGTTTTTGCATTTTTTCAATTGTTGAGGTAGTGTTCATGATTTGATTTTTTTTGTTAATAATATAAAAGTTACTGGGTTATCATAAAAGACATTGGGTTGTTTTGGTTTCTTCATAAAATTTTAATTGTAATACTCTGACCCTCGGATATTTTCGTGTTGAATTGGGATTGTATAAAACAATTTCACTTGATCTTCTAGCTTGTCAAGTCCTTTTTCTAAGATGTTTTTTATCGGATTATATCCCACGGCATCAAAGAGTAGGGCTCTTTTACAGGCATTGTCGAGTCGTTGGTTTCCAACTTTTTTAGCCATACTTAATATGCCCATACAGCTTTTATAATTCTGCTCTGGGTATTGTTTTTGCAAGAGTATTTTCTCGATAGATTCCTTTGTGTTGGCGCCAATTTTAGCAGCCCAATTTATAAAGTATTCCGAACTCCAATCCAAGTTATAAGTATGGCTCGCAGGCAAGTGTTCTTTTAAAGTTACGTAGTCAAAGGCTTTTCGGCTACGAGAATGAAAGGCGACACGGGTTTGCTGATGATAAATTTCCACCACGCTTTGAGTGAGAATCATCTTGATTTTCTTTCCAATTAAAGTATGGGGAACGCTATAATAATTCTTATCCGGAGAATAATAAACGTGGCAGTTTTTCTGCACCGTAGCCGTTTTGTAGTCTCTTAACTCGTATTTCTCGATTGCCAAGGGTTTTAAGCAGGCCTTTTCGTTGTCATGAAAAAGTGTCCAGCGACTGTGTTCTTTTTTCTGGAAAGGACTTTTATTATGCGCTTCCAAGCATACTTTTATGGCGGCGTTTAGCTCGCCAATGCTGTAGAACTCCGTATTCCTCAAGGACGCATAAATACGGGTGTAGGCAATGTTTACAGCACCTTCAACCAAGGGTTTGTCCTTTGGTTTTCGAGAACGGGTGGGCATTACAGAGGTATTGTAATGCTCTGAAAAACGGGCGAATTGTTCGTTTACAAAAGGTTCGTATTTGTCGGATTTGGTAACAGCCGACTTTAAATTATCAGGAATTACACAGGCGGGAACGCCTCCAAAGAAGAAAAAAGAATTTTGGACACTGGTTATAAAATCGGGGATTTGTTGAGAAAAAGAGGCTTCAATATAAGTGTATTGACTCGCTCCAAGGGTAGCCACAAAGACTTCTACGGGTTTTATTTCGCCCGTTTGCCTGTCGATTATATGTAGTTTTTTGCCTGCATAATCAATGAATAGTTTCTCTCCATATTTATGGCTCACAGGCATATAGCCATCCGATTTCTTACTCCATTGCCTGTAAGACTCGCAGAAACGGCTATACATTACCCCCTGGGGATGTTTCTGTTTGTATTCGTCCCACAAGATATAGCGGGTAACACCAACACGTTTGAGTTCCTTTTCTACATAAGGATAAAATGCCAATAATTCTTTCTGAATCACATCAGTATTACTGCTGGAAATACTTTGTGGGGTTCCAAAAAGCTCGTAAATATCCTCACTTGTAAGCTCTAAAAGTTCCTTGAAGTTTAAATCCGAGGCTTCAATATTAGTGACATATTTTAAAATTGTAGTTCTGGATTTCCCAATGCTTCGAGCGATTTTTCGCATAGAAAATCCCATTTCTTTCATTCGAATAATTTCTCGTATCATAATTGACCCTATTGTTTGATTGCTCATATTTTGTGATTTTAGTATCACAAAATACAGCTAAAAAACATCGTCAAAAAGTGGTACACTTTACGCCGGAATAGGTGGTACAGTTTGCACTGGAATGGGTGGTACAGTTTGGATTGGAATGGGTGGTACAGTTTGGGGTGGAATACTCAATGTCAGATAGAAATATTTTTAGAGGAGTGAATTCGATAAAGTTTAACCAACGATTTAAGGATGATAATGATTGTTTAGAATATTTAGCCCAAGTAAAGTGGGCAGAAGGTTATAAATGCAAACGATGCAATAATGATAAATTTGGCACAGGCAAAAACATTCAAAACAGGAGATGTACAAAATGTAGATATGATGAAAGTCCTACAGCGGGTACTATGTTTGAGAAGTTTAAATTTTCAATTCTAATAGCATTTCATATTGCATTTAAAATTAGTAGTAAGAAAAAAGGAATGTCCTCTTTAGAATTAAGTCAAGAATTTGAATTACGTCAAAAGACTTGTTGGGCATTCAAACTAAAGGTACAACAAGCAATGAAAAGCAGCCTTAAAAGCCCATTAACAGGGATTGTTCACGTTGATGAGTTTGTTGTTGGTGGTCCAGAAGAGGGTAAAAAAGGTAGAAGTAAAGGATTGAAAAAGTTGATTGTTTTAGCTGTTGAGATTTTAGAAGATGGGGTTGGAAGGGCATATGCGGAAACTATAGAACATTCCTCGGCAATTGAATTAGGTGAATTTTTGACAAAATATGTTTCGAAAGAAGCTTATCTCGTCTCTGATGAATGGAGAGGATATACCCCTTTGAAAAAAGAATTTAAAAACCTAAAACAAGTTCCTTCAAAAGGCGGAAAAAATTTCAAAGAGTTACATATTCATATTATGAATATCAAGGGATGGTTGAGAGGGATTCATCATCATTGTAGCAAAGAGCGTATGCAAAATTATCTGGATGAGTACCATTTTAGATATAACAGAAGGTCAAATATGGATACAATCTTCGATGTGTTAATAATAAAAATGGTAAATTATAAATAAATGTCAATAAAATAAGTACTTAACAAATGCGACCAAAGTGCCTATACCTATAAATTTTATATTGCTTATGTTGTTGAAAATCAATTTTTATGATTTAGTTCTTTTCAAAATATTGTTTAATTGACTCTTGAATAGCTTGTAAAGAGGTATAATGAGGCTGATAGTTTAATAATTTTTTAGCCTTTTCGATACTAAAATTGGGACTATGAGCTAAATGATCCCATGTAAGCTCTGCATCTCTTTGATTAACTGTTTTTTTCCATTCTTCCCAAGGCAAAAAACTTAGATTAGCTTTCTGGCCATACCATGTGGCCATTGCAGTTGCGTAGCCTCTTAATGTAAGGGCTTGTTCGGAGACTATATGAAAACTTTCTCCTACCGAACTATTCCAGTTTGTTAGCGCTTTCATAAAGGATTGAGCAACGTCAGCTGCATGAACGTGGTGAAGGGTTTCCATGCCGTTATTTGGTAATGTAATTTCTTTTCCTTCTGCCAATCGTTTGAATATTTCAGGGTTAAGATTTCCTGCTGGGTTTATTGGAATCCATCCAGGTCCCACCATATGTCCAGGATGTAATATTGTTGCAGGAAATCCTTTTTGACGTGAAGCTGAAATTAAATAGGATTCAATTGCAGCTTTATTAATACCGTACTGACCGATAGGATTACGATTTTGCGATTCAATTGTGGGAACTTGTTCGCTATGACCATGTACCCATGTTGTTCCGCAATGCAAAAAATGCTGTACTCTGCCATCAAGTGCTTCTACTAAATTTTTAGCACTGTCAAGGGTAAAGCATATAAGATCTATTACCACATCGGGAGAAAGTTTTTGGATTTGTCTACCAAATATTTTCTTCCTATCCGCCTCAATACGGTCAATCACAATAAATTCAACTGATTGCCAAGCTATATGAAAGCTGTATGGCTTATTCTCTTGACGGCTAATGCAGATTACTTCATGTCCAGCTATTACCAATTGTGGAACTAAAAAAGTACCTATGTGTCCGGTACCTCCAATAATAACAATTCTCATTTTACTCCCTATTATATTTTTTTTTTTCATTTTTTTTTGATTACTCCATATCAATGACTTGATAATGATTGCGAATGAGTTTGGGTAATACGTTTGATAATGTATGATTCTAAGCAATAAAAATAAACAATTAAGGGGAGTAATAAAACTAAAATAGAATTCATAAATAGTTTATTTGACTAATATAATTTTGCAAAATAGATTTGCTGCCGATTTACAGTTTTTTAAGCTATTTCCTCTTGATTGCAGTTTTACTAATGTATCAATGCAAAATAATTGTAAATTTATAAATAAAAATGCATAAATTATATGTTTTTGCGAGTATTTTTGTTTGAATAAGGAGATTTCACTAAATGGCCTGTATAGTGGGTCAACTGTAAGAGAACTTATGCCTGTTTCCACAAAAAAATGCCCGTAATAATGCTAAGATTTGTTTAATTACTCTGCTGTGGTGACTTTTTTTAAAATATTCAGTTAGATATTAATTTTGTTTACAAACCTTCGGTCTCTTTAGAATACCAAATAAATAATAGAAGTGCCCCAACTAGATCACTAAACATAATAGTTCTGGCATTTCCTTCCAATTTAAATACATTAACCATAACTTCAATTATTGTAAAACTGCGTTTACAGAAATCCCAATCGTTCATAATTGTCCAAGAAATCAAATGCCATAAACTTATAACTTTTTAGGCCATTTTTTGTTTATTGCAGTTTTGATAAAATTTAGTTGCAATAAAATATATATTTAACTAATAAAAATGCATAATATTGCATGTTTGTAAGTATTTTTATTTTAAATTTGCTCTATTCATAATAATTAATAGAATATAATGGAAGTTAAACCAATAATTTACCCAAAAAGTATCAAATACGACGAAGCCGGAAAATTTGAAGAAACCCGATTTGAGAAAATACACAATGTTATTTTTTCGACAGCTAAGGAAGGATCAATTGTGGTGGCTAAAGAAATTGCTGATTTGATAATTGATAAACAGGCAAAAGGCGAAATATGCGTTCTTGGACTGGCAACAGGTTCTTCACCCATAAAAGTGTATGAGGAATTGATCCGAATGCATAAAGAGGATGGTCTTAGTTTTAGTAATGTAATCTCATTTAATCTGGATGAATATTATCCTATGACTAAAGAGAACAATCAAAGCTATCATTATTTCATGCATCAGCATCTTTTTAATCATATCGACATAAATCCCGAAAATGTAAACATTCCTGATGGAGCGATATCCATTGAAGAACTGAATCAATATTGTATAGATTATGAAATGAAAATTAAAAATGCGGGAGGTCTCGATTTTCAGTTATTAGGAATTGGTCGTACAGGACATGTTGGTTTTAACGAACCAGGGTCACACATCAATTCCGGAACCCGAATAATTACTTTGGATCATATTACAAGGGTAGATGCTTCTTCAGATTTTAATGGTATTGATAACGTTCCTAAAAGAGCGATTACCATGGGAGTTTCTACCATACTTAGATCTAAAAGAATTGTATTAATGGCTTGGAGCCAAAATAAAGCAGATATAATAAAAAGAACGATTCAGGGAGATATAAGTTCTGAAGTTCCTGCTACATTTTTGCAAAATCATAATAATACCACTTTCGTTTTAGACCAATCTGCAGCCTCAGAATTAACCCGATTTAAAACGCCATGGTTGGTTCAAGAATGCATTTGGACTCAAGAATTAAAAAGCAAAGCTATTGTTTGGCTATGCGAAAAAACAAATCAATCCATTTTAAAACTTACTGATAGAGATTATAACAATAACGGAATGTCAGATCTTTTGGCTAAAGAGGGTTCTGCTTACGATTTGAATATTAATATGTTCAATGTATTGCAGCATACCATTACTGGATGGCCAGGAGGAAAGCCCGATACAGAGGATTCTCATAGACCCGAAAGAGCTAACCCTGCTAAGAAAAGAGTGATCCTTTTTAGTCCTCATCCGGATGATGATGTGGTTTCTATGGGAGGAACATTTTCTAAATTAATCAAGCAAGGACACGATGTTCATGTGGTATATCAAACCTCTGGAAACATTGCAGTTACGGATGATGAGGCGCTTAAATTTGCTGAAGTATGTAATGATTTTGTTGGAGAAGATATTAGTAAAATAAATTTTTCTGCAGTTATAGATTTTTTGAATAATAAAACAGAAAATCAGATAGACTCTATTGAAGTTCGCAAATTGAAAGGTCTTATCAGACGACGGGAGTCATACGCTGCTACAAGATACATTGGTTTAAAAGATGAAAATACGCATTTTTTAGATCTTCCTTTTTATGAAACGGGACAAATAAAGAAAAATCCATTGGGAACAGCAGATGTTGAAATTGTTGCAGCTATTATCGCAAAAATAAAACCTCACCAAGTATTTGCTGCCGGCGATTTAGCGGATCCGCATGGTACTCATGAAGTTTGCCTTAATGCAATATTTGCTGCAATGAAACAACTCAAATCAGAGCCTTACATGAATGATTGTTGGTTGTGGTTGTATAGAGGTGCTTGGCATGAATGGGATATTCATGAAATTGATATGGCCGTACCATTAAGCCCAGACGAAGTTATGCTAAAAAGACACGCTATTTTGTACCATCAATCTCAAAAAGACAGAGTTATGTTCCAAGGGAACGACTCAAGAGAATTTTGGGTAAGGGCCGAAGATCGTAACAAGCATACTGCAAAATTGTATGATGATTTAGGCCTGTCTGAATATGAAGCTATTGAAGCTTTCAAACGTTTTGATTACTAAAATAAATTATATAATATATTACCAAATAGTTTAAAGTACTAATTCAATTCGAGAATCAATAAAATCATTATTTTTCACTTGATTTTCATTTCAATTATTTTAAATGTTATGATTATATAAATTGGGTTTATCGGGCTAACTGCCATTCAATAGAAATTAATATTAAACTTAAAGTTTTCTTACCAAAATTATCAAATTATAAAGGCCTATTTTTATATTTGTGAAAATAACAGCAATATATTACACTAAATGTTAACCAATCTCCAATTACAGCAATTATCCGAATCGTTAGACGGAACTCTTTTATTCGACGACCTTCATAAAACCCTTTATGCCACTGATGCTTCTGCTTATAGAATGATACCGCTTGCAGTTGCTTATCCAAAAACGAACGAAGATATTGTCAAGCTGATTCATTTTGCAACAGAAAATAAAATTTCTTTAACACCAAGAACAGCCGGGACTTCCTTAGCTGGACAAACGGTCGGAAATGGAATAATTGTGGATGTTTCAAAACATTTTACCAAGATTATTTCATTTGATGCAATCAAAAAAACAATAACGGTGCAACCTGGAGTCATTCGGGATGAGTTGAATTTATATTTGAAGCCGTACGGTTTGTTTTTTGGACCCAATACCTCCACTTCGAGTCGTTGTATGATTGGAGGAATGGTGGGCAACAATTCCTCGGGAACTACTTCAATTCGATACGGAGTTACCCGTGATAAAATTATGGAGATAAAAGCGATTTTGAGTGATGGTTCTTTGGCAATATTTAACGAACTTTCTTCGAATGAATTTATCGAAAAAACAAAAGGCACTTCGCTAGAAAGCAAAATTTACAAAACCATTTATGAGGAACTTTCGAATGAAGAAACCCAAAAAGAAATTGTTGCCGAGTTTCCAAAACCCGAAATTCACAGACGAAATACGGGATATGCAGTTGATTTATTATTAAAATCGGAATTGTTTTCAGGTGACGAGAAAACTATAAATCTCGGCAAATTACTTTGCGGAAGTGAAGGAACTTTAGCATTCTCAACTGAAATCACCTTGAAAGTGGATGATTTGCCTCCAGTAAATAATATTATGGTCGTAGGTCATTTCAACAGTATTCAGGAAAGTCTCGAAGCGGTTGTCGTGGCGATGAAACATCATTTGTATACCTGCGAAATGATGGATGACACGATTTTGGATTGTACCAAAAACAATCGAGAGCAAGCAAAAAACAGACTTTTTATAGAAGGAAATCCCAAGGCGATCATGATGTTCGAAGTTGCTTCGGATTCAATGGAAGATGCAGAAAATCAAGCCAATGCTTTAGTTGCCGATTTGCAGAAAAACAATTTCGGTTATGCCTTAATTAAATTATATGGAGTCGATATTGATAAAATTATTGAACTCCGAAAAGCTGGTCTTGGTCTTTTGGGAAGCATCGTTGGCGACAATAAAGCCGCAGATTCCATTGAAGACACTGCAGTGGAATTGAGCGATCTGCCTAATTATATCGCCGAATTTTCAGCGATGATGAAAAGTTACGGTCAAGAAGCGATTTATTATGCACACGCCGGAGCGGGCGAATTGCACTTGCGTCCGATTTTGAATTTGAAGAAAAAAGAAGATTTGAAACTGTTTCGAACCATCGCCACCGAAGTGGCACACTTGGTAAAAAAATATCGAGGTTCGTTGAGCGGAGAACATGGCGACGGAATCGTTCGTGGGGAGTTTTTGCCGTTTATGATTGGCAACAAAAATTACGAATTGTTAAAACGAATCAAAAAGGCTTTTGACCCCAATGAAATTCTAAACATTGGAAAAATTGTAAATACTTCAAAAATGGACGAAAACCTTCGGGTGGAATCCGGCAGGGTGGAACCAGATATTCAAACAATCCAGGATTTTTCGGATAGTATGGGGATTTTGCGGGCTGCCGAAAAATGCAACGGTTCCGGCGATTGCAGAAAATTGCCTTCGGCCGGAGGAACTTTGTGCCCCAGTTATCGTGCCACCCGCAATGAAAAAGATACCACTCGGGCTAGAGCCAATGCTTTGAGAGAATATCTGACCCATTCCGAAAAAGAGAATAAATTCAATCATAAGGAATTGTACCAAGTTTTCGAATTGTGCGTGAGTTGCAAGGCTTGCGCAAGCGAATGTCCCAGCAATGTGGACGTTGCAGCTCTGAAAGCAGAGTTTTTATACCAATATCAAAAAGCAAATGGTTTTTCTATCCGGAATAAAATCTTTGCCAATAATGCAAAACTGAATAAACTGGGAAGTCTCTTGCCGAGTTTTACGAATTTTATGGTAAATCTACCTTTGGTAAAGAAAAGTATGGGAATAGCTCCAAAACGAGAAGTTCCCTATTTGGCCAAAATCACTTTTAGAAAATGGTATGAAAATCACCGAACAATAATAAAAAGAGATTCTTTTACAAACGGAAAAGTCTATTTGTTTTGCGATGAGTTTACCAATTATTATGATGTTTCTGTTGGAATTGACACTTATGAATTATTGACAAAATTAGGGTATGAAGTCGAAATAATCGACCACGAAGAAAGCGGAAGAGCCTATATCTCGAAAGGTTTTCTTAAAGAAGCGCAAGCCATTGCGAATAAAAATGTGACAATCTTCAAGGATTTAATTTCAGAAGATACACCATTGATAGGAATCGAACCCTCGGCAATTTTGACTTTCAGGGACGAATACTGTCGATTGGCAAAGGATAAAGAAAGTGCCGAGAAATTGGCAAAAAATGTACTTACCATTGAAGAGTTTTTCAAAAAAGAAATTACAACGGGAAAAATTCATTCGGAGCAATTTTCTGATGTTGAAAAATCCATAAAAATTCACGGGCATTGTCATCAAAAATCATTGAGTTCCATTGAAGCTACGTTTGCGATGTTGAATTTACCAAAAAATAGTTCAGTTACAATATACAATTCGGGTTGTTGCGGGATGGCAGGTTCCTTTGGTTACGAAAAAGAACATTATGACATCAGTATGCAAATGGGTGAAGACACTTTGTTTCCAAAAATTCGATTAACAGATACAACAACGGCAATCGCCGCCGCAGGAACAAGTTGTCGCCATCAGATTTTTGACGGAACCAATAGAAAAGCGCTTCATCCGGTAACTATTTTGAGAACTTGTTTAAAATAAGAATTACTTTTTTAAAGTATAAATTAAATTTGTTAGGCTAAAATTTATCAAATTAAAATTGATTTATATATTTGATTTTCGAATAAGATTTACATTATTTGCAAAATAAAACTACAAAATTCACGGAATATTTATTTTAAAGATAAAATTTACAATATGGCATTTTCAAGTTTATTTAGAAAGAAGACGGTTCAGGATATTTTAAAACAAGTTGCAAAAAACGAAGCTGATGGACACAATGCGTTGGGGAAACACTTAACAGCTCGTGATTTGACTGCTTTTGGAATTGCAGCAATCGTTGGTGCAGGTATTTTTAGCACCATTGGTAAAGCCAGTTCTGATGGGGGCCCGGCAGTAATATTTCTATTCTTGTTTACGGCCTTAGCTTGTAGTTTTGCCGCTTTTGCTTATGCTGAATTTGCCTCGATGGTTCCCGTTTCAGGAAGTGCTTACACGTATTCTTATGTAGCCTTTGGTGAAATAGTTGCTTGGATTATTGGCTGGGCCTTGATCATGGAATATGCCATTGGCAATATAACGGTCGCCATTTCGTGGAGTGATTATTTTACGGGTTTACTCGATAGTATGGGCATTCACTTGCCCCAATGGGTTCAGATGGATTATTTAACTACCTCGAATGGATTTAAAGATGCCACTGCCTTGATGCAGGGAGGAAAATCTTTCGGAAATTTAAGTTCCAATTTACAAGCTTCTTACACGGCTTGGACAACTTCTCCAACTTTGGCAGGTTTTCATTTTGTTGCCGATTTACCGGCATTACTGATAATTATATTGATTACAGCTTTGGTTTATCGCGGAATGAAAGAATCCAGAAATGCAAGTAATATGATGGTTGTCGTAAAATTATGCATTGTACTTTTAGTTATTGCTGTCGGTGTTTTTTATGTAGATACAGCGAATTGGCATCCTTTTGCTCCAAATGGTGTTGGAGGTGTTTTGAAAGGAGTTTCGGCGGTGTTTTTTGCATACATTGGTTTTGATGCGATTTCCACAACTGCCGAAGAATGCAAAGATCCTCAACGTGATTTGCCACGAGGAATGATGTGGGCTATTATCATTTGTACTATTTTATACATCGCAATTGCATTGGTGCTTACAGGAATGGTTAAATATAATGAGTTGAATGTGGGAGATCCATTGGCTTTTGTATTTGATAAATTAAATCTAAAATGGATGTCGGGAATTATTGCGGTGAGTGCCGTTATTGCTATGGCGAGTGTTTTATTGGTTTTTCAAATGGGTCAACCAAGAATTTGGATGAGTATGAGCCGTGATGGTTTATTGCCAAAAAAGTTTTCGACAATACATCCAAAATACAAAACACCTTCTTATGCAACAATCGTTACCGGTTTTGTTGTTGCCATTCCGGCTTTGTTTTTGAATTTAACAATGGTTACTGATTTATGCAGCATAGGAACTTTATTTGCCTTTGTTTTGGTATGTGCCGGAGTTTTGGTATTGCAAAACAAACCCAATATTCCTCGAGGAAAATTCAAAACTCCTTATGTAAATTCTAAATATATTATGCCGTTCATGATTGCTGTTGGATTGTATTTTTCTTTTGGTTATAATAAAATAGCAACAATGGATTTCTTGACCAATGAGAGACAAATCAATACGCCGGAAGTTATTGTTACTTCTTTAAATAAAGAAAAATCAAAAGAAGTATTCGATTTCATTTCCAATAATTATGCTGATAAAAAAGTGGTTTCAGACGATTTAGAAGAAGTTTTGAGTGGTTTTAAAGCGGACGATGTCCAGTACAAAACGGTCGTGGATTCATTGCCTATTGATAATTCATTGAAATACGAAAGCGGTTTCAGTCTTTTTAAACATAAAATTCCAATGTGGATTTTCCTGATTGTTTTAATGGGATTAACGGTTTGGTCCAATAGACAAAATTTATCCTTAATTCCATTATTGGGTTTGATTTGCTGTTTGTATATGATGGCGGAATTGAGCGTTTGGAACTGGATCTATTTCACGATATGGTTGCTTATTGGACTTTCGATATATTTTGGCTTCAGCCGTAAAAACAGCAAGTTGAATATTCTGGAGGCATAAATTGAATTTAGTTTTGAATTCAAACACAATGAAATAAAAGTCATTGGATTTGGTTGGCAGATTGAAATTTCACATAATTACAAATCATTTATTTGCCCCAAATCCCACTAATTTTTGCAGATTAATCTGCAAAAATTAGTGGGATTTGGGGCGATTTTTTTTGGTGCTTGAAAGCAAAACAAACTTTATTATATTGTTTTTAACTATATTTGAAACCAATAAAATTGCACAAATGGAAAATTTACCAAAAGGAAGTCCTAAATTAATCAATGCTTGGGCATTTTATGATTGGGCAAATTCGGTTTATTCGTTAGTAATTGCCACGGCGGTTTTTCCCATCTATTATGAATCTGTGACCAGCGGGAATAATGGAATGATAAATTTCATGGGAACTCCATTTCACAATACCACTTTGCTGTCCTATTCCTTGTCATTTTCGTTTTTGATAGTTGCTTTTTTATCACCTATTTTATCTGGGATTGCAGATTATACGGGGAATAAAAAGCGATTTATGCAGTTTTTCTGTTATCTGGGGTCCATCTCCGTGATGACTTTATTTTTCTTTAAAGATCAGGATACATTATGGATAGGTATCTTGGCTACTATATTGGCAAGTATCGGTTTTTGGTCTAGTATTGTTTTTTATAATTCGTATTTGCCAGAAATTGCTTTTCCTGAACAGCACGATAGAGTGAGCGCCAAAGGATTTATGTACGGCTATTTTGGGTCTGTAATTTTATTGACTTTTAACTTGACTATGGTGATGAAACCCGAATGGTATGGAATTTCAGATCCTACATTGCCCGCAAGGATCTCGTTTTTATCCGTTGGAATTTGGTGGATGGCTTTTGCACAAGTGACATTTTATTATTTGCCCAACAATGTTTATAATAAAAAACCCCGAAAAGATTTTATTTTTAAAGGGTTAAGGGAACTAAAAGTGGTTTTGAAAAGTTTAAAAAAATTGACGTCCTTGAAACAATTTTTAACTGCATTTTTTCTTTACAGTATTGGTGTTCAAACAATTATTTTGTTGGCTGGAATTTATGGAAAAATTGAATTGGGAATTGAAACGAGCCAATTGATAATCACTATTTTATTGATACAATTGGTGGCTATTTTTGGTGCCTATATATTTTCAAGAATTTCCGAAAGAATTGGAAACATCAAAACACTGAAACTTACCATTGCCATTTGGGGGTTAATATGTTTTGCGACGTATTTATTGGATAAAGATAACAAATATATCGATTTGCAATTCTATTCGCTTGGAGGAGCAATAGGAATGGTGCTTGGCGCAATTCAATCTTTGTCACGTTCTACTTATTCAAAATTATTGCCTGAAACCGAAGACCATGCCACTTTCTTTAGTTTCTTTGACGTGACCGAAAAAATTGCCATAGTTTTGGGAACTTTTATTTTTGGTTTCGTGGGATCAATAACTAATTCGATGCGGAATTCTATTTTTATTCTCGCTGTTTTCTTTTTGCTGGGCTACATCGTGTTAAGCTTTATGAAAAAAACGGAGTTTGTTGAATAAATTTTTATCCGATTTTTTTGGTTCCAATGAAAAATAACTTCTGACGATTCATTTTATCGTGTCTTTTTTAACAGGAGTTATCTTTTTGAATTTATGGAAGAAGATTGTTTTTCCAAATAATATTGGATTCTTAAAACCTCTTTTTTAAGGGGAATAATTCGTTTTAGATTAAATTTTGGCATAATGATTGTCTATTTTTAATGTTAAGCGAGTTAACCGTGTCATACATCGATTTTATTTAAAATTATTGTTTTGATACCTTATATTTGTTTAATAAATGAATGTTTTTAATGACAAAAAGACTCAAATAACACATGTCAAATCATAAAATACTTACTCTTGACAATCTGTCACTTCAAGAATTTGACTCAGAGGCAGATTTAATACCTTTATTGACTCCCGAAGACGAGGAGGAAATGAATAACGAAGAATTACCGGATTCCCTACCCATTTTGCCTTTGAGAAATATGGTTTTATTCCCTGGAGTTGTAATTCCAATTACTGCCGGACGCGATAAATCCATAAAACTGATTAATGATGCTTATGCAGCAGGAAAAATAATAGGAGTGGTTGCCCAAAAAAATGAAGAAGTTGAAGATCCTACAAAAAATGATATTCATAAAATAGGAACCGTTGCTCGAATTTTACGGGTTCTAAAAATGCCGGACGGTAATACAACTGTCATTCTTCAAGGGAAAAAGCGTTTTCGAATAGATTCCATAATTTCGGAAAGCCCTTATATTACGGCTAATATTAAAGAAGTTCCCGAGAAAAGACCGGGAAAACACGACACAGAATTTTTGGCAATTATTGATTCCATCAAGGAGTTAGCCATTCAAATTATAAAGGAAAGTCCCAATATTCCTACTGAAGCCACATTTGCCATAAAAAATATTGAAAGCCAATCGTTTTTAATCAATTTTGTCACATCTAACATGAATTTATCTGTTAAGGAAAAACAAGATTTATTATCGATTAATGCTTTGAAAGAAAGAGCGCTTGAAACCCTTCGTTACATGAATGTTGAGTTGCAAAAACTCGAATTGAAAAACGATATTCAATCTAAAGTTCGTTTTGATCTTGACCAACAGCAACGCGAATATTTCCTTCATCAACAAATGAAAACTATCCAAGAAGAACTGGGTGGTGCTTCACAGGAAGAGGAAATGGACGAAATGAGCTTGAAAGCCAAGACCAAGAAATGGGACGAAAAGACACAAGCACACTTCGAGAAAGAATTGGCTAAAATGCGAAGAATGAATCCGCAAGCGCCTGATTTTGGTATTCAAAGAAATTATTTGGATCTGTTTTTGGAATTGCCATGGAACGAATATTCCAAAGATAATTTTGATTTAAAACGAGCACAAAAAATTCTGGACAGAGATCACTTTGGATTGGAAGAAGTGAAGAAAAGAATGATAGAACATTTGGCAGTTTTGAAATTGCGAAATGATATGAAATCACCAATAATCTGTTTGACTGGACCTCCGGGTGTTGGTAAAACATCCATTGGAAAATCAGTTGCCGAAGCTTTGGGTAGAGAATATGTAAGAATATCACTTGGTGGTTTGCGTGATGAAGCAGAAATTCGTGGTCATCGAAAAACCTATATTGGTGCAATGCCCGGAAGAATTATTCAAAGTTTGAAAAAGGCAGGAACATCAAATCCTGTTTTTGTTTTGGATGAAATAGACAAATTGTCAAGTAGTCATCAGGGTGATCCATCTTCGGCATTATTAGAGGTTTTAGACCCGGAACAAAATAATTCATTTTATGACAATTTCCTTGAAATGGGTTATGATTTATCGAAAGTGATGTTCATTGCCACTTCAAACAATATGTCCGAGATTCAACCTGCATTGAGAGACAGAATGGAAATTATAAAAATGTCGGGTTATACTATTGAAGAAAAGGTAGAAATTGCTCGTCAGCACTTGTTTCCAAGACAATTGAAGGAACATGGTTTGACTACCAAGGATTTAGCCATTGGAAAAAAACAATTGGAAAAAATCGTTGAAGGCTATACTCGTGAGTCTGGCGTTCGTGGATTGGAAGCAAAAATTGCCCAAGTTATTCGTAATGCTGCAAAATCAATTGCGATGGAGGAGGAGTATAACAAGAAAGTGACTGACGAAGATATTGTAAAAATTCTTGGTGTTCCAAGACTGGAAAGAGACAAATACGAGAGTAATGACGTAGCGGGAGTAGTGACAGGTTTAGCTTGGACAAGTGTGGGTGGAGATATTCTTTTTATAGAATCCTTGATTTCTCCTGGAAAAGGGGCGATGACCATCACAGGAAATTTGGGGACAGTAATGAAAGAATCAGCAACGATAGCACTGGAATATATTAAAGCCAATGCTGAACTTTTAGGTCTAAATCCAGATATGTTGTTAAAATACAATATCCATTTACACGTTCCTGAAGGAGCAACACCAAAAGACGGACCAAGTGCAGGAATTGCCATGCTGACTTCTTTGGTTTCTGTGCTTACGCAAAAGAGAGTGAAGAAAGGATTAGCCATGACAGGTGAAATAACATTGCGCGGAAAAGTATTGCCCGTAGGCGGAATAAAAGAAAAGATTTTGGCCGCCAAAAGAGCCAATATTAAGGAAATTATTTTGTGTCACGAAAACAAAAGCGATATCGATGAAATAAAACCGGAATATATTGAAGGACTAACTTTCCATTATGTTAAGGAAATGGATGATGTATTGAAAATTGCCATCACCAATCAAAAGGTGAAAAACGCAAAAGTATTATAGACAATAGATTTTCAAGAAAGTAAAAATTCCATCCCGAAGTTTCGGGATGGAATTTTTATTTCATTAGAATTCGCTCCGAAACTTCGGAAAGAAAATGAAAATTTATGCCATTATAATTTTATCTTCGCATTTGTGTTTTTATTATACAGAAAAAGCAATTTAAAGTATGCTCAAAAAACTTTACTTAGTTACCTTATTTTTGGGTTGCACTGTGTCTTACAGCCAAATAGGGGGTAAGTATGTTTATCAGTTTCTAAATTTGGTTACTTCTCCAAGACAAGCAGCTTTGGGAGGAAAAACGATTACGATTTATGATGACGACGTCAATCAGGCACTTTTTAATCCTGCGGCAATAAATACTGAAATGGACAATCATTTGGCCCTAAATTATGGAAGCTATTTTGGAGGCGTTACCTACGGAACAGCCTCTTATGCTTATACGTTTGATAGTCATTTACAAACTTTTCAAGCAGGAATTAATTATGTGAATTATGGTAAATTTGAAGGTTATGATGAAAATGGTCAACCCACAACCCAATTTACAGGTAGTGAAATCGCCCTTTCATTTGGATATGCATACAATGTTCCCAATTCAAATCTATTTATAGGTGCCAATGCAAAATTGATTTCTTCGACTCTGGAAAGTTATAATTCTGTTGGTGGAGCTATCGATATTGGAGCAATTTTTATAGACGAAAAAAACGACGTCAATTGGGGTTTGGTGATACGAAATATAGGAACACAGTTTACAACTTATTCAGGCACAAATGAAAAATTACCATTGGAAATTATGGCAGGAGTTTCGCAGGAGTTAGAAAATGTGCCCATTCGCTGGCACCTTACTTTTGATAATTTGCAGCAGTGGAATATTTCTTTTTCTAATCCTGCTCAAGTTCAAACAACACTTGATGGAAATAAAACTGAAGAAAAAATATCAGTGATGAATAATGCTTTGCGTCACGTAATTTTTGGAGTGGAACTTTTTCCAAAAAAATCGTTCAATCTTAGATTGGGATATAATTTTAGAAGAGCAGAAGAATTGCGAATTTTGGAACAACGTAATTTCTCAGGAATTTCGGCAGGATTTGGATTAAAATTCAATAAATTAAAATTCAATTATTCCTATTCAAGATATACATTGGCAGGAAATACAAGTTTATTTGGTTTAACCATTAACTTTCAGGAATGATTTGTTTTTGGGTAACAGATGAAAGAGTTAGTACAATAGATTTTCGGAACTTTAAATTTTAGACTTTGAACAAAAAAATTACCATTGCGATAGACGGATTTTCATCGACCGGAAAAAGCACATTGGCCAAAGAATTGGCGAAACATTTAGGATATGCATATGTAGATACGGGAGCAATGTATCGTGCAGTTACTTTGTTTGCAATGCAAAAGGGATACATTGGTGAAGATTTTTTTGACAAACAATCACTTATAGACAGTTTGCCTTTTATAAAATTAGTATTCAAATTCAATCCAGATTTGGGTTTTTCAGAAATGTATTTGAATGAAGTTAATGTAGAAAAGGAAATTCGTACCATTGAAGTTTCTAATTATGTAAGTAAAGTGGCCGAAATACCAGAAGTGCGTTCAAAACTGGTAGAGCAGCAAAAAGAAATGGGCAAAAACAAAGGAATTGTGATGGACGGCAGGGATATAGGAACCGTGGTTTTTCCCGATGCCGAACTCAAGATATTTATGACGGCAAGTGCAAAAACGCGAGCACAAAGACGTTATGAGGAACTTATTCAAAAAGGGGATAAAGTTAGTTTTGAAGCTGTTTTAAAAAACATTGAAGAACGTGATTATATCGATACGCACCGAGATGATTCTCCATTGGTAAAGGCTAAAGATGCAATAGAATTGGACAATTCGACTATTTCGAAACAAGAACAATTTGAAAAAGTTTTAAAATTAATCAAGGTATAAATTTAGTTTATCCATTTGATCATTGTTTCTTCAATAACTCCTTTTTTAATGGGTTTTGAGATATAATCATTCATTCCCGCTTCTATACATTTATCTTTTTCCTCTTTATCCGTTCCCGCGGTCACGGCAATTATTGGAACGTTCTTGCCTGTTTCCAGATTCCGTATGGCCTTTGTTGCTTCCCAACCGTTCATTATCGGCATCTGGATGTCCATGAAAATAATATCTGGATTTATGGTTTCAAATTGTACAAAAGCTTCTTGACCGTTTAAAATTTCAAAAACAACCGCATTTAAAAACACTTTTTTAACAATTGTATTCAATAATAACATGTTGATTTTATTGTCTTCAACAATCATTACTTTAAGTTGTTTGGAGTTATGGTCATTTGTTTTAAAAATAACGTCATTATCATTATCGTCAGGACTATGCATTTGGCTTTCGTTTGCCTCTTCATTACTGGTATTTAAATCTATATCAAAATAAAAAGTGCTGCCCAATTCTATTTTACTTTCAAGTTGCAAATGGCTGTCCATTAAACCTAATAATTGATTCGAAATAGTTAGACCTAATCCTGTTCCTCCATATTTCCGGGTTGTTGAGTTGTCTTCTTGGGAAAAAGCCCTGAAAATTTTCTTCTGGTTTTCTTCGAGTATTCCAATGCCTGAATCTATCACTGCAAAACGGATAATGGTTCTGGAACCATTTGTTTTTTCAAGTACTGAAACGTTTAATTTAACGGAGCCTTTCTCTGTGAATTTTACGGCATTAGACAAAAGATTGATCAGAATCTGTTTTAAACGAACAATATCTACCCAAAAGTATATTGGAACTTCCGGAGAGATATTTAGTTCTAAAAGAAGCTTTTTTTGATTGGATTCGTAAAATATTAAATCATTTATTTGACTCAAAATTTCCCTAATTTCGAATTTTTCGATAAATAAATCTAGTTTTCCCGCTTCAATTTTTGAAAAATCAAGAATGTCATTTATTATGTTTAACAAGGAATGAGCGGATTGGTTTACGGTAATCATATATTTTTCTTGAATATTTTCAAGATTGGTTTTCATTAACAAATCAGTAAAACCAATTATTCCGTTTAACGGCGTCCTGATTTCATGGCTCATATTGGCAAGGAATTCTGATTTTGCCTTATTGGCAGCTTCAGCTAATTGTTTTGCTTTTATGGCATCCTCGGCTTCTTTTTTATTTGTTATATCAAAAAATATCCCTCCAATATAACCAACTTTATCATCTTTTTTAATGGCATCTCCAAATTCTTCAACCCATACAGAATGACCGTTTTTATGGATGATTCTATAAATTATTTGGATCTTGGTGTTTTCTTCGATTAATTTTTTTGATGCATTTAGGGCATATTCCATGTCATCAGGATGAACTAAATCAATGAAATTAATTTTGTTTTCAAGAAATTCAGATTTATTATAACCTGTTAAGTTTTCTATTTCATCATTAATATAAATCTTGCTCCATTTCTCGTCAATATTAGATAAATATACAGTACCTGGAATATTATCGGCTAATAAGCGAAACTTTTCCTGGCTTTCAAATAGTATGGTTTCATTTCTATTTCTTTCCAATGCTGAAGAAATATTATTGGCAAGTGTCTGAAGAATATTGATTTCATCTTCCTTCCATTTTTTTTCCTTGTCACAATTATCAAAACCTATAAAACCTGAAAATTCATTTTCAATGTATATCGGTAAAATGAGTATCGTTTGAATTTTGTTGGCCAATAATAATTCTTTAAAAAAAGAATCTTTGAGTTGGCGGGTAACGGATTTGAAATGTTTTTTGTTTTTTGCCTGAGTTATGACTTCTTTTAGATTTTCATAAGTAAACTTTCGTAACTCAGTAATTTGCAAAGGAATGCCTTCCTTTGCCCATTTGAATTTTTGGCTGAATAAATTAGTTTTAAAATCTAACTCATAATAAAAAAGATGGTCTGATTTTGTTGCTTTTCCCATTATTTCATAGGTCTCGATAAACATTTCATTGATGTTTTTACTCGATACGAATTTTTCGGTACACAATGCCATTGCAGATAACAGTTTGCTCTTGTATCTCAGTTTTTTCTCTGCTTCATGCCGCCTTTGTGATGTTATGGCTAAAGAAATTATATCTGATATTGTTCGGGCAAAACTGATGTCTTCATCGTCCCAATTTCTTTGAACTTTTGTAGTCTCAAAACTAATGGTTCCAACTAAATCTCCATTGGAAAAAACAGGAATGTCAAGAACCGACGTAATGTTTTTTCTTCTAAAATAGCTTTCTTTGAATTCAGAGAGTTCCCATTTGTTGAAAACATCTGGAGCGCAAATTTGAATTTTGGTCTTTATTGATTCAAAATATACTGGAAATTCCTCTCTTTTTAAAACCACTTTTTCTCCATATTCATTGGTGTCTAGTTTATATAATTTTTTACGAGTAATGGTATCATCGGTATATTTCCAAAAACTGACCCGGTTACAGCCAGAAGATTTTGCGGCAGCTACTATAATTGTTTCGATTACTTCATTAAAATTTTTATAACTCCTGAAATTTGTCGTAGATAAAATTTTAATGGTTGTATTATACTGTTCTATTTTTTCTTGGCGTTTTTGATTTTTAGCTTCTATGTTTTTTAAATTGGTAATATCTCTGGCAATTCCGGAGTAACCAATAATTTTACCTGAATCATTCCTGCGGATAATTACTTTTTGGGAAACCCACAGTTCTTCTCCGTTCTTTTTCATTAACGGAAATTCAATAGTTGGGAAATCATCTTTGTTTTTTAGCAAAATATGATAAAACCCCATTATGTTATTGATGGAATCTTTTCGTAAGAATTCCGAATAATTTCGGTTAATAATTTCATTTTCATTATAACCTAAAATATTGATTGTGAAAGTATTAATAAATGTAAAATTGAAATTATCATCTACTTCAAAAATAATGTCAATTGAATTTTGAATCAATTTTTCATATTGATTTTGAATGTTAATTTCTTTAGTTATATCATTTCCTACCCCAATAATTAGATTTTCGGAGTGTTTTTTATCTTTCCATTGGATGTATTTGTATTCGCCATTTTTACATTTTAATTTTCTGATATATAAACTCTCGTCAATATTATTTTCATAATATTTTTCTTTAAAAAATTCCGGATCTTCGGTAAGTTTCCAAAATCCTAATCCCATAACTTCTTCTACGGAATATCCTAAAATTGAGGTTATCGTTTCACTACAAAAAGAAATTTCACCCATCTTATTTGTTGCGATTATAAGTGAGTTTCCTTTATTTACAATTTCATTGGTAAAACGGAATTTGTCTTTAATATTTAATAAAGATACGTGTCTTACATAATTTATTATCAGAACTATTAAAGTGTAGTTAAATAAAATATCGGTTGATTCCAATGATATTATTTCAAAAGCAAAAAGGATGAATAGGAAGACAAAAACGGATATGACAAAAAACCAATACAATTTTATTGGTTTTAGAACATCATAGGAAAAGAAAAAGGATATTACAAAGGCTATAAGGGGTAGTATATCAAATGAATTAAATATTATATTTCTGGAGATTGAACAAAAAGAGATTATAAAAACTACCTTAAAAATATGCTGTATGTTCCGAAATACATAGGATGATTTTTTGCTGACAAAATAAATTATCAAGAAAAAAGCACCTAAACTGCAATTTATGATTAATAAACTTTTAGGTCTCACATTGAAAATTTCGAAAGTAATTTCTATAAGAGGAACTAAAATTCCTAAAAACAAGAAATAGAGTTGGTATTCTTCATTTTTCGATTCCTTTTTGGGGTAGTCTTCTGCGTATTGATTATTTAGTGCAGATTTAATTTTTAAAAATTTGTAAATCAATAAAAAAACAAATAAAATTAAAAATGGAACTACAATTCCAAATAAATGATTACTGATAATCAATTGATCTATCGAAATAGAACTATCGATAAACATAATGTCAGGAATAGAAAAAAAATCTTTTAGGCTCGAAATAATTGTTAATAAAAGATTATACGACATGTTATGTAGAACTTTTTGGTTAGGTATAAGATTAGATTTGGGGTCGCATCTTAAGTTTATAAAAATAAGTTTTTTTTTGTAATAATGACAAATAAAAAAATTAGTTATTATTGTCAGAAAAATCACTAAAATTAAGTAGCTGTTTTCTCTGATTCGCTTTCAGATTCAAATCCAATAATTGTACTATAAATACAATAATTCATTGAATATATAAATGGAATTGTGAAAAATATCCCAATAATAAATCCGATTAAACCCGTCATCGACGCAACACCGGCCACAAATACTAATCCAAACAATAATAACGGTTGTTTTGTAACAATTGTAATACTTGATTTAATGGCATCAACAGCTTTCAATTTTCCAAAAACAATAAGTGGAATTGTCAAAAAAGTTAAAAATGATATTAACAGGGCAATCAACGAACCAATCATTTTGATTCCTGAAAAATCAAGTAGAAGGGAAAATCCTGAACTAGCTAATGTAATTAAGAAAGTTGAGACAAAAATTTCCTTAAAATAAGGAGCTTTGTAATATTCGAACATTGTTGAAACATGAAATTCTTCTCCTTTTTCTCCGCAATCTGCCATTTTTAGAAATCCTGCCTGAAAAGGGCTCATCAAACAGGTAAATAAAATTAGACTAACTGAATAAATTAACAGAAAATTTTCCGAAAAATTCTCGGGTTTTAAATTCTCGGGTTTTAAACTTTCGGTCACGGTGTCAACACCAAAAATAGAAACTGCCACCCCTGCAATCAGTACTCCAAAAAGAATTGTAAAAACCAAAAGCATTAATCCGGCATACAGGGCTATTTTTTTATAATTTTCGAATGTATGTTCGAAAACAATTCCAAAATCAAGAGGGTATCCATTGGTTTTTATTTCTTCTATTTTGTCTTTTATGAGCTTCATATTTTAGTTATTTGTTGATTGTAAAAATGTTATATTTTATAATATACTTCTTCAAAAGGGATTCTGAAACGTTCTCCGTAAACACCATGTTCCTCTCGGAGACCGCAAGCTATTACCATATTTATTTCGGATGAAGACGGCAAATTTAGTATTTTCTTGACTCTTAACGAGTCAAAACCTTCCATTGGGCAGGTGTCATAGTTTATGGCCGCCATACTTATCATAAAGTTTTGTGCGGCAAGTCCGGCACTTTTATGCGCTACAACACGCATGTCACTTTGCCTTGCTTGTCTATAAATGGGTCTAAAAATTCCAATGATTTGAAACGCCAGAAACTTTATCATTCCTAGAATCCCCAAAAAATCAAAGTAAAGGCTTGGCACAATTTTTTGGTAATAATTCATCGCAAACTTTTCCCTTTTTGAATATTCGGATGCTGGTTTATTTCCATATTGTGATTTTAAAAAAGCAATATTCGATTGCGCTCTTTTTTTCCACAAATCTTTTCTGACCACAACAACAACCATTTGTTGTGCCGTTTTTGCCGCATTTTGGTCAAAACTTGCCGTTGTGAATTGCTGTAGAATTTCAGGAGAAACGATGTGGTAAAACTCCCAGAGTTGCATATTACTGCTTGTGGCGGCCAGAGTTGCCAATTTGATACATTCTTTTATTTTTTGGTCATCAATGGGTTCATTCTTAAAAACCCGAACGGAACGTCGATATTGTATGGCAGCACTTACCGTTTTTTCATTGGTTACAACCATTTCAATATTTTTTTAATTGATGTTAACTTGTCTTTATAAGGTGCGTAACGCATTGGTAAATCTAACCAATTTGCTTTTTTTACGATTCCTTTTTTGTGCGAAAAAATGTCAAAACTCAGGCTTCCATGATAAGCACCAATGCCGCTATGACCTACACCTCCAAAAGGCAATCTCTTATTGGAAAAATGAACCACAGTATCATTGATGCAACCTCCACCAAAAGAATAGTCTTGAATTATTTTTTTTGAAAAGGCGTGGTTTTCGGTAAAGAGGTATAATGCCAATGGTTTTTCGTATTTGGAGATCACAGTATCAATTTCTGCATCATTTTCATAAGTAAGAATAGGTAATATCGGTCCAAATATCTCGGCTGCCATAATTTGACTTTCCAATGAAGTTTCCTCAATGAGAGTAGGGGCGATATAGCAAGTTGTTGCATCGGTTTGTCCCCCAAAAATCACTTTGTCTGGCTCAATCATGTCAACCAGGCGTTGCCAATTTTTTGTATTGATAATCCTTGCAAAATCAGGCGATAGTGAAGGATTGGCGCCATAAGCTTTGGTAATTTCGTCCTTTAAATAAGTTACGAAATGGCTTTTCATATCCTTTTGAACCAAGATATAATCGGGTGCAATACAAGTTTGTCCTGCATTAATGAATTTCCCCCAGACGATTCTTTTGGCTGCGAGTTTTAAATTGGCAGTTTCGTCAATTATACAAGGATTTTTTCCGCCAAGCTCAAGTGTCACTGGAGTCAGATTTTCTGCGGCTGCTTTTGCCACAATTTTGCCCACGGCGACACTTCCCGTAAAAAAGATGTAATCCCAGCGCTTAGAAAGTAATTGTTGTGAAACTTCAATCCCGCCTTCAATAACTTCAACATGGTTTTTATCGAATATTTTACGAATTATTTTAGCAATAATTTCGGAGGTTTTTGGTGTGAGTTCCGACGGTTTCACCACGACTTGATTTCCTGCAGCAAAGGCCGAAATCAAAGGACAAAGTGCCAATTGGAAAGGATAATTCCAAGGAGCAATTACTAATACTTTTCCATAAGGTTCTTTATAGATATAATCTTTGGAGGGAAAATTGAGTATTGATGGAAATACTCTTTTTGGTTTGGACCAACGTTTTAAATTCTTTATGGTATCTTTTAATTCCAAAATAACATAACTGGTTTCCGTGAGCACTGCTTCAAAAGCAGGTTTTTTGAAATCGTCGTATAAAGCTTGAATAATTTCGTTTTCATGAATGATAATGGCATTCAACAACTTTGTCAAGGTTTCTTTTCTGAAGTTGATGTTGGTTTTGTTTTCCATAATTCAAAATGGTGTCTTTTAGCTATTGAAAGTTATTTTGGAAACGGGATAAATCAGTCTAAATTATAGAAACCCAAATCGATATCCCATGTAAATATCGGCTTGTTTACTATTACTTGTTAGCGCCGTTATTATTGAGTTTGATCCAAGGAAAAATCCGCTTAATCTAAATCCTAAACCACCAGTTGTTCCTGAAATTTCATTAAAAGCGATTGGCATATATGCTTCAAAAAAACCTAAAGAGACTCTTGGTGTAACTGAAAAAATATTTTGGGAGGTGATTTGGCTATTTTTATTATTATTGTTCATTTTTTGTTGCAAAAATAGCGTAACATTCAATTTTGGAATTACTTTTAAATCGGCATAAAGATTTAAAACCGTTGGAAGTTTTACCTTGAAATCTTTTTTATCATCGACAAGGGTTACATAACCACTGTTCAAAAGGATATTTTCGATGTCTTTTACACCATTGGCATTTTGAAATTGATTTAAATTTAAACTTTGCGTACCTTGTATTTGTAATTTATAATCTTTTGAATAATTATCATTTGATTTGAAAGTCATACTTCCCATGTTTTTTAGGGCAGCACCCACCTTCAATTGATATGATTTTCCAGAACCTTTCAATTGATAGTCAAAACCAATGTCTGCAGCCATTCCGTTTAAACTACCAAAAAGAGATTGTGTATAATCACTGGTGTTATTAAAGCTATTGGCCAGACTACCCGTATAAGCAATATTCAAATTGGCATTGGCATCGGTAAGTTCTGAATTTCCAAGGGCATTTGTGGTAATTTTTCCCTGAAAATTTCCAGCGCCAATGTTAGCATAAGAACCCGGAAACAAAAGTTTTAATGTTAGGCCACCACTAAGTTTGCTTTTTTCATTTTCATAAATTTTGTGGGCAACTGAGAAACCAATTTCACCCCAAGCTGTAGTATTTATCCGTTGGTTGTTAGTATTGGAAATTATACTTGACCCACCGAAAGAATTTAATAGACTGTTTGTGAAAGCTTTACCAAGATTTGGATCAACATCAACAATGGTTGCTTTAACATGACCTTTTGAAGTTACCGCAAATCCCCAGTCTAATAATTTTATTGCGGCTCCCAATCCGTAAAATTCCGCATCAACATTAAAATTTACCGCACCGTCCCCCTTAAAAATCAAGTTTTCTAAATTATTTCCATTTACGATATCTTTAAAACCAACTTTATTATTGGATACATTAAGACTTGCAGAAAGCAGTTGTACTTCAAATTTGCTGTTTAAATTTGATAATTCCGATGGATTCATTCCGACATTTATAATCCCGACACGGGTGGAAGTACTTATTCCAGAATAATGATCTTGTGCAAAGGTTTGAATAAAAAATAAGGAACAAAAAATAAGCACGATGTTTTTCATAATAGTAGGTTTTTTTTGATGTTCCAAATGTAATTAAATATGTCAATTTATTATAAAGGGAATTGTTATTATTTAAACAAATTTTAATTATATTTCACTCAATGTATTCCAAATCACATCATTTGGAACTGGGGCGACAATTATGATATTTTCTTTGGAAACGGGATGTATGAAGACTAATTTTCTGGCATGAAGATGAATGCCTCCATCGAGATTACTGCGATCGAAACCGTATTTCAAATCGCCTTTTATGGGTGACCCGATAGCCGAAAGTTGCGCTCTAATTTGGTGATGTCTTCCTGTATGAAGATTGATTTCCAAGGCAAAATAGTTGTTGAGTTCTTTGATAATTTTATAATCTAAACTGGCAATTTTACTATCGGTAACTTCCTTACTATGTGCTTTTGAAGTATTGTTTTTCTCGTTTCTTTTCATAAAATGAACGAGTTTGTCTTCGGATTTTAAAGGCTTGTTTTTTACGATTGCCCAATAGGTTTTTTGGGTTTCCCTATTTTTGAACAATTCATTCAACCGCACTAATGCTTTACTGGTTCTGGCAAAAACTACTATTCCGGTTGTTGGCCTGTCCAATCTATGCACGACTCCCAGAAAAACATCTCCGGGCTTGTTGTATTTGTCTTTGATGTATTCTTTCACAACATCGGATAGTGGTTTATCACCCGTTTTGTCGCCTTGCACAATATCTCCCACACGCTTGTTAACCACGATAATATGATTGTCTTCGAGCAGGATTTGTAAGTTATTCTTGTCAGATAGTATTTTCATCAACTATTGTTGCTTCTTTATTTGGTTACAAAAATGGAGGTTTTATAATTGCTTTCCGCCAAATTCATTTTTTCGAAATATTTTTTGGGGATTTCTTGTTCGTTTTTCGTTGGAATTACGAAAAATATCTTTTTGTTCAAACTTAAAATGGAATCCAATTCCACTTCGGATTTTAGAACTTTGGCTTTGCCATTCGTATAAAATTGCCCCGAATAATTTTTTTCTTTCCAATAATACAACGGTATTTGTTTTTTTTCGTTTTTGGCATTTAGATTTTCCAAAAGATACTTATCGGAATTCATATAATAATCTAATTTTCCCGTGGCAAATAATGCAAAATAAGCAATAAATACTATAGCTGGAAAAATCAGTGCAATGCGAATTATCAGTTTCTTTTTTGTAAAATCTTCCCACCAATAAACGATTAAAAACATTATTGGGATTGCTACTGGAAGCATATAAGTATGCAGAATATTTTTAGAAAGCGTGAAAAATAGGGGAGTCCAGAGCATCCATAAAACCAAGAATGAAACCCAGCTATTTTTGAATATTGTTTTTCTTGTTTTCCATAATTTATACAACACAATTTGCATCCACGGAAGTCCAAAAACGAGCATAAAAGCCCAGATCATTCCTTTTGGTTGAGAGTGACCACTGCCGTATAAATCGCCTTTCCAGCCAGGTTCTACAAAGCGTTTGTAGTGTTCTCCCACTATGAAATAATCGAGAAAACCGGGTGTTTCTTGCTCTGCAAAATAATACCAAGGAATGGCAATTATTGCTGTTATAAGAATTCCGATGATTATCGAAAATTTAGAAAACAGTTCCCGAAATCTTTTGATATCCAAACAACACCATAAAAAAAGTGGTGGAAAAGTAAGTACAATTATTAATGGCCCTTTTGCCAATAATCCAAATCCTAACGCAACAAAAAACACATAATTCCAATAGGTTTTTCTCTCACTTTTCATAGTTTGCCAAAAGGAAATCATCATTATCGCAACACAAAATTCCAGAGTTGTATCTGTTGAAACAACGCCTGTATGGATTAAGAATTCAGGCATGGTCAATAAAATAAAACCTGGCAAATAAAAAGAAATCCCGCTCTTTTTCGCAATTTTTCCTGTAATAATTATTAATAGAATGCTTAATAAAAAAGAAGGGAATCTTGCGGCAAATTCATTTACTCCAAAAACAGCAAAACTTCCTGCAGATAGCCAAGTGGATAAGGGTGGTTTTGCCCAAAATGGAATTCCATAATCTATTTGTAAAACAATCCATTGGTTTGTTTCTTGCATAATTCTTGCAATTTCGGCATATCTTGCCTCAGTTTTATCCAATAAAGGAATTGTTGCTGTCAACAACAATCTAAAAAATGCGATAAGTATTACGGAAATGTATAGAATATAGGAGTTGTTTTTCAATTTTTTTGAAATCATTTACTGTAAGTTTGGGTTAGATTTATTCTTTGCTATTTTTTTATATTTTCGGCTAATTTCAAATAAATCAAGCCAAAGCTTAAAAAAATAGGTTGCTTTTACTTTAGAATCTCCCTTTTCGATCCATAATTTCAGTGGAACTTCGTGCATTTTTTTTATGGCTTTTTCCTTCCCGAAAATATGAATCATCCTGTAAAATATTTCCACGTCAAACAACCATTTTGATATGAATTCTTTTTGGAACAACTCCTCCGAGATCTCTTTTGTAAAAAGTTTACTGCCGCATTGCGTGTCATAAACTTTGATGTCAAGTATGTTAGAAATAAAAGTGGCCACGACTCTTCCTATCAAAAACCGACTGTTTTCACGTTCAATCGTAGAACCAATTTTCCTGATTCGTGAACCAAAACTAAAGATTATTTCCCCTTGCAAATGATTCCGGAGTTCAATAAATTCTTCTAATGTCGTTGCTAAATCAGCATCGAGATAACCAATGTATTGGTGTTTGAAGTTTATGTTGCAATAATTTATTCCCACTCTAACGGCTTCAGCTTTGCCCGAATTTTTTTCCAAAGAAAGAATGTGAATTTGAGTTTCGTGTTTTGACTTTAAAACATTTAGAATTTCCAAGGTATTATCTGTGGAACCATCATTTACAAAACAAATAAATGCCTCTGGATTATTTTCCAAAAAATTGGAATATTCACTATTTGAAATACCTTTTTCTTCATTATAACAAGGTATAATAATGGTGGTATTAGGTATTGGTAACATATAACTATTGTTTTATTTTTTGTCAAAAATACAGTTAAAATTACATTTTAACTTTAATTAAAAGTTAATACTGTTCTTTCTCATTTGGAAAGTCACTTGATTTTACGTCAGCAACATATTGGCTGATGGCAGTTGTCATCCCTTCATACAAATTCATATAGCGACGCAAAAATCGTGGACTAAACTCATTATTCATTCCCAGCATATCGTGAATGACCAAAACTTGACCATCAACGCCACCACCAGCTCCAATCCCTATTACGGGAATAGAAATACTTTGGGCCACTTTTTCGGCTAAATGTGCAGGAATTTTTTCGATAACTATTGCAAAGCAACCCAATTTTTCTAAAAGCTTGGCGTCTTCCATTAATTTTTTGGCTTCTTCTTCTTCTTTGGCACGAACGGTGTATGTTCCGAATTTATAAATAGATTGTGGGGTCAAACCCAAATGTCCCATAACGGGAATTCCGGCATTCAATATTCTTTTAATTGACTCTTTAACTTCACTTCCTCCTTCCAATTTCACGGCGTGTCCACCACTTTCCTTCATAATTCTTATGGCAGAACGTAACGCTTCTTTTGGGTCAGACTGGTAACTTCCAAAAGGCAAATCAACCACAACAAGCGCTCTTTCAACTGCTCTTACTACTGATGAGGCATGATAAATCATCTGATCTAAAGTAATGGGCAAAGTCGTTTCATGTCCAGCTATAACATTCGAAGCCGAATCTCCAACTAATATCACATCAACACCAGCTATATCAACGATTTTTGCCATGGTATAATCATAAGCAGTAAGCATGGAAATTTTTTCTCCGTCGGCTTTCATTTCGCTTAATGACTTTGTGGTAATTCTTTTATAATCTTTTTTTGATGCAGACATTCTATATATTTAGGAATTAAGATTTAGGAATAAAAGTGTAAAATTAGTCAAATTAAACATAAATCAAACAATCATAATATCTTTATAAAATCTTTATATCAAGTCGTGTTATATTATAAAATACTTACATCGTATCATTTAACTTTGTACCATTAAAAACAAGTAATTATTGTGAAAAGTATTTTAAGTCAAATAAAAATAAAAAATCAATATTTAATAAGCCTCTTGTCGGTAAGTATTGTTGCTTCACTATGTTTGTTTACCAGAAATTACCTGGAACATAAAGTTGTTGGTTATTTATTATTGGTCGTAGTTTCTTTATTAGCCATGTTTTTAGATATTCTTCCGGTGTTAATAAGTGCTGTTTTAAGTGCATTAATTTTAAATTTTTTCTTCATAGAACCGTATTATACATTTCATATTAATAGTGCAGAAGATACCTTATTATTGTTTTTATTCTTTCTGATAGCCCTCATTAATGGAGTTTTAACCCATAAAATCAGAAAGGCAGAAAAAATATTGCAAATAAAAGAGGTTAGGGTGAGTACAATGAAACTCTATAATGCGTTGTTAGATTCATTATCACATGAATTGCGCACACCCATTTCTACAATTATGGGTGCAATAGATACCATACAAAGCAAAACCATAACTATTTCCGATGAAAATAAGCAAAAATTATATTCAGAAATCGAAAAAGCATCCTTACGATTAAATCATCAAGTGGAGAATTTATTGAACATGTCCAGACTAGAATCGGGAGTAATACAGCCAAAAATGGATTGGTGTGATTTAAAAGAATTGATTTATAATGTTTTAGATAACCTAAAAGATGATTTGCAGTTTCATAAAATCGTAGTTAATGTCAATGAAAATTTGCCTCTTTTCAAATTAGATTATGGTTTGACGGAACAAATTATTTATAATTTGATTTTTAATGCTTCACAATATACGCCAAAGGGAGCCAAAATTGAAATCAAAGTGGAATACAATCCAAATGTTGATTTTGAATACAATCCAGAAAAATCAATGCCTTGCGTGATAACAATTGCCGACGATGGAAACGGTTTCCCTGTAGAAGAAATCGACAAAGTATTTGATAAGTTTTATAGATTACAAAATTCAAAAACGGGTGGAACAGGACTTGGATTATCTATCGTAAAAGGTTTTGTTGAAGCCCAAAACGGCACAATAACATTAGAAAATGGCGAGGAAGGTGGTTCTGTTTTTAAAATTAGATTCCCAGCATTAATTATGAATACCAAAGATATCTCAAATGAATAATTCAGCCAAAATATTAATCATAGATGATGAAGTCCAAATCAGGAGGCTGCTTGAAATTGCTTTAGATTCAAATGGATACGAAACTATTTTTGCCGTAAATGCAAAAGAAGGTTTGTCGCTAGCTGCAAATCATCAACCGGATTTAATCATTCTGGATTTGGGTTTGCCAGACGAAGACGGACAAGTTGTTTTAAAACGACTGAGAGAATGGTATAAAAATCCTATCCTAATTTTAACAGTGAAAAACACCGAAGACGAAATTGTAAAAGCACTTGATAACGGAGCCAATGATTATTTGTCAAAGCCATTCAGAACGCAAGAATTGTTGGCAAGAATTCGAACCGCATTGCGTAATTTAATTCAGCACGAAAATGAACCCCTAGTCGAGTTTGGGGATGTTTTTATTGATTTTACTTCGAGAATTGTCAAGTTAAAAAATGAAATTCTAAAACTTACCACAACCGAATATAATTTGCTTTCCATTTTAGTAAAGAATGAAGGGAGAGTTCTGACACATCAATATTTGCTGAAACAGGTGTGGGGAAACAGTTATTCAGATCAAACACAATACTTACGCGTTTTCGTGGCCCAACTCCGCAAAAAAATTGAAGAAGATCCAAATAGACCCAAATTTATCATAACAGAATCCGGAGTGGGTTACCGCTTTAATATGGATTAAAAAATTAATTATTTTTTCAAAATGGATGTAATTATAGTGGTTCAAATCATTGTGATAAGGATTTCCATGCCAACAAAATTATCTTAAAATTAAATTTAAAATGAACAAATCTACCCTTCAAAAAGTCACTGCTGCATCGCTTTTAGTAGCCTTGGGAATTATCTATGGTGACATTGGAACAAGTCCTTTATATGTAATGAAAGCCATTATTAAAGATAGGGAAATATCAAAATTACTCGTTTACGGAGGCGTTTCCTGTATTTTTTGGACGCTTACTTTTCAAACAACAATCAAATATGTTTTATTGACACTTTCGGCAGATAATCACGGTGAAGGCGGAGTTTTTTCACTTTATGCTTTGGTAAAACGTTTTGGAAAAGGAAAACTGGTAATCCCGACAATTCTTGGTGCAACGACACTTTTGGCTGACGGAATTATTACTCCTCCTATTTCTGTGGCTTCAGCCGTTGAGGGTTTGGGAGATGTGGTTCCCGGTATTCCGATACTTCCAATAGTAATTGTTATTTTATCGGGATTGTTCTTTTTTCAAAGGTTTGGAACTCAAAAAGTGGGTTTCTTTTTTGGCCCGGCCATGGTGGTTTGGTTTTCGATGCTTTTTGTCTTGGGATCTATTCAAATATTGGAACATCCAGCAATTTTCAGTGCATTGAACCCAATGTATGCCTATGAATTATTGGTTGAATATCCCCACGGTTTTTGGCTGTTGGGTGCCGTTTTTTTATGTACCACTGGTGCCGAAGCGTTGTATTCAGATTTGGGGCATTGCGGGAAAAAGAACATCAGAATCACTTGGATTTTTGTTAAAATATCCTTGGTTATCAATTATTTAGGACAGGCGGCTTGGCTGATGACTCAAGGAAATACATTTCTTGAAGGGAGAAATCCGTTTTTTACCATTATGCCCCAATGGTTTCTTTTTTCGGGAGTAATAATCGCCACATTTGCTGCAGTTATTGCCTCTCAAGCATTGATAAGCGGTTCCTATACTTTAATTAATGAAGCGATGTCGCTCAATTTCTGGCCTCGCGTAACAATGAAAAATCCAACCAATTTAAAAGGACAAATATATATACCATCTATAAATACTATTCTTTGGTTTGGCTGTATTTTGATGATTTTGTATTTTAAAAATTCCTCAAATATGGAGGCGGCTTACGGTTTTTCGATAACTGTAGCGATGCTGATGACAACGGTGCTTTTAAATTATTATTTGATTTATGTTAAAAAATTAAACAGGGTTTTGATAGGTGTAATTATAACGGCTTTCGGTGTTATTGAAATAGCCTTTTTCATTGCCAATATCATAAAAATTAAACAACGTTGGATGTTCCTGTTTTTTGAGCTTTTCATTTTCATGACGATGTATGTATGGTATTATGCAAGAAAAACGAATAATAAATTCCTGAGGTTCACTAATTTAGTTGAACATACTCAACAGCTTGAGGAACTGAGCAATGACGACAGTATTCCTAAATATGCCACCCATTTAATTTACTTGTCAAAAGCGGATAGAAATTACGAAATAGAAGAAAAAATATTGAAATCCATTTTTTCCAAAAAACCGAAAAGAGCTGATGTTTACTGGTTTTTTCATATCAATAGAACCAATGACCCTTTTACTTTGAATTATGAAGTTATCGAATTATTAGATGACAAAGTAATCAAAATTGTTCTCAATGTTGGTTTTAGAATTCAGCCAAAAGTGGAGTTGTATTTCAAGAAAATAGTTCAAGATTTGGTTAAAAACAAAGAATTAAATTTGCATATTCGTCCGGATGGTTCTACAAAATATAATTCGGAACCCGATTTCAAATTCATTATTTTAGAAAAATTCTTGTCTGTCGAAAATGAATTTTCAGTAAAAGAAGGATTTTTATTGAATTCCTATTATTTGCTGAAACATTGGTCACTTTCTGACACGAGAGCCTACGGATTGGACAAAAGTGATGTTGAAATTGAAGAAGTACCCATCGTTTATCAACCCATTGCAAAATTGGAATTGGAAAGGAAGTAGATTTGACAGGGCAAATAAAAATCAGATTTCAGATTAAGAATGGTAAACATCTTGACTGAAATCTGATTTTTTTGCTGTAAACTGCGACAAAATATCTTCTTAACAATCAGCCATGTTTAATTGAAGATTGGTAATATTAATTTTTTTTAACCAAACTGAAATCAATCAAAAAAGCAATTATAATTCCAAGAATATAATAAATCAAATCGCTCCAAAGAAAGCCTTGTCCCATTGCATAGTGACCTAGCGGAGTTCTTCGAATTGCTAAAATCCATTCGGCTCTATAAAGTTGAAGGAACTCAATGCAAAAACAAAAAACTAAAGCAAGTATTATTGTCTTTACAAAACTATTATTTATAAGGAGGAACCGCATACAATAATAAACCATAACAGCATATAGGGTGTCTCCAAAAAACGTTGGAATACCATCAATATTTCTAGATAATATACCAAGTATGATTACAGAAACTATTATAATGAAATAAGAAAATCGATTGTTTTTTAGCATAATAAATTAACAATCTGCCATATTCACGGCAATTGCCAAACCTCCTTTGGAAGTTTCTTTGTATTTATTGTTCATATCCTTTGCCGTTTCCCACATCGTATTGATGACTTTATCCAATGGAACTTTAGCGTTTTTTGGGTCGGTTTCCAAAGCCAATTCGGCAGCGTTTATGGCTTTAATCGCTCCCATAGTGTTTCTTTCGATACACGGAATCTGGACCAAACCGCCAACCGGGTCGCAAGTTAATCCAAGATGATGCTCCATCGCGATTTCGGCAGCCATCAAAACTTGTGCGGGAGTTCCGCCCATTAATTCGCATAAAGCCGCCGCGGCCATTGCCGAGGAAACTCCAATTTCTGCCTGACAACCACCCATTGCCGCTGAAATAGTGGAACCCTTTTTGAAAACACTTCCTATTTCGCTGGCAACCATCAGGAATTGTTTGATTTCTTTTTCGCCGGCCTCGTGGTTTTCTATGACCAAATAATACATCAAAACTGCCGGGATTACGCCAGCACTTCCGTTGGTCGGGGCAGTAACCACACGACCTAAAGCAGCGTTAACCTCGTTTACCGCCAGTGCAAAACAGCTCACCCATTTCAGGATTTGGCGAAATTTCACTTCTGTTTTTCTAATTTCTTCGAGCCAAGTTTGTGGCGAATCATAATTGGCCAAGCCAATGAGGTGTTGGTGCATATCAAACGCCCTGCGGCGAACATTCAAGCCACCGAGAAGGATACCTTCGGAATGGCAACCGATGTACATACATTCGAGCATCGTGTTCCAAATACGCATTAATTCGTGATGAATTTCAGCTTCGGGACGCATCGATTTTTCGTTTTCGTACACGATTTCCGAAATGGTTTTGTTTTCCTGAATGGTATAATTCAAAAGCTCTTCGGCTTTGTTTATGGGGAAAGGAAAGGCACATTTTATCTGGATTTTCTTTTTGGCATTGTCACGCTCTTCTTTCACTACGAATCCGCCACCAATGGAGTAAAAGGTCGAATTGTATTCGCTTTCGTCCAATGTGTAAGCCGTAAAAGTCATTCCATTAGCGTGAAAAGGGAGAAAATTTTTATTGAAGACAATGTCTTTTGAAAAGTGGAAGGGAACAATTTTTTCGTTCCCCAGATTGATTTCATTTTCGGCCTTGATGGATTTTGTAATTCCCGAGATGTTTTCTATTGGAATATATTCGGGATCTTGGCCGCTTAAACCCAGCATAATGGCTAAATCCGTGGCGTGGCCTTTTCCCGTCAAGGAAAGCGAACCATATAAATCTACTTTTACCCTGTTGATGGAATGAATTAGGTTTTCATTGCGCAATTCTCCAAGAAAACTTTCCGCAGCACGCCAAGGGCCAAGTGTGTGTGAACTAGAAGGACCAATACTAATTTTCAGCATATCAAAAACCGAGATACATTCTTCCATTAACTATATCGTTTTAGTTATGCAAAGATAACAGAATGAAATAAAGATTGGAGTTAAAAATTCTCTTGTATTATTTTTTTTATAATTGACATTGCTTTAGAAAATTTACTTTTTAATTATAAATCGTTTTCCATTTCAATTCTGTTTCTTTAAAAATATCAATTTCTAAAGAAACAGAATTGGAATAGATTTCATTTGTATCATTGGATTTTTATTATTTGTATTTAAAAAGAGATTCTTTTGCACGGATAAAATTTATAAATTAATGATTGATAATTTATTTTAGTAGATTTATTTACGATAAGATGGTTAAGTTTATACATTATATTAGAATTTACATTCTTATTACAATTAAAGCATTTATGTTATGAAAATATTATTAATTGAAGATGAATTTGAGTTACAAAAAAGCATCAAGCAATACTTTGAAATGGAAGGTAATATTGTAGAAATTGCTTTGGATTATGGTAAAGCGGAACAAAAAATAGCCATTTACGATTATGATTGTATATTAGTTGATATTACTTTGCCAGATGGTTCAGGATTGGATTTAATAAAAGAAATAAAAAACAAAAAATCCAAAGCTGGAATTATTATTATTTCGGCAAAGAATTCTCTTGATGATAAAATATATGGCTTAGATCTTGGTGCGGATGATTATTTACCAAAACCGTTTCACCTTTCGGAACTCAATTCGAGAATAAAAGCATTAATTAGAAGAAAAAGTTTCGATGGAAATTTAGAAATTGTTACCAATGAAATTAAAATTTTACCATTCGAAAGAAGTGTTTTTGTTCACAATAAAAAGGTGGTCTTGACTTCAAAGGAATATGATTTATTACTTTACTTTATAGCAAACAAAAATCGTGTAGTGAGCAAAAATGCTTTAGCAGAGCATCTTTGGGGGGATAATGCCGATAGATTGGACAACTTTGATTTCATATACAATCACGTAAAAAATTTGCGTAAAAAACTACTCGAAAAAAAATGCGAAGATTATTTGCGAACTATTTATGGAATAGGTTATAATTTTAAAACGCAAGAATGAAATTACTCGTAAAAACCAGTTTATATTACTTGATAGTAAGCATTCCCATTTTAATAATTTCGGGATTTATATGTTATTATTTTATTACCAAAGAAGTAAGAGATAGCAATAATGAATTATTAACCAATCAGAAAACTATTGTTGAGCAATATTTAAAAAATAATGATGCTGTTTCCTTACATTTAATCACAAAAAGCAAAGAAGCCCAAATAGATAAAATCACGAATCCCAATTTTAAAATGGGTACAAAAGATATATTCTCCGACACTTTAATTCTTGATAAAAAGGAAAATGAGTTGGCACCTAATCGAATGATTACGGCTTTTGTAAAGATTCGAAATACAAATTATCAAATCAAGATTTGGCGCAGCACCCTAGAATTTAACGATTTGATTGAAGGTATTTTATATCTATTGATTTTTATTTTGATTTTCTTGTTTTTGAGCTCTTTGCTAATTAATTTTTGGATTTCAAAAACACTTTGGAAACCATTTTATAATACAATTCATAAACTAAAAACTTTTCGTGCCAGTGACAACCATATTCCTGTGTTTGAAAATGCCTCTGTAAATGAATTCAATGAATTGAATAATTCCCTTATCGGAATGACGAACAAAATGATTTTAGATTACAATGGACAAAAGAAATTTACAGAAAATGCTTCCCACGAAATTCAAACACCACTGGCAGTAATAAAATCGAAAGTTGATTTGCTTATTCAATCTGAAAATCTAAAAGAAAATGATGTTGAACTAATAGTTGCTATTGACGATGCTTGTTCTAAATTAATTCGGTTAAACAAATCCCTTTTATTACTTACAAAAATTGAGAATAGGCAATTTAAAACTATAGAAAAAGTGTCATTTGAAAAAATTATTGATGACTCATTGGTTTTATTTGAAGAACATATTAAAGCCAATAAGATAGAAGTTATTAAAAATATTGAAGATGATTTTTTTGTTAATATGAATCCAGATTTGGGTCTGGTTCTCATTAATAACTTACTTCAAAATGCCATCAGACATAATATTGAAGGTGGAAGTATTATTCTTTTTATTCAAAAAAATAAGTTTATTATATGCAATAGTGGTAAAGAAGAACCATTGAATATGGCTAGTCTATATGAGAGGTTTCAAAAAAAATCAGCTTCAAATCAATCAATAGGATTGGGTTTAGCGATTGGTAAAGAAATAGTCGAAATTAGTGGATTGTTATTGAAATATAAGTTTATAAATAGCAACCATCGTTTTACTTTGACGATTAAAAAAACTGATTTTCAACAGTTTTAAAATAGAAATAAAATAGAATTGCAACTCATATTTGTAGTGTAAAATAATTTACAATCTAATTTAAATTTAAAAACAATGAAAAAAGTAATTATGATTTTAGCAATTGTATTAATATACAGTTGCTCATTTGCAAAAACGCCACCAAAAGCTGTTACTGATGCGTTTGCAAAAAAATTCCCAACTGCAACTAAAGTTAGCTGGGGTGTTGAAGGTCCAAAAGAATGGGAAGCGGAATTCACATTGGAAGGTGAGAAAATTTCAGCCAATTTTACTCAAGATGGGACTTGGTTAGAAACCGAAAAAGAAATTAAATCTACCAGTTTGCCAAAAGCAGTTTTATCAGCTGTAAAATTAAAATACAATGATTGGAAAATTGTTGAAGCTGATAAAACAGAAACTGCTAAACACGGAACAATTTATGAAGTTGATTTGAAAAAAGGGTTGAAGACAAAAAGTCTAGCATTTAAAGAAGATGGAACATCTATAAAAGAATAGAATTTTAAATATATAGTAAAAAAAATTGGGAGTTAGGTTTTGATACTAATTCCCATTTTTTAATACATATCCCATTTTTATTTGATGGTCAAAAGTAATAAAAAAAATAAAATCTAATATCAAATTGTAATTCTGATATTTACACTCTAAAAAAATAACACAATGAAAAAAATATTTTCAATATTCTTTATCGGTTTTTGTGTAACAAACGGCATAAGCCAAACGTATCAAGTTTCCAAAAAAATAAATATAGAAGGCAACGAAGGCTGGGATTATCTCTCTGTAGATGACGTTAATCAACACTTATTCGTTTCCCACGGAAGCGTTGTAAACGTGATAGATTTAAAATCCAATAGAACTATCGCCACCATTCCAGACACAAAAGGGGTACACGGTATTGCCGTTGCCAACGATTTGAACAAGGCTTTTATCAGCAATGGAAAAGATAATTCGATAACGGTTGTCAATTTAAAAACCTTTGAATTAATAGAAAAAGTGCCAATAGAAGGTCAAAAACCTGACGCGATTTTGTATGACAAATTCTCGGCAAAAGTCTTTGCTTTCAACGCAAAAACGAATGATGCAACAGTCCTGGACGCCAACACCAATAAAGTTATTAAAACTATTCCTCTTGGCGGAAAACCAGAGTTTTCGGTCACCAATACTAAAGGTTTGGTTTATGTTAATATTGAAGACAAAAACGAAATCAAAACCATAAACGCAAAAACTCTTGAAGTGATAAATACCTGGAGCATAGTGCCGGGTGACGAGCCTTCGGGATTGGCGATGGACACGGAAACCAACAGATTATTCTCCGTTTGCGGCAATAAATTAATGGTTGTCATTGACGCTTCAAACGGCAAAGTAATTGCAACTTTGCCTATTGGCGATGGTTGTGATGGCGTTGCTTTTGATGCCCAAAAGAAACTGGTTTTCAGTTCCAATGGAGAGGGAACCATCACGGTGGTAAAAGAAGAAAATGCGGATAGTTTTTCGGTATTGGAAACCGTTAAAACCCAAAAAGGAGCAAGAACAATTGCATTAAATATAATCACAAACCAATTGTATTTGCCAACAGCTGAATTTGGTGCAAAACCGGAACCAACTGCCGAAAATCCTAAACCTCGCGCATCAATTTTACCCAATTCTTTTGTAGTTTTGATTGTTGAAAATAACAAAAAATAGTTTTGGAAACCGGCACAGTTTTTCGAAACCTATGCGGTTTTTACTTAAAATTAATCTTATTTTTACGAAATGAACTTGAAGTTAATCGTTATACTTTTTTTGTGTTGCATTAAATCCTATTCGCAAGAAAAAGATTTAAACTATTTCCTTGGAAAAGCACAAACCAATTCGCCGTTAATTACTGATATCAAGAACCAAATACATTCCGCTTCGTTGGATAGTTTGCTGTTTAGGGCAACCAGAAAACCGCAAGTTTCAGGGAATTTATTGGCTAATTATGCTCCAATTATTGATGATTTTGGTTACGATACCGCCTTGAGTAATCATCATACGGTTTCGGGAATGGTGGGAGTCAACCAGCGAATTCTGGGCGCAAACCAAATCAATTCGCAAGCGGAAACCTTCAAGTTGATCAAAGATGCCTTGGTTTTGAACAAAAAAATTGCCGTCAAAGATTTAAATAAAAGCATAATTGCGCAATACATTTCGACTTCGGCAAGTGGGGAACAAATTGTGTACAACCAAGAAATTGAAAAACTGCTGAAACAAGAAACTTTAATTCTGAAAAAGCTAACCCAAAATTCGGTTTACAAACAAACCGATTACCTAACTTTTAGTGCCACGGTCCAGCAACAAGAGTTGGTGTTACTTCAGTTAAAGCAACAATACCAGAACGATTTGGCTTTGCTCAATTATTTATCTGGCGAAACCGATACGGTTTCCGTCAGTTTGAAAAAGCCCGAAATTACCTTAAAATCAATCCAAAATTCAGATCAAATCGTGTTTATGAAACAATTTGAAATCGATAGTTTAAAACTCCAAAATCAAAATAAATTGATTGACAATGCCTATAAACCATCGCTTTCCTTGCTTGGCGATGCGGGTTATTGGTCGAGTTTTGCTTATTTGCCTTATAAAAATATTGGATTCAGTTTGGGTCTTGGGCTTTCAATCCCCATTTATGATGGCCATCAACGAAGCCTGCAACATCAAAAAAACGAAACTGCTTTGGCAACCAATTTGGCCTACAAAAGCAATTTCAACAGGCAATACCAACAACAATTGTTGATGCTCAACCAGAAGTTGAGGCAGCAAGCCGAAATCGGAAACCAACTGCAATCGCAACTAGTGATTGCTGAAGCCTTAATTGAGGCCAACAAAAAGCTGTTGCCAACCGGTGACGCACAAATCACCGAGTTTGTCATTGCTCTTGGGAATTTAATCAACATCAAAAACGCCATTTCTCAAAACAATATCAACAAGCTCCAAATCATCAATGAAATCAATTATTGGAGTTTTAACGAATAATTCTATGAAGAAAACAATTCTATTTTTTGCCCTAATCGCGCTCTTTTTGAGTTCCTGTAAAGACAAAATCATACCGGAACAAAAAGTCGATTCCAGTGTTCCCGTGACCTTGACCTCAATCGACACCAGCGGAATCGAAAGTTATACCGAGTTGAATGCCACCGCAACTTATTTGATAAAAACAATTATAAAAGCCAATGCAACGGGTTACCTGAGTTCGGTAAACGTGGCTTCGAACGATTATGTGAGTTCGGGGAAAGTGCTGTTTACCTTGAAAACCCGCGAGTCAAAAGTGTTGGGCAACACGATCAATAAAATTGACCCCAGTTTGAATTTTGGTGGCGACATCAAGGTCAAAGCAACTTCAAGCGGTTTTGTCAATGCGATAAATGTGCAGCAAGGAAATTATGTTCAGGACGGCGACCAGCTAGCAATAATTAATGATGCCCGCAGTTTTGCCATCGTTTTGAGTTTGCCTTATGAATTAAAAAAATTCGTCAGGATAGGAGCGACTTTCGATGCTTTTTTGCCTGATGGCATAGCCATAAAAACAACTGTTTCTAAATTTATGCCCACAGTTGACGCGGTTTCGCAAACCCAAAGCGTAGTTTTGAAAGTCATTGGAAAACAGGATATTCCCGAGAATTTGATTGTGAAAGTCCGAATTAGAAAATCTTCGAATTCCAATGTGATTTCCTTGCCGAAAGCGGCCGTTTTGAGCGATGAAACCGAAACCGATTTTTGGATTATGAAAATGATCAATGACAATACCGCCATAAAAATCCCGATTCAAAAAGGGGAAGAAACTGAAGACAAGGTCGAAATTTTGTCGCCGGTTTTGACTAAAAATGATCAAATCTTGCTTACCGGAAATTACGGAGTTGCCGACACGATTAAGGTTAAAGTGATTGGGAAATAATTACGAATACCAATTGAAATGGACACGGATTGTAAATTCGCGTTATCGGAATAAGATGTTAAAAAACGAATTACAATGAACAACTTTTTTGTCAGAATAAAACTCTTTTGGACAGCGCGGAATTGCATTCCGTGCCGACAAACAAGAGCAATAAACACAATGTATATTGTCGATCTATAAAATGAAAAATAATTATAAATACCAATTGAAATAGACACGGTATGCAAATCCGCGTTATCGGAGTATTTATGAGTTAGCAGAAAACTTAAAAAAAAACGCAAATGAATGAAATTGAAAATCATCCAATAAAAATTGGTTTTATTCCCAAACAAATTGAAACTCTTATAATAGGTACATTTCCTCCGAAAGAAGTCTATATTAATAACAAGCATTTTTTCTTTTATTCATCAGCTAGAAACCATTTTTGGAATAGAATGGAAAATATTTTCCCAAATTTTAAACTAAAAAAAACAAAATCTAAATGTTCTGAAATATCACCAGAACAAAATAAAATCGACAAGGAAAATTTTTCCTCAGAAAAAAAAATTGGTTTTTTAGATGTTTTTACAAAAGTTAGTAGAATAAAAAATTCTACAAAAGATGATGATTTGATTTCAAAAGAAAATATTATAGAAAATGGAATATTATACAAAGTTCTAGATGAAAATGAAAGTTTAAGTAGAATATGTTGTACATACAAATTGGCTTTTGAAATATTAAAATGCAAACTTGACAAAACTAAATTCTCAATAATAGAAGATAGTATTTCAGCAAATGGACAAAAAATAAATTTTTCTTTTAAAGGAAGAAAAATCGAAATTTATCTATTATACCCAGCTACAAGAAGTCGTGAGAAAAATGAAGTTAAAGATATTCAATATAAAAAATTACTATTTAAATAAAGCCTTACAACTCGAATATGAATAAATCATATCAGTTGGATAGGCGGAATTGCATTCCGTGCCAACAAACAAAAGCAAGTAACACAATTTATATTGTCCATCAATAAATAAATCACAATGAACAACTTTTTTGTCAGACATAGAAACGGATTGAGTACCATTATCTTCCTGATTATTTTAGGAGGATTTTTTACCTATTCGAAGATGCAAACCAGTTTGTTTCCCGAAATCACTTTCCCAAAAATAAAAATCATTGCTGATGCAGGTCAACAACCTGTGGACAAGATGATGATTACGGTGACCAAACCGCTTGAAAATGCCATCAAAAAAGTTCCTGATTTAAAAACCGTCCGAAGTACCACCAGCCGAGGAAGTTGCGAGATTTCGGCTTTTATGGATTGGAATTCCGATATCGATTTGGGCAAAACAAGAATCGAGGAACAAATCAATCAAATCCAGAATGATCTTCCTCCGGGCACGCAAATTTCGGTCGAAAAAATGAATCCGTCTATTCTTCCCGTTATTGGTTACTCCATAGAAAGCGAAGGACGATCGGCCATTGACCTCAAAAAAATAGCCAATTTCACCATAAAACCCTTTCTTTCCCAAATTGACGGCGTTTCCGAAATCAGGATTATCGGGGGGAAAGAAAAAGAATATTGGTTGTCCTTGGATTACAGCAAAATGAGCGTGCTTGGCATCACGCCCAATGCGATTTCGCAGGTTTTGAGCCAGACCAATTTCATCAAATCGAATGGATATTTATCGGATTATCGCTATTTGTACCTCACCATTACTGATGCGCAAGTCGACAAAAAGGAGGAACTCGAAAACCTCGTAATCAGCAACAGCGGCAAGGGGATCGTGACCTTGAAAGACATCGCTTTGGTTGAAATCAGGGAAGCCAAAGAATATATAAAAGTCAATGCCAACGGGAAAGAAAGCATTCTGGTCGCGGTTTTGAAACAGCCCAATGCGAATTTGATTTCGCTCAACGATGCAATGAACGGGAAGTTGCAAGCACTTAAAAAAATCCTTCCAAAAGACATCAAAATTACGCCGTTTTACGAGCAAGCCACCTTTGTCAATGAAGCCGTAAAAAGCGTCACCGACAGTTTATTAATAGGATTATTATTGGCCATAATTGTCGCCGTTTTATTCCTGAAATCGGCGAAAGCCAGCGCCACAATCTTGATAATTATTCCGGTCACCTTGTCATTGACATTGATCGTTTTGTACTTTACCGGACAGACTTTCAACATCATGACATTGGGCGCCATTGCGGCAGCTTTGGGGTTGATTATTGATGACGCGATTGTCGTGGTCGAGCAAATTCACCGAACCCACGAAGAACATCCTGACGAGCCAACGGTTTCGCTTTTGCAAAAGGCAATTCACTATTTGTTTCCGGCGATGCTGGGTTCGTCCATCAGTACCATCGTAATTTTCTTCCCCTTTGTTTTGATGAGTGGCGTTGCGGGTTCGTACTTTAAAGTGTTGACAGATACAATGATAATTACTTTGGTTTGTTCGTTTTTTGTCACTTGGTTGTTGCTTCCGGTGGTGTATTTATTGCTGACAAAAAACGAAAATGTTCCCGCAGTTATTGAAGGTGAAGCCAAAAAAGAAGTTAAAATACACACGGTAAAACACCAAAATTGGGTGGCTTATTTTATCGAAAGGCCGCTAATAAGTATCGTGTTTTGCCTTGTTTTATTGCTTTCTATTTTTGTGATTCTGCCCAATTTAGAAACAGGTTTTTTGCCGGAAATGGATGAGGGAAGCATTATTTTGGACTATCAATCCCCGCCGGGAACTTCATTGGAGGAAACCGACAGGATGCTGAAAGAAGTCGAAAAAATAATCATAAAAACTCCGGAAGTCGAAGCCTACAGCCGAAGAACCGGGACGCAAATGGGCTTTTTTATCACCGAACCCAATCGGGGTGATTATTTGATTCAATTGAAAAAGAAACGAAGCAAAACCAGCACCGATGTCATTGATGAAATTCGCAAAAAAGTGGAAGCTACGCAGCCTGCTTTGCGCATCGATTTCGGTCAGGTCATTGGCGATATGTTGGGCGATTTGATGAGTTCGGTTTCGCCAATTGAAGTCAAAATCTATGGAAGTAATCAAAAGGAATTAGAAAAAATTGCCAAAAGGGTTTCTACAATTATTGAAAATGTAAAAGGAACTGCCGACGTTTTTGACGGAATAGTTGTAGCCGGACCAAGCATAAATATAGTTCCCAATTATCGACAATTGGCTCAGTACGGAATAACGCCTGCCGATTTGCAATTTCAAATGCAAACCGCGTTAGAAGGTAATGTTATTGGTAATTTATTGGAAAGTGAAAGGATGACACCTATTCGATTAATCTATAAAAATTCAGAAAAAAGAAGTTTGGAAGACATCAAAAAACTACAACTATTTTTGCCCAACGGACAATCGATTCCTATTACGAGTTTGGTTTCCATTTCAGCCCAAAAAGGAGTTGCCGAGATTGAGCGTGAAAATTTGCAAATGATGAACGTGGTTACGGGAAGATTGAACAATCGGGATTTGGGAAGCGTGATGGATGAAATCCAGAAGAAAGTGTCAAGCACCATTCATTTGCCAAGTGGCTATTATCTTGAATATGCCGGGGCTTATAAAGACCAGCAGCAATCGTTCAAGGAATTGTTGATGATTTTGATTGCCTCGAGTTTGCTGGTTTTTGGAGTGATTTTATTTTTATTCCGTGATTTTAGGGCAGCCATCGTGATCCTTTTCATTTCGATTTTGGGAATTTCGGGAAGTTATATTTTGCTGTTTATTACAAATACGCCGTTGAATGTGGGAAGTTATACCGGAATCATTATGATTGTGGGCATCATTAGCGAGAATGCCATTTTTACTTTTTTGCAATTTCGAGAAACATTCAAGTTGACCAGAAATGTAAACCAGTCCTTGGTGTATTCTATTTCAACACGATTACGCCCCAAATTGATGACCGCTTTGGGAGCCATTATTGCCTTGCTTCCTTTGGCAATTGGTATTGGAACTGGTTCGGAATTGCATCAACCGCTTGCCATCGCCGTGATTGGCGGTTTCCTGTTTGCGATGCCTTTGTTGCTGATTGTTTTGCCGAGTTTGTTGCGATTGGTTTATAGAAATGAAAAACATTTCAAGCATTTGAATTGATTTAGATTGGCAATACTACCGGATTTCATATATTAAATTCTGTATCGTAAATAGGGTTTAATAAGTGCATTTAATGAGTTTTGGCTTCTTTAAAAAAAAACACACAAGATTTGCAAAAATTACAGTTTGCTTAAACGTATTCAAGCGGGTTACTTTTGTAATTTTAAGTTACCGTTGGGGGTCAATTTAAGCAAATAAATACTTATGTTTACGTACCCAAATCAGTTTCTAATTTTCAACTATGAAAACAGAAAAAATTTCACATTCTTTATTGCGGTTCTTCAAAGAAAGAAGCGTCCCATTCTTGCGCGAAAACGGAAAAATTATTGCCCAATTTATACTCACTGTTTTTTTTATCGCAATTGGTATTTGGTTTATTAAACATGAACAAGCTGAATTGTTTGAAGTAAGAAACGCAATCGGCAATGCAATCTGGCAATGGGTTTTAGTGGGGGTTGTGTTAACTCTTATTTATATTTTACTTCAAGGTTTGATGTATATTGCATCATTTGCGTCAGTGAAAATTAATATTTCTTTGGCTGATGCCATCCTGCTTTTTATGAAGCGTAATTTTATCAGTGTTTTTTTGCCTGCGGGTGGCATCTCGTCGCTTGCGTTTTTTACGGGAGCACTTGAAAAGAAGGGAATAAAGGAAACACAAATTCATTTTGCATCTTCTATTTATGGGTTTGTAGGAATTCTTTCCGTATTGATTGTGGCCATACCTGCTTTTATGTATGCATTGGTGGAAGGCACGACAGGTTCTGGGGAGTGGTATGCTTTAGGTGTGGTGGTGCTTTTGATAGTTGGGTTGACAGTAATGTATCGTTCTATTCTGAAAAAAGGCTTAGCTTATAAATGGTTGTCGAAACTGATTCCATCCACAGAAGTTTTTATGGATGATTTACAGAACAATAGAATTGACAAAAAGAAATTTGGGCTGATAGTTTTTTATTCAGTACTTATTGAAGCGGTAGGAATTTCTCACTTGTACATTGCCATGATTGCCTTGCATTTTTCGCCATCACTTTTCACCGCCGCGATGGGGTACATTGTTTCGGTAATTTTCTTGATTATTTCACCATTTTTGCGAGGATTGGGGGCTATTGAAGTTTCGATGAGTTATGTTTTAATACGGTATGGTTTTGGAAATATAGAAGCTATTGCCATAACTTTTCTGTATCGTTTTTTTGAATTCTGGATACCATTATTTTTAGGGGCCTTCACTTTTTTATTTAAAATAAATAAGTTGCTGATGCGAATTGTTCCAGCACTGTTACTGATGAGTTTGGGAATAATAAATATCATATCGGTTTTAACTCCTGCCATAACCGAACGATTGATGACGGCAAAAGATTATTTGCCCATTCAGGCTATTCGCACTTCCAATTATCTTGTGATGATGGCAGGATTGTTTTTATTGGTTACCGCCACCTTTATGCTTAAAGGATTGCGGACAGCTTGGTGGTTTGCTTTTGTGTTAAGTGTTGTTTCTTTTATTGGTAACCTTACAAAAGCAATTGATTATGAGGAGGCAATTGTCGCTTTGATCGTTATTCTGGTTTTACTTTTAACACGGAAAGAATATTACATTAAAAACAATCCACGACTTCGATTAATTGGTTTGCAAACATCATTACTGAGCGTAGCCGCAGTAATTATTTATGGTGTTATTGGATTTTATTTTTTGGACAAAACACATTTTAATATTGATTTCAGTTGGATTCAATCCATCCGCTATACTTTTCAGAATTATTTTTTAGTTGGAAGTGATAATTTGGTTGCTGTCGATGCATTTGGGGAAAATTTCCTGGATTCCATAAAAGTCAGCGGTTTTCTGTCACTTGGGTTTTTAATTTACACCTTGATTAATCCCTATATTCAAAAAAATAATGTTTCGGAAGAAGATCAAATTTTGGCAAATGATTTGCTGCAACAATATGGAAACTCTTCTTTGGATTTTTTTAAAGTATATAGCGACAAGTTGATTTATTTTTCGCAAAACAAAAAAGCATTTGTTTCTTATCGTGTTTCTGGAAATTTTGCGGTTGTACTCCAAAATCCAGTTGCTGAAAATGAACATGAAATGAAAACCTGCATTGTTGAGTTTGACACTTATTGCTACGAAAGCGGGTTGAAAAGCATTTATTACCGAGTTCCGGAAGAAAGTTTACCGGTTTATAACTCGCTTGGAAAAAAGAATTTATTTCTCGGACAGGAAGGAGTCGTGGATTTAGCGACATTTTCATTGGAAGGAGGCAGCAAAAAATCACTGCGAAACGGCCTGAGGAAAATAAGCGAAAAGGGTTTAGAAGCAACGGTTTATACAGCTCCAATAAAAGACGGATTATTGCAAAAACTAAAATCGGTCAGTGATGAATGGTTAATGGATACGGAAAGAAGCGAAATTATTTTTTCTCAGGGAATGTTCGTTTGGGAAGAATTGAAACAACAAACCATCATCACGGTCCAGAATTCCGAAGAAAAAATTATTGCTTTTCTGAATATTATTCCTGATTATGTAAAGGGGGAGGGAACCTATGACCTTATTCGCAAAACAAAGGATGCGCCCAATGGAATAATGGATTTTATTTTGATAGAACTTTTCAATTATTTAAAATCCCAAAACTATGAAGCCGTAAACTTAGGGCTTGCGCCCATGAGCGGAATAGACGATCCCCAAACATTTAAGGAAAAGTCAATGAAATATGCTTATGAGAAAATAAAATCATTTTCACATTATAAAGGGTTACGCGATTTTAAAGAAAAATTTTCTCCTCGTTGGAAAAATGAATATTTAATATATACGCATGATTATGATTTACTCCAAGTGCCGACTGTTTTGGCAAATGTTATAAAAGTTTAAAGCAGTATGGATGAAAATAATACAATTATAAAAATTGCTTCGATTGCCTGTATTATAGCATGCGTTGGTGATTTTGCGGGCATGTTTTTTCTTGGGAATTTTTATCCGGGCTATAGCCAATTACGAAATACGATGAGTGCTTTGGGAGCCTCCATAAGTCCTGTTTCAGACGAGATTTCAATATGGTGGATTATTGCCGGTTTTCTTTTTATATTTTTTGGAATTGGTTTTAAAAGGTCTTTTATTGAGAAAGGCCGAAATGCAAAAATTGCTTCTTGGCTAATTATTCTTTACGGAATTGGGGAAGAAATTGGTTCGGGAGTTTTTAAGGCGGATCATATAGGGCTTGCTTTGACGAAAACAAATATCATCCACAATATATTTGGAGGTATGGGAGTTTTAGCAATGTTATTGTTGCCGATATTTATGAAAAAAATAATATCAAGAACGCAGATGCCTGCTTTTCATAGGATGTCAACTGTGATTTTTACTATAGGAATTATGATGGTATTGCTATTTTCTTCCAGATTTTTAAATGATAAAACTAATGTGCTGTCTCTTTATAAAGGCTTATGGCAACGATTGTCAATGCTTAATAACTATGTTTATTTAACAACAATTGCCTTTATTATGCTGAACAAAAAATCTGGTAATCTTACTATTGCCAAAGAAAAATTTTAGTGTTTATTCTATTTTAAATTATATCGAATGAAGAAACTATTTATTTGTTTTTTTCTGCTGTTGATCTTAAAAAATCAAGCCGTTGCATCACCCATTGATAGCTCAGTGTTTGGGAAAATTATGACTTGCGAACCTGCTTTAACGCCGCTTAATGACTTAGTTCCTTTTATTTCTGGTGATTTACCGTTGATTATCATTCCTTCGGCAATTAAAAACACATTGCCGTTGGTATTTGTAATTTCAGGTGATGGTGGCTGGACAAGTTTTGACCAAAACTTTAGCAAACAACTTGCCGAAAAAGGAATGCCTGTCGTAGGCTTGGATGCGCAAAAATATTTTTGGAAAGCAAAAACTCCTGAAGAATGTTCGGCGGCCATAGCCAAAGCGGTAGAACATTATATGCAGCAGTGGGACAAAAAATTATTTGTGCTTGTGGGTTATTCTTTTGGGGCGTGCGTTGCACCGTTTATTGCTAATCGTTTTCCGACTCCATTAAAGGAAAATGTAAAGGGCGTTTATTGTTTATCGCCTGATAAAACCGCCGATTTTGAAATTCATCTTGCAGATATGTTGTCTTTTAATACAACTGGGAAATACAATGTGCTTGATGAAATAAAAAAGATAAAAGAATTTAATCCTATATGCGTTTTTGGGGAAGAGGAGGGTAGTTCCTTACGGAATCATTTTTCAGAATCAGGAGCAAAAATAGTAATACTGCCCGGGAATCATCATTATAATAATGATTATCATGCTTTGGCAGAAATTATTTTGAGAAGGTTTGTAATAAAAAAATAAATAATTTTTAAATAAAGCCAAGGGATTGATCTTTTATTTTGGGCACGGATTGTAAATCCATAAGATCAGATTTTCTACTCAAAAGGGTTGTTATGGAATTAGTATCACCAAGTTTAAATAATTTCAGATATTTCCTCTCAAAGCCCGAGGCATTTTATATCTAAAGAATTTTCTACGTTTTATATACCGGTATCCCATTAAAATTCTCCGCTTGTTTTTCTTCCAATAAAATATCTTTTACAGCCATTAGCATAGCTTTATTTGAAGTAAAGAGTTCGCGATTAAAATTAATAACCGTGGTTATATCTATATCCTCAATTGGAGCATGCTGCGCCTCTGTATAAAAATTATTGAGAGCAGAACTATAGTTATTTTGTATAGCATCAAAAATGCACCGAAGCTCTTCGAAACTCTCCTTTTTTCCCTGAGTGAGAAGCACATTCAATTGATGATATAGATTTTCTGTATCTTTTTTGTGGTGTATAAAAAAATTATACTTGATGTCTTTTGATGAATGTCTTAGGTTACTGATATTAGTTCCAATATCCTTTACACTTTTTACCGAGTGCATGGAACTGCGCACGGCAGAAATTAGTTGGTTGAGCTCAGCTTGCTGCTCACTTTGTAATTTTGTTCTCAGTTCTAAATAAAATGCCTGTAATTCGCCCTGCAATTGTTTCAAGAATTCATATTTTTCTTCTTTGGTTTTTGAAAGGAAACTTCTTTTCTCATTGATATTTTTAAAATCAGTTTGTTCTCGAAGCGAGAGTGTGTCAATCTTAAATAACTCCAGATTAAAAAGCATGGAATCATGAATGAAATATTTCGTTTCTCTTCGGAATAAATCCAGTGCTGTCTCAGGTTCGGCAATAGTGGCATGTCCTATAAAAGCAGCTGCCGAAGCATCAGTATCTTTAAAAAACAATTCCAGAAATTTTATGAATAAATCGAGTATCGGAAGAATAATTAGGATTGCAATAAAATTAATTAAACTTGAAAAAGTAGCCAAGCCAATTAGTGGATCTTTTATATTTAAAACATTGGTAATCAGTGATAAAATAGGATGCAGCAATAGGAAAGCAAATGTTGTGATGAAAATATTGAAAAGTAAATCGCCAAGGATTATTCGTTTTTTTGAAGTATTTCCGCCTATACCGCCCAACACTATTTTAATAATAGTGCCCGTTTCTGAGCCAAGTACAACTGTAGCAGCAATAGGGAAACTGATAGCACCAGCATGAAGTGCACTAAGCGTAAGTGCCATAGTGACCGAGCTGGATTGAATGAGCACGGTGATGATAAAACCGATGAGCAAAAAAACGAACAAGGGCATATCGGCATATTTTGAAAAATCAAAGTCCTGTACCTGTGATTCCATTGCCGTTTTCATAAAGGAAAGACTTATGAACAATAAACCAAAACCGAAAAGAAAATAGGAGACATTTTTCATCGATTTGCGATTGCCATATAGGATAAGGAATAAGCCCCCTAAACATATAGCCGGGTAGGCAATGGCTTCAATATTTACTTTAAAACCAAGACTGGCGATTAGCCAACTATTAACCGTTGTGCCTAGGTTTGCACCAAGAATAATTGCCATGGCATTTTTCATGCTAAAAACTCCTGCACCCACAAAGGCCAGCAACATCAATGTGACCATAGAACTGCTCTGAAGAATACCGGTTATAATTATACCACCCACTACAGCGCCAATCTTGTTTTTGGTCATGCGCTGAAGGAAGAGTTTGAAATTTCTCCCCGAAAGATTTTTTAATGATTCCTCAAGCAAATACATGGCAAAAAGGAACAAGCCAATGCCGGCAGCAAGTTTAAAGATATGGTTGAGGATTTCCATAGTAAAAATATTATTAAAGATAATAATAAATTAATTCATAATTAATCTGGAGGAGGAATTTTTGTTTTGTTATAAACAAAGCCATTTTTATTTGATTGCCCGTATTAATGCAATAACAATAGTAGAATTCCAGAATTAAAAAAAATAATTTTAAAAAGGTGGTTTAACTAATAGTGCGGGTTTTATTTGCATATCCAGATTGATTCCTATAAAATGATTA
>DHXP01000040.1 GCA_002413745.1 Flavobacterium sp. UBA5153 | reverse complement strand
GCAAAATTTATGCTAGAAAACGATAACAATACCGGTAGTTATTTCAAATTAGTCCAATAAAAAGGGAACTAAATGAAATATACAGCGGCATTATACCAGAACGATTGGACTAAAACATATTAACCAATGGCATAAAAAACCATTTACTTTAAAGAGTATTTTGCCCTTATTTTATCGACAATTACTTGCGCCAATCGCTCATGACTTTCAAATGTCCAACCAGCAATGTGCGGCGTAAGGATTGTGTTTTTTGCATCCAATAAATATTGGAAAGCTTCCGGTGTGTGTTTGTCTTGAAAAAGGGTTTCAAAAGACAGTTTCTCGTATTCCAAAACGTCTAAACCAGCACCAAGAATTTTTCCGGATTGCATTGTTTCAACTAAATCTGCGGTTACAATATTTTTCCCTCTTGAGGTGTTTATTATCCAAAATGGTTTCGCAAAAGCGTTGATGAAATTCGTGTTGACCATCTTGTCCGTTTCGGGAGTCCAAGGAATATGCAAGCTCAAAACATCGGTTTTGAGTTGTAATTCTTCGAGTAAAACTTGTCTGGCATTTTCATCGCCAACGTTTTCCTGAATATCATAACACAAAACTTCTACATCAAAACCTCGCAGTTTTTTGGCAAAGGATTTTCCCATATTTCCATAACCAATAATTCCGACGGTTTTTCCGTCGAGTTCGTGACCACGATTTTTTTCTCGGTTCCAATGACCTGATTTTATTTCCTTGTCGGCACTATTCAAATTATTGAAAAGGGACAAAATCATTCCCAAAGTATGCTCGGCCACCGCATTCCTGTTGCCTTCGGGTGCTGCAATAAGTTGGATGTTTTTTGACAAAGCATAGTCACAATCAATGCTTTCCAAACCAGCGCCAACGCGTGCAATGAATTGCAAATTAGTCGATTTGTCCAGAAATGTTTTGTCGATTTTGAATCGGCTGCGGATAACAATGCCTTGATAATCTTGAATTTTGGTTTCAATCTCTTCTTTCGAAGAAGTGAAATCTTCATGATTGATAAATCCCGCTTGCTGCAATTGTTCCCAAAGCAATGGATGATTGCTGTCGATATGAAGAATTTTGATTTCTTTGTCCAAAGTTTAAGGTTTAATGTTTGATGTTTCGTATTATTGGCAAGTTACTCTTTTTGCATTAGGGATGGAAGCGGCATCCCACACTTTTTTGCGTGGATACAGCATACAGCCCGACCGAAAGGAATGCTAAAATATATTAATTTATCCCTTAATTTGTTTTAAAGAAGTCTTGATTCCTCTAATCAATGACGAACTGAATCCGTGCATTTCCATTTCGTTTAATCCCGCAATGGTACAGCCTTGTGGTGTTGTTACCCTGTCAATTAATTGTTCAGGATGTCCTTTTTCTTCCAAAAGCATTTCGGCAGCTCCTTTTACGGTTTGGGCAGAAATCGCCAAAGCCGTTTGCCAATCAAATCCTATTTCGATTCCGGCTTGCATGGAAGCGCGAATATAACGCAAGGCAAAAGCCGTTCCGCTTGCCGCTAAAACCGTAGCCGCATCCATCAGTTTTTCGTCAATAATAGGTGCCGTTCCCAAGTCTTGGAATAATGCAACCACATTTAGTCCGTTCTCTTTGTCTTTTTCACGGAAAGCAATACAAGTCGCCGATGCTCCAAATTGAGCCGCAATATTAGGCATAATTCGGATGGCGCTGTTTAAAGCTCCTATTTTATTTTGCAAATTCTCTACTGACAATCCACTCACTGCCGAAGCAATAGTTTTGTTGGAGATTTTTGGAAGTATTTCGCCCAAAACAGTATCAACCTGATAGGGTTTTATGGTCAAAATAATAATATCCGCTTCTTGAATATGATGTGTATTGTCCGTAGAAACCGTGATTCCTAAATTTTCAAGATGCAAAATGCTTGCGGTATTCCTTCTGGTTATGGTAACTTGGTTGTTTTTTGAAAATTTTGCTATTCCCAATGCTATTGAAACGCCCAGATTTCCACCCCCAATAATGTGTATTTTCATTTTGTGTTATTTTTTTCTCCCCCCAACCCCCTCCTTCGGAGAGGGAACCGAGAGTGTTATTTTTAAATTTGTTTTTATCTATTTAATTGAAATTGTTTTCACAATCCAAAAGTAAAATTCATTCCAAATACCTCGTTTTTGTTGAAACAAAAGAATCTTTTTTCAATAGTTTTGAACTTGTTCTATGCGTTTTTGATTCTATAATAACTTCCCTTTCAATAACAAAGAGGCAATCGTAAAATAAATAACCAAACCCGTTACATCAACTAAGGTGGCGACAAATGGTGCTGACGATGTTGCAGGATCGAGCTTTAGTCTTTTTAACAAAAACGGGATCATCGAACCTGAAAGTGTGCCCCATAAAACAATAAAAACCAGTGAAATTGAAACCGTCATTGCAACAGCAACCCAATGAATTCCATATTGATATAATCCTGTTTGCTGCCAAATCATAATTCTAATAAACCCCACAATTCCCAATATGGAACCCAATAAAAATCCGGATGCGATTTCTTTTTTCATTACAAACCACCAGTCTTTTAAAGTTAATTCCTTTAAAGCCATAGCACGAATAATCAAGGTTGCGGCTTGCGAACCGGAATTCCCACCACTCGAAATGATGAGAGGAACAAATAATGCCAAAACTACTGCTTTTTCTATTTCTCCTTCAAAAAATCCCATTGCGGAGGCCGTAAACATTTCTCCAACAAATAAAACAACCAGCCAAGTAGCTCGTTTTTTAACCATTTCAAAAAGCCTGGTTTGCACATAAGGTAATTCAAGCGCTTCCAAACCCCCAAACTTTTGAATGTCTTCGGTATCTCTTTTTTCTATTTCTTCTTTTATGACATCAATGACATCATCTATCGTGATGCGACCCACTAAACGACCCAATTCATCAATCACAGGAATGGCTTCCAAGTCATATTTATCCATTATTCGGGCCACTTCTACATCCGGCGTTTCCACATCTACAAAATGCAGTTTACTGATATAAAATTCACTAATAGGTGTTTTGGTAGTAGGTGCCGTCAGCAAATCCTTTAGCGACAATCGACCTTTAAGTTTATTTTCGTCATCGACCACATAAATAGAATGTACTCTGGAGATATTCTCTGCCTGAATTCGCATTTCTTTCACGCAAGTCATCACATTCCAATTTTCATTGACTTTTACCAATTCTTTGTGCATAATTCCCCCGGCAGTATCTTCATGATAACGAAGCAAATCGACAATTCCTTTGGCATGCTCAATATCTTGAAGTTCTGATATTACCTCGGCTTTTCTAACCTTGGAAAGCTCTCCAATAATATCTGCGGCATCATTTGTCTCTAATTCATCGAGCTCCTCGGCAATTTCTTTCGAAGAAAGCCGGCTTAATATTTTTTCCCGTAAATCATCGTCCAGTTCAAGAAGAATTTCAGCCGTTTTTTCGCTGTCCAAAACCTGGAAAATGTAGGTCGCTTCATTTATATCTACCTCGTCAAGAATTTCCGCAAAATCAGCGTGGTGCATATCATTCAATAAAATTTCCAGTTGCTGGTTATTTTTATCTTGAATGAGTTGCGCTATTTGTTGAATTAAATCTTTGCTGATTTTAAACTCCATCGGCTTCTATTTTTTGGGTAAGTGCTATAAATTGCTCAACGTTAAGTTGTTCCGGCCGAAGATTAAAAACTTCGTCTTCTCTTAAATCGTCGGACAAATTTAGTGTTTTTAAACTATTTCTCAATGTTTTTCTTCTTTGCTGAAAAGCGGTTTTTACCACCGTGAAAAACAATTTTTCCCCACAAGGCAAACTGTAATTTTCTTTTCTTCGCAAACGTAAAACTCCCGATTTAACTTTTGGCGGCGGAATAAAAACGTGTTCATCGACCGTAAATAAATATTCGGCATCATAAAATGCCTGAACTAAAACCGATAGAATTCCGTAGGCTTTGGTTCCCTTTTTTTCACAAATTCGTTCGGCAACTTCTTTCTGAAACATTCCGGCGAATTCCGGTATTTGGTTGCGATATTCCAAAGCTTTGAAAACAATCTGTGTAGAAATATTATAAGGAAAATTCCCGATTATGGCAAATTGTTTGCCTTCGAAAATTTCGTTGATGTTGTATTTCAAGAAATCCTTTGATATAATTCTGCCGTGTAACTTCGGATAATTCTCGTCCAGATACGTCACGGATTCTGTGTCGATTTCGATAACATAGACATTGATTGGTTTTTCCAATAAATACTTGGTCAAAACGCCCATTCCGGGACCTATTTCAAGAACATCGTCATATCCTTCCAGATTCAGGGTGTCGGCAATTGCCTTGGCGATGCTTTCATCTTTCAAGAAATGTTGTCCGAGGTGTTTTTTGGCTTTTACTTTTTCCATATTTTTTTTGTTTTGCCACGAAGGCACAAAGGCGCAAAGTGTGTTTATGTTTGGAAGTCACAAATTGTGTTCTTCAAATGTATTTCGAAAACTGAAAACTATTTCCAAAGATTTTCATTATTCCAATTAGGTTTCATTCCGAGTGCATTGGGATCAACATTTGGATATCTAATAAATAATGCATTTAATCTTAGCCCAAAATCATTTTCAGGTTGAATTCTATCTAATAAATATTTCATAATGCAGAGATGAACATACAACTTTTCGTTCTGTTTTGGCACGTCCTCAACCCAATTAAATGGAGGGTTTGGCAATAGTTTTGGATTTCCCGGCAAATTTTTGTTCCATAACCTAGAATGATGTGCGCAATAATTCCGAATTTGAGCAATGGATTGTAGCCAACTTGGTAAAAAAGTGTGATTAACAACTCCATATTCCTTTGCAATTATATCCTTAGAATGAACGGTATTCTTCAAATTACCATATAATTTTGATAATGATCCAAAACTTGTTTGCTCTAAAGATTTCCAAGCTGGCGGAAAACGCAAATCGTCTTTATGGTTTTTGAAATGATTTTTGATTGTTATTTCTTTACTTCGTTCTAATTCTTCTTCTAGACTCGAAAGCGTTTTTACTGAAGCCTTACTGTCTATAAATAAATCGAAATTTTGAAACCACCAAGGATTGAATTCGTGCGAAAGATGATAAATTAACTTGGTTCTTAAACTTATTTCTATTTTTTCGATGATGTCAAATAACAAAATTTTCAGTTCTCCGTCAAATTGATAAAGTGCTATTACATCTTTAAATTTACTATTTTCTTTAAAGATATGGTTGACTTTATCCGATTGCATCGAATGCCAATATTCGCCCAACCGATAATAACTTATATGAGATAAATAATGTGCAGCGTTGTCTTCAGGAGTGATTAATAAGCCTCGTGTTTGTAATCTTTCTATCTGTTCTTGAATCGTAAAAGGTAGTTTTTCGAACATAATTAATCTAAAAAAATTAAAAACCGAAACGTCTTTAAAGCAAAAGACACACCCTGGGACGCTGTCTTTATTGCTAAAAACTGTAGCGTGGTGTGTACTGTTAGTGCAAAGGTATTAAAAAAAAGACATTACCCAATAATAAATTATATTTTTATAATTGGAGGTCACAAATTGCGACCTCCAATTTTATTTTATTTCCCAACTGAACACTTTTTTAATGCTCGCTTATCAACTCCAATTCCGTTCTAAAAGACAGCATTTTGTCTCCAAATAATTGCATAGCTTCATCCCGTAATTTTGGCGCGTCTTCTTGGTAATATTTTTCCAAAGTTGCTTTACTGTCGGTTGTGTATTGAACAGAATACGTTGTACCCCCCATTTCTTCCTCAATTAAAACTCGTACCATTCTTGCCGAAGAGAATTTTCCCGTGGCCAAAACTTCCGGAATATGTTTGTGTTGCATCCAAATCATCCACTTTTCGTGAACGCTTTCGTGTATGTTTGTGGTAACGTTGTAAATGATCATTTTTACTGTTGATTTAGTTAATTGGTTAATCGTTAATTCGGTTAAACAAATAAACAGTTAACCGATTAACCTTTTTAAAGATTCTTATCTCCTCGCAATTGCCGGTATTCCTTTCGAGCCTCGACAAAGTAAATACTGTCTTGATGATTAAAAATTATTTTCTCGTAAAGTGGTTTTGCTTTTTCGGGTTCTTGCAATTTGCTATTATATATTTCTGCCGAAAAATACAAAGCTTCATCCATATAAATTCCGTCAGCGTGATAATCCATAATATTCTGATATTGGGGTATAGCCAAATTATATTCGCCTTGTTTTTCGTAAATTTTCCCCAAACGCAAAAAAGTTACTGCTTCGATTTGCTGTCCTTTGAAGCTTTTCAAAATCGAATGAAACTGCACAATCGCTTCCTGATTCCTGTTTTGATACAACAAATAATCACCTTTGGCAAACTGTTTCAAGGCCGTTTGTGTCGAATCGGCAACGGTATTGTCATTGATTAAAAGGAAATATTCCAAGGCATCATTGGCAATCAATTGTGTACTTGCCGATTTCAATTCCTTGAACTGTTTCAAAGCCCATACAAAATCCCCTTGAAAATAACTGGTCTTGGCGGCTTTCAAACTCGCTTCATGCGCAACGGCATCGTTTTTTAAATCTTCTTCAATTTGCGAATAATAAAGCAATGCCTGATTGTATTTTTCTTCGTAAAGCAAAATATCCGCCAACTCCATTTTGGCCTGAGCCACTTCATAATCATTCAATTGCAAATCGAGCGCTTTCTTGATTATTGCCTTTCCTTCCTCGGGTTTTCGCAAATTAAAGGCCACAAAATGCGCCTGAATCAGTTGCAAAGATAGCGTAAAAGGACTTATTTCATATTCCTTCAACAAATCGGTTAATTCGGTGCTGATGGCGGCAAAATCTTTTTCCTGCGCCTTTTCGATTTTCATTTTTACCAAATAGGAATTCGCCTGAATAAGCAGTTCCAAATCCTTGGTGTTTTCCAATACAAATCCCAAAATTTCCTTTGCTGCTTCGGGATCGTCTTCTTCGATGGCGAGTTGACCCAAATTCACGATGTTCGAAAGCGATTCCGGATTGCGTTTGTAGATTGCTTTTTCTTGGATAAAAGCCTTGCCAAACTCTTTTTGTTGCACATAATACCAACTCAAATAACGGTTCCAAAAAACATCTTGGTTTTTCTGGGCTCTTGTAATTAATGCCTTTCGCAAGGTTTCGGTGAAGTTTTCATCACCTTCATCCACCATAAAACGAGCCAACTGATTTTGGATTTGTATCGAATTCTGGGGATTGGCAAAAGCTTCGTCAAGGAAAATGGAAATCATCTTTTCGGTATTGCCGAGTTGACCATAAAGCAGCGCCATTTGATAATTGAAGTTAAAATTTGGTTGGATTGCTATTGCCGTTTGATAGGATTTCAAAGCCTGCTCGAGCAACACTTTTTTCTCGAAAGAATTCGAAATTCCGTACACTTCATTTGGCTTATTCTTGATTCTGTCTATTGCCTCGTCGTAGTATTTTTTGGCGGAAGCCTCGTTTTTTTGCAACTGGAAATTATATCCTAATTCCACCAAAAGATTCCCCTGTTTGTATTTGTCCAAGCGTTCCCGAATGGCTTTTTCGGCAATATCAAATTGCTGTAACTGCTGGTAACAATCTATTGCGTGTTGAAAATATTGGGAGTTCTGCGGTGTTGCTTTTAATAATTCTTCGAAACTGATTTTAGCTTTCTCAAAATCGCCTTTATCATAGTAATACTGCGCCAATTGCTCATTTTGCGAAAAACAAATCAATGAAAAAAACAGGGTGATATGTAGAAAGAGTTTTTTCATTGGTTATTTTGAGAATTAGCAAAACTGAATCTTATTTACAATCATTTAAACAATTTGTATTTATTTCTCCTATACAATTTTTTGATGTTGTTTGATACTTTGAATAAAATACCCAATATTTTGTTTTTGAAGTAAAATCTCTAAGTAATTTTAAATCAATAATTTCACTTTTAGTTTTTAGTTTTATATTAATTTCTTTTGACCCAGTATTTCTCCCGCTTGTCTGTTGTTTGATTTTCTTTAATGCTATTATTAAACTATCATTTTTTCTAATCGAATCATTTATGTATAATGTGAAATCTGAATTATTTATCTTTTCAATTTTCTTGGTAATTTCAGTTCTGCTTAATTTATTAACATAAGAGTTCAAACCAAAAATAGAAACGAATGATATTATTATTAAAATTGCCGAAATTCTAAAATAGATATTTTCTTCTAAATAATTTAAAACGTTTGATTCATTATTATGTAATTTATATGCAACTCCAAGAATGACAAATACACTGAATGAAATAATTCCGATTATTCCTAAAATAGGAAATAAAAAATCAATTATCTCTATCATATATTCAAATGTTATTTTTTTTTGGAATTCCGGTAGTATCCTAACTAATCAATAACATCAAACCCACAATAGCTTCGCAAAACCTCAGGAATCACGATTCCTTCCGGAGTTTGGTAATTTTCAAGAATTCCTGCTAGAACTCTTGGCAAAGCCAATGAACTTCCGTTTAAGGTATGTGCCAATTGATTTTTTCCGTCTTTATCTTTGAAACGCAATTTCAAACGATTCGCTTGAAAAGTCTCGAAATTAGAAACCGAACTGATTTCTAACCAACGTTCTTGCGCCGTAGAATACACTTCGAAATCATACGTCAACGCTGATGTGAAACCCATATCGCCGCCACAAAGACGCAATATTCTATACGGTAATTTCAATTCTTGGAGAATATTTTTTACGTGAGCCACCATTCCTTCCAAGGCTTCGTAGGATTTGTCAGGATGTTCCACTCGCACGATTTCTACTTTATCAAATTGGTGCAAACGGTTCAATCCACGAACGTGAGCGCCATAAGAACCGGCTTCACGACGGAAACAAGGCGTATAAGCTGTTGCCAAAACCGGCAATTCGTTTTCGTTCAAAATCACGTCGCGAAACAAATTGGTTACCGGAACTTCTGCTGTTGGAATCAAATATAAATTATCGGTGGCATCGTGGTACATTTGACCTTCTTTGTCCGGCAATTGTCCCGTTCCATATGCCGAAGCTTCGTTAACCATATGCGGAACTTGGTATTCTTTGTAACCTGCAGCGGTGTTTTTGTCCAAGAAATAAGAAATCAAAGCACGTTGTAATCTGGCCCCTTTTCCTTTGTAAACCGGAAATCCTGCGCCAGTAATTTTTACGCCCAATTCAAAATCGATGATGTCGTATTTTTTTACCAATTCCCAGTGCGGTTGCGCACCTTCGTGCAAAACGGGAATATCGCCTTCTTGAAAAATGTTTAGATTTTCCTCCGGAGTTTTTCCTTCGGGAACAATGTCGGCGGGAAGATTGGGTAACGTGTATAGTCTTTTCGTCAGTTCACTTGCCAAAGCATCGGCAATCTCGGCCAATTGTTTACTTTTTTCTTTTAATAGAACTGTTTTTTCTTTTAGAATGGCGGCTTTGGATTTTTCGCCGTTTTTCATCAATTCGCCAATGTCTTTGGATAATTTATTAGATTCGGATAAAACACCGTCCAACTCCACTTGGGTGGCGCGACGTTCTTCATCCAGTTGCACGATTTCTTCAACAACACCGGTGGCATCCATATTTCTTTTTGCCAAAGCCTTGATTACTTTTTCCTGATTCTCTCTAATAAATGCGATTTGTAACATAGCTTGATTTTTTAAACTCTTTGTTTGTTTTCAATATAAGGAAGCAAATTTAAGGAAATGTTTGGTAGAAATGGGACAAAAGTTTCAATGAAAAAAAGGAATCCTAGCGGCTATGGAATATAAATCTTTTTCCACCACAATTTCAAAGATTAACACTTAATCCCTAAAAAAAATTAAACACATAGATTCATAGAAAAAAGATTTAGATAGACCAATTCTTGGTTTTCACATAGCTATGCATTCTAAAAAAAAATGAAATGCCTTTATAAAACAACAACAACAACAACAACTATGTTTCTATGCGTTTAAAAAACTTATTCTCTTTTAATCTCGTGACCCACAAATTCTTCTAAAATGGCAAACATATCGTCTACCGAAAGCACTTCGAAATCGGGGTGGGTTTTAAGAAAATTTGCATTCAACATAATCAGGTTTTCATCTATTTCGAAAAAAGTATCGTTGTTGAGCAAATCTCTTGTTGGGTTTACACCTTCTAGTTTTCCTTTGAGGAATTTATTGAGCTTCACGCT
>DHXP01000062.1:24294-117825 GCA_002413745.1 Flavobacterium sp. UBA5153 | reverse complement strand
CCTATCGTTCTGGTATAATGCCGCTGTATATTTCATTTAGTTCTCCCGATAGCTATCGGTATTATTGGACTAATTTGAAATAACTAGCGGTATTAATCGTCTGAAGTCCAATGTGGCTGGTTTTTATGTATCAAACTATATCAATCGTCCCAACCCAATTTACACATGCCAACATTACATTTCCCAAAAAATCAGATACCTTTTTGAGTTATTTTTTCGTGTCGCCAGATATACACAAAGTCCGTCATCATTAAACTTTTCCACATACCGATAGCAATTACGGCAATATTTTTTCGGTTTGGGATCGTCTTTTTGGTACATTTATGGTACTTCAAAAAGAAAAAATAATCTATGGCATTGATATGCACATGAATCTGAAATAGTACAATAAATTAAATAATTTATTGAAAATAGCATTCCAAAAACAATGCTCACCAGAAAACAACTAAAAACCTTAAAAAAAATTGCCATTTGGTAAAAAGTGATTATTATTTTTATTAATATTGGTACATAATTTGAAATCAAAATTTATTAATCATTAACAACCAATTTGAATTAATTTTCACGTGATGAAAAAGAGTAACCGCAAAGAATTGAACTGGGAACAAACAGAAAAACTTGTTACATTGGCTTTAGAGGAAAAAAATCCTTTTGAAATCATCAAAAAAGAATTTGGTTTAGCCGAAAAAGAGATTCTTGAAATCATGAAAAAAAAGATGCCCGCAGAAAAATTTGAAATGTGGAAAAAGAAAGCAACCGCAAATAAGCCGAAGCCAAAACCAGTTAAAATAGACGATTTCGACGAAGATTTGGATGGAAAATACTATATAAAAAACAAACTCGATTAATTATTAAACTCCTGAATTCAGGAGTTTTTTTATTTAAAAAATTCAGGAACATAAAACAATCTCTATCTGCCAATTACACCAAAATGGATTGCTAATACAGCCCATTTATAAAGTAATTATAAACTGTAACAATTTTAAACTTCTAAAGACTGATACTTAAAATATAAACCCTCGAAAATGAAAAAAATAATTTTTGCATTTGCATTTATAACAGTTCTTTGGAGCTGTAAAACCGCCAGTTCTTCGATTGCTGCTTCTACAAAAGAAGAAGTTCAAGTGACCATTAATCTGAATGAAATTAAGGACGACAAAGTTATGGTTACCGTCAAGTCCCCGAAAATTTATACGGATGAAATCACTTATCACTTTCCAAAAACAGTTCCAGGAACGTATTCAGAAGACAATTTCGGCAGATATATTGATGACCTTAAAGCTTTTGATAAAAAAGGAAACCTTCTGGATGTAAAAAAAACAGATGATAATTCCTGGTCAATTGCCAATGCAAAAACCTTGGATAAAATAACTTATTTAGTTAACGATACCTTTGATACTGAAACCGGAAAAGGTTTTGGTAATGACGACATTTTTTCGCCAACAGGTTCAAACATTGATGCAGGAAAAAATGTAATGCTTAACACGCATTGTTTTGTGGGATATTTTACAAATTATATGTCAATCCCATATCAAGTAACCATATCTCATCCAGCCACGCTTTGGGGTGCAACCTCAATGATTGATCAGGATACTTCTACCACAAACGATATTTTTGCAACTTCTCGTTATGCCGAATTGGTCGAAAATCCTATTATGTACTCCAAACCAGACTATACTACTTTTAATGTAAATGGAATGGACATTCAAATTGCAGTATATTCTCCTAACGGGAAATTGACTGCCGAAGATATTACTCCTGGAATGAAAAAGACGATGACGGCACAAAAAATGTTTTTGGGAAAATTTAATTCTACAAAAAAATACACCGTTCTAATATATCTTTCAACTATGACTGCCAATGACGCTAAAGGATTTGGCGCATTGGAACACCCTACGGCAACCACTGTTGTTATGCCCGAGATGATGGGAAAAGAGGCATTAGCCGAACAATTAAAAGATGTTGTTTCGCATGAGTTTTTCCATATCGTAACTCCTCTAACGATTCACTCCCAAGAAATTCAAAATTTCGACTACAATGCACCAAAAATGTCCGAACATTTATGGATGTATGAAGGCGTCACCGAATATTTTGCCAATCTTTTTCAAGTTAACCAAGGATTGATAACCGAAGAAGAATTTTATACCAGAATGGCAGAAAAAATTAAACAGGCAAATGCAATGAATGACACGATGCCATTTACCACCATGAGTGCCAATGTGCTGGTAAAACCCTACAAAGACCAATATTTAAACGTGTATCAAAAAGGGGCATTGATAGGAATGTGTCTGGATATTATTATCAGGGGAAAAAGTCACGGAGAAAGAGGAATTCTTGATTTAATGCAAAAACTATCAAACGAATATGGCGTTTCAAAAGCATTTAATGATGATGAACTTTTTGCAAAAATCACTGAATTGACTTATCCGGAAGTGGGCGAATTCTTGAAAACATACGTTTCAGGAACTACACCCATTCGTTATGAAACTTATTTGGCAAAAGTAGGCGTTACAAAATCGATTAAAAAAATGCCTGCCGATGTTTTCTTAAAAGGCAAAACAAGGTATATCACGGTAGATAGAGCAACCAAGGAAATCACTGTTGTTCCAAATATTGAATTAAACGAATTCTACACCAACCTTGGTATCAAAGGTGGTGATATTTTGATGGCTGTAAACGATAAGTCCTATTCTTTGAATAATATTTATGATTTGATTTCGGACAGCAAAAATTGGAAGGAAAATGATGCTATTACCGTGAAAATAAAACGTGATGGCAAAGAACAAATCATCAAAGGAACAATAAAACTTCCTTACGAGGAAAAAGAAAGTTTCGAAGCGACAGATGCGACAAAATCAGCACTGAAAGAAGCTTGGCTAAAAGCATAAACCTAATTATTATTTTAGAAAATCCCGATTTAAAATAGATTGGGATTTTTTATGAAATTCCAAGGGGACAACATCCAATATTTCCAACAATTTTCTTTATTTTGCAAAAAATATAACCACCGATGAAAAAATCAATTATTGCATTCGTTGCCCTTTCTCTATTGTCTTCTTGTAACAAAGAAGTATCAAAAACTAATTTACATCTTACCGGAAACATAAAAGGATTAAAAAAGGGAACTTTATATATTCAAAGAGTTGTCGACACCAGTCTTGTTGCTATAGACACAATAATCATTGATGGAAATTCGAAATTTGAAAGTGACTTGGAATTAAAATCACCCGAAATGCTTTATTTATTTCTGGACAGGGGCGTGAGCAATTCAAAAGACAACAATATATTGTTTTTTGCTGAAGCCGGAAACATCAACATAGACACCAATCTAGATTCTTATATTTCGAGCGCAAAAGTAACCGGCTCAAAAAATCAGGATTTATTCGAAGAATACAAAAAAATAAATTCTAGTTTCAATGATAAAAATCTTGACCTAATAGAACAAAAATTTAATGCCCTCAAAAACAAAAACGCAAGGATGGTAGACAGTTTAGGCACAATACAAGATTCTAATATAAAACGAAAATACCTATTCGCCACCAATTTTGCGATAAACAATAGAGACCATGAATTGGCTCCCTATATCGCCTTATCAGAGATTTATGACATCAATATTAAATATTTGGATACCATTCAAAAATCGATGACGCCAAAAGTGGCACAATCCCTTTATGGAAAAAAACTGACCCAATATATTGCAAAAATTAAAAACCAAAAATAAATCGCTCAGAAATAGTATTTTGAATTGATTTTAGAAATAAAAAACCGTCTTGTTTTTTTGTAACAAGACGGTTTTTTACTCATCCAATCATTTATTTTTCTGACTACCCGTTGGCAAATAATAAAGCCAACTGAAGCCTATCAAAAATAAAACCAATGAAGCGATAAAAGCAGGTATAAGTATCTCTCTATTATTCTCTAAAGCATTATTCAATGAGGCATATAACAACCAAATTTGAAGACTCACATTTAGAATTAAAATAAATATAAGTGTGGAAAGAATATTGTTTAATTTATTTGGGTTGGCTTGGTTTTGACTCGTTCTAAAATTACTCATGATTTTTGAATTTTATTTTTTTAACTGCTGTTTAACTCACTTCTGCTTTGAATGCTTTTACATAAATGCCTTCCTTTTTAAAAACGACATCCAGCCTAGGTAAAGCTCTGGGTGGTGGTCCCGCAAGCACATCTCCAGTCATGGCATCAAACGAACCTTCATGACACGGGCAATGAATGATTCCTGTACCTGGTTTGTAAAATACAGAGCAGGAAAGATGGGTACATTTTTGCTCATAAGCTTTGAATTCCCCATTTTCAAGATGGATAAGAATATATGGAATAGTACTTCCTTCTATGACAAACGCTCGTGTTCCGCCTACGGGAACTTCATCAATTTTACATACAAAGTGCTCTCCTTCCATCTCTTCTTTGGGCAGCAAATAGGCTTTGGCTGCCACCAAACCACTACCAACCATTAACCCTCCAGAAACCAGCGTTAAGAATTTTGCAAAATCACGACGGCTTACATTTGTGGCTTGTTGCTTTAGAATTGGAAAGTCTTTTTTCCAATTTTCATTTAAATTATCTTCTTTTGACATAGGTCTATTTTTAATAAATTATTAACTCACTACTGCCTTTAGGCATCATGATATTAACTTTGGTATTTACAATCTCTTTTCCGAATACGAACGTATTAACTGGGGAACTGTTTGGACGCATCTCTTCTATTTCTGCTCTGGTTCCATAAAACAAGGCACCACTTGGACAAACAGTTGCACACATTGGTTTTTTACCAACGCTGGTTCTGTCGTAACACATGGTACACTTCATCATCAAATCATATTCTTCCATTTTTTTTGGAACACCAAATGGACACGCCATGACACAATTTGAACAGCCAATGCATCTTTCGGTGTTGGCAGTATGCACAACACCAAACTCATCTTTTGAAATCGCATCCGCAGGGCAAACATTGGCGCAAACGGGATCATCACAGTGCATACATACTTGAACCGTGGTTTGAATAGTAGACGAACGATCCACATAATTGACATGTATCATAGAATCCTGCCCGTTGGTTTCACATTCGGCGCAAGCCATTTCACATGCTTTACAGCCAATGCATCGTTGCAGGTCTACAAAAAATTCCTCGTTTTTATTAAAACTGGTATAGTTCATTTTTATATTTTATGGTTAAACGCTGGCAAAAGCATCTGATTCATTAGATGGTGGCGCGATTTCTTTAAGAGGTTCTAACTGACAGGCACACACCTTAAATTCCGGAATTTTTGATATAGGATCTAATGTAGCGGGAGTTAATTGGTTAGCCGATTTTTTACCGGGCCAGTGATATGGTATAAAAACAGTATCTTCCCTAATTGTTTCCACAATATTGGCAGGAAAAATTGCTTCTCCTCTCCTGGTTGTTACACGAATCAACTCTCTTTGTTGAATGCCATATTGCTTTGCTAAATTAGGATGAATTTCTATAAGAGGTTCCCGATATTGGTCTACCAATTTACCAATTCTACGCGTTTGCGTTCCGCTTAAATACTGTGAAACCACGCGCCCTGTAGTTAATATTACGGGATACGCCGCGTCTGTCACTTCACCCGGAAGTTTGTATGGTGCCGGATTAAAATGCGCTCTACCATCTGGAGTAGCAAATTTTTTATCCTCCCATAGACGGGGAGTTCCAGGGTGATCGTCTGTTGGACATGGCCAAAAAACACCCATATTTTCTTCTATTTTCTTATAGGAAATTCCATTATAATCCGCCGTCCCTCCTTTTGAAGCGACACGCAATTCATTAAAAATGGATTCGCTGTCATCATACTTAAATTTATCTTCTTCACCCAATCTTTTGGCTAATTCCAGTATTATTGAGGTATCCGTTCTTGCTTCTCCTGGAGGCGTTACCGCTTGACGAATACGAATTACTCTTCCTTCAGCCGATGTGGTTGTCCCTTCCTCCTCTTCTTGCAAAGAACCGGCAAGTACAATATCGGCATGGCGTGCAGTTTCGTTTAAGAAAAAGTCGATACAGACATAAAACTCTAATTTATCCAGCGCTTCTCTAACATAATTACTATTAGGCAACGATACCAATGGATTGAAACAGATGGACAATAGTCCTTTAATTTCTCCTTTATGAATGGCTTCTATAATTTCATACGCAGAAAGCCCTTTACCAGGCATATCTTTTTCGTCAATTCCCCAAACATCAGCTATATATTTACGATGCACTGGGTTTTCTATATCACGATTTCCAGGTAATTGGTCACATTTATGACCGTGTTCCCTTCCTCCTTGTCCATTTCCTTGTCCAGTTATGGTACCATATCCACAATAAGGCCTTCCAATTCTGCCGGTTGCCAGAACTAAGTTGATACAACCCAAAACATTATCGACACCTTTAGAATGATGTTCTATTCCTCGGGCATGCAGCAAGAAACTGGTTTTGGCTTTACCCCATAACTCAGCCGCTTCTCTAATCTTTTCTTTTTTGATACCCGTAATTTCTTCTGCCCATTCTAAAGTATAGTCTTTTACGGCATCTATTGTTTCTTGAAAACCTGAGGTGTGATTGTCTATAAAATCATGATCCAACATATCGTGATCCATCAGATATTTGAGCATTGCCCCATATAATGCGGAATCCGTACCAGGTTTTACGTCCAAATGCAAATCGGCAGTTCGGGCTAACGGAATAATTCTAGGATCTATTACTATTAATTTTGCGCCTCGATCTCTCGCTTTCCATATCCAATGCGTCAGTGTTGGAAAGGTTTCACTAATATTGGCTCCTGCCACAATAATCACTTCGGCATATTCCAGATCCGAATAATTATTGGAAGCACGGTCTAACCCGAATGCTTTTTTATTTCCGGCTCCGGCACTTACCATGCATAGACGACCGTTGTAATCCAGATTTTTGGTTTTTAAAGCCACGCGGGCAAACTTCCCTACCAGATAACTTTTTTCATTAGACAGAGAAACTCCTGAAAGCATCGAAAAAGCATCTTTCCCGTATTTTTCCTGAATGCGTTTTATTTCTGAAACTGTTGTATCCATAGCCTCGTCCCAAGAAGTTGGCTTAAAACCTACTCCTTCCACTCTTTTTATAGGGTGCAGAAGACGATCTGGATGATTGTTTTGCAAGTAACGTTGCACTCCTTTTGGACAAAGGCGTCCTTCGTTGAAAGGAAATTCCTTCCAAGGTTCAAAACCTACCACTTTATTGCTTTTGACCAACAATTGGATTCCACACTGCATTCCACAAAAGCAACAATGGGTTTTGACAATTTCATCGGGTTCATCTCTTCCTTCATAACCCTCTTTTGGGCTATAATTTTTATGTGGCCCAAATTCTTGAATTATTTTTTCTGTTGATACAGGTAATTTTGCCATATTTAGGTGCTATTAAATCCTTTTTATATAATTATCCAAATAAATTTCCGCCCTCTTGTCTCGCTTTTAAGTGGGCTTGTGCCAAACGGGATCTTTTTCCCTCAGGACTCAAATCTAAATGAGAACCTCCATCTTCCATACTAAAATCGAAACCCAATTGTTTGGTAACTGTTTTGAGATCTTCAATGTGTAATTTTGTGGCGAATTCTTCACCCGTATGCTTGCAAACAGCCATTCCTTGTTTCATACCCTCTTTTTTATAAATATGGGCTCCAATTTGGGCTGGACGCTGAATAATGTGAAAAAACTTCCCAAACGGAATCCATATTAAAAACATGATTACCGTGACCGCGTGTACTACGGCTAGAAAATCAAAGGCGAACCCTTTCATAAACTGGTACGAATAGGTCAAACCTAGTCCTGTCACAGAAATGGCTATCAATAAAATAAGCGGCAACAAATCACCTTCAAATGATTGTGTGGCAATCAAACCCGGATTAGTCAATCGTCTTCTCAGATAATACAAAGAACCTAAAATGACCAAGTAAGAAGACCAATTTAGAGCGTGAAAAGTTAAAAATGCCATTATGGAATCCAGTTTGAAATCCAATATTTTAAATCCAAAAAAATGAGCTTCGTATACTGATATCGTATTGGGAGCCATCGTGAAATTAATCCATCCAAAGGTTAATGGAATAGTAATTAAAAAAGCCAAAGTACAACCCACCGCAATCATAAAATGCGCCACCCAACGGTATTTTCCTCTTGGATAAATAAATTTCTGAAAGGCGATGTTTTCTACAGTTTCTTTCGATGCAAACCAAAAATGAGAAAACACTTTTCCTGTAAATAAATAATAAATCCCTCTTTTAAAATAAATCCAAGTTGGAGGTCTTTGCAACCAAACGGTATAGCGATATACAATACCAAAGAAGGCAAACACCGTCCCAAACAAGTAGGTAATTAAAGCGGCATCAAAATTTTGCAAATTCCTGGAGCCAAAAAATACGAGCACAATAGTGAGTATCGATGCAAAAGTGGCTATAAGTAAGGCTTTGGTATTATAAGTGCTGTTTTTCATTCCATATAAAATTTAATTGATGTTGGTTAACTTGGTCTTTCACATCCTTTACGGTTATAGAACCACCAATTGATTGCGGTAGCTAATATAGCAAAAATAATCAACCCAATGAAGAATTGATTTGCGCCACCATTAATTGTAATATTTTTCCCTATTAATGTTGCGAAAATAAACGGTCCAAATGCTGCTATTGCTGCAGTCCAACCAATTACACCGGCAGCTTGGCGTTGATTATCGGAAAATATAATAGGAAATTGTCTAAAAGTTCCTGCGTTTCCAACTCCTGTAAAGAAAAACATAGATAAAATAACCCCTACAAAAAGCGGAAATTGATCCATACTTGTTGGTGAAACCAAACCTTGAGTTACCAAAATAATAGCTCCTGATAAAATTCCGATTCCGGTAATCGTCGTCAATATAGCTCCTCCAATTTTATCAGCCACAAAACCGAACAACACCCTACTTGCAGAACCAATCAGTGGACCATAGAAAGCGTACACCAATGGATCTGGGGCATCCGCAAAATCGCCATACAAATATTTGATCATCAAAGGGAAAGCCGCAGACAAACCTGCAAATGTTCCAAAAGTCATCAAATAGGTGATGGTGCAATACCAAGTATGTTTGTTTTTAAAGATATCCATTTGCTCTTTTACAGAAGCCTTCATGGGGATGCTTTTTAAAAACAACCAACTAACAAGTGCCAAACCCAAAAGAAATGCAGTGTACCAAAAGGCAGCAGATTGAATGTAGATGTTTATATTTTTAACCGCCTCATTTTTGGGGCTAATTTTGTTCAATATTTTTTCGGCCAACTTAGGATTGGTATTTGCAATTGCTTTTGATTTCTCTTTTAGTGGTAATGCAGTGAAAATTTCGTGATTTTCTTTCGAATGTGTTGTTGCAGAAACCGAATCCAATACCTGCTTCTTTACTGTTTCCAAAATTGTATTTTGTGTTTTGGTATCCAAAGCTGCAAAAACTTCTTTTTGTTTTTCAACTGTTGAATCTTTAAGAACAATCTGTGTTTCTTTAGCATCGATACTAGTAAACACAGACGAAGCCCCGTAAATACTAACACTCAAAATAAGTGGCGTAACAAACTGAGCCAAACTAACCCCAAAATTCCCAATCCCTGCCTGAATTCCTAAAGCCGTACCTTTCAATCTTTTTGGAAAAAACAAACTCGTACTAGGCATAAAGGATGAAAAATCACCTCCACCAAAACCTGTAGCAAATGCCAAAAGAACAAACACCCAAAATGGAGTATCGGTATCCATTACCGCAAATCCAACTCCAATTGCAGGAATTAATTTAAGTAAAGTTGCCACGGTTACTACATGTCTTGTCCCGAAAATAGGCAGAATAAAGGTGTGAATAATTCTTAAAAATCCTGCAGCCAATCCGGGTATAGCTACCAACCAAAAAAGTTGATCTTTAGAAAACGGAAAACCGAGTCCTGGTAATTTTACCGCAATAACACTCATCATGAACCATGAGGAAAAAGACATTATTAATGACAATGTTGTAATTATCAATGTTCTCCAAGCTATTTTACTGCCTTTTTCATTCCAGAATTTTTCATCTTCCGGTTCCCATTTTTCAAGCCAAGTTTTCATATTTAGTTGTTTAAAGTTAAATTATATATTGAAAATATTTTTTAGTGATTGTGTTCTATGTCTCTTGTGAAACCAGGAGATTTTTCTCTCATAATTTTAATAATTGTACTATGCATCCATATCATACAAATGGAAGAGACAACAAAAACAAACAGCCATGAACTTGTCCAAAGTCCGGTGAAATCCAGGAGATAACTAAAAATTATTGGCCCGAAAAAACCACCTAAACCCCCAATCAATCCCACCATACCGCCTACAACACCCACTTCATTTGGGAAATAATCGGGTATGTGTTTGTATACTGCTGCTTTACCTATTCCCCACGACATTCCAATAAGAATAACCAGAATAATATAAACCCACATATTCGCCGAAAATTTGATCTGGGTGATGCCTTTTGCCAATAGTTCTTTCTTGTTCACTACTTGATTTTCTTTCACTATAATTTCTTGCCATGAGGTTTTAACGGGCAAGATGTTTTCATCTGTAACAACTACACTAACCTTTGGTTTAATTTTATAATTTTTATTGTTCAAAATAACTTCAGAAGAAGTTACTGCTGTAACAACACCACTATTAGCTGCCAAAACACCAGGCCCAGCTGTAGTTACCTCCATTTTAGGGAACATCAACAGGAAACTGATTACCATTGTCGAACCTAAAACCCAGTACATTATTTTTCTGGCTCCAAATTTATCCGATAAATAGCCCCCAAAAGCTCTAATAACTCCAGAAGGCAAACTAAACATGGTGGCAAACATACCGCCCATGACCAATGTGGTATGATATACATTCACAAAGTTGGGTAATAACCATTGAGAATAGGCCACAAAACAACCGAATACCAAGAAGTAGTAGGCACCAAATCTCCAAACTCTTGCTGATTTTAATGGAGACAAAAGCATCGTTACGTTTTTTGAATCTCCCAGCGGTTTTTTGTTTTTAGCGAATATTATAAAGATTACACCAATGACCACCAAAACAATAGCATAGGTTATCGGCAACATTTTCCAACCATTTACGGGGTCACTTTTAGAGAAGTTGTTTAATAAGGTAGGCGCCAAAAAAGTTGTAATTGCGGCACCTGCATTTCCCATACCAAATATACCCAAAGCCCTTCCCTGCCAATCCTTTGGATACCAAACAGAGGTATAGCCAATACCAACGGCAAAACTGGTTCCTACCAACCCAAAAAGAAAACTCAACACCGCAAAACTCCAAAACGAATTAGCAAAAGGAAGAAGAAAAAGCGGAATGGAACAAAGCAGTAACAAGGTAGAGAACACAATTTTTCCACCAAATTTATCGGTCAAAATCCCAATTGGAAGTCGGAATATGGCTCCCGATAATATAGGGATCCCGAGCAACCAGCCCACTTCCACCACACTCCAATTGAATATGCCCCTATCTACAAGAAAGGTAACTAAAACCCCATTTAAAGTCCAACAGGCAAAACATACTGTAAACGCAAGCGTATTTAGAAATAGTATTTTGTGTGATTGAGATAAATTGCTCATAAAATATTGATTTTATTAATGGTGCAAAGTTAAAACGCGAGTCTTTTTTATAATATGATATATATCAGGTAAATGACAGTAAATTTATTTTGAATACTATTGTGATTTTTTTGTGATTGATGTCCATAAATCCGAAATAAAGCAATAAACCAAGACAATATGAAGAGTGAGTATAGTAATTTATTTATTTTTTACAAATTAAAATAATTCAAGCGCAAGTAATCGAAAAGTTTAAGTTTGAAGAGGGTAGAAGACCTTTTAGGGTTACTGAATTTTAGCATGAAAGTTAAAAACTCAATGGGAAGTTCTTTTTAGGGGAGTAGTGTCCTTGAAATGGCTAATTCAAAAAAGTGGTATATCGATTAGCCATAATTTGTAAAAAAATTAGTTCTCAGAAATGATTTATAAAAAACCATTCCCAAGCTGCTTTAATAAAACATCAACCGCCAATTTTGATCATGCTGCGGTTTTGGGAAAACAATTTTGGATTTTGAAATTTAGCATCATCGTCCATACCGCCTCTCATGGCGTGTTTGGATTTCATATTTTGAAAAATGAGGGGTTCTATGGATTCCCCTGCCCGCAAGGTTTGAAGTAACGATGTTTCTGAATTCGAAAACAGACAGTTTTTCAATTTGCCATCAGCGGTTAATCGAATGCGGTTACATGTACTACAAAATGGGTTGGTTACCGAACTGATGACCGAAAAACTCCCCTTGTAAGATTCTATTTTATGATTTTTGGCCGTATCATTGGATCTGTCTTGCAATCGGACAACTTTTTGAGAAGAATGAAAAGCTGTTGCCTGCGTCATAATTTCAGCATAACTCACGAGCTTAGACTTATTCCATTGATTGCCGTCAAAAGGCATGAATTCTATAAATCGAACCTGAATGTCCCGTTCTTTTGTCAGTTCAATAAAATCTATTATTTCATTGTCATTAAAACCTTTTATAACCACAACATTCAACTTCACCTGAAACCCATTGACGTGAAGCAACTCGATATTTTCCCATAATTTATCAAAATAATTTCTACGGGTAATTTGATTGAATTTGTCTTTTTGCAAACTATCGATACTCATGTTTAACGTGGTTATCCCGGCTTCTTTGAACGTGTCGATAAAGTCATGCACCAAAATCCCGTTGGTGGTCAGGCTGAGTTCCACTCCCAGTTTTCCAAGTCGAGAGATAATGGCTGCAGCATCTTTTCTGACCAAAGGCTCTCCGCCCGTTAACCTGATTTTTGTTACACCCAGGTTTACAAAAGTTTTTGCTATGGTAACAATTTCATCTGCCGTCATTAAATGGGCTCTTGGAGTCAAGGCAATTCCTTCTGCCGGCATACAATAGGTACATCTCAAATTACAATGTTCTGTAATGGAAATGCGCAAATAATCATGCCCTCTTCCGTGAGAATCCTGCAAAAGAATGGTGTTATTTTCCATGGTTGAATCCATTTAAAATTTTAAATAAATGCAATATCGATGGAAAAACAGCATCCATAGATTCGCTTGCTCCTGCGGTAGAACCCGGCAAGGCCATAATCAACGTATTTCCTTTGAAACCAATCACGCTTCTGGACAACATGGCATAAGGCGTTCTATCTTGCCCATAAGAACGAATGGCTTCTTCGATACCCGGAATACGACGGTCTAACAGCGGAATTACCGCTTCGGGAGTTACGTCTCGATTTGACAATCCGGTTCCGCCAGTAATGATGAGCAAATCTATTTTTTGGGCACACAACTTATTTATTGTGTTCTGAATAGCTGTTACCTCGTCCGGAATAATGATATAATTCGAAACGCTTAACCCTAAATTATTGATTTTATCCGAGATCACTTTTCCCGCTCTATCTTCTTTTTTTCCGCTGGAAACACTGTCCGAACACACCATTACAGCCACCAAAAGGTCTTGGACTTCTTTGTTCCCATAATCTGATTTTCCTCCTTTTTTATGGAGTAACTTTATGTTTGATATTTCCACCTTCTTGTCAATTGGTTTCAGCATATCGTACATCGTCAATGCCACTATGGATGCGCCATGCATGGCCTCGACCTCAACACCCGTCCTGTAAATTGCTTTTACGGTAACTTCGATTCGAACTTCCTCCTCCAAACATTCAAACTGGATTCCGGTATATTCTATTGGCATCGGATGACAATCCGGAATAGCATTTGAGGTGTTTTTTACGGCAAATAAACCGGCAGTTCTGGAGACTTCCAACACATCCCCTTTTGGGACGGTTTTATTTCGAATGGCCTCCATCGTTTCTGGCGAGCCCACTTTTACAATAGCTTGGGCCGTGGCTGTGCGTTGTGTGATGATTTTGTGCGTGATGTCTACCATTTTATGTGTTTTTTTTCCAAGTATAGGATTCGTCTTCAAACAATTCTTTTCCAAAAATGGGGGCTTTTTCTTTTATTTCTTCTACCAAAAACTGCAAAGCTTCGTACACCGATTTTCTGCGTGGCGCCGATACAAAAACAAACAGACAGATTTCGCCTGTTTTTACCAACCCAACGCTGTGATAAATATGCAAACACGATAGCTCATATTTTGCAAAAGCAGCTTCCCGAATTTCGTATAAACTTTGTTCTGCCATTTCTTCATAAGCCGTATATTCTATCGCGGTCACTGGTTTTCCTTCGATGACATCGGCACGAACCTGACCCAAAAATATATTATGTGCTCCGATAGTGGTTTTACTTTGGTGTTTGGCTATGGAGTTTCCTATGAAATCCGCTGCTATTGCCCCTTGAATAAAGGAACTTTTTTTGGGTTTGGGAGTTGGCATATTTTGTATGGATATTGCGTTTAATTATTTATAAAATGTCCTTCAATAGATTGAATACCTTTTTCGAGGTGAAAAATCTGGGTAAATCCTTCTCTTTTGAAATAGTTTAAAGCCGATTGGCTCCGCTGTCCCGTTTGACAAAACAACACAATTTGTTGGTTTTTATGGAGTTGTTTCGTATAATTTTCCAATGCGGTCAACGGCACATTTACGACGTTCGAGCCATACCATTTCGGCTCTTCGTGAATTTCTCTAACATCAATAATCAAACAATCAGACTGGTTGCCTTTTTCAAAAAAGGCTTCTTGTGATAAATTCTCCTCTGGTTTTGTAGCATTCTGCTTCAATATGGATAATCCGTTGACGAGGCCTTTTTCTATCTCCTTTGGATTTTTCTGAAAATTTATTATTTGTGTTTGATACCGTAATGCATCGTAGAGCAATAATTTTCCCGACAATACATCTCCAATTTCAAGAATAATTTTGAGTACTTCTGTTGCCTGAAACAATCCGAGCGTATTGGGCAAAACACCCAAAACACCCGAAATAACGCAATTGGGAACCGCGCTCAAACTTTCTGTTTCTGGAAACAAACAACGATAACTGGAGCCATTTTTATAGTTAAACACAGAAACTTGTCCTTCAAATTTATATATCGAGGCATAAACTACCGGAATCTTTTTGGCAACAGCCACATCATTAATTAAATATCGGACAGCAATCGTATCGGTACAATCCACAATAATTTGGTAATCTTGAACAATTTCAAAAGCATTTTGCTGATTAAAATATTCAGAAAACACTGTGACAACTACATCTGGATTGAGTGCCAAAATCGCTTTGGCCGCTACTGCCGCTTTGTTATTTCCACAATCTTTTAGGGTATAAAGCAGCTGACGGTGTAAATTGGTTTCCTCCACCACATCACCATCTACAATACCTATAAAACCAACACCCGTTGCCGCCATATTTTGCAAAACCGGACAGCCCAAACCACCGGCACCAATTACCAAAACCCGAGCGTTTTGTAATTTTTGCTGACCCGCATCCCCTATTTCCGGGAGAGCTATTTGTCGGGCATAACGTGTTGCATTTTCCTTTTCCATATTTTTCATTTTTTTATCCTCCGGCAAAAGGAGGCAGAAAAGCAATTTCATCTTGATTCATAATAGTAACATCCAACCCACTCAATGATTGATTTACAGCTATGGAATAGGTGACATTTTGCATGCCTTCATAAGCAACTTCAATCTTTGATTTCAAAAAAGCAACGGATATTTTGTCATTTTCCAAAACTATTTGCTCTTCCTTTTTTTTGGTTATATCCACCAGTGAACCAAAATATTTTATAGTTATGGTCATGATACTAAATTTTGATATTCTTCTTGCGTATTGATATTTTTCACTTGACGGCTCCATTTTTCCGGAACGGTAAGTGTTTGATGATTCACATCGTCAATAAGCTGACGTAATTTCAATTGGTTGCTTGCCAAATGTTCTTCGAAAACGGTTTTAATAGCACGGTCATATATCGCAATAAGCGGACTTGCCTTGTCTTTTACCTGAACTTGTGTCATCAAAAAAGAATCCCCGTGATTTTTTAGCATCCAAAGCAACAATTCCGCTGAAATCATTGGCACATCTACGCTGAGGATAATATTTAATTTTGTTTTAGACTGTTTTAGAGCGGTGTAAATTCCGCCCACAGGCCCTTTGTCGGATACTATATCTTCAATGCGGGTATATCCCAAAAAATCATAGGCCGCATTCGATGAAACAATCACAATATTATTACCGACTACGGGCTTTAACGCCTCGCAAATATGGTTTACAAATGACTTTCCGTTGAATGGCAACATACCTTTATCGGTTCCCATGCGCTGACTTTTACCTCCTGCCAAAATAAATGCTGTTATTTCATTTTTCATGCCGTTGTGTATAATTTAAGTATTGCAATTCCGATGACCACTGACAAAACATACCGCAATGCCTTGGAATCGAATTTTGTACTTCCGTAATAAGCTCCAAATAATCCACCTATAAAAACAACTCCTATCAAAACAGAAGAAGAGGCTGGCAAGGTTCCTCCCTGGGAAACAAAACCAAAAAGTCCCGATATTGAATTAACCAAAATAAACAAAGCCGACACCGCCGCCGTTTGTTTCATGGTTGCCCAACCAAATAACAGTAAAACCGGACTCAAAATAATGCCTCCGCCAATGCCCAACAAACCGGACAGGAACCCGATTAAAGCTCCAAACGCCAATGCCAATGGAAGATTGATATCTTTGATTGTGTTTCTTTCTTTACCGAAAAATCCTAATAATCGCATCACTGCAAAAACCAATACGGTAGCCAAAATGATTTTATAATAAAAAGCGTCAATCTTCAAATAGCCGCCTACAAATGAAAAGGGAATGGAGCTTATGGCAAAAGGATAAAACAAATTCCATTTGAATTTTTTTTCTCTGTAATAAAAATAAAAAGAAATCCCGGAAACCAATATATTAAGCACCAGAGCGGTCGGTTTCATAAATGTCAACGGGAGAGAAAAAGCGCTCATCAAAGCCAAATAACCACTGGCTCCCCCATGTCCCACACTGGCATACAAAAAAGCAACGATGGGCAACAAAAGAAGCAACAAGGGCATATCCAATAAATCTATTGCTGTCATAATGAATGTTTTTTGATTTGTTCGTCCAGAAATTGCCAGCAAGCGGCATTTATTATTTCAAAAGATTCTATGAGAGATTTACCATAAGGCGTCAACATCGTTCCGCCTCCTTTGCTTCCTCCCACTTGTGTTGCTATCAATGGACTGCTTGCCGCTTTATTGGACGCATCCACTAATCGCCATGCCTTTTGATAGGATATATTCATTGCTTTGGCCGCCTTATTGAGCGAACCGGTTTCATCAATTAATTTTAATAATTGGACACGTCCTTCGCTAATAAGAATTCCTTCGTCAGTTTCGATCCAAATTTTGCTTTTTATTTTCAAAGAAATTTCATTTACGTTATACTTCGGTAAATATAACGAAAAAATATTTTCTACAAAAGATAAACTTCAACTTGTGTCCCTTTTTCTAATTCGTAGGTGCCATTTTCGATATACAAAAGCCCATTTGACAAAGAAAAAGAATTGAGCATCGAAGAATTTTGATGCGATAAAACAGTTACAGTATCACCCATAACACTTGCCTTCAAAAACTGGCAACGGGTGTTATTGACAGTGAAATTTTCGCTCAGAGACTTGAGCACGGTTTGATTGTAGGTTATTGCATTCCCGGAAAGTATCGATACTGTTGGCAATACATACACGTAAAAACAGGTCAAGCAAGCTGCCGGATTTCCGGGTAAAGCAAAAATCATTTTGTCTTTTTGTTTTCCTACGAATAAAGGTTTCCCTGGTTTTTGATTTACTTTATAAAAAAGCGTTTCGACTTCGAGTTCCTTTAAAGCGCGCGCCACAAAATCATAATCCCCTACCGATATTCCGCCAGAAACCAAAACAACATCATTAGCTGAAATCGCTTCGTCCAGCTTATTTTTGGTGTTTTCAAAATCATCATTTACTTCATATAAACTAACCTCATCGAAATACGCCTCTTTCAAAGCCAATTCTAGCATGATGGCGTTGCTTTCGTACACTTTTCCATAATCTAAAGGGATGCCAGGTTTTACCAATTCATTTCCAGTAACCACAATACCAATTGTTGGTTTCTTATATACCATCACCGATGTAAAACCAAGACCCGCCAAAAAACCAATGGCCGCCGCATTAAGCATGGTTCCTTTTTCAAGCGCAAGTCCCCCTTTAGAAATTTGTTCTCCAATGGCTCTTACATTGGTTTCCTGTTTGGGTTGCTCCTGAAGAAACAATTGCGCATCTTTTACAGAAACTTTTTCGATTTGTATAACCGCTTGTGCCGAATCCGGAATAGCTGCCCCCGTGAATATTTTTATGGCTTGGCCCGGTTGCAGGCTAACTTGATGGGAATCTCCCGCTTTTATTTCTCCAATGATAGAATATTCCAATGAATCGTGGCGGCAAATTGCAAAACCATCCATGGCTGATTGCCTAAACGGCGGCATATTTATGGAGGAATAGACTGTTTGTGATAAAATATGCTTTTTGACTTGCGAAAGGGAATATTCTATTTCTCGCAATGGGGGCAAATTACTTTTAAGTATGGAAAATGCTTCTTGGACTGAAACCATGTGCTTACTATTTAATTTACATCAAAAATACAATTCAAAAACGATTTACCAATCTTGAATTAATGAATAAACCCAATTATCTTCAATTGTGTCAAAAATATTAAAAATGCTATTTTTTTTGAAACAAAAAAGACCTTGTTACCTCTCGATAACAAAGTCCTTTGTTTAATGAACTAAAACTGTTTGTTTTTATTTTAAACCAAACAATCTTGGATTAATCGAAACCATTACCCAAACCCAATTGTTGTCATGGTTTGCATTTCCACCTTTAAGTCTTTCCAACGTATTTGTTCCAAACATTTGTGAATAACCCGCAGAGGCCGTAACCTCTTTTTGAAGCGCATAACTTGTAGTAAAATCGAGTTCCGTTCCTAAATAGCTGTCCATTTTTTTATTGGTCGCATCCAAAACTGTTGCAGGAGCCGAGAAAAGGTGAGGCATTAATGCAAATTGCCATTTATTTTGGGTATAATTTAATTTATGATAAATTCACAAATCATTATCTTAAAAAGATCATTAATCTAACTCAAGAAGATATTGAAATTAAAGCATTACAATATGATTATGATAATTCATTTGAAAAACTAAAACTTCAAATGAGAAAAGAATTGAAAGAGGAAGAAGAAAAAGTTAAAATCTATCTATTCCCAATCCAGCAATCGTTTTTCACCTTCAATTTTCTTGATATCGGTGATATCTTGCGATAATTCAATTACACCTTTGTAGTTTTTATCGGCGTCTCTAACTGCAAAATAGCGAATGTAAATCAGTCTATTTTTGAAATTTATCCAAAAAGAAGCTTCATTTTGAGTGCCATTTTTAAAACTCTCTATGATTTTAAGAACAGTTCCAACACTTTTTGGTGGATGGCAAAACTTCACTTCACGACCAATGATTCCGGCACTTCTGGGAAAAACGCGTTCCTCTCCCCGATTGTAGAAAATTACTTTGTCGTTTTCATCCACAAACGTTAAATCGAGAGGCATTGTTTTAAGAAGCAGATTCACTTGCTCCACAGTCATATAACCTTCGTCATAATGGGAGGTATTTTCGAGTGAAAACGTCATTTCCCTTTTGGTGAAATCCTCACTCGGGTGAATGTATTCGACATTCGAAAAAGGAACAGGCGGTTCTGGCAACATCCAGCCAATTTCCTCTTCGCCTTGTCGCATCATAATCCAGTCTTTTTCAGTCAGTAAATCCAACGCATTGGGAAACAAAACCGTATCTTCCGTTTTCATTAATCTAGAAATCCCTTCAACCAAAAAAGGGGTATTGATTTTAATCTTGTCATATTCTTTGGCGTCAATATTTTTGCGCAACAATCTAAATTGTTCTCTCAAATTATCGTGAAAAGACCACATTCCTTGAGATGGTCCATTCCAACCTTTTTTTTCCAAAAAAGGAAAAAGCTGGTTTTCTTTTCGGGCGAATCGTTTTTCGATGGTTTGAAGTTGGTTGAAAATATTCGTGTATTTCTGCAGTTCAGCTTTCGGATCTGTAGCTGATAATTCTTCTAAAAGTGCATTAATAATTTCTTTTTCCTGAAAATAGGTTCGAACTGGATGTCCTTCGGGAAGTGTTGCAATGTTTAAGTTTTCGTTCATTTTATTATTTATTTTATTTCCAGCATTTAACTTCTGCAAAGGACGCTTTGAAGTATTTTGCAAAATATGATTCCAATCATATTTAAAATAATAACTTTTTTGGCAAAACTATTTCCTGGAGAAACCGGCAAAATACAGCTAGATTAACCTTGCTTAATTTATCAACTTTTGTTAATAAAAAAATGATAAAAAAAATGAAATATGATTTAAATCATATTAAATAAAATTATTAATCTGTAAAATTATAGTCAGTAAAATACAGCCGAAAATAGCTCTAAAGTATTGATATTTAACCTCTATTAAAATCGAAATTATGAACATACAAGAAAAAACTACGATTGGAGATTTTGTTGCCCAAGATTTTAGGACGGCAGCAATTTTTTCGAAATATGAAATTGATTTTTGTTGTAAAGGACAAAGGACCATTGAAGAAGTTTGCGCCAAAAAAGATATAAATGAAGCCAATTTATTGAATGAGTTAAATGCTGTTTTGGCAACAAAAAATGATTCTGAAATCGACTTCAACTCTTGGCCATTGGATTTATTAATCGATTATATAGAGAAAACCCACCATAGTTTTGTCGAAGAAAAAACACCGATTCTGATTCAGTTTTTAGATAAATTGTGCAATGTACGCGGAAGCAATCATCCTGAATTATTCGAAATCAATGAACTCTTTAAAGGTAGCGCAGGAGAATTGGCCCCGCATATGAAAAAAGAAGAATTGATTTTGTTTCCTTTCATCAAAGAAATGATCAATGCAACGAAAAGTCACGGTTCAATTGGGCAACCCCATTTTGGAACAGTAAAAAACCCTATTACTGCAATGATGAACGAGCACGATGCTGAAGGCGAACGCTTCAGAACAATTGCTTCGTTGACCAATAATTATACGCCACCAGAAGATGCTTGCAATACCTATCGAGTGACTTTTACAATGTTGGAGGAATTTGAAAAAGATTTACACAAACACATTCATTTAGAAAGCAATATTCTGTTTCCAAAAGCAAAGGCTTTGGAAAAATTTTTCTCAACCGAAGAATAAAAAATAACCAACCAATATAAAAACATAAATCATTAAATACTATGGAAAAGTACGTTATCAAAAGGAACGGAGATTATAAACCGTTTGAAAGTTTCAAAATTGAGGATGCAATCTCAAAAAGTTTTAAAAGTGCTACCATAGCATTCGATGAAAGTGTTTTTGAAAATGTTATCAAAGGATTGCAGTCCAAAGAAACTTGGGCCGTTGAAGAAATTCAGGATTTAATCGAGAAAAACCTCTTCGAAAAACAGTATTTCGAGGTGATGCGTTCCTTTATGTTGTACCGTCATACCCGAAAATTGCAGCGGGAACATGTTGACGGACTGAATGAAGACACGACTTATGTTGACAGCTCTCAAACCATTGCAGAATATATCGAGCAAACGGATTGGCGCATTAATGCCAACGCAAATACGTCCTACTCCAATGCGGGTTTGGTGAATAATGTTGCCGGAAAAATCATTGCCAATTATTGGTTAGACAAAGTTTACAGCAAAGAAGAAGGATATGCCCACCGTAACGGCGACGTCCATATTCACGATTTAGATTGTTTGACTGGATATTGTGCTGGTTGGAGTTTGCGCGTTTTGCTTAACGAAGGTTTCAACGGCGTTCGCGGTCGTGTCGAAAGCAAAGCACCATCTCATTTCAGGGAAGCTTTGGGTCAGATGGCGAATTTCTTGGGGATTTTGCAAAGTGAATGGGCCGGGGCACAAGCCTTCAGTTCGTTTGACACTTATTTGGCACCTTATGTTTTCAAGGATAATTTATCGTTTGATGATGTTTTGAAAGCCATCCGCAGTTTTGTTTATAATTTGAATGTTCCGGCACGTTGGGGACAATCCCCTTTCACGAATATCACATTGGATTGGGTCGTTCCAGAAGATTTGAAAACCCAAATTCCAACAAAAAACGATCTCCATTTTTTCGAAAATAATTTCAATCACGACCTTTTAGTTAGAGCCAAAGAACGGGGCGTTAATAAAATAACCGACTTGCGTTACGAACATTTTCAAAAGGAAATGAACCTCATCAACAAAGCCTATTACACGGTGATGACCGAAGGCGATGCCAACGGACAGCCTTTCACCTTCCCGATTCCGACGGTAAATATCACCGAAGAATTTGATTGGGATGGCGAAAATACCGACTTACTTTTCGAAAATACTGCAAAAATTGGTTCGTCTTATTTCCAAAATTTCATTGGAAGCCAATATAAATTGGACGAAAACGGCGATAAAGTTGAAAACGAAAATGCTTATAAACCAAATGCAGTTCGTAGTATGTGCTGTCGTTTGCAACTTGATTTGCGCGAATTATTAAAACGGGGAAATGGTCTCTTTGGTAGTGCCGAAATGACGGGAAGCATTGGCGTAGTAACCATAAATATGGCTCGATTGGGCTATTTATATAGAGGAAATGAAAGTGAATTATACCGACAATTGGACAAATTATTATATATTTCAAAATCGACTTTAGAGAAAAAACGAGTGTTCATCCAGGAAATGTATGACAGAGGTTTGTATCCATACACCAAACGTTATTTACAACATTTCAGAAATCACTTCTCGACTATTGGCGTTAATGGAATGAACGAAATGATTGTTAATTTTACTGGAAACGAAGATGCTATTACCTCTCCTTCGGGAATTGATTTTGCTTCGGAAGTTCTGGATCATATTCGCAGTCGAATGAAAAAATTTCAGGAAGCAACTGGAAATTTATACAATCTGGAAGCCACACCAGCCGAAGGAACAACTTATCGATTTGCCAAGGAAGACAAAAAACGTTTTCCAAATATCATACAAGCCGGACAGGAAGACAATATTTATTACACCAACAGCTCCCAAATTCCGGTTGACCATACCGAAGATCCTTTTGAAGCCTTGTTATTGCAAGACGAGCTACAATGTAAATATACCGGAGGAACGGTTTTACACTTGTATATGAGCGAAAAAATAAGCTCTCCGGAAGCTTGTAAACAGTTTGTCAAAAAAGTATTGTCAAGTTTTAAATTGCCTTATATTACGGTAACGCCCGTATTTAGCGTTTGTCCCGTTCACGGCTATTTGAATGGCGAACACGAATATTGCCCGAAATGTGATGATGCATTAATTGAAAAAGAAGAAAGTTTAAAGTTGAGCAACTAGAACGGAAACTTCTCACTTCAAACCTCTAAAAACCATTAAGATATTAAGTTTCATTAAGTAAAACTATGCTTAATTTCCTTAATCTCTTAATGGTTCAAAAACAATTTCAATTTTTGAAAATTAGCAACAAAAAACCTTAAACAAAAACATATGAAACCAGAAACTAAAACGAATCCTATTCTAGAACAAAACCAGCATTTGAGAACTAAATGCCTTGTGTACACGCGCGTAATGGGGTACCACAGACCCGTAGAAAGTTTTAATATTGGCAAAAAAGGTGAACACAAACAACGAACTCATTTCACTGAAGGAAAATGCTAGTAAGCCCATTTACAGCTTAACGCCTTTCACTTTATTAGATTATCCGCATAAATCAGCCTGCATTCTTTGGTTTGCAGGCTGTAATATGCGCTGTTTATATTGCTATAATCCCGAGATTGTGCTTGGAAAAGGAAGCCTTACTTTTGAAAAAATACTTACTTTTCTGCATTCCCGAAAAAACTTGTTGGATGCCGTTGTTTTTAGCGGTGGCGAATGTGTCTTGCACAAAAATATCATTCCACTGATTGCCGAAGTCAAAAAAATGGGGTTTTTGGTGAAAGTTGACACCAACGGAAGCTCGCCTGACGTGATGCAACAATTGCTAAATCAAAATTTAATTGATTATATTGCCCTAGATTATAAGGCTCCAAAATCAAAATTTCAATCCATCACGCAATCCGTTTTATACGATTCTTTTGAAAAAACATTGGACTTGATTCTAAAAGCCGCAATTCCTTTTGAGGTCCGAACCACTTATCATTCTGATTTGTTGACAGAAGATGACTTGAAGGAAATGATTTTCTTTTTGGAAAACAAGAATTATGTGGGCAATTATTACATTCAATATTTTAAAAACAATGTGGAAACGCTTTCAAAACTGGAACGTTCCGACAATAGAATCGATTGCGAAAAATTATCCACCCAAACCATAAAGATTATTTTAAGAGAATGAAACTAATTTCTAATATTTAAAAAAATGCTTTCAAAAACCTGTAAATACGCGATTCGTGCTTCCATTTTTATAGCATCACAATCTTACCAAGACAAAAGGGTTACCATAAAAGAAATTGCTGAAAAGATTAATTCTCCCAAGTTTTTTACAGCCAAGATTCTTCAGGTTTTAGCCAAAAACGATCTCGTTCATTCCATTAAAGGAATAGGTGGCGGTTTTGAAATCCCAAAAGAAATTATGAATAAAATAAATCTTTATCAAATTGTAATCGCTATTGATGGCGATTTGCTTTTCACTTGTTGTGGTTTGGGACTTGGCAAATGTTCCGAAATTCATCATTGTTCTGTTCATGAAAGATTCAAGGAAATCAGAAACGAAATAGCCACTATGCTCATGGACGCCAATCTGGAAGAACTCGCATTAGGCATTAAATCAGGGGATTCATTTTTGAAGTAATAGTCAAAATAATTTTATATTTACGGTGGTAAAAGCATTTTTTTAGAACAAATCCAGCCTTTTTGGGTGGATATTCTCAACTGCGTTGAGTACGTATGCAAGTTATATCCAATTATAAAAATACACATATTAAAAATGAAAAGTACAATTCTTATTTTAGTATTGATTACGATATTTATCTCACCTATGGATGCACAAATAAAAAAGCAAAATTTAATTTTAACAGCTGACCAATTAACAATAACAGTTGTAAACCTTCGAAAGGAGATAAGTCTAGGTAAAGAAGTTACAGGAACTGGAAGTTTCTTAGTAAAAGGAGATGCTATTTATATAGTAACAGCATCTCATGTATCAAAAGATATGGATGATTCAGCATATGTAATAATCCAAGGAGAAAATAATTCACCAGTAAAAATTGAATTAAAAAAATTAGCAAATCCAATAAAATGGATTAACCATCCAATAGCGGATTTATCAATTTTAAAATTGAATCCTGAAAAAGTAATAATGGAAACATATTTACAAAAAAGATTTATACCATATGAAATGATTGATATCTCAAATGTCGCAATCCCGAGAAACACTCAACTGACAATCATAGGTTTTCCTTTAGGACTTGGAAGTGTTGGTCATTTTTCTCCTTTGACTTATAGAACTTTCCCTTCAAGTGGTTTAATTACTTTAAATAGATTTGACACCAATAATCCACAAACCTTTATTATTCTTGAAAACCCAAGCATTGGTGGATATAGCGGAGCCCCTGTTTATGATTTGTCAATAATAGAATCTGGAACTATGAAATTGACTGGTGATGGAACAAAATTACATGGTTTCATACATGGAACTATTTCAGATGAAACTGGAGGTAAATTATCAGCAATAACACCAGCATATTATTTAAAGGATTTATTGGAACAATAGACTAACAGGTATAACGTCGTTTTATACTGATGCCCGCTACGAAAGGTATCCCAATTTGAAACCGTTACAATAATCCATTTTCCACTGCGCAAAGTCTACCAACTTCAAATCAACTATTAAAATCAACAAAAAAAGCTCGCTTAAAAATTTAAGCGAGCTTTTATATTTTATAAAAATGCGTTTTTAAGCCCCCACTAATTCCGGAATCTTAATTTCAACAATTTTTGTTTTATAGAATTCGAGTTGGTCTTGAATGGCATTAATGCTGTCTTCCAAGAAATGGGAAGTAGCAAACATCGTATGGTAATATCCAATTCCTTCTATCATATTATTTTTGAAAGCGTTCCATTTTTTTATTTGCCCAGCGGTCAAATCAGTAGTAGTTTCACTGATTTCGTTATTCAAATAATCAATGTACATTTTCAATTCCTTGATAAATAGGTTTGGGCGATTAGCATCCGTCATTACCGTTGCGTTTCCATATATATGCTTCACCATTTCAGAAAGTGAAACTTCCTTGTCAAAATAGGCCATATTGGGTCCTGGGCAAATAATCACACCTTGCGATTGTCCTTTTATCTCGATGTTATTTTCTAAATAAGAAGCATTGGCAAGACCTACACAAAGACATGCTTTTTCGGTAATATTGAATTTTATTTTTTCGAAAGCTGTAGCTGATAAAGTGTCTTTTATTTCTTCTAATTCAGCTAATTTTACGTCCTGATATTTTTTGGAAGAAGTGCAAATCCCTTTTGGACCAAATTCTTTACTTAACGCCAAAAATCGTTTTGGGCACGAACTTCCCGCTTTACCATGCTCAATACGTCTTTGTTTGATTATTTCGTTGGTTGTTCCCCTCACAGTATTAAAAGGGATTCCCAATGGCGAAATATGACTCAGGTACAAATCTTCTTCCTTGGCTTTTATCAATAATTCTCGTGTGGTTTTGTCAACCGAAGTTGCTTCTGAAACCAATAAGAAAGGCGTTCCCCAACCCACGGAATCAACACTGTAATGATCTAAAAGAAAATTATGTTCTTCGGCAGTTCCTACACCACCTTGAACGGTAATTTTTAAATCCAATGGTCTTTCAGGAATATGCATTTCCTTTTGCCCTAAAGCTTTCACCATTAAATCATGAGCCGATTGTATTAATTGATCTTTTTTCTGTTTGAATTCCTCTAAAATTGGCCCCAACAAATAACCGTCGGTAGCAAAAGCATGACCGCCACAATTCAGTCCAGATTCAATGCGATATTCCGAAACCCAAAGTCCTTTTTTGGCCAAGAAATTCCCTTGTATCATTGCCGAACGGAAATCGCTAACTTTCAGGATAATTTTCTTTTTCAAGGTATTGTTTAAATCAGGAAAAAAAGCAGAAAAGTTTTCGAAATAAGCAAATAATCTTGGATTCATACCAGCAGAAAGCACCACAGAAGAGGATAAATTACTATTGGCAAACCCACGAAGAGCAGCATGTGCATCATTAAACTCAACAGGCAATTGCTCATCTTTGATGAAATTATCCTTGTCGAGTTTGGTCATAATATTCACATCGATCTCTCCTGCAGAAAGATTATCTTCAAGATATTTCTTGATGTTTTCCTTGAAAGCAATTCCGTCTTCCATCAAATGTTCCAATCCTTTTTTAATCTCGGATTTATTAGGCAACATAGCGATATAATTTTCCAAAGCTACTTTGCTTTCGGCCAACTCAGTTTTGAAACTTTCGAATTTTTCTTTCACTATTTTGTCTACCAAGTTCAAATAGGAGGAAATTCGTTCAGCACGATAATCGTGTATTTTTTTGGTAATTTCTTGATATGGGACGTCAAATTTTTCGCTGTAAAAAGCTCTCATTTTTTCAATGAGTTCATCATCTGCAATAGAAATCACTGATGATATTCCATAATTCGCCACTCGAATGGGACTATCAATCGTGAAAGCCAATCCCATTACCGGAATGTGAAAAGTATGTAACTGTTTATTTGTTGTCATGCACTAAAATAAATTAATTATAAATATAAACGACAAATATCGTGAAATTCATTAATATAAAACCTGATAATTATCATAACTTTAAGCTCTTATAGCAAACACTTTTAAGCTTTAAAACTATCTCACCAATTAAGAGTAACGTAAAAACCCAATAAAATTAAAATAATTTTATTGTTTGCATAATTGCCCCCATTAATACTTAAACAATATTTCGTGACTTTTTTAAACATAGATTTCATATTCAATGCTTTAAGGAGTTTTACTTTTCCCTAGATTTCTTAGACATTGTACCCCAAAACCAAAGGCTGGACGGACGAAGTAAAAAACATTTTCCATGAACTTCTTTTTTTCTTTATTCTATGTGTTTTTTTGTCTTTAGTAACTTTAAAGATAATCATTTTATTTTTTAAATAAGTGTATCTTTGTGAAAACATTATTTTCTGCCTGCACTAAAATAGTGTTTAAAAACAAGAATGTTAAAATAGATTGAAGAATGAAAAGTCTTAAAGAGCGAATATTAGAACTAAAGAAAGAGAAAAATGCGGTTATTTTGGCCCATTATTATCAAGAAGCCGATATTCAGGATGTTGCGGATTATGTGGGTGATAGTTTGGGATTGTCGCAAGAAGCAATGAAAGTGGATGCGGATATCATCCTTTTCGCAGGAGTTCATTTTATGGCCGAAACAGCAAAAATTTTGAATCCAACCAAAAAAGTAATTCTACCCGACTTAAAGGCGGGTTGCTCCCTTGCTGACTCCTGTCCTCCAGATTTGTTTAAGAAATTTATTGATGCGCATCCCGACCATGTTGTTATCACTTACATAAATTGTTCAGCCGAAGTCAAAGCGTTGAGCGACATTGTTTGCACTTCATCCAATGCCGTAAAAATCGTGGAATCGATACCAAAAGATACTCCGATCATTTTCGCGCCAGACAAAAATTTAGGTAAATATGTAAGCCAAAAAACAGGACGGGACATGTTGCTTTGGGACGGTTCATGTGTTGTTCATGAGGCTTTTTCATTGGATAAATTGATTGCACTTTACAAAAAAAATCCCGATGCCAAAATCATCGCACATCCAGAATCAGAAACCCATATCCTGAAAACCGCAGCTTACATAGGTTCTACAGCCGGGATGATCGAGTTTGTAAAAACCGATCCAAGCAAGAAATTTATTGTTGCCACCGAGGCCGGAATTCTTCATAAAATGCAGCAGGAAGTTCCCGATAAAATATTAATTCCGGCACCAGCTGAAGAGGACAACACCTGTGCCTGTAGCGAATGTGGATATATGAAAATGAACACCTTGCAAAAAGTGTACGACTGTTTGCTCAATGAAAGTCCAGAAATTAACGTTCCTGCCGATATTATGAAAAAAGCACTGATTCCTATTGAACGAATGCTTGAATTATCAAAATAATGATCCACACCAATTACTTAATCATAGGCTCTGGCGTCGCAGGATTGACTTTTGCCGCAAAAATTGCAGAGCAATTTCCCGACAAAAAGGTCACCATCGTCACCAAAGCCAGCGAAGACGAATCAAACACCAAATATGCGCAAGGCGGCATCGCCATTGTCACTGACAAAGATGGCGATTCTTACCAAAAACACATTGACGACACCTTAATTTGTGGTGATGGATTGTGCGATAAATCCGTGGTCGAAATGGTCATTTCTGAAGGACCAAAACGATTAAAAGAACTCATAGAATGGGGTGCAAAATTTGACAAAAACGTCAAAGGAACTTTGGATTTAGGCAAAGAAGGCGGCCATTCAGAAAACAGGGTAGTTCATCATAAAGACCAAACTGGTCAAGAAATTGAACGTGCCATTCTGAACCAAGTACATCAAAAAAAGAACATTACAGTTTTAGACCATCATTTTGCATTTGACTTAATCACTGAAAACAATCGGTGTTTGGGGGCTTATGTTTTGGATCAAAAAACAAAAGAAATACTCACCTTTCAATCAGATTTTACTTTGCTTGCCACTGGCGGAATTGGTCATCTTTACGGCCATACCACAAACCCGGTAATTGCTACGGGAGATGGAATTGCGATGGCTTTCCGTGCAAAGGCGGATATCAAAGAAATGGAATTTATTCAATTTCATCCAACGGCCTTGTATGATGCTTCCACCGGAACCTCGTTCCTGATTTCGGAAGCAGTTCGTGGTTTTGGCGCTTATTTACGTACCAAAAACGGCCATCGATTTATGCTGGATTATGATAAAAGAGGCGATTTGGCTTCGCGTGATATTGTTTCGCAAAGCATCGATTTAGAACTCAAGAAAAGTGGCGACGATTGCGTTTATTTGGATTGTACCCATTTAGATTTGGATGCTTTTATCAAACATTTCCCAATGATTTACGAACGTTGCAAAAGCGTTGGAATAGACATTGCGAAAGATTGGATTCCCGTGGTTCCGGCACAACATTATCTTTGCGGAGGAATTGTGGTTGATAAAACCGGGAAAACTTCCGTAGAAAATTTATTTGCTTGTGGCGAATGTTCTCGAACCGGTTTACACGGCGCCAACCGTTTGGCATCAAATTCTTTATTGGAAGCCTTGGTGTATTCCGACAAAATATATAATTATTTGACGGACACTTCTTTCGAAAAAAGCCAATTCATTGGTACAGTTACAGACTGGAAATTGATCGAAAAACCTATTGTGGATTCCGAATACATTGACAAAATGAAAGCTGAATTACAGCTCTTGATGCGCCAAAATGCCGGAATCGTCCGTAACGATACTGATTTGATTACAGCCAAAAAACAATTGAATCTTTGGCAAGATGAAATAGAAGAAAAAACAAAAAATTACCAAGTCACTTCCAATTTATGGGAATTGTATAACTTGATAATCATTGGTAAATTAATCGTTCAACAATCGATAGAAAGAAATGAAAATCGTGGTGGTTTTGTGAAAATTTAAATGGGTTAATACCTAAATTCCATATTCAAAAAGAAATTTCTTCCTTTTCTGGGAATGTTGTTCCAATCTGAAAAAGTGGAATAATACGTGTCCAAAATATTCTCTATTCCTGCATGAATATTCCATTTGCTTTTATCTAAATGAAATGAATATCCCGTATCAAAATTCAAAACAGCATAATCGGGAGTTCTGTCTTCCCCATAAAACGGACTGTATTGCGTTTGGGTTGCATTTCCCTGAACGGCAATTTCCGATGAGAAATTCTCTTTTTTATAATTCAAGGAAGACGAATACCGCAACGGACTTATGAAAGGTAAATTTCTTTTTTCGAAGTCTTTCCCATAACTGTAAACCAATTGTCCTTTCCATTTAAAATCAGTTGAAAATTGGTATTCCAGATTCAAATCTGTATTGAAAACCGTTGCATAATCCAGCGCCGTATAGATTTTTACACCGCTTGCGCCAATAGTCATCGGGATTAAAGTTGGGTCTGGTTTGCCAACAATATAATTGGAAATATGAAAATAGGATGACGAAATTTTTGTGCTTATTTTTTCGGTTTTATATCCAACGGAAAGATTCCCTTCTAACGATTTTTCATTGTTTAATCCTGGGTTTCCAATATAATCGTATCGATCAAAACTATTGAACAAATAAAATCCATATCCTTCAGAAACCGATGGAGCCCGCTCGCCAAAAGCCAATCCAAAACCATACGAAAATCCATTTACATCATATAAATAATTGGAAGAAATACTTTTTAAAATTCGGTTTTTGCTGTTTTTCATATCGGGATAAAAAATCTGCAAACTTTCCAAACCCAATTCGCTGGCAACTTTGTTAAAGTGGTTTGCCAAGCTTGCTGAAAATTTCAAACTCGAATGGTAATTCAACGCAATATTATCCTCTAAAAATAAGGCGCTATACAACGTTTTCACGTCGGGCCAAGTGTACATAAACATTAGTTTTTCATTGGAATCGGCAGGATACATCGTCATTTCGGCAATGGAACGATTGTAAAACGAATTCAAATCAACCAGAAAATGATGCTTTTCAAAAACCCCTTTTGCCTTTGAATAAAACCCAGAAGTATCGCTCCAACCCGGCATATCCATGTGAATGGGAACAAATGGCCGTTTGGTGTCATCCATTCTGTGGGTGATGGTATTGTAGTATATTTTGGTTTCCCAATTTTCGATTTTGGAGGATTTTGGAACATATTCAAATTTCAGGGAAGTGATTAACGCCTCCGCTAAAGAAACGTCCATCGGTAGCGCAGGATAGCCAACATTAGTGGCTTTATCGTAGATAATCGAAGCTTCCATCAGCTTATTTTTATCAAAAGAAAAACCTGAAGTTGTCGAAATATTGAATTTCCTGAACTGCGAAAACAAAACTTCCTGACCCTTTCCTGCGGTATAATTATCGGCATCACGAAACATAAAATCGGTATCGATATAAAATGCACTACCGGCATAATTAATGGCCGAACCGAAGATTTTTTGTTTGCTGTTGGTTTCGAAACCTGTATTTAAGGAAGTGCCCCAACCTAAATTTGTAAATCCGCTTCGGTTTCTTTTTAAATCAATTGATCCTCCAATCGTCGCGCCATGACAACCGCCTTGTTGGCCTGATTTTATAGTAGCTTCTGATAAATTGGAAACCTCAACATAGGAAGTTATTGGATCCATTTTATCGGTACAAGCCCCAAAAATGCGCATTCCATCTATGGTTATCAAAGTTCTTTCGGTAGTCATGCTGTTAATCATTGGCTCCCAAGCATAACCGCCTCTTTTAATCATATCAACTTTGGCTGACTGCTGCAAATAGTCGTCTATTGTGGCTAGTGGTTTGGCTTGTTTTTGGAATAATTGTAATTTTTTGCCAATCACAATCACTTCATCAAGCGTTTTTGGAACAATAGTATCTTTGGATTTCTCTTGTGCAAAAAGTGTTGATGAAACTAAAAAATATATTAATAAAAGCGATGAAATCTTTTTCATGATAGAAAAAATTTTAAAAAGGCCAAAAATTCTTTATAAAAATATTTTGACCTTTTTTAATTATAGAATAGAATTAAAATTCTATTTCAAAATATATACTGCTCGCGGGAACAGCATCTGTAACAGTTTCGCCTTTCAAAACTTCATTAGCTGAATTTAAAAGTTGCAGGTTAATTTTCCACAAACCCGTCATGGTAAGGGATAATTTTCCGTGATATAAGTTGTCAGAAACAGATTGTGTTAAATCTACATTATTGGGTGAACCGTGATTTCCCATACTTGGCATTCTTGGATCAATTTTAACTTTATAATTGTTGACGATTGGGAAATTCATCATGTCTTGCATTTTATAAACCCCAACAGTCATGTCGTTTGTAGCCACTTTTGGATTTAGCGGTTCAATTAGTGCCAAGACATATTTTGTACCATCCGTTCCCGTAAAAGTTGTCACTCTTTGTTTTACAGAAGCAGGAACACTAATTTGACTGTTCGCAGTATAACTAACACCATTAATGGTATAATTTATGGTTAGTCCCCAATGTTCCATAGTGTTTTCAGCCATTTGAAAAACGATGTACCCACTGTATAAAGTTTCCTTTGCCGGAGTTTTTGAGACTGATGAAAACGGACAGGCATGTTGCGTTGAGGTCATCTGCATTAAAGGAGCCCATGCAATCGTAGCGTTTTTTTCGTATTCATTAGTGGTTTTGTTTTTAATTCGCAGAGAAATTGCATTATGACCTTGTTGTAAAGTTCCTGTTGCTGAATAAAGTTCCACTGTGTGGGTGTCGTTTGAGATTTCTTGTATTTTTGTTAATCCATATAATTCATCAACGGTTGGAATTTCAGTGTTTGAAGTACATGAAGTAAAAATGGTTAGTACAACCAATGATACTATTCTTAAAAATTTCATTTTATGTTTTTTATAAATTTGATAATAAGCACCCGTTTCGACATTGTTTTTATCGAAAAAAGTACAGTTAAAACTTGAAAATTTAAGAAAGAATTGTGGGAGGATGGAACACCGAGTCACTATTCATATGAAAGTATAAGTTTGAATAGTTAGTATTGACCTTTTCTTTAATGTGAAAATAAATTGGTGAAATTTTGAATGATTTGATTTCCTCAAAAAATAGCACTTCAAATTCTTGGGATGCATTTTTTTTATCAGAAGATATGGGTTTTTCGTTTTCTGAAGCTTTGGCAAGTTCTTTCATTAAATGACATTTACCATTACAATGCATTTTTGGTTTGTCTTTATTAACACAAAGAACTTCTGAAATATATTCATAATTAATGACATATTCTACAACCGGAAGTAATGGTTTTAACAACATGAACAACGCAAATATGAGTATTGTTTTTTTCACAATGCAAAGATAAAGCTTCGTTTAAAATTATTTCTATGATTTCGGTCATATTTTTTTTAACTTTATAAAAATTAAATTTGTGGCCGTTACTTGTATTTGCCACGTAAATTGCAAAAAAATACATAAATCATCCAAAATCAGTTATGCAAATAGATCTAGATTTACTTTATTCTTGGGGTGCGGTTGCAAAAAAATACAAAAAAAATGAAATTGTTTTTGATGAAGACGAAGCAGCCCTTTTTTATTACCAAATCTTGGACGGAAGTGTCAGAATGTACAATTCCAATGACGAAGGAAAAGAGTTTACGCAAGGAATTTTCTGTAACGGAGATGGTTTTGGCGAGCCGCCTTTGTTTATTGATGAAACCTATCCTTCAAAAGCCATAACAATTCAGGACAGTACCATTATAAAATTATCAAAGGATAAATTTTTAAAAATTCTTGATGAATCTCCATCTGTTCAAAAATACTTCCTGATTTTACTTGCCAGAAAAATACACTCCAAATCAAAAACTTCAAAAGAAATTATCAATCAAAAACCCGAGTTTAGAATTATCGCTTTTTTAAATTCATTCAAGAAAAAATACGGAAATACAAATGACAAGGTTTTAATTCCTTACACACGTCAGGAAATAGCCAATTATACGGGTTTGAGAGTAGAAACGGTTATTCGGGCTTTTGCCAAACTGAGTGATTGCAACAAGGTAGAAATCATCAATCACAAAATATATTATTAAATGAAATGGGCATCACCCGAATTCATTTCGAATATCGATGAAGTTGCATGCAAATTTCATTTGACCAATAAAAAACAATAAATATCTCCAAATGAAATTGAACATAAAATTTTGGCTAAAGCTCTCCTTGTTGAATCTTTGTATTGTTGCGTCACTTGGTGTTTTGATGCGTTATAAAATAGGTTTCGAATTTCCTCATTTTGAACAAAAAAATCTACAACATTCCCATTCCCATTTTGCTTTTGCCGGCTGGGTCAGTCACACTTTGATGGTATTGATGGTGTATTATCTTCAAACCAAAATAGCTGATTTTTCAGGTAATAAATATAAAAAAATTATTATTGCCAATTTAATTTGTTCTTACGGCATGTTAATTTTCTTTATAATTGAAGGCTATGGCTTGTATTCAATACTATTTTCAACTGCTTCCATAATTGTATCTTATGTTTTTGGTTATCAATTTATCAAAGATTTAAAATTAATTGATAATGATTTATTGTCAAAAAACTGGTTTAAGGCCGCTATATTTTTTAATGTCATATCTTCTTTGGGCACATTTTATTTGGCCTATATGATGGCAACCAAAGTTTTTGTTCAAGATTTTTATTTATCGTCGGTATATTATTATCTTCATTTTCAATATAACGGTTGGTTTTTCTTTGCGTGTATGGGTTTGATTTTTGGTTTCTTAAACCTACGAAAAACGGAACATTCCTTTTATGAAACTACATTCAAGTTATTTGCATTATCCTGCATTCCTGCTTATTTTTTATCAATGCTCTGGTTAAATTTACCCATTTGGCTGTATGCAATCACAGTTGCCGCAGCAGTAATTCAAATTTTTGCATGGTTTAAATTCCTTATGATTTTAATAAAAACAAGAAAGAATTCTTTAGAGAATTATTCTCCTTTATTACGATACATTTTGCTGTTTGTAGGTTTTGCCCTTAGTATAAAATTATTACTTCAATTGAGTTCCACTGTTCCGTTTATAAGCCATTTGGCCTTTGGATTCAGACCAATTGTCATTGCCTATTTACACTTGGTTTTCTTGGCAATAATTACCTTATTTTTATTGTTTTATATCTATGCAAATCATTTAGTAATAATTACCAAAAAAATAAAATATGGAGTACTCTTATTTTCCATCGGTGTTTTATTAAACGAAATTGTATTAGCTGTACAAGGTATGGCATCACTTAGCTATACCATGATTCCATATATAAATGAAATACTTTTTGCTGTTGCAATTGTTTTATTCATTGGAATTGGGTTAACTACTTATTTTTCCATAAAAAAAGTTAAAAATAACCCACCTTTATGATTGTACTCATAAAATAAATGTTTGGCAATGAGGTACTTTGCATCTATATAATTAAAGCACTTTTATTATGAAAAAACCAATTAAATTATTGCTTTTGGCTAGTTTTGTTATTGCTTTTGGATGCAAACAGAATAGCGAAGCTACAACTGAAACCAAAACAGAAGATACTTCAACCCAAAGTGTCGGACAATCTGGAGTGAAAGACGACACTTCTGCCCCAAACATTGTTCAAGTTGCCTCCGGAAGCAAAGACCACACGACACTTGTAACCGCTTTAAAAGCTGCCGGATTAGTAGATGCCTTGAGTAATGCTGGCCCATTTACCGTTTTCGCCCCAACCAATGCCGCTTTCGATAAACTACCTGCCGAAACAGTTGAAGGATTATTAAAACCAGAGAAAAAAGAAGACTTGTCAAATATACTGGGCTACCATACTTACGTAGGTGTTCTAAAAACAGAATACATGCAAGACGGGCAAGAATACGATATGGTTTATGGAGGCAAAGTAAAAATCACTAAAAAAGGGGACAAAACTTATGTCAATGGTTCAGAAATCGTGGCTTCAATACCAACATCAAACGGAATAATTCACGTGATTGGTGATGTATTACTTCCAAAATAAAATTATTAATTCTTCTTACTAGGTTGAAAAAGCGTGAATTAGAACAACTCACGCTTTTTTATTTAAAGTATATTATACCAATACTGTTTATAAATCAGTCCAATTATCAATCAAAGTGCAGTCGAGAATCATTATTACATCTCGACTACACTTGATGTGACAAAAAAATATTGGGCATACACATTGGCCGGTGGTTATTATCCCAATGTTTTATGTATCATTGCCGCAGAGATATTAATTGCTCTTTGCTTGATTTCTTCTGCTTTAACTCCGGCAAATAATTCATCCACCGTTTCATCAAACAAAGCGTTCCAATGTTGAAAATGACCTCGATTCATTTCTCTTTTTTTATGCAATTCCTCATGGGTTTCCATTGGATTCCCATTATAATTTCCAGTTGAAAACAAAATATTTTCCCAAAAATCATACATTTTAGGTAAATGTTCTTCCCAGTTCACTTTGGCAACATCATTAAAAAAATAACTGATTTTTGCATCGGTCTTTATTTTATCATAAAAAGCATTGACCAATTTTTCTATATCTGACCTGTTTTTAATATCTGTTTTCATGTTTTCTATGCTTTAAACGACGACAGTAATGTTGTATTTATGGCTAAAATCCTCCTTACAAATCTTTGTTTTTAAATTTTTTAAGTGAAATATAAAATGGAATAATTACCCATAAACATAATAACGAAAACGAAATAATCAATCCTAATGAAGTGCCGAAAAAGTCTTTAAAAATAGCTCCTGTGTAACCCATCATTGCCGAAACATCAAGGTGCAACAGTATTTGGATTCGGGCTAAATCAATTGGACTTAAAGCGGTAATGCCAACCATTATTTTTTCGATAGGGTATTCTGAAAATTGAAATAATAAAAACAAAACCATTCCATCAAAAATCAGGGCAAAATACAGCCAGGTCATTATGGCAATTCCTATTCCTTTGGATTTATCTCTGGTAAGAATGGAGCTCAAAAATGCCAAAGCCACAAAAACCAACGAAATCAAGCATCCTATAATAAGCATCATTATCCCGACACTATCCGGAGCATAGATTAATAGCGGAATTCCGGCACCAATAAAAAAAGCCAAAACCATTGATAAGGAAAGCCCAAGGAACAAACTCAACCAAATTTTTTTCCTCTTGACAGGCTGGCTTAACAAGAGTTCAATAAATTCTGAAGAATTGTATAGATAAATAGTTGCAAAAAGTATGGAAACTAATGGAACCGTAAATAAAATTACATTCAAAACTGTAAGCAATCCTTTGGCGGTATTATCTTCCAATCCAAATGAACTCCAGGAAAGCAGAGCCAAAATAAAGGCATAAGCCAATACAATCTTATTTTTTAGAATGTCTAGAAAAATGATTTTAATTATTCTGTTCATTACTTTGATTTTTTAGAATTTTTGCAATTGCCTTGGATATTTTGTGTTCGCCCGTTGATTCCAATAAATCATCAATTGTTTTATGAAAATGTACTTTGCCATCTTGCATAAAAATAATTTGGGTAATCATATCATCCAATTCGCTCAAAAGATGAGAAGTAATCAAAACAAGTTTTCCCTTTTCTTTTTCCTGTATTATTTTTTCCTTCAAAATTTCAGAAGCCAATGGATCTAAACCCGCTGTTGGTTCGTCCAAAATCAACACATCAGGATTAAACAAAAAAGCTAATGTAGCACTCACTTTTTGAGTTGTTCCACCCGAAAGTGTTCTCATTTGCTTGTCGAATATTTTTTCAAGTCCAAACGCATTCAACAAATCCTCATCCAGATCTTGATCAGAATTTCGAATTTTTTTAATCATTTCGATAATTTGTCCAACGGTCATATAATCCGGGTAACGTCCTATTTGCGGCATATAACCTATTTGTTCCCTATATTTAAACTTTCCAAGTATAGATTTTTGGTCAACTAAAATATCCCCTTTGCTGGGAATTACCATGCCCAAAATACTTTTTATCAAAGTTGTTTTTCCGCAACCATTAGGACCGATGAGCGCAATACATTCCCCTTTTTTGAAAGAAAGATTTATATCATTCAACACTTCTAATTTTCCGAATTTTTTGTAAATATTTTTTATTTCTATCATAAAGACAAGGAGTGCATTAATGGTGTATTATCTATAAAATTATCTGGGGTAATACTAGGTAAAACTTTCTCGGATTTATCTAAAAGCGTAATCATGAAACTCCTGAAAAGCAACATTGCCGATGGATTCTTTTCTGTAAGTACGGCAAACAAACTCAATGGATGATAGGGAACATCTCCCACACCATTTTTGTCTAAATCATAGCCTTCATATTTGTCCCAATAATTACTGTTGAAAGTGTTGAGGACCAAACTTCCATTGGTACTGATATCAAAAGTATTCCCTATGAAATTATTGTTTTTTATTACATTATCCATGCAACTTGCCTGGATATTCATTCCCCAACCATTGGCTTCAAAAACGTTTTTCTCTATAAGAATCCTATTCGTTCCTTCCATGTGAATTCCAGAGGTATTTTTAGTGAATTTATTTCCTATAATATAACTATCCGAAATTTCTTTAAGAAACAATCCATAAGCGGCATCCCCCCAGTTTTCTTCAAAATGGTTATTGAACATCTTCACTCTTTTGGTAAACATTACGGCAACTCCCGCGCCATTATTTTTAAAAACATTTGAAATATAGGCATCATCATTGGAGAACATAAAATGCAATCCGTAACGGATATTTTTAGTGGAAATATTTCTCCAGATTACTGAATTGGTTACAAATTCAAAATAAATTCCATCGCGATGTCCTGAAATAGTGTTGGCAATAATTTGAAGACTGTCACTTTTCCAACAGTGAATTCCGTTGCCTATTCGTTGTTCTTCTTTACCATAAGCAGATAATTTGTTGTTTTTTATAATGCAGTTTTTACCGTTTTGAATATAAATTCCGAAGAAATTATCGTCAAGAATATTATTCTGGATGACAACATAATTTTTATTATAAACTTTAATTCCACATGGATCTTCAAGCGAAGCATAACCAGATCGTATTACTTTAAAACCATCAACTATCACACCATCCGCTTTAATAGAAAGTATCTCATATTTTTTTTGACCATCCAGAACTGGGAAATTTTTACCTAAAAAAACAATTTTTTTATCTATAACAATATTACCTTCTCTATAAATTCCTTTATAAACAATAACAGTATCTCCTGTTTTGGCTATCCTAATAGCTTTTTTAATTGATTTTATTGATTTGTTGGCCCCAACTTCAATCACGTTTGCATAAAGAAATGAAGAAAACAACAGAAATAAATAGAGCAATCTTTTCATCATTTCCCTTTAAGACATTTAATTTATAATTGTAGATTGTTTTTGTAAAATCGCCTTCCAAGTGGTAGATTCTGCATTCAATTTTGCACCAAATTGTTTTGCTTCATTTTCATTGGAAAAAGCAATAATATTACCTCTCATCGGACTATGAATATCCCCTCCAGTGAAAAAAAAAGCAGTTTCAGCAGGAATCAAAACATTATCTTGGGTATAATCAAGTACATGAAAATCCTTCATTTTTGTTTCGGAATTTGATTTACAATAATTTACCATACACATAATATCGTCAAATTTATATACCCTTCCTTTCTGGGTAATCACTTCAGCTCCATATTTAGGATCCGCTATGCTCATTTTACAAAAATCACAATTATCCACATTTAATTTAATAGGGACTGCTTTGACATTTGTACATGATAAAACAGAAAATGACACCAAGAAAAATAAAACAGCTCCGATTTTAGGTTTTCTAAATCTTTGCAACAAATGGGTTTCTTTCACCACAATAATAAAAAGTAAAACCCCAGCGGCAATCATCATCCATCCGCCAATATCCGGAATAGAGTAAGCCCCAAAATTCAGCAATTGCCTGTATCCAATTAACGGTGGCTGATAGGCCATCCCTGGCACGACAATCGCGGCATTCGGGTTAAGATTATGCCCATACTCATAGTTCCATCTGTAAAAATCCACACCTGCCAATATTGTGAAAAGCACAAAAGACACGAAAAGTAAAATCACGCCCTTTCTTTTAGCCATAAAAAACACTGCCAAAGAAAACAATCCGAAAAAAACAAATATATAAGGCAATACTGAAAATTCCACAAAATCTTTCGTGTGCAATGTTTTCATGCCAATATAATGGTTCAATCCGTTAATAATGTCTACATCACCCCCAATTTTGTTGGCGTGTAATTGTAACACCAATCCTTCAGGATATTGAGGTGCCGTCAATTCAATTCTCCACATTGGAAACAACAAAGAACCAAATAATAGTGCGCTTACAATCAAAAGAACGACTTTTGAAAATAAAGATATTTTTGAAGTATTCATATGAATATAATATTTGTTTATTTAATGAATATGGAATTCGCATGTCTTCATCGGTGTTTCATCGAGTCATTGTTATGCTCCTTTCATAGTTGTTTTTATAAAAAAAGGGAACAAAGAAATTTTGTTCCCTTTTTTTATAAAAATTTATTTATTTAGTAGCCGGAAGATTTGTTCCTAGACTAAAAGTCAATGGAACATTGCTTCCAGCAGGCGAAACCCTAACATATCCTTGCATTTCTTGATGCAATGCGCTACAGAAATCCGTACAATAGAATGGAACTATTCCTGCTTTTTTTGGAACCCATTTTAAAGTGGCTGTTTCTCCAGGCATGATTAATAACTCCGCATTATCCGCTCCTTTAATGGCAAATCCATGAGGAACATCCCAATCTTGCTCTAAGTTCGTAACATGGAAATAAACCTCATCCCCCAATTTTATACCTTCAATATTATCAGATGCAAAGTGAGAACGAATCGAAGTCATATAAACATCAATTCTATTCCCTTTTCTTACCACTTTTGCTTCTTTCTCCCCTTTGGTCACATAAGGATTATTGTTATCCTCTATTTTATAGAATTTTAACTGACCATTATTTCTGATTAAATCTGCTGGTGCGGCTTGTGCATAATGGGGTTCCCCAATGGTTGGAAAATCTAGAATCAGTTTCATTTTATCACCGGTAATATCAAATATTTGGGCAGCTTGGGCTAATTCTGGACCTGTTGGCAAATAACGGTCTTTAGTAATTTTATTATAAACAATCATATATTTTCCAAATGGTTTTCTGCTGTCACCACCGGGGATACAAAGGTGTCCGGGAGAATAATAAGTAGGTGCTCTGTCTAAAATTTTTAATGATTTGATATCCCATTTTACTACTTCAGAAGAAACGAAGAAAGTAGTATAAGCATTTCCTTTTCCGTCAAATTCTGTGTGTAACGGTCCTAAACCTGGTTTTTTAACTTCACCGTGCAACACAGCTTCATATTTAATAACCGGAATTCCATCGAATTCACCATCAAATTGTTTATTGGCAATAGCCTTTTGTAATTTGTCGAAACTAAATACAGGAATTAACGCGGCTAATTTTCCACTTCCTACAATGTATTCCCCAGTAGGATCCACGTCACAGCCATGAGGCGATTTTGGACAAGGAATAAAATAACAAAGGTCTTTCAATACTTTAGAATCCAGAACTAAAACTTCCGTTTTTATTTCAGATTTTGCAGTATGTGTTTTTTCATCCCATGTGTTATGGGCATATTTTGCCGGCACTTTTTTTCCTTTACCCGCTTTAATATATTCTTCGGCTTTTTTCCAGTTTACAGCCATAATGAAATCTTTGTCTTTTTGTGAAGCATTTACTTCAAGTAAAGTATTGGCTTGTTCCGTATTATAACAAGAGAAGAAAAACCAACCGTGAGATTTACCTTTCCCGGCATGACTTAAGTCGAAGTTTACCCCTGGAGCTTCAATTTGGAAAGCAATATCCATTTGACCTTCTTTGCCCACTTTTACAAAACTTAAATATCCTTTAAAATTTTGTTTATAAGTGTTAATTGGCACATCCCCATTAGCGTTATCCGGCGGGATACTAAAACGAGTTCCGGCTACTACATATTCCGTGTTTTCGGTGATAAATGGTGAGGAGTGATTCCCTGCACTATTGGGTAGCTCAATAATTTCTGTCGTTTTGAAGGTTTTCAAATCAACACGAGCAATTCTTGGCGTATTATTGGCATTGGCAAAAACCCAACGGCCATCAACCTCCCCATTAGTTTGAGACATTTCAACGTGATGTTGATCATCCCATGGAATAAGCCCATGAGAAGTATTCAGCATTGGTTTCGTTTCTTCACTGAAACCATAACCACTTTGAGGATCCACAGAAAAAATAGGAATCACTCGCAGTAATCTTCCGCTTGGCAAACCATACACACTCATTTGGCCACTAAAGCCTCCCGAAACGAAATTATAAAATTCGTCATATTTTCCCGGTGCAACATAAGCTCTTTGTGCAGCGTCACCGCTAACAACGTCGCCTGAATCTTTTGGCTTACAAGAACTAAAAAATGCGGCTACCATAAAAATGACCAGGGTAGTTTTTAAAAATTTATTTTTACTCATAATTTCTGTTTTTTTTGGTTTCGTGAATCTTTGATTTTATAATACTTTCAATTATAGGTTAATTAATTTTACGATACTTATTTTACGCCATCATTTTTGCGCATAAACTCAAGGACATTTCTTGCGTCAGCATCATTAAGTGATTGATTTGGCATGCGAACCAAACAAATTTCCAATAGAGCTTGAAGCTTGGGATCTTTGTCAATCATCGCATCAGGATTTGTGATAAAATTCATAATCCATTCTGGTTTTTGTCTGGAAGTAACCCCTTTCCATCCTGGACCCACTAACTTTTCATCGGTCAACTTGTGACAAGCAGAACATTTTACTGATTGGATTTTTTCACCTTCGGCAGCCATAGCCACATCTAGCTTGTCTCCTAAATCTACAGTGGTAAATTTTCCAATACCCCTGTTTGGATCATAAGTAGACGAAGTTGCGGCTGCTTCGGTAGTTTCTCCCGAAGTTGTACCCGTTGAAAAATCTTCGGTGGATTTTTCTTTTTTGCCACATGATGTCAACATTGCAAACGCAACTATAAAATAAAATAATTTGTACATAAAAATTGGTTTTAAAATTTCTTGAACAAATTTCTGAATTATTTAAGTGACTGATTATGATTGTAATCATATTTAAAAATGTTTTTTGTTATATTTTGCACAATGCAAACAAAAAATAAATGATAAACTTTTGTTAATAATTAAACCTTTGAAACTTACCTAAGTCTTATATCAATACCTTAAAAATTTTAAAAGATGAAAAATTTAATTATTGTTGCCTTACTTATTGTTGGAATGTCGGCTTTTGCCCAGAACAGAAAAGAGATGGAAAAAAGACCGTATCGAACTGAGATGGAAAAACTATCCCCAGAACAACGAAACCAATTAATGTTGAAAAAAATGACATTGGAATTGGACCTGAATGCAAAACAGCAAGAACAAGTTGGGCAAATCATTGCCGAACAAAGCACCAAAAGAGAGGCTATGAGAGCCGAACGGATGGCGAAAAAAGAAAGTGAAAGAAGACCAACTGCCGATGAACGTTTTGCCTTGAAAAACAAAATGCTTGATGAACAAATTGCCATGAAAGATAAAATGAAAAAAATATTATCGCCAGAACAATTTGAAAAATGGAATAATTTAAAAGAAAAACATCAAGACAGAAGAGGAGACAGAAGAGGAGACAGAAGAGAAGGATGCAAAATGGGAAACTAATGTAAACAAAGGCTGTAAAGTGCTATTTATCGTGCCTAACAGCGCATTTTAACCTTGGATTCACAAAATTAAAAAGCTTCCGGTTAATGCCGGAAGCTTTTTTTACCCTTACCCCCGGTACCTATCGGAACTTCTCCGAAGGAGTGGGAGAAGGAATTCCTATAATTCTTTAAAAAGTTTTTGATACTTTATCGATGGCTCGAATGGTAAAATCCAAGTCTTCATAAGAAAGGGCGTCAGTGACAAACCAAGTTTCATAAGCCGATGGGGCAATATAAATGCCTTCTTGCAACAATCCGTGAAAGAATTTTTTGAAGGTATCATTATCTCCTTTTGCGGCAGTTTGAAAATCTACCACTGGAGCAGCATCAAAATGCACCGAAACCATTGATCCGATGCGATTAATTGTAAAAGCCACCTTATTTGCTTTTAAAACTTGGTCGATTCCTGCTGCCAAGTAAGCTGTTTTTTCTTCCAATCTTTTAAAAATAGCTGGTTCATTATCCAATGCTTGCAACATTGCCAGTCCTGCCGCCATCGCCAACGGATTTCCAGACAAGGTTCCGGCCTGATAAACAGGCCCAAGTGGAGCCAAATAATCCATTATTTCATTTCTGGCTGCAAAAGCACCCACGGGCAAACCGCCACCTATTACTTTTCCGAAGCAAACAATATCGGCTTTAATGTTAAACAATTCCTGCACCCCGCCTCTTGCGAGTCTAAATCCTGTCATCACCTCATCAAAAATCAACAGAATTCCATTGTCGGTACAAAGCTGTCTTAGTCCTTCAAGAAAACCTTTATTTGGTGGAATACAACCCATATTTCCCGCGACAGGCTCCACTATTATGGCCGCAATTTCGTTTTTATTGGCTCCAATTAAAGCGGCCACGTTTTCTAAATCATTGTATTTTGCCAGCAAAGTATCCTTTGCGGTTCCAGCTGTAACGCCAGGACTATTGGGTGTGCCAAAAGTAATTGCTCCACTTCCGGCTTGTATCAAAAACGAATCGGAATGACCGTGATAGCAACCTGCAAATTTGATTATTTTATCTTTTTTGGTAAAGCCGCGAGCCAATCTTACCGCGCTCATGCAAGCTTCGGTACCCGAATTTACAAATCTGATTTTATCGATATTTGGAACCATCGAAACTGCCAAAGCAGCAATCTGAGTTTCTAATTCTGTTGGCATACCAAAAGAAGTTCCTAATTTGGCTTTCTCGATTACGGCTTGAACAACCGGTTCATAAGCGTGACCCAAAATCATTGGCCCCCAAGAATTGATATAATCAATTAATTTGTTTCCATCCTCGTCATATAAATAAGCCCCTTTGGCGCTTTTGACAAAAATCGGAGTTCCGCCTACCGCTTTGAAGGCTCGAACAGGAGAATTCACACCGCCTGGAATTACTTTTTCTGCTGCAGCAAAAAGCTGGCTACTTCTTTGATATAACATATAGTTTACTTTATAATTATTGATTGCCCTATTGAAATTGCGTTATCTAAAATCTTGTTTTTCTTTTTTAAATCCTCAATTGAAATATTGTATTTTTTTGAAATTGAATACAAAGTATCTCCTTTTGTAACTTTATATGAATCATCGTTGAGAGCAATAACATCGTTTTGTTCAACAACTTCACTATCTATTCTTAAAGTTTCAACGTCATATTTATACAATTGAAACCGTTCTATTAAACTAATTAATTTTGCAGGATACAGCGAATCCGTGGCGTAACCCGCATCCTTTAAACCTTTGGCCCAATCCTTGTAATTTTTTTTATTTAATTTAAAAAGTTGTGAATACCGTGATCCAGCCGTTAAAAAAAGAGAGTGATCTCGAAACGAATCATACGGATTGTCATATTTTCTGAAACATTCGTCAATTGAATCATCATCATACTTAATGCTTGCCCCTAACCAATCTTTATGGCATTTTATCCCAAAATGATTGTTTGCATATAAACATAACGGTCCCGTTCCCGATCCTGATTCCAGTATTGCCTGTCCCAAAATTATACTTGCAGGAATACCATATTTTTTCATATTGGATTGTGCCACGCCTTTATATTTTTCGATGTAAGCCAGAATCAATTCATTGGTGACTTTTACGCGAGTTGTGGCTTCGAGAATTTGTGTTTCTGAAGTATTGTTTTCGGCATATTTTGCATTAGATGTATTCTCGTTTGTTTTTTTGACAGAAGATTTTCTCGGGGATCTTGCCACCGAAGTATACGGTTTGGAACCTTTTCTGGTGGTTTGAATGACCGACTTACTCGTATTACAACTTACGAAAAGCAAGGCTATAGTTAGGATTACATATATTTTATTCATATGTAGATATTTATTGTTTTTTATCGGTCATATGTAATTGCTTCGCCTGTTCGCTTTCGCTCGGGTCGCATATCTTCATTAGTGTTTGCGATTAATTTTTCGTTTATACTCATTTCATTGAAGTCTATTATTGGTAATTTTTTGGATTTCAGTTTCAAATTCATTCCTGCGATTCCTTGAATTCCACCGGTATGAATGAGTAAAATTTTTGAATTTTCCGGAAAATAATTCTTTTGAATCAAATCCATAACGCCAAAAACCATCTTCGCCGTATAAATGGGATCCAAAGGAACTTTATTGTCTACGTAAAACTGATTGATAAAGGCGATTAATTCCGGGTTTACTTTTCCGTATCCACCAAAATGATAATCGGTAATTAATTCCCAGTTCTCGTTTCGTGCAAAATTACGAATTTCATTATTTAAAAAATCACCTTTCAGGGCGGGAAATCCCAAAACTTTTTGATGTGCCAAAATACTATTTATAATTCCCGAAATTGTCCCTCCGGTTCCAACGGCGCAGCAAACAAAATCAAACTGGGCATCCTCCTTGGTTAGAATTTCCTCACAACCTTTGATGGCCAATTCATTGGTTCCGCCCTCGGGAACAAGATAAAAATCACCAAATTCGTGTTTTAATTTTTCCAAAAAACTAGCTTCGGTTTTATGGCGATACTCTTCTCGACTAACAAACTCGAACTGCATTCCGCAATCTTGGGCAAATTGCAAGGTGGGATTCTCCAATATTTTCTCCCGCAATTCATTCCCTCTAATAATTCCGATGGTTTTGAAACCTTGTTCTTTTCCCGCAAAAGCAACTGCAGCAATATGATTGGAGAATGCGCCGCCAAAAGTGAGTAGCGTTTCCTTGTTTTCGGCTTTTGCTTGAATCAGGTTATATTTTAGCTTTCGGAATTTATTCCCTGAAACAATTGGATGAATCAAGTCTTCTCGCTTAATATGCAAGGAAATTGAGTTCAGAAATTTTATGGATAATTGTTGATTCAAACCGGACTGTTTTTTACAAAGGTATAATTTATATGCAATAAAAATGCAACCTTTTTAGATTGCATTCAGTGTTATTGTCCGTTGAAGTGAGTTAATTTTTAACAACAATCTTTGTTCCCATTTTTGTTTTATCATTGGCGGTTAACTTAACAAAGTAAATACCATCACTTAGATTTGATGTCGAAAATTCATAAGAAGAATCATTTCCCAACTGGTTTTTAGTGAAAATTAACCTACCGACCACGTCATACAAATCGCAGGACGCAAGTTCTTTTTGCAAAGGATTGCTTATTGTCAGTTTTTTGGCAGCATTGTCTTGGTACACCACGAAGTTTTTATTTGCAAAATCATTTACCTTTAAAGTGCCATTTTTAAAGGTAATTTCATATTGCGTATTGTTTGTCCCTGCTGGTAATGTCACGTCAAATACGCTGTTTTTAATATCATAAAATAAATTAGCCGTTTTATCGTGCAAATAAACGTTTGTAACTTCGGCAAGGTTTAAAATTTCGTGGACTGTGATTTTATAATTGGCCTGTGCCGTATTTCTAAATCCAATAGCTATTTTTTTGTCAATATCAAAAGGCATGACATTGACAACATATTCATTATTATTAATTACAAAGTAATTATTTGCCAGACCATTATTTGGTGACGCAGCATCCATGGCACGATCGACTCCATCAGTGGATAAAGGATCGAATGCCAAAACCATCTGGCTAATTGGCCCGTTGTCTAATAAAGTATTAAAACGAATTTGTGGCGTTGTATCTGCAGTGGCAGCACTCTTATTGTTTGTCCTTTTTTCAAACTGTGAACTATTTGCGGCTCCTTCTTTTATAAAAATCCTGTAACTGTTTTTCATTTGAACATTCCCGTTTGCAAGCCCTTCAATCATGAATCCTTGACCTATGGGAGAATATTTTCTCTCAAAATAATTACCGGAGCTCCCTAAATTGGCAACTTCATTACCTGCTCCATCATAAGTAAAAAATACTGCGGGAACATAAATATTGGCTCCGGAATACGTGCCATATCCGCCTCTATAATCCCCTACATAATGTGAATTCACTGTTTTATCCTGTTCCCAGAAATAAGCAGTACCGGTACAATTTAATTCGGCAATTAAAAACGCCTGCAAATTTATTGCAGACGGATATGGGTTTCCGGTTAATGTTAATTCGCCTGTTAAAACAGGAATATTAATGGTTCCATCATTTGGTTTTCCCCTGAAATCGTAGCGCTGGTGCTTCCCATCGGGATTGTTTTGGACTCCATCGACCGTGGTTGAATTTGTCCCTGAACTCCCTTTCATAGTAAAACCTTCACCGGTATTTATGGTAGAAGCTGAACCTACCTGAACCCAATCAGAATATAAACTTTTGACGATGAATTTATAAATCCAATAAGGAGCGATTGCAAAAGGAGAAGCTGTACCATCATATACATTTGCGGCTAGAATAGTTGGAGCATTACTGGTTGTCAAACCTGTAATATCCTTGAGTTGAGTAATTCCAAAGGGATTGTTTATTGATGACGATGACGCCGTATTTCCCACAGGAGAACACCAATAATTATATTGATAATTATTCACGGTTCCTTCCTGAAAAACAGATAGCTCACCTATTCCCTTATTAGCTCCTGACCCAGTGGTGCCCTGCAACAGCTGCCCATCATTTCTTAAATAAAAATTACTGCTGGATGCGTTTAACTCTAGGTCATTTTTTATATAAACGTATTGGTTGCTTGCATAAACATAAGTATTTGCTTTCACGTACATATCTTGCGCATTTGCCTGAAACTGAAACAGAAATCCAACGGCAAACAATATCGATTTTAAAAGTAAATTTGGTTTCATAATCTAAAAGATTAAGTTAATTTCATTCCATTGAGCAACAGTTTATTTGCAAACTCATTCTCTTTATTGGCTGCTAATGTATAGCAGTTGTTGCTATTTACTAATTTTTTTATAATTCAATCTCCGAATTTTTTAATGGTTTATTAAAAATAATCATTTTTTAACAAAAACAACCTGCTAAGTGCAATAATAATCGATGAAGTACGATTTTAATTAATTTTATAAGTATAATAGTACGTAATAATAGTGACTCAAATCCGTTAAATGCAATAAAATAATTTGAGTTATTATAACATTAATGTTCTAAAGCATGTTGTCCAATAAAAATTAAAAACAAACGAGTTTAATTTTTATCGGACAACAATAATGTTAAATTCTAAAAAAAATATTTATTTTTTCATGGATTTTTATTTTACTCTCTAAACACCATTTTTGATAAGCTCCTGTTATTATCTATCTCCTTTTTGTTATTATTTTTTACTTCAGACATAAATATTGATAGCTCCCTTGTAAAAACATCAAGAGACACAGCAGATTTTTTGATATAACCGATTACTTCGTCTGTCGAACTACTTGATAAATCAGTAAGTTGATCTGCAAGCCCTATAATATTAGCAACAGGCTGTCTTACTTTATGTGAAATCATAAAAAGCATTTCTTCCAATGACTTTACGTACTCTTTTTTTTCCTCTTCCAGTAGTTTTCTCTCGGTGATTAATGTTCGTAATGACAGATATTGAGTTATCTTGCCTTTACCATCTTTGACTGGAACAATTACTGTATCTACCCAGTAATACCCCCCATCTTTGTCTTTGTTTTTTACTTCATCATGCCAAACTTCCCCATTTCCAATAATTTTCCACATATTTTTAAAAAATTCTTTTGGGTGATAGCCAGAATTGATAATATTATGGTTTTGTCCCACAAGTTCATCTGATGAATACTTTGTCACATCACAAAAATTTTGGTTGACGTAAATAATTGTTCCTTTCACGTCAGTGATAGAAGAAATAATATTTTCGTCAATACCCTTTCTATAAATTTGAACAAGTCGCAATAATTCCTCTTTGGATTGTTTTCCAATCTCTAATTCATCAGAATTGTGTTCCATAATCTATTATATTTTATAACGAAGCAAACTTAAATGCAACATTGATATTCTTTACTATTTTAAAAATTTATCTTGATCAACCATAAATAGTTTCTTTTATAGGTTAAACAAATAAAACGCTAAATGTTCTTATATTCATATAGTTACGTAGTTTAAAATGATCCTTTATAGAAAAATATTTTTCAAAATAAATAAACTATTACTTACAAAATACGTTGGTATGCGCCTTTCGTCGGTGAAAAATACCGATTATCTAAATAAAAAGCAAAAACAAACTTGTTTTCATGTTATTTTAATCGTAATTTAGATTTTATTTAAATAAAAAATACTGGATTTTGAGTCCAATTATTATTTGCTATTTATTCCAAATTATAACTCTTCTATTATGAAAAAAATTACTCTTTTATCAATTGGACTATTAGTTTTAATGATATGCACAAATGCAACTGCACAAGTAGGCATTGGAACCACGACACCCAGAGGCGCTCTTGAAATCAATTCAACCACAAATGGATTTATAGCTCCACAAGTTGCCCTTACTTCAGTCACTGTAGCCGCTCCTGTGACAAACCCACAAGGAGGAGCCATTATAGCGGGAACATTCGTTTACAACACGACTACTGCCGGAACAACTCCAAACAATGTAACTCCCGGTTACTATTTTTGGAATGGCAGCGTTTGGATAAAATTTAACGCAGGAAATACCGCTCTAGCCATTGAAGACGATTTAAGGGTTTCTCTTGATAAAGGAGCAGCTTCTGCGGTATTGGGATATTTATCAGGGACAACCGGTCCACAAATTTGGTTTTTCCGAAATAATCAGTCAGATGGGATGTCTTTTACCTTACAATTACCCCATAACTGGAAAGACGGAACAACCATTTATCCACATATCCATTGGGTTCCTAAATCAACAGGATCAGGAGATGTACAATGGAATTTAGATTACACCTGGGCAAATTTAAATACAGGAACTTTTTCTGCAGTTACTACGATTACTGGCATTGCAACTGGCCCTTTCACCGTTAACCAACATCTTTTAACTACTATAGGGACAGGCATCGACGGAACAGGAATGACTTATTCCAGCGTACTGATTTGCCGTATTTGGAGAGATTCTAGTTTAGCTGGCGATACTTATGCAGATGATGCCGGTGGATTATCTATGGATTTCCATACATCAATTAAAAACCCATTTGTCGAATATCCGTAGCGTTCATAACCTAACGATAATACAAAAATTTATAAAAAGACCTTTGCTTTAAATAGTCAAGGTCTTTTTCATTGATATAAGATTCTCGCTCAAAACTGATGTTTCTATAAGTCAAATCAGTGTTTTTGTGTTGCGATAAACACAAGGAAAAACTTCATAAATTACCAAATAAAAAAAGAAAGCAGCAGCAACTCCAATTGCTGAAGCAGATGAATTTGTTCGTGATTTATAAAAACTAAATTCCCTTTATCCAATCGTTATTTTACAAGTACAAATGGAAATACGGTCAATCCGCGGTATCCATTCGGAATTAAATAGTTGGAAACAATTAGAAACATTCGTTTTAAAGTTTATAAATTTGTAGGTATGAACGAACAAAGTAATGAAAATAAATTAATCGAAGGCGAAGATTTTTATTATACGCCGGAAGGCTATAAATGCTTTACCGAAAAATTCCATTTAAAACGCGGCTATTGTTGCAAGAGTGGTTGTCGCCATTGCCCTTATGGATTCGATAAAAAAACTGGAAAAATTAGAAAATGAGGCAATTTGAAAATTTGAAAATGAAGTACCATCTCAAATCAACAAATAACCGAATCAACAAATAAACATACAAATGAGTTTCAAAGAACAAATTCAAGAAGGAATTCCAAATGTTTTACCACTACCAAAACGGTACGAAACTACCATCAATCATGCGCCAAAACGAAAAGAAATTCTTTCGGCAGAGGAGAAAAAATTAGCGCTTCGCAATGCCCTTCGTTATTTCGAACCTCAACATCACGCGGAACTAATCAAAGAATTTGCGGAAGAACTAAACACCTATGGGCGCATTTATATGTACCGATTTCGCCCAGATTATAAAATGTACGCCAGACCAATACAGGAATATCCAGGAAAATGTGAACAAGCCAAAGCCATAATGTTGATGATTCAAAACAATCTGGATTATGCCGTGGCGCAACACCCTCACGAGTTGATTACTTACGGAGGCAATGGTGCGGTTTTCCAAAACTGGGCGCAATATTTATTGACAATGCAATACTTGTCAGAAATGACCGAGGATCAAACACTGACCATTTATTCGGGTCACCCTATGGGATTATTTCCTTCCCACAAAGAAGCTCCACGAGTTGTCGTGACTAACGGAATGGTGATTCCTAACTATTCTAAACCGGATGATTGGGAAAAATTCAATGCACTTGGCGTTTCGCAATATGGGCAAATGACTGCCGGAAGTTATATGTATATTGGCCCACAAGGCATTGTTCACGGAACCACGATTACCGTTCTGAACGGTTTCAGAAAAATAAAACGCAGTCCCGAAGGTGGATTGTTTGTCACTTCAGGATTGGGAGGAATGAGTGGCGCACAACCAAAAGCCGGAAATATTGCCGGTTGTATTACGGTTTGCGCCGAAGTCAATCCAAAAATTACCCACATTCGACATAGTCAAGGTTGGATAAACGAGGTTATCGAAGATATTAATGAATTGGTAAAAAGAGTCGCTTTGGCAAAATCCAATAAAGAAATAGTTTCCATCGCTTATCTGGGAAATGTGGTGGATGTCTGGGAAAAATTCGACCAAGAAAATATTCATATTGATTTGGGTTCAGACCAAACTTCCTTACACAATCCATGGGCTGGCGGGTATTATCCCGCGGATATTTCGTTTGAGGATGCCAATGAAATGATGGCCAATAATCCTGATTTATTCAAGGAAAAAGTACAGGAAACCTTGCGCCGACATACCAATGCCATCAATAAACACACTGCAAAGGGAACTTATTTTTTCGATTACGGGAATGCTTTTTTACTTGAGGCTTCTCGTGCCGGTGCAGATGTTATGGCCGAGAATCATATTGATTTCAGGTATCCAAGTTATGTGCAGGATATCATGGGTCCAATGTGTTTTGACTACGGATTTGGACCTTTCCGCTGGGTTTGTGCCTCAGGAAATCCGGAAAATTTACAAAAAACGGATGCCATCGCCTGCGATGTTCTTGAAGAAATGGCGAAAACGGCTCCGGCAGAAATTCAGCAGCAAATGCAGGACAATATTCGCTGGATAAAAGGCGCGCAGGAAAACAAGTTGGTCGTTGGCTCACAAGCCAGAATACTTTACGCCGATGCCGAAGGCAGAATGAAAATCGCCGAAGCTTTTAATCAGGCTATTGCCAAAGGCGAGATTGGAACAGTCGTGTTAGGCCGTGACCATCACGATGTTTCGGGCACAGATTCCCCTTATAGAGAAACCTCGAATATTTATGATGGCTCCCGCTTTACTGCCGCTATGGCGATACAAAACGTGATTGGCGACAGTTTTCGTGGTGCTACTTGGGTATCGATTCACAATGGCGGAGGCGTTGGTTGGGGCGAGGTCATTAATGGTGGATTTGGTATGGTTCTTGATGGGACAAAAGAGGCTTCAAAGCGCATAGAATCAATGCTTTTCTGGGACGTCAACAACGGAATTTCCAGAAGAAGTTGGGCCCGAAATGAAGGAGCTATTTTTGCCATAAAAAGAGCGATGGCGACACAGCCTTTATTGAAAGTTACCATTCCCAATATCGTTGAAGAGGGATTATTTGATTTTTAAACTCCAAAACTATCGTGATAGATTGAGCGTTTGAATACGCTGAGTTAAATTTTAAATACCGAAAATAACTATTCCAATCTATTTAGGCATTTTGAATATATTGTTGTAACTTTAATCTTTCTAATTATCTAATAATCAAAAATATGAAAGCAATTAAAACCCTTCCACTACTCCTACTTTTTATATTGGGATCTTGTGGCTCCGCAGTTAGTGTATATTCCGATTATGACAAAAATGTTGATTTTAGTCAATACAAAACCTATGCATTTCATAAAAGAGGTATTGACAGAGTCGCGATTTCAGACTTGGATAAGAAACGAATTCTTCATGCCATCGACCTCGAACTCAGCAATAAAGGAATGACCAAAAGTGACACACCCGATTTACTGATAAACATTTTTACTAAAGAACGAGAACATGTAGATGTCAATCAATATAATACCGGCTGGGGTTATGGCTGGGGTTATGGCTGGAATCCTTATTTATGGGGAGGGCAAACTTATGTTAGTACCTCAACCGAAGGAACGCTCTATATCGATTTAATTGATGCCAAGAAAAAAGAATTAATTTGGGAAGGTGAAGGAGTAGGTTACTTAACTCAAAATCGTTCCAAAAAAGAGGGACAAATCAACGAATTTGTCGCAAAAATATTGGCGCAATATCCACCAATGAAAAAGTAGGCAGATTGCAGATTTCAGATAGCGGTGTTGAGTCATTGCGAGTCCTGAAAATTTTCTGTGTGAAGTAATCTTTTGAAAAACATAACCGTGGCAGAAATGTCGCGGTTTTTTTGTTGAAAAATTATTCTGAAAAATTAGAATTTCACAAATGGATATCGAGACATAAGATTGGTGATTTTTTCTGCCAATTTGACTTCGAATTTTATATGGCTTTCAGCTTTTGGATTGAAAGGTCGATGTGCCAATCCTTTTTGGATATTGGCCACTTCTTCCATAATCGAATGACTTTCTTGAGAAACATTGGTTTCTGAAAACCGTTGCCAAATATAATCTATCGCCACGGGATTGGGATGCAACATATCTTCGGCATAAAAACGATAATCACGCAATTCATCCATCATAATCTCGTAGCTAGGGAAGTATACAGTGGTCAGTTTGCAGTGATCAGTTTGCAGTTGCTGATAAATGGCAGCTATCAAATTTGCCTTGCTCACTTGGTTTTCCACAAAACCGTTCTTGATGTGCCGAACTGGCGAAACCGTGAAAATGAAATTTGTGTTTGGATTTATTGAAGAAATTAACCTGATGATGTTTTCTATACTTTGCTTGATTTCTTCAATCGAAAGCAATTCTTTCTTGAATTTTTTTTGTGGCACTTTGTGACAATTGGCAACAATTTCGTTGGTTTCGATGTTTCGATAGGCCCAAGCGGTTCCCAAAGTGATAATAATATGCGTGGATTCGGAAATTTGTTGATGTGTTGATTGGATGATTTCATTCAAATTGACAATCAATTCTTCTTTATTGGAATTACTCAATTCAGAATGCACATCAAAACAATGCCAGCATTCATTATGAAAAAAGAGGTCTTTCTCCGTGAATTCTTTTTGGGAAACAGCAAACCCGATTAATTTCTCAATTGCCAAGGAATGAAATAAAATCCCAAACGGATTGCAAGTATTTTGGAACTTAAAATAGTCCAGTTTCTGGGCCATATTTACCGCAAAACAAGAACCCAAAGACACAATCTTGGAATTGTAATCTATTGGAAAATCACTTTTGGAAATGGATATTTGGGTTCTGAAATTCATAATGATTTCTCGCAAAGTCGCAGAGACGCAAAGATTAGAGATTATTAACTATTCTTGTAATTCCATTTTTTATTAATGATTCATTGAAATTAATCAGCAATCCTAATTTCATCCCAGTTACTTTTAGATAAGTTAAAAGTTGTTTCGGGTGAACATTTGCAATTTGTTCGACTGATTTTATTTCTATAATTACTTTGTCTTCAATTATCAAATCTGTTCTAAAACCTATATCCAAAAACACTTCATCCCAAATTACAGGTAATGGTTTCTGTCTTTCCACATTCAGACCTCGTTTAGATAATTCATAATAAAGAATTGCTTCATAAACTGACTCTAACAATCCCGGTCCAAGTTTAGTGTGAATTTTATAAGAAACATCAACAACAATTCTAGAAATCTCGTTTTCAGTCATCTTTGCATTTCTCGCTAATATATTAAAAATCTCGCAAAGTCGCAGAGAAACAAAGCTATTATTAATCAATTTTTTTATCCACTAACACTTGCGCCTTCGCGTCTTTGCGAGACAAAAAAGCCATATAGACTACTTCACAAACTCAACGGCTTTCGTCAAAGCTTCCTGAATTCCTTCCGCATTTTTCCCTCCGGCTGTGGCAAAAAACGGTTGCCCACCTCCTCCACCTTGAATGAATTTTCCAAGTTCGCGAACTACGTTTCCAGCATTCAGTTTTTTCTCGGCAACTAATTCTTTCGAAATGTAACAGCTCAACATTGGTTTATCCTCTTCGGCCGTGGCCAAAACCAAGAACATATTTTTTCCTAAATTGCCCAATTCATAAGCCAAATCCTTTGCTCCTTCCGGACTCAAATCGACTTGTTTGGCCAGAAATTGAATTCCGTTTATTTCTTGTAGTTCTGATGACAAAGCTGCTTTCAAATTTTTGACTTTATCTTTCATCAAAGACTCAATTTGGGACTTCAGCTTTGCATTTTCGTCTTGCAATGAATGAACGGCTTTCATCACATCTTGCGGATTTTTTAGTGCAATTTCAACTTCATTCAAAGTGTTTTCCTGCGATTCAAAATAGGCTTTTACCGCATCGCTGGTAATCGCTTCAATTCTACGAATTCCGGCTGCAACAGCACCTTCGGAAACGATTTTGAAATACCAAATTTCGGCGGTATTTTTCACATGAATTCCACCACACAATTCCATACTCTCACCAAACTTTATGGCACGAACTTCGTCTCCGTATTTTTCTCCAAACAATGCCATTGCACCTTCGTCAACCGCTTGTTTAAATGGAATATTTCTTCTTTCAATCAATGGCAATTGCTCCTGAATTCGAGCGTTTACAAAATCCTCCACTTGTTGTAATTCGGTATCGGTTAATTTTGCAAAATGCGAAAAATCGAAACGCAAATAATTCGGGTTTACCAATGACCCTTTTTGTTCTACATGTGTTCCCAAAATGCTTCTCAAGGCTTGGTGCATCAAGTGTGTCGCAGAGTGGTTTCTAGAAGATAAGCGTCTTAAATCCTGATTTACTTTGGCAACAAAACTGCCGTTAACGTTCTCAGGCAACTTTTTTGCGAAATGTAGAATTAAGTTATTTTCTTTTTTCGTGTCTATAATTTCGATGGTTTCATTGGCAGAAACTAACGTTCCTCTATCTCCCACTTGTCCTCCACCTTCCGGATAAAAAGGGGTTGCATCCAAAACTATTTGGAATAAAACGCCATCTTTTTTAGAATCAATTTTTCTGTAACGCGTGATTTTCACGTCATTTTCAGTTTTATCATAACCCACAAATGTCTCTACATTTCCAGGAATTAAAATTGTCCAATCTTCGGTAGAAACTTCAGAAGCGGCGCGAGAACGTTTTTTTTGTTCCTGCATCGCTTTGTCAAATCCCGCTTCGTCTAATTCCAGTCCTCTTTCCCTTAAAATCAAGGCGGTTAAATCGATGGGAAATCCAAAAGTATCATACAATTCGAACGCTTTCTGACCCGAAACCGTTGTTCCTTCTATTGATTTAATTACGTTTTCGAGCAATTGTAAACCTTGATCCAATGTTCTCAAAAAGGAACTTTCTTCTTCACGAATAACATTCATAACCAGGTTTTTCTGGGAAACAATCTCAGGAAACGAGCCCCCCATTTGGTTGCTCAAAGTTTCCACCAATTGGTAAATGAAAGCTTCCTTGGTGTTCAAAAATGTAAATCCGTAACGAATGGCACGACGCAAAATCCTGCGAATTACATAACCTGCACCAGTATTTGACGGCAATTGTCCATCGGCAATGGCGAAGGCTACGGCACGAACGTGATCCGCAATGACGCGAATGGCGATATTGATTTTTTCTTCTTCTTCGTCTTTGGCTTTGACGGTATATTTTGCCCCGGTGATTTTTTCGATATGTTGAATAATTGGCGTGAAAACATCGGTGTCATAATTAGACTGAACGCCTTGTAAAACCATACAAAGTCTTTCGAAACCCATTCCGGTATCGACGTGTTGCGCCGGTAATTTTTCGAGCGTGCCATCGGCTTTACGGTTGAATTCCATAAATACGTTGTTCCAAATTTCCACCACGTGTGGATGGTCATTGTTGACCAAAGATTTTCCTGAAACCAACGCTTTTTCTTCGGCAGAACGAATATCCACATGAATTTCTGAACAAGGTCCGCAAGGTCCTTGGTCTCCCATTTCCCAGAAATTGTCTTTCTTGTTTCCAAGAATGATTCGGTCTTCGGAAATTAAGGTTTTCCAAATATCATAAGCTTCTTGGTCGAAAGGAACATTTTCTTCTGCATTTCCTTCAAATACGGAAACGTAAAGAATGTCTTTTGGAATTTTATACACTTCAGTCAACAATTCCCAAGCCCAGTTGATGGCTTCTTTTTTGAAATAATCTCCAAAGGACCAGTTTCCCAGCATTTCGAACATCGTGTGATGATACGTATCAATTCCCACTTCTTCTAAATCGTTGTGTTTCCCTGAAACGCGAAGGCATTTTTGGGTATCGGCTATTCTCTTGCTTTTTGGCTTCGCATTTCCAAGAAAATACTCCTTGAACTGCGCCATTCCTGAGTTGTTGAACATCAGGGTTGGATCATCTTTGAGAACTATTGGAGCCGATGGAACAATTAAATGTCCTTTGCTTTCGAAAAAATCCAGAAATTGTTTGCGTACGTCTTGTGATTTCATATTCTTGTTATATATTTTGCCACACCCGAGCGACAGCGAACTGACGAAGTAAAGGCTCTAAGGCACAAAGTTTTTTTTGAATTATCTAATTATTTTTTGCCCCAGATAGTAATGAAATCCAGTCATTGCGAGGAACGAAGCAATCTTTTGATGAGATTGCTTCGTTCCTTGCAATAACGAATCGCAACGAATAGCTGGAAAAGCACATTATTTTATTTATTATTAAAAAAAGGGCAGAACAAATGAAACATTTATTAAATTTGTTCGACTAACGTTTTTACAATGTGCAAAAATAGGGTATTTTAAAATATGGCGAAAGTAAAATATTATTACGATTCCGAAAATCTGGCGTATCAAAAAATAATAACAAGAAAAAGAATAAAATTTGGAGTTGTTGCGTTGTTTTTAGTAGCATCGGCCTTGTTTGGTTTTTTAAGTTTTGTGGTTTTATTGAACACTCCCTATTTTGAAACGCCAAAAAATAGATTGCAAGCCCGTGAAATTGAAAATCTGAAACTGAATTATGCCATTCTGAACAAGAGAATGGATCAGGTAGATGATGCTATTTCGGCTATTGAAGATAGAGACAATAATTTGTATCGAGTATATTTTAACACTTCTCCCATTCCTGAAGAGGAAAGAAAATCAGGTTTTGGTAATATAAATCGGTATGCAGCATTAGAAGGATATGACAATTCTCAGTTGGTGCTGAACACCACAAAAAGGGTTGATGTGCTGAGTAAAGAACTGGCTATCCAGTCGAAATCATTGGATTATATTTTAAAATTGGCGAAAGCAAAAAACAAATTATTGGCGGCAATTCCCGCCATTCAACCTGTGAGAAACGAGAATTTAAAACGAATGGCATCGGGTTTTGGTTATCGAACCGATCCTTTCACCAAAGCCAGAAAAATGCATGAAGGAATGGATTTTACCGCAAAAACCGGGACTCCAATTTTTGCAACCGGCGATGGAGTTGTGGCACAGGCCGACAATACAGCTTCTGGTTTTGGAAATCATATCGTTATTCGGCATGGTTTTGGCTACGAAACTTTGTATGCTCATTTAAGTAAATATAAATGCAAGGTTGGACAATATGTAAAACGGGGCGACATAATAGGATATGTGGGAAGCACAGGGAGATCCGAAGGTCCTCATTGTCATTATGAAGTGCACAAAAACGGAAAAGTGGTAAACCCGCTCAATTTTTATTATGGAAATATTTCGGCGGTGGAATATGTTGCCATTTCTAAATTGGCCAACCAAGAAAATCAATCATTAGACTAATGCACATAGAGCTACAACCTGATAAAAGATATTACAGCATTGGCGAGGTCGCCAAGGCATTTGATGTTAACGCTTCGCTTATCCGGTTTTGGGATAACGAATTTGATATTCTGAAACCAAAAAAAAATGCCAAAGGCAATAGAATGTTTACGCCCGAGGATATCAAGAATTTACAGCTCATCTTTCATCTGGTAAAAGAGAGAGGTTTCACTCTCGAAGGCGCCAAAACCCATTTAAAGGAAGGACAAAAGAAAACCTTGGATAAATATGAAATCATCAGCAAATTAGAAACGATTAGATTGCAGTTGACGAATATCAAAAATGAGCTTTAATCCTCCTAACTTCCACTCAACTGACGGAGCAAAGAGGGAATAAAAAACAGAAAAATAAACAAACTAAACTTTAAATTAAACAAAAATGGATTTTAAAAAATTTTTACCTTGGATTATTGTAGCGATTGTGGTTATTGGAATTTACAGCTGGGCAAGTGGAATTTATAACAAATCCGTAATTTACGATCAAGACGTGAAAGAAAGTTGGGGAAATGTTAATACTGCTTATCAAAGAAGAAATGATCTTATCCCAAATTTGGTAAACACCGTAAAAGGATATGCTGAACATGAAAAAAGCACTTTAACAGCGGTAATGGAGGCTCGTTCAAAAGCAACTTCCATTACAATTGACCCTAAAAACATTACTCCGGAAAAATTAGCTGCTTTTAATTCGGCACAATCTAGTGTTTCCTCTTCTTTGTCTCGATTATTAGTAAGTGTTGAGCAATATCCAAACCTTAAAGCTGACGCAAGCTTTATGAAATTACAGGATGAACTTGCCAGTACAGAAAACCAAATCTTAACAGCTAGAACTCGTTTTAATGAAGCCGTTAAGCCTTACAACAATAATATTAACACTTTTCCAAGAAATATTTTGGCTGGAATGTATGGCCTTAAAGAAAAGCCATATTTCGAAGCAGTAGCTGGTGCAGAAAAACCTGCAGAAGTGAAATTCTAATTCTCCTCCCCAATCCCGCCTGGGCGGGACTTAACAAAAGGAATTTAAAAAAAACTTATGTCAAAAGTAGAAGATTTTTTAACCAAAGAGGAAGAGCAAGCAATTGTTGAAGCTATTGGTATGGCTGAAAAAGAGACTTCTGGCGAAATTAGGGTCCACATTGAAAAAACAACTTCCAAAGCTCCATACGATAGGGCTTTGGAAGTTTTTCAACAACTAAAAATGCACGAAACCCAACTCAAAAATGGGGTTTTAATTTATCTGGCCGTTGCCGATAAAAAATTCGTGATTTGTGGAGACCAAGGCATTCACGACGTGGTTGCCGATGATTTTTGGGACAGCACAAAAGAAGTTATGTCGATTCAATTCAAAACCGGAAATTTCAAGCAAGGACTAATCGATGGCATTTTAATGGCTGGAGAACAATTGCACAACCATTTTCCTTGGCAAGAAAACGACACAAATGAATTGTCTAATGAAATATCGAAAGGATAATGTTATTACAAAAAAAGATTACTTCTATTTTCCTGAAACTGCTCGTTTGTTTCCTGTTTACACAAATCAGTTTTGCCCAATTTACAATTCCTGAAAAACCGGATTTCCAAACCAGCGTTTATGATTATGCCAATGTTTTAAGTGCCACCGAAAAAGCACAATTAGAAGAAAAACTCATTAGATATTCCGATTCTACCTCAACGCAAATTGTGGTTATCACCATCGAAAGCCTGAAAGGCGAAGACATCGGAATTCTAACTCCAAAATGGGGACAAACCTGGGGAATTGGCGGAAGTGCAAAAAATGATAATGGCGTGTTAATTTTATTGGCTAAAGCCGAAAGAAAAATTTGGATTTCGCCAGGCTATGGTCTTGAAGACCGATTGACAGCAGGAATTGGGGGCGAAATTACCAGAAATATCATCATCCCTGAATTTAAAGCCGGAAGTTATTATAAAGGGTTAGACAAAGGTGCCGATGCCCTTTTTGATGTTTTCAAAGGAAAATATAAAGGGGAAAGAAAACAAACTAAAGAAAAAAACTTTCCCATTTTACCCATTATAATTATTGTTGTCATCATACTTGTTTTGATTTCCAGAAACAAAAAAGACGGAGGAAACTCCGGAAATTCTGGTGGAGGACCAAGTTTATTGGATGTAATTATCCTGAGCAGTTTGGGTCGTGGCGGATTTGGCGGTGGTGATTCCGGTGGATTTGGAGGCGGCTCTTCTGGCGGCGGAGGTTTCGGCGGTGGATTTGGCGGTGGAGGATTCTCCGGCGGCGGAAGCGGCGGGGATTGGTAAATCAGTAGTCAGTTTTTAACCTAAAAATATAAAAAAGAGTTTCGAGAAATTGGAACTCTTTTCTGTTTTCCAAAAATTTGAAATGCATCTATTAAAACCTCATTTTAGCTTACTTTTTAAAACAAAATAATGCAACCCTTTAGGAAAAAACCGTTTCAAATAAACGCCCATAAGATTTTTTTATTATCATATACAACTGTTTTTCAAAAAATTTTCTTACTTTTATGTAAAATTTTCTATATTTAAGACCTACTATTCAAACGGGATATTCTATTTATAAACTAGAAATTCATTTCCGTTTCAGGAAACATCAAACACTAAAATAATTTAACAACGAAAAAAGTATTTATAGTATTTGTCTTTCGTATTCCGTTGTTAAATTTTTATAGGTTGCAAGCTCCTTTATCTTTAGCGTGATTGCAAAGACTGAAAATATAAAAAGTTATAAGAACATCTATCCTTTAACTCGAAAAATGGCAACAGTTTCACAGCATAAAAAAAAATCTATCAGCATCGGAAAAATTATTTCTGTGAGAGGTAGCGTTGTGGACGTCTGGTTCGAAAATAAATTACCCTCCATTTATACAGTCCTTTATACAGGAATCGATAAGCAAATTATCATAGAAGTTTTAACCCAATTAGATGCAAATCATGTACGGGGTATTGCTTTAACACCCACCCAAGGATTAGCTCGCGGTATGAGTGTAGAAAACGATGGAAAACAACTTTCTGTGCCGGTTGGAAAAAAAATTATGGGTAGGATGTTCGATGTTTTCGGAAATACTATTGATCTACTAGAACCTTTATCTAATTATGAAAGACGAAATATACATCAATCACCACCTCCATTGGCAAAAAGATCTACAAAATCTGAAATTTTCGAAACAGGCATAAAGGCCATTGACATACTGATACCATTGGAAAGAGGTGGAAAAGCAGGTTTGTTTGGCGGAGCGGGCGTAGGCAAAACAGTTTTGCTTACTGAGATGATCCATAATATGGTTGGACGTAACAAAGGCGTAAGTATATTTTGTGGTATTGGAGAACGTTGCCGAGAAGGACAAGAACTTTACCATGATATGAAAGAAGCCGATGTATTAAAGAATATGGTAATGATGTTTGGCCAGATGAATGAACCTCCAGGCGCACGTTTTCGTGTAGGTCATGCAGCCTTAACAATGGCAGAATATTTTCGTGATGATGAACACCGTGATGTACTGTTGCTTATCGATAATATTTTTCGGTTTATTCAAGCAGGAATGGAAGTTTCAGGGTTAATGGGACAAATGCCTTCAAGATTAGGTTATCAGCCCACAATGGAAACTGAACTCTCAAAATTGGAAGAACGGATTGCCAATACCGATGCGGGAGCCATTACTTCTATTCAAGCCGTTTACGTACCCGCCGACGATTTAACAGATCCTGCTGCCGTTCATACCTTTTCCCATCTATCGGCATCGATAGTGCTTTCCAGAAAAAAAGCGAGCGAAGGTCTGTATCCTGCCATCGATTTGTTACAATCCAATTCAAAAATGGCAACTCCAGGAATTATTGGAGAAAGACATTATCAGCTTGCGCAGAAAATAAGACAAACCCTTGCGCAATATGAAGAACTCAAGGATATTATTGCTATGCTTGGGCTGGAACAATTATCTGTTATTGACCGAAATTTGGTAAATCGGGCAAGACGTTTAGAACGTTTCTTAACGCAACCCTTTTTCACCACTGAGCAATTCAGTGGAATCAAGGGAAAGGATGTCAGTTTGAAAGAGGCTCTTGATGGATGTGAACGTATTCTTGCGGATGAGTTTAAAGATTTACCTGAAAGTGCTTTTTATATGATTGGGACAATCGAAGATGCCATAGAAAAAGGAAAAATAAACAACAATGGTTCCACCAATTTTAAACCATCAACAAAAGAAAATGAAACTATTAAAAAGTAACTAAAAATGGGGACAACATTAATGGATTTAAAAATTGTTCTTCCATTTCGAGTTTTCGTTGAAATAAAGAATGTCACTAGAATTGTATTAGAAACAAGCGAAGGTTTTTATGGTTTATTGCCGCAAAGACTTGACTGTGTTGCCGCATTGGTTCCTGGAATTTTTACTTATGAAACTGAAAAGGAGGGTGATAATTACATTGCAATTGACGAAGGTGTTTTGATAAAAGCGGGTTCGCAAGTGATGGTGGCTGTTCGTAATGCAATTGGCGGAGCTGATTTGGGCAAACTTCAAGAATTGATTGAAAAACAATTTATGAATTTAGATGAAAAAGAAAAAAATGTGCGTTCGGTGATGGCAAAAATGGAAAGCGGATTCATTCAACGCTTGGAAAAATTTCATAAAGAATAAAATGAAAACTTCAGACAAAAAAGGGTCAAATTTATTTAGTGAACAAGTTGGCGAAAAAGAAAAACGCAAGCTTAGAGCTCAACATAGAAATAAGAGAAGTATTTGGTTTGGTTTAGGAATGTTTGGAATGGTAGGTTGGTCCGTTTCAGTCCCTGCATTGTTGGGAGCGGTGTTAGGAATGTGGCTGGACAAAATTTATCCTCAAACATTTTCTTGGACATTATCGTTTTTGATTATGGGGTTATTTGTTGGTTGCCTAATCGCATGGCATTGGATAGCTAAAGAACATAAAGACATGAATTCAAATAAAGAGGAAAAAGATGAATGAAATTGCATATAGAATAATGGTGTTTATCGCTGGTTTAATTATGGGAACTCTATATTTTGGTGGGCTTTGGCTTACTGTAAAAAAGACGCTTTCATCAAAAAATCCTGCATTATGGATTTTGGGCAGCTTTTTTTTTCGGGTAAGCATCGTAATGGTTGGATTTTATTACCTCGCTTCAAGTAACTGGCAAAGGTTACTTATTTGTGTGCTTGGATTTATTATTGCCCGTTACATTGTTGTCAACTATACCAAATCAATTGATGAAAAACAAATACCATTAAAAAAAGAGGAAAGTTATGAAACTTAGTCCAGACGAAACTATTTTTTGGGAACATGGTTTTATTACTATTAATCTAACCATTGTCACCACCTGGATATTAATGTTGTTGCTGGCAATCGCTTCGTGGCTGATTACTCGTAACCTCAAAAAAGACATCCATATATCCCGTTGGCAAAGTACCCTTGAAATAATAACAATAACCATAAAAAACCAAATTAAAGAAATCGGATTAAATGAACCTGAAAAATATATCGGTTTTATTGGAACCCTGTTTTTATTTATAGCCGTTGCCAATCTTTGCATCATTTTTCCGTGGTATGAACCTCCAACAGGTTCTCTTTCGACAACCGTGGCGCTTGCAATTTGTGTATTTATGGCTGTTCCTTTTTTTGGCATTGAAAAGAGTGGAATTTTGGGTTACCTGAAATCCTATTTACGACCCACTTTCATTATGCTGCCTTTTAATCTTATCAGTGAGATTTCGCGAACCATTGCTTTGGCGATACGATTGTTTGGAAACATTATGAGCGGAGGGATGATTGTCGCCATTCTGTTAAGTATTACACCGTTTATATTTCCAATTGTAATGAATTTGCTTGGATTGCTCACGGGAATGGTACAAGCCTATATTTTCAGCATTCTGGCAACTGTTTATATTGCCGCTGCGGTGCAAAAATCAGGATAACCAAATTATAAATCGAAGTATAAATCAAATGAATAAATCAACAATTTAAAGGATAATTAAAATGGACAATATGACAATTATCGGAGTAGTTTCAATTATTACTGCCGGATTAACAACGGGTATTGGATGCATGTTCCCCGCACTTAGCGAGGGTAAATCTGTAGCGTCGGCCTTAAGCTCAATTGCTCAGCAGCCTGATGCTGCGCCAACAATTACCAGAACTTTATTCGTGGGTTTGGCGATGATTGAATCAACAGCAATTTACTGTTTCGTAGTTTCGATGATTCTCATCTTTGCCAACCCTTTTTGGAATCATGTCATCGCTAAATAAAAAAATGAAAAATGAAAATTAACTGGTTTACTGTAATCGCCCAGATTATTAATTTTCTCATTTTAGTAGGATTGCTGAAACGCTTTCTTTATAAGCCCATTCTCAACGCCATTGATGAACGTGAAAAAAAAATAGTTTCTCAATTGGAAGACGCAAAAGCTATAGAAGAAAAAGCCGAAAAAGAGAAAATTGAATTCAAACAAAAAAACGACACTTTCGATAAAGAGAGGAAGGAATTAATGGATAAAGTGGTTGCCGAAACCAAGGAGGAACGTCAGAAACTCCTAGAAAATGCAAGGAAAGAAGCCGGGGTTTTGCAATCAAAAATGGAAAATGTTTTTCAAGAGACCCAAGAAAACTTGAACAATAAAATCGCCCAAAAGACACAGCAGGAAGTTTTTGCAATAGCCAGAAAAACTCTTGCCGACCTTGCCTCTTTAAGTTTGGAAGAACAATCTGTGGCCTTATTTACCAAGCGTCTAAATGAATTAAAAGAGGATGAAAAAAAATCTTTCATCGAAACATTTAAATCCGGCTCAAATATAATTCTCGTGCAAAGCGCTTTTGATCTACCCGAAAAACAACAATCCGAAATTAAAAACTCAGTTACCAAAATACTTGAAACTGAAACCCAATTTCAATTTAAAACCGCACCCGAACTAATTGGAGGCATCGAACTTACTGCAAATGGATATAAAATGGGCTGGAGTATTTCGGAATACCTCAATTCCCTTCAAAAAAGCATTTCGAAAATGACGAAAGAAAAACCGAACGAAGAACCAGAGACAAAAGCAGAACCTGAAAAAAAATAAAATGCCAGTACTCGAATTAAATAATACTATTGATACCCTATTCCATCAATTGGAACAGTGCAGGGAAAAGTATGTTTTCTCCTTTTTGCCCCGAGAAATTGGTTCTGTTATTAGCGTATCAGCGGGAGTTGTCAGGGTTTCCGGTCTTCCGGGCACTGGTTTTGAAGAGTTGTTAAAGTTTCCTGGTGACTTGTCCGGAATAGCCTATAACATTGATGAAAATGAGATAGGCGTGATCCTTCTTGGTGAAGATTATTTGTTGAATGTGGGCGATGAAGTGGAACGAACCGGCCGTGTAATGGACATTCCTGTTGGCAAAGCATTAATTGGCCGAGTGATAAATCCTTTGGGAGAACCAATGGATGGAAAAGGGACAATCAACTTCAGTCAACGTTTTCCAATTGAACGCTCTGCCCCTGCCATTATGGATCGAGCCCAAGTTACTGTCCCTTTGCAAACTGGACTAAAAGTTATTGACGCATTGATACCGATAGGTCGCGGTCAACGTGAATTGATTTTAGGAGACAGACAGACCGGCAAAACAGCCATTGCAATTGATGCAATCCTGAATCAAAGAGATCAAGATGTAATTTGTATTTACTGTGCTATAGGCCAGCGTGCCTCTTCGGTTGCAAAAGTAATCGCTAATCTGGAAGAAAAAGGGGCGATGGAATATACTGTTGTTGTTGTAACAGAAGGGAATGATGCCCCCGGATTGAAATATATTGCCCCTTATTCCGCTACCAGCATTGCTGAATATTTTATGGAACAAGGCAAAAATGTATTGATTGTTTATGATGACCTGGTACATCATGCTCGCGCTTATCGAGAACTTTCGTTACTCTTAAGAAGACCACCGGGTCGCGAAGCTTTTCCTGGAGATATTTTTTATATCCATTCACGATTATTGGAAAGAGCTACCCATCTGGGTGAAAAACTTGGAGGAGGCTCATTAACCGCTTTGCCCATTATTGAAACCGAAGCCCAGAATATCTCTGCCTATATCCCCACTAATCTCATTTCCATTACGGATGGTCAAATCTATTTATCGCCCAAATTATTTGAATTGGGCATTCTGCCTGCAGTTGACGTAGGAAAATCTGTTTCTCGAGTGGGAGGTAAAGCCCAATTGCCGGCCTATCGCTCTATTACTGGAAATCTAAAACTTGCCTATTCCCAATTCGAAGAATTAGAAAACTATGCCCGTTTTGGTACACGGATGGATGAACATACAAAAAACATAATCGAACACGGAAAGCGAATTCGCATCTGGCTTAAACAACAGGAACTTCAACCAATGTCTGTACCCGAACAAATTTTAGTGCTGCTTGCATTGACAAACGGCCTTTTTGACAATGTTCCAATTGACAAAATGCAGGACGGGGAGTCTGCCCTTCTCAAGAGCATTTCAGATATTAACGATGCTATTTTGAAACGCCTATTTTCAGACGACGAATTGAGCGATCCAGATCGTGAAGTTCTGTTGAATCTTGCAAGTAATACTCTTGCTGATTTTCAAATTAAACCAGAATCCAATAAAACATAACGTAATGGATACATTACAAAACTTACAAAGAAAATTAGAAGGAGCCGAGGATATAAAATCCATTGTCAGAACAATGAAAGCAATGGCGGCATCAAATATCGGACAGTATGAAATGGCCGTTAGTTCCCTTGGAGATTACTATCGTGTAGTAGCTTTGGGCATCATCGCCTATTTTAGAGAGGAGAAATTTGATGCAATAAATGCAATGAAAGAACCAAAAAAAAATAACGAGAACGTAATTTGTGCGATTGTTTTCGGTTCAGACCAGGGACTTGTTGGCCAATTTAATGATTCTTTGGCAGAATTTGTTTCACAGTCTCTCCATGCTTTGCCTGGCAAAAAAGAAATATGGGCTGTGGGTGATCGCATCCAATTGCTTTTGTCGGACGTTGGTTTTGCCAATACAGAACATTTTTTTGTACCTAATTCTGTTGATGCGATTACTTCTCTAGTGGGACAAATTTTGATTAAAAGTCAGGACAGTCTGGAAAAAGGAAATTTGAAAGAATTTTATATTTTTCACAATCAACATAAATCCGGTACGGGTTACGAACCCGTGCTTCAACAATTTTTGCCATTGGATGAAAATTGGAGAAATAAATTAGAAGAATTCCACTGGCCCACAAAAACAACGCCGCAAGTTGCCGGAGGATTTAAACCCACTTTGTCCGCACTTATTCGAGAGTATCTCTTCGTGACTTTATTCAAGGCATGTGCTGAATCTTTGGCATGTGAAAACTCAAGCCGATTGGCAGCGATGCAACGAGCGGAAAAAAATATTGACGAATTGTTGAATGATCTTAGCCAAAATTTCAATCATTTACGCCAAAGCACAATTGACGAAGAGTTGTTTGACGTGATTTCAGGATTTGAGGCTATGAAAAATGAAAGAAAATAATAGCTTTTGTGACGGGCTCATATTTTATATATAATTATTTAAAAATAAGAATGATACAAATAAAAGAGGCATAAACTGAATATTCAGTTTATGCCTCTTTTATTTAATCCTATTACAATTATTGCATATCATTATTATCTCTTGGTTCTCCATTGTCTCGTGGTTCCCTGGATTCTCTGGATTCTCTCATTTTTGCTCTATTAGCCTCTTCATTTTCTTTCATTTTTTTAAATTGCTCCGGTGACAAAATGGTTTTTAATTTGTTATCCATTGCTTCTTTTTCCTCTTTTCTGTTCTTCATAAAAGCTTCACGGTCTTCAGAAGTCATTTTTTTTTGTTTGTCCCTGTTCGCCATTCTTTCAGCTTGCATGGCTGCTCTTTTAGCGTTTTGTTCAGCAATAATAGGTTTGATTTGCTCTTGCTGTTTGGCATCCAAATTTAATTCGGTTGTCATTTTATCCAACTGGGACTGGTTCCTTTTCTCCGGAGATAGTTTTTCTCTACGGTTTTTATTCGATTTTTGCTCCGGTTGATTTTGGTCTTGAGCAAAAGAGGAAAATCCAACAATAAGTAGCGCGACAATGATTAATTTTTTCATATTTTTTTGTTTTTTGTTAGGTTAATGATTAGTAAGACAAGAGTAATTAAAAAAAGTTTAATTTTTAACAAAAAATTATTACTCTTCCCTACCTCTTCCTCTTTTTTGAAAGTGATTTCCTCTTTCTTTTTGCACGAAATTCCCAATTTTATATGCTAAGGAAAACATGGCATAGCGTTTTAAAACCGTGTTTTCTTCATCGCGAATTGTTGTTGGAGATATCGTTCTTGTGGCGCTTTGGTTTTGATTTAAAACATCATAGACTTTTACTTTTAGTATCATTTTTTTATCAAAAAAAGCATAGGATAAACTCGTGTTCCATAAATAAAAATCTTTTTTGAAATCATTTGAAATGTTCGAATTGTAGGTATATCCGAAATCATTTCCAAAAACCCAATTCTTAGGCCAATAGCTGGTAATTTGCATATTAATACTATGCACCACATTCGAGCTGGCTTTTAATGAAGAATTGACATATTTGGACTCGTTGTAGGACAAACTATACGATGGCGCAATAGTAAGCAGTTCACCATAATCATATGAAAAATAAACTCTTGGGGCAAGTCCCAATGATTTTGCCTCATACAAAACGGCATTGGTAAATCCTTTATCCAAAGAATAACTGCTATTTAAACCTACTCCATATCTTAAAACGTGGGCATCATTTTTTATGGTTTGATTCCAATTTCCTCCAATAGCTGTTGTATAGGTTCCTGTAACATTTTTAAAAGTAGTGGTTCTTTTACCGCTTGCATCATACACTGAAGTCGAGACTACTGAGTTGTTTAAAAAATCACCTCTCATATACAAAGTATAGCCAGAGCGTGTTCGAAAATCAAAATTCCTAAAATTGATATTTAGGCTATTTTTTTCATTAGGACTCAAATTTGGATTTCCTATTATTGTATTTAAAGGATTCGACAAATTCTCCACTGGCAATAATTGATCTGAAGAAGGAAGACTATTCGAATAATTATATCTAAAAGTAACAAATTTTGATCGGTCTAACTTATACCTAATTTGTGCACTGCCAAAAGGTAAAACATATTTCTGATTTAAATCGGTAGTTTTATTGAGATATAAGGAATGATTGTCAAAATCAATAATAGAAGTACTGGAATTTAAATTAAAAGTAAATTTGTTTTTTTCGAAAGTAAGGCCCACTTTTGGAGTAACGGAATTTTGTTTCGATGTCGTATAATTAGTTAATGCTTGATTTAAGACCGAATAAGATTGTGAAATTCCATCATAATCGAATGTTTTTACGTCATTGATATAATTCTCCCATCCGAATTCAGAACCAAATCGAACTCGTAATGAATCCTTTATAGGTTCAGTGTATTCAATATCGGCAGAATAAGAATCATCTGTATTGCCATTCTTGCTATTTTGGTTTCTGTTGATATCTGGGTTATCTCCTTGATAGAAAATAGTTTTTGACTGATTTAAAGCCTCTGAATCGCTATTTGAATTAGTGTTATTGAAAACAAAACTCAGATTACGGGATTTTTTTTGGAATGTTTTGTTGAAGTTTATTGTATTCCCAAAATTCGAAGAAGTGTTTTCCTTGTTTGAATTTGACGTACTTTCGTTTAAGGAATCCCCATTTTCATCCTTAGAGAAGCTGGAAGAATTGGACATACTGTTGGTGCGGGATTGATTAATTGTTGGTGTAACAACAAGTGTTGCAGAGGGATTGATTTTATATTCAAATTCAAAATTTACTTTGTTTCCTGTATTTTCATTTCGGGCTTTCGAATCAGCATCAGTAAAAATAGTCCCTGTAGGCAAAAAATTAGCTTGGTTGGATTTGTTCTCGTTATTATTTACTGTATTAGAAAAATTATAACTTGCACTTGCATCTAAAACTTTATCCCATTGATCCAAATAATTAAAGCCAACCAAATTAGATTCTGTAATACCTTTTGCAGAAATTTTTGCACCAGATTTTGAATTTCTTCCTCTCCCCATATTATCAAACACATCGTCCATGGAAAAACCAGTCGAATTAATATTATTGGCAGAAGCCAATAAACTTATTTTTTGATTATTATTAAAATAATTCAATAAAAAACTAGTATCATACCGATCATCAGTGCCATATCCTCCCATTACTTTTCCGAAGTAACCTTTGTTTTTCTTTTCGTCAATAGTCAAGTTGATACTGGAATAATCTGAACTGGACTCTTGCTTGGCCAATTCTTCTTTTTTGGTTTTAAAATCTGACACTTGAACTTTACTGATAATGTCAGCGGGTAAGTTTTTTAATGCTATTGCGCCGTCTTTATCAAAGAAAGCTTTTCCGTTAACTAAAAACTGTGTTACTTCTTTCCCGTTTACGGTTACTTTCCCATCATTATCGACTTCAAATCCGGGTAATTGTTTCAGCAAAAGTTCGACATTGGCATCTGGACGCACCTTGAAAGAAGCTGCATTAAACTCTAAAGTATCTTTTTTCATCAGTATTGGAGGAGCTTCGCTTTTTATGACAACCTCGTTTAATACGTTAGTATTTTGCAATAAGTATAATTTTCCAAAATCTTTGCTTTCTGAAAACCCATTTTGTTCCTCAATATAAGGTTGGTATCCCATATAATTGACCTTTAAAAAAACTGGTTTATCATATTTTTTGGTGCTGATTTTAAAAAAGCCTTTTTTATCGGTAGTTGCAAATTCTATAAGGGTTGAATCTTTTACGTTGGAAAAATAAACCGTCGCCAATTCTAAAGGAATCTGAGTATTAATATCGTATACGGTTCCTTCAATAACAATGTTGTTTTGAGCATTTGCGGAATAAAAAAATAAGAGCAACAATAAAAAAGAATAGATTTTGGACATAATGTAATTTGTTAAGTGTGTAAGACTGGAAAAATATTCAAAGGTTTAATTTTTATATAAACACTTATTTATTTTTTTCCGATTTGATTGACATTCAATTAATAATCCGGCATAACTAAAAAATAAATCATGAACTCACTTGAAAGTAGGTATAAAAAAAGCCCCAAATAGTGTCTAACTTTTTGGGGGCAGTTCATTTTTTTTGGCTTTTTATCTTATTTTTCTCTAATATAGATATCAATTGGAACACCTGAGAAATCCCAGTTTTCACGAATTTTATTTTCTAAATAACGTTTGTAGGCTTCTTTAACATATTGTGGCATATTGGCAAAAAACACGAACTGTGGCGTCAATGTTGGCAATTGCATACAATATTTAATCTTTACATATTTACCTTTTGTAGCTGGTGGCGGATAAGCTTCGATCACTTTCAACATATATTCGTTGAATTTTGAAGTCGCAATACGTTGTTTTCTATTTTCGAAAACCTGAACCGTAGCTTCAAGTGCTTTCAACAAACGTTGTTTTGTCAATGCCGAAACAAAAAGAATGGGCACATCGGTAAAAGGCATTAATTCTTCCCTGATTTTGGCTTCATAATCTCTGGTTGACATGGTGTCTTTTTCGACCAAATCCCATTTGTTTACCAAGATGACAACTCCTTTACGGTTTTTTTCGGCCAACCAAAAAATACTTTGGTCCTGACCTTCAAATCCACGGGTGGCGTCAATAATCAAGATACATATATCGGCGTGTTCAATCGCACGAACCGAACGCATCACGGAGTAAAACTCCAAATCTTCCTTCACTTTTGCTTTACGACGAATTCCTGCGGTATCGACCATGTTGAATTCGAACCCAAAACGATCAAATTTAGTGTCAATTGCATCACGGGTTGTCCCCGCAATGTCAGTAACCATAAAACGTTCTTTGCCAATCAAGGCATTTATAAAGCTTGATTTTCCAGCATTCGGGCGACCCACAACTGCAAAACGAGGTAATACAATTTCTTCTTGAACTGGCTCAGGTTTCACCGGAAAAGCATCAATTACTGCATCCAATAAATCTCCGGTTCCACTTCCGGAAATACTGGCAAAAGTGTAAAAATCGCCTAAACCAAGATTGTAAAACTCAAGAGCATCCTTTTCACGCATGGCGTTGTCAACCTTATTTACGGCAAGTAAAACAGGCTTTTTTACCTTACGCAAAAGTCTGGCAACTACGTCATCCATTGGTGTAATGCCTTCTTCGACATCTACCACAAAGATTATTACGTCAGCTTCATCAATGGCTAATTCCACTTGCTTGCGGATTTCTGCTTCAAAAATATCGTCTGATCCACGAACATACCCACCGGTGTCAATTACCGAAAATTCCTTTCCGTTCCATTCGCTTTTTCCATAGTTTCTGTCACGGGTCACGCCCGAAACCGAATCTACAATAGCTTCTCTTCTCTGGATCAATCGATTAAAAAGCGTCGATTTCCCTACGTTTGGCCTTCCTACTATGGCTACAATGTTGTTCATTTTTCTAATTTTTGATTTCAGATTTCAGCCCTTCGACAAGCTCAGGGTGACGATTAGATTTTGGATAGCCAAAACCATAATTCTTTAAAAATCCAAATAATACGGTATTTTAATTTTTTGCAAAGGTAGTGTTAAATACCATACTATCAATTTTTTTACTATTTTGCGCTCCTATTAATAAAACCGACCAAAAAATTTGCTGTTATGGATGCCAATAATGAAATCAGACTTCGCTTGCGTTTTTACAAAGATATCGAAGAAAACATAGATGCTGTTCGTCAAAAATTCGAAAATTATAAAATCAATTGTACGGAAGATTGTCATTTAAAGATAAAACACAATCATATTTGGATGAATATGCCCGATTCAAAACGAGAATATTGGTCGCCGCATTTGCATTTGGAATTGGAACCAAAAGACAATAACGGAACACACATCAGGGGATTATTTGGACCGGAACCCACCTTATGGACATTTTTTATATTTCTGCATTTTATGGTTGCGGGAATTTTTGTAATTTTTAGCGCCATCGCCTACTCTAACTATGTCTTGAAACAACCCACCACAATGGATTTAATCGTGATGTTGCTAATGGTAATCGTTTGGTTTTTACTCTATTTCATCGCCAAGCAAATCCGGTTTAAAGGCAACTCGCAAATGAATGAATTGGAAGGGAAGTTCTTGGAGATTTTGGAATCGTAATTTTTTTCTTGGAGCTATTTCCTGCTATTCGCTATATCCACGCCCAAAAGCGTGGGATGCCGCTTCTATCAGGGCTAGGGTATTTTAATAGAAATAGGCTTTTTTGGAATTATCGTTCCAACCTGCTTGATTCGAATATTCCATAAAATAAATTTTCACATCAGCTTAGTTGGCATATTGAACGAAAAATATTTTTTTATCTGCTTGATTGGCATATTGGGTAAAAAACCATAAACCATCATTCTTGCCTGCCTGATTATTATATTTGACTTTATAGACTTTTAAATCGGCTTGATTGGGGTAATCGACCACGAAAACTTTTACATCTGCTTGGTTTACATATTGAACGGAAAAGACTTTTTGGGCTTGGGCAAAAAAGATGAAAAACATTAAAAAGAAAGTAAATTTACTTTTACGCAAAAAAACATTCAAAATCTTCATTTTTATAAAATTATTTTTCACGTTTAATAAACATAAACTATTTAACTTTTACTTTACTAACAGCACTAGCATAATTGAAAAAGCGCTCATCTTCTTCGTTATATTTATCCTCCTCTTCTTTTGTAAGCCAAATCAATCCTGGATTTAAACAGTTTTTAATTCCACAAGTTGATGAAGTTTCAGGATAACCAATTGGTTCAACTCTGATTGTATATTGATTTTTCTTGCTAATTGGTTTTTTTTCTTTTTCACATCTACATAATGCCATAGTTTATATTTTTTAGTTAAATAATTTAATTATATTGGAATGACAATTCACCTTTTTTATTTTTAAAATTGTTGGTATCTAAATATTTGACTACTTTACCAATTGGAACATAATATAGTTTACCAGGGTTGCCGTTATTACTCCAAAAACTATTACTTCCGTTTTTGGTTATATAAACTTTAACTAAAACTTTGTTTTTTTGTATTTCAATTAAATTTGCTGTGGTCCTTGTGGCACCATCACCAAATATATCCCCATAATTATTGAATTTATTACCATAAAAATCTTCGTATGGTTCATATCCACCTCCTGCTAATTGCACCAATTTAAGTTTTTTCAACCTTTCTTCTTCTTCTTTTAATGTTTTAATAAAATCTAACTGTTCTATCTTAAAGGCGTCTATTTTTTCTATTTCGTTTAATGTAAAATATTCATCAAAAGTAAATGTAACAGAATTAATCTCTTTGGTATTCAGTTTAATACGATTTTCTAAGTTTTCAGCTAAATCTCCAATTTCAATTTTCCTTGTATTGTCAATATAATTAATTACTGTTTCTTCTTTAAAGAAATTCAAAATCGGAGTGAAAAAATTTTGATAAAACGGATAAATATTTGATGAATGTAAAATTTTCTCTGAGATGTATTTGTATTCATCAGAATAGTCAGCTTGAGCATATACAGTACTTATGGTTTCAACATTGACAAATGACTTTAAATTATTAAAGCTATAATTATCTTTAAGATATCGGTTCATTAATAAAAAATTTAGCTCTCTTATGTTTGAAGTAATTTTAAATGTTGAAGGAATTATATTGCTTCTAATGAATAAATTATGCAAATCTTTTATACTTTGTTCGTTTCTCAAATAATATATACTATCATCAATAATAACTTGAGACACAATCTTATTCAAATTTTCATAATCTTTAGCTTCTTCAGATGTCATTGATAAAGATTGAATTGTTTTTTTAAAATAGTCCATAAAAACAAAATAATTATCATTTTGTTTTGCATTAACTGTAAAGATAATTTTGTAATCATCTGGTTTAACTTCATTCAAGTAATAACCAAATTTATCACTGAAACTATAAGCGTTAATATTTTTATCATAGTTACCTTTATCTTCACCAACCATTTGTGGTTCTGAATGTTGAACTTCAAAATTAACAGCGTTTTTTAAGATTTCAAAACTTGATAAACAGAGATTTCTAATTGCAATATTTTCTGCAGCTTCATTTAGTTTTTGCAATTTTATTTTTTGTGAAAAAATACCTCCTTTAAATTCGATAACTTCTCCTTTGCTTTCTGAAAATTCTGTCAACTTGGTAATTGACACAATTACCTTTAAAGTTACGACAAACCCAATATTAGGAATTTCAATTTCGGATATTATATCATTTTGTTTTATATTACCATTTGAAGCTAAAACAAATTCATCTTTTGTAACTTTATTATTTATAATTTCTTTTTTCGATGAAATAAAAGTCCCATAAGTTTGTTCAATCGCATTTTGTAATGCAACTTGTTTCGCCTCTTCTTTTGATTTACCTTGACCTATAACGGTTAATGTCACAATTTGTTCTTCTTGCGCATTTGTTAATGTGCAAAATCCAATCATAAATAAAAATATAACCTTCTTCATTATTTAGTTTCAATTATAGTTGTCATTAATCCTTTCGCAACAGATTTATTACAAGGTCTCGATTTTATTTCATCAGGAAATTTTATTCTATACCAACTAATATCTGGAAACTTTTTATGAATTCTAAAATATCTATAAGTTTCTTCGATTAATTGTTTTGTTACTCTTTTTTGATTAGTTGGACTAATTCTATAAGTTATGGACTTAAATTCCTTTCCATTAATTTTTGTCGTAGAAACTCCAATGTAAGTATAAAAATGCCCTTGTCTTGCAAGATGGATTATATCATTTTCTTTAAAATGAGTGATTATTGATTCGAATATGTTTACCATAACATTTTTAAGTTTAATGTAAGTTATTTACTAATTGAGTCTGTGCTTAAATATTCACCATTACCGTAATAATTTCTTCTAATTTTTATAAAATTATTTTTGTGAAATTCGATTTCCTCACTTTTTAAAACCCCATCGTTATACCATTCTTTTTCTAAATTAGTAGAAAAGTTTTTTTCATACCCAATTTGTCCGGAATTATACCATCTTTGAAGTTTACCTATTCCCTTTCCATTTTTAAAATTACTTATTTCATAATATTTTCCATCATCATACCATCGTGTTTGTGAACCATTTTGATTTCCCTGTTTATTATAATTCATAAGTGAGGCTAACTGACCGTTTTTATGCCATTCTTTAACTACTCCAATAGAAATAGCAAGCTCATTTTCATTTCCAAATTGATCTATACTTACTAATTCGCCATTTGCTAAAGGCTTCCTTTTAATAATTTGATAATTCGTTTCACTTGCTAATTGACCATTTTCATACCACGTTTTTATATTACCATTTAAAACACCATTTTTATAATTAGATTCTTCTTTTAATTGACCATTTTCAAACCAGGTTTGTTGTTTACCATTTAGTTTATCTTGTTTATAATCATATACAAATTCTGGTTTTCCATTAAAAAACCATTTTTTACTAATTCCATCCAATTTGCCGTCTTTGAAACTTAACTCTTTTTCTATTTTTTTTTCATCAGCCATATCAAAAGCTATTCCATCAAATGGCTTGCCTTCATAATAATATATTTTCTCATCTAATTTTAATTCTTTTATATGAACTCTTTTTTTACTAAATGGGCTAAATCTTTCAATTAAAGAATTGTTATCTTCATCTGAATTGATATTCTCTTTTTTACAACCAATTATTAAAAAAATTAAACAAGTAAGAATTAGTGTTTTTTTCATTTTTAGGGTTTTATAATTCCCACAAATATATTAACACATTTTAACAACTTTTAAAAAAGCCTGATTTATTAGGCGTTTTATGTCGTATAAAAAACCTATATTAGTTTCATATTATAAAAGTTATGCTGAAACAAACCGAAAGGCTCAAAATAATTTATGATTTCCTCAAACAGACATCTGCTGATGCAAACACTATTTTAGAATATCTTAAACAAAAAGATGCGGAAATAAGCCTTCGTCAATTGCAACGTGATTTAAAAGAAGTAGAGAAAGTGTTTTTTCAACCTAATGAACAACTTATAATTACGGTTGCTGGTTGTCGCAAAAAGATTTGGAAAATAAACTTAAAAACTGCAAAAAACGAGCTTACTCAAAAAACAATAAACACATTGTATCTAGCCATATTGACACAACCCAATCTGTTAAAAGAAAATAGGAAAGATAATATTGATTTGTTTAAGGATTTGTTGCAAAATGCCTTACAACAAAGCAAAAACGAGATTATTAATGGCGACAATCAGCAATTAATCAATACTCATTTTTACGAAATCACTAAAGATAGCATTTTCAATGCTAATATTGATGATTTGATTGGGGCAATAATTCATAAAAAATACATTCAAATTCTAGAATTGATTAACGATTATACGGTAGATAATCACGCTTTCAAAACAGAAAAAATTGACTTTGCTCCTGTATCTATCTTGTATCATCGAGGAGCTTTTTTAGTTACTGGAGTAGAGAACCACAAACAAGAAATTGTGATTTATGAAATAGGTCAATTGAAGAAAATAAAAACACTTGATAAAGGCTACAATTTTGAGCAACTTTCAAAAAAAATAAAAACAGAATTAGACAAACGTTTTGGAATTACTAAAAACATAAACGATGAAGTTTATGATATTAAAATTGAATTCACATCAGTAACAGGTGCGTTAGTTTCAAAATATTTTTGGCATCATTCACAACATTTCGAAAAAAAGAAAGGCAATCATATAATGACAATGAAATGTGGTATTAATCGTGAATTACTAGGTTGGCTTTTTCAATGGATGTACAACATTCGTATTATAGAACCACTAATATTACAGGAGTATTATGATAAAACTTTAGACGAAATTATTGCTAACAGAAAGACTAAAAAACCTTTGGTTTACAGAAATATTTTTGAGCCCAAATGAAATTTTTGAAATCATTAATTGTTATACCCAAACCTCTTCAAGATATTAGCAATACTTCGCCATCCAGTGATATCCAATGCTAGCTAGTAGAAGTTTTTACAAAGATATTCCCAAAACAAAATGCTATTAGAAACTCAAATTTATTACTTCTCTACTTTTTGAAAAAGATTTTAGCGTTGTGTTTTCACAGCTTCCAAACCGCCCAACAAATATACCAATGGTGCATTCCAATTTATGGCAACTTCATTTGAGGCATACGCACATTGAACATCAAGATAAGATTTGGCTGGGATTTTGGATGAATAGGTAATTCCATTACATTCTATCAAATCTTGCTGACCTGGATTTGGACCTCCAACCAATAAGCCTGGAACGGGTTCCGTAATTCCGTCTGAAAATGATATTCGGTGATGAATATTTTGAGGTGATTTAATTCCAAATCCAGTCAAGAAAGAAAATCCAAGCGCATTACGCCCTAAAAGATAATCTGCATTAGCTTGAGCACTATCTACAAGACTTTGGTCTTTACTCAAAAGATAGGCTTTTATGAGAAACATTCCTTGATTACTGGCAACAGCATTGCTACCCCAAGCAAAATCTTTAGGATTTACTCCCATTGGAATTCCATAAGGAGAAAGAACTCCTTTTTGTTGTAAAACATTGGCAGCAGCTATAAATTGAGTTTTCATTTGGTTGATAATTGTACTAATTTTTTTATTTTTTGCAAATTTATCTGCATTTCGAACCATAGAATATACTCCTAACATTCCAACATTTCCCCAACTAGGAATATTGATGTTCTCGGAAATTGTACTACCTACATTACTGTCTGTTAAATACTTTTCATCTCCTGTTGCAATAAATAATTCGCATGATGCCCAATAAAATTCATCTTTTAATTTAGTATCACCATAAGCTCCTGTTTCAATTTTAGGATTCGCGAGTGTTTGCTGCTGATAATAGACTTTTGGATTTTTCTTTGCCCAAAAATACGCTTTGACACTTGCAACCCGACAAGAATCTGATAATCCCGGTAATTCTTTTGGGTATTTTTTATAAATTCTACTTGCCTGCGCCATCAATGCGGCAAAATCGAGTGCTGCGGCAGTACTTTTCATTACCACATAACGAGGCGTCGTAGCTTCATTTGGCATAATAAATTTATCAAATTTGGCATTGGTCAACTTGTGATATACGCCTCCATCCTCAGGATCCTGCATAGTGAGCATCCAACGCAAGTTCCAGTTCACCTCGTCAATAAGGTCTGGGATTGCATTTTTGCTTTCAGGAATAGTAAGATTTAGGGTTTTAGTATAAGAGGAAAAATCTTCGAAAAGCGCAAGAAGTGTATACGTGCTAATCCCTGAATTCACAATATATTTATTATAATCACCAGCATCATACCAACCTTTTGAAGAGCTAATAATTGTTCCTGCTGGCCTTTTTGCAGAAGCTGCAGAAGGGTGAACTATCACTTTGTCATCATCAGGATGTCCTTCTGGACGTGCAAACTTACCTGCGAATTGCGGCTTGAGTTCGATTCCGATTCTTTGATAATAAAACCCTTTAATGCTTGCCTTTGTTGCCTTTTCAAGAACTTTAGGCATAATTACAAAAGGATAGGAATTACCCAAACCTTGTACATACAAAACATACTTTCCGCTTTTTGTATATTTAGAAAAATCAGCTTTCATCGTTTCTTCTCCAGACAAATTCCAATTCCCTCCTTTTTCTAAATTAGATGAAAAAATGGTGTCTTTTTGATTTTCAAAATCAATTAAACTAAATTTAGTTAGTTTAGAACCAATAACAATGGCTATTTTGGGACCATTTGGATAAAACCCAATTTGATTTAACCGAATATTATCTGATGATAAATTATTTTGTCCTAAAATAAAATTGGAAAATAAATTAATTATTAAAACATAAATCAGATTTTGATTTTTCATTTTTTGTTATTAGTCAGTTAAAGAATAAAACTAAAATCAAAAAATCTACTCTTGATTTTAAAATATAGGAAAACGAATTTACAAAAAAACATACAACTCTTTCAAAGAATCGCAATTAAATTCCAAATCAAGGGCTTTTAAATCGAAAAAACCACCCTTTTCAGAATGGTTTTTAGCTTTTTTTTATGATTGTTTAAATCTTACTGATTATACCCAAACCTCTTCAACATATTAGCGTTGCTCCTCCAGTTTTTGTTGACTTTCACGTACAATTCGATATGGATTTGTTTTCCGAAAAACTTTTCTAAATCGGCTCGAGCTTCCATTCCCACTTTTTTCAAAGCAGCACCTTTGTGACCAATGATGATTCCTTTTTGGGTTTCGCGTTCCACCATAATCAGGGAACGAATTCGGATGATGTTTTCGTCTTCAAAGAATTCTTCGGTCACGATTTCCACCGCATACGGAATTTCTTTGCTGTAATTCAACAAGATTTTCTCGCGAATGGTTTCGTTTACGAAGAAACGTTCCGGTTTGTCAGTCAATTGATCTTTTGGATAATAAGCTGGAGATTCCGGCAATAATTCGATTATTCTTTGAAAAACTTCGGGAACATTAAAATTCTGCAAAGCTGAGATTGGATAAATCTCGGCATTAGGAACTTTCTCCGTCCAAAAAGCCACTTGTGCTTCCAACTGCTCTTGATTAGAATTATCAATTTTGTTCAATAACAACAAAACTGGAATTTTTGAATGGATAATTTTATTAAAAAAAGCTTCGTCTTTCAATTCTTGTTCCCCAATTTCGACCATATAAATCAAAATATCGGCATCCTCAAAAGCCGATTTCACGAAATTCATCATCGATTCCTGCATTTCATAAGCCGGCTTGATGATTCCGGGAGTGTCAGACAAGATCAATTGAAAATCTTCGCCGTTTACAATTCCAAGAATTCTGTGTCGGGTTGTTTGCGCTTTTGATGTGATGATGGATAATCTTTCTCCAACAAAGGCATTCATCAATGTTGATTTCCCCACATTTGGATTCCCGATGATATTTACAAAACCTGCTTTATGTGCCATTTAATATATAATTTAATTTGCAAAGGTAGTTATATCAAGTCGACAGATGAAATAAAACATTTTTTTAAATTTTTGTCGCAAATGATAAATTTCGCTATAACATTGCACCCGAAACAATGCGGGATAGAGCAATAGGCAGCTCGCCGTGCTCATAAGCCGAAAGTCACTGGTTCGAGTCCAGTTTCCCCATCCTTTTTTTTGACGGGCTTTTTTGTTTTTCTTTGGAATATCCATTTAAAAAATAGTTAACCTTAACAGCCTTTTCGGCTTTGTGGCTCGATATTTCTTTTTTTGATAGTATATGGTATTCAAGAGTATTTTTAAATTAATCGCGTTTGATATCGTTTAATTTTTAATCGCTTTTTTTAGATTTTCAACTAAAGGATTATCTAATATTCTAATTTGATTTATAGCCAATTTCGAAATTTCGGTTGCTCCTTTTACAGAAAGATGGGTGTTATCTTCTTTGCCTTCTGGATAATAAGGGATTTGGCCGGCTTTAAAATGCAAATGCAATTCTTTTATTTCTCTGGCCCATAGGATGTTTCCAATAATTCAGTGTAATATTGCAGGTCGATAAAAGGCACCTTATATTCTTGGGCAACTAAACGGGTTTCTAGCGGATATTCTCCATGCGTATCAACCAAAACACCTTGTTCATTAAAATTTCTTCGGACTATTGATGAAAATAAAATTGGAATGGCCCCTTTTTCTCTACTATCATTTACAAAACGAATTAAGTTATATCGGTAGCTTGTATGCGGATTGGTATAGCGGGCTGAATCTGCAACTTTTTCATCATTATGTCCAAATTGAATAAAAACATAATCTCCTGGCTTTAAAATTTTATATATAGCCTCCCAACGTTTTTCATTGATAAAACTACGAGTACTTCAGCCATTTACGGCTCTATTATCTATTATAATGTCTTCATTGAAAAAAGCGGATAACATTTGACCCCAACCTCTCTCTCGGGATTTCCATTCTCTGTTGGTTTATTTGCCATTGTAGAATCACCAATGGAATAGATTGTTTTCTTTTGTGCAATGCAGTTAAGTGAAATTAGCATTATTAGAATGAAAATATGTTTCATGAAATTTAGTTTTTTGTTTTAAAAAATTTACTTTACAGCTGTAGGAATTGTCGCTTTATCTCCTATTATAACTTCATTAATTGTTACGTTTTCAGAATTAGTAATGGTCATTCCGTTTTTTGCTGATTTTATTGTAATTGCATCCAGTTTAATATTTTTTATTTTTTTATTCGGATAACCTTCTATTACGATTCCTGTATTTGTAGCCTCGTTACAACTAATATTAGAAAAAGAAATATCTGAAATTTTAGAGGGAAATAAACCACTGCCTTCTCCGTGATAATTAGCTGTGATATAGATACAATCTTCTACTTTTCCAAACGCTAGGTTGTTGAAATAAATATCTTTGATATAGCCTCCACGATCTGAATTGGTTTTTATAAAAATGCCTCTTTTTAAATAACCTCGGAATTTGCTGTTTTCGACATATACATTTCGAACTCCGGCAGACATCTCACTACCAATTACAACCGCATGTAACCCTTTGAATTCACAATTTCTAATGACGATGTTTTCTGATGGCGTATTGGAATTGTTGCGACCTTCATCATCTCTTCCTGCTTTAATGGCAATATTATCATCCCCATTATCAAACAGAATATTTTCGATTAAAATGTCGCTGGAATATTCTGGATCGACGCCGTCATTATTATAATTATGGGCATCATATTTTACTCCTCGAACTGTTATGCTTTTACTCTTTAACAAATGGATACACCAAAAAGGAGCATCTTCTATTTGAACATCTTCAATAAGAATGTTTTTCGAATTGACAAACTGAATCAATTGAGGTCTTAAGTAATGACCTTCTCCAAAGATTCGCTCTTTTATTGGAGTATTATTATGGTTCATTTCTCTACTTAATAGTTGGTCCTCTTTTTCAAGAGACTTCCATTTTATCCAAGTATTTTTAGCTTCACCATCAATAATTCCTTTTCCGGTAATGGCTATATTTTCAACGTTATTACCATAAATCATCGGACTATAATTATAAAGCATTGTTCCTTCCCAACTGGTTAAAACGAGTGGATAATCTTTTGGATTGGAACCAAAACGAATTTTCGCGCCATCTTCCAAATGTAATTTTACGTTACTAACGAAATGAATGGGTCCATTTAGTGTATAAACACCTTTTGGGACAATTATTGTACCTCCATTATTTTTTTTGCAAAGCGCCATTGCTTTATCAAAGGCAGGTTTGGCATCACTAATTGAATCTCCTTTTGCGCCAAGTCGTGTCACCTCAATTTTAAACAAAGGAATTTTAGGCAATTGAATCCGTTTAATAATTGAGTCAACTTTAGCAGACGGAAAATTATTGTTTTGGGCAAAACAACTGATTGAAATCAGCAATAGAAAGGCAAATCTATATTTCATGTTTTTTTATTTTAAATAAGATTCTTTTATTATTTTGGAAAATTCCAATCCCATAATATTTTCAATGGTATATTTTTTTACTCCTGATTTTTTTAGTTGATGAGACCAAGAAACCCTTTTATTGGGCTGAAATCCTTCTCCGGTACAATTATATTCTGCGTAAAAGGAGTTTTTTTCTGCTTCAGGTTTAGACCAATTGTGCCAGCCTTCGGGTTTTATATGTTTGCCCATTTCACAATTAATGAAAACAGTTTTGGCATAAATCCGCCACGGTCTTCCAAGATATACTTCTGTCACATTTTCATCGGCAGTAAGTTTGCAGTTTTTAAAAACATACCCGAATTCAGTATTTTGAGGAGTAGAAGCAGCTGTTATATAGGAATTACTTTTGCTATGAATAATACAATTTTCGAATAACACGGTTGCATCTCCAAAGATAAAATCAGTGGTACCTTCTATATAACAATCTTTAAAATAGTTTTTTGCTCCTTCTGCCGATGTATAAAGCGTGTCCTGATTTCCTAATAAAGAACAGTTCGTTAATACCACACGATTTGCGTTTACATTCAATGCAACAGCTTGGCCTACCGGTCCAGATGTGTTTTGTATGGTTAAGTTTTGGGCTATGAAATCACTCCCTTCGACTAAAACAGTATAGGTATGAAAAGTACTGTTTCTGCCCAAATTTATCTTTTTGAAATAATCGTCATACGTAATAATTGTTTTTTCTCGACTTTCGCCAATCAATGAAATTTTTGGGTTCCAAGAATAAATTTTCACTTTTTCGTAGTAGGTTCCATTCTTTATAAAAATGGTAATTCTTTCTGAAGGAAATGCTTTTGCGGCATTTATAGCTTCTTGAATCGTGGTAAAATCACCACTTCCGTTTTTGTCAACAACAATGTTAAACTCGTCTTTTGGAGCTGAATTATTATTTTGAACTGCTTTTTCAGTTAGGACTTCAGTTTTTTTTTCCAACTTGGATATTCTTTCAAAACCTTTTTTGCACGATCGTTATACCAAGCGTATCCAACTCTACGTTCCTGACCAATTTCGGCATAAGAAGCTTTTTTGATTCCGTCACGATCACAGAAAAAAGGAGTATTGTCTTCCAGATTCATAAAACGTGCCCACATTGGCTCAGCATTAGGGTCTTTTATGAGAAGTTTTTCCTTTTTTGTGCTGTTTTCTATTGGAAAACGATCTTCTCTATAACCCGTGATTTTTGTTTTTTCAAACCAGACTACAGCATTATCTACCGCTGCAATAATTTCTTTGGATGGATTTTCAATAGACATTAACAGCAATACAATATTCACTGACTCTTGTCCACTTAAAGAAGGTAATTCATACGCTCTCGCCTTTGCAGGCAGTAAAGTGTTTTCATCGTGTTGTGCACACCAAACAGTGAGTACACCATTTTGTTTGTATTGCGTTTTTAGTATACAATCGATTCCTTTATTGAAAGCTATTTGAACTTTTTTAATAGTTTCATCTGATGGTTTTATAGAAAAATAGTCCGTTCTGTCTTTAATTTCTTTTAAAACATCAAGGATATTAACCATTGAATCGTCATTATAGGTAATATGCGTATAATAGCCTTTTTTTAAAGGATAAAATTGTGGCCATCCTCCATTTTCATATTGTGCCTCCAATAAATAGTCCAGCCCTAAAAGAAACGCTTTTTTATACCTTTCATCAGGTACTTGTCTGTACATTTTTGAAAGAAAAACCATTTCCTGATAAGTTGCTCCATTGTCGGTAGTAATATCGTGCAGGTCACTTTTAAGAGCAATTAATTGCTGTTTTTCTTCACTCGAAAGTGGATTTTGCATCTGTATGTTTTTAGGCCAACCACCAATATTGCGTTGGTAAAGCAAAACATTTTCGGCAATTGCTTTAGCTTCATCTGAAGCAAACCATTCGCCTTCTTTTTTTTCAGTTATACTTTCCCAAGATTTATCGTGTACTTGAGCATTAATGCTTATATTTAATACAAATATAAAAGCCAAGATAATTGCTGTTTTTAATTTTTTCATTTTAAATGTATTTATTTTGTGATTCTAAACCAGTCAATGCGAACACTTCCTGCATCGTTAATGTTTCCATTTCTAAGAGCCAAAAAGCCTAATTTTGCTCCAATCCACTTACCTTCTCTTGCCGTAAAACTAGAACCAACAGATTTGAATTTCACACCATCTTCACTATACAAGAAATCGCAAACCCCTACAACGCTTACTTTTACCTGAAGATAAAAGGTGTTGTTTTTTAATTTAGCAGCATCGCTTTCAGTCTCTAATCCTTTTTTATCTGCATTCTTGCAAATTACTTGAGACAAATAAAGTGCTCCCTTTGATTGTTTCACTTTCAAATAGCTATAATCAAGTCCCATAATCAACAAACCGGTTTGCTCCTCATCAAAACGGGCATTAAAAGTCATTTTTGTGGTTGCCGTGAATTCTTCGGCAGGAAACTTTTGCAATAATAAATTGCCTACATCGAATAAATTTGCAGCTTCCTTTGGCATCGGACGACAATACATCGTGTAATATCCCATTGAAGAGGGGAATCCCCAATATACTTGTGGATTAGCATGCCATTGCCATTGTAATCCTAGTGAAGGAGAATTAAATTCGTCAGAATCTTCAATTGTTTTTACAGCGAAACTTTTTCCAACATTCGGTTTTTTATACTTCATTACTGGCTCTCCAGTTCCATCACCGTCCTTATCAATACCAATTACTGGCCAATCTTTGATCCATTTCATCGGTTGTAAATGAACAATTCTACCATAAGCACCTTTGTCTTGAAAATGGAAAAACCAATCTTCCCCCGTTTGTGTTTGTACCCAAGCACCTTGATGTGGACCGTTTATGGATGATTTTCCTTGATCCATCACTTTTCGTTTTTCATAAGGACCATATATGTTTTTTGATCTTAAAACGGTTTGCCAACCTGTAGGAACTCCACCCGCAGGTGCAAAAACATAATAAAAACCGTTTCGTTTGTATAATTTAGGTCCTTCAATAGTAGATTCCCCCTCATGTCCGTCAATTATAATCACATCGTCATTATTAGCCAAAGTGCCTTCTAAATTCAAAGTACAAATAGCCAAAAGACTTTTGATTCCTGCCCTACTTCCAGCAAATGCATAAGCAAGATAAACTTTGCCATCGTCATCCCACAAAGGAGTTGGGTCAATAAGACCTTTTCCCTCTTTTACCATTATTGGTGCTGACCAAATTCCTCTGGGATCTTTTGTCTTCACCATATATATTCCATAATCTGGATCTGGATAATAAATATAAAATTCATTATCATGATATCGAATACAAGGAGCCCAAACACCATTCTCATGTTGTGGCTTGTCATACACATCAAATGGAGGTTGCTTTTGAAGTGCATAATTGACCAACTCCCAATTGACCATATCTTTCGAATGAAGAATTGGCAAGCCTGGCACACAATTAAAGGAGGAAGAAGTCATGTAATAATCATCTTCCACTCTAATCACATCCGGATCAGAGTAATCTGTATGCAATATTGGGTTTTTATAGGTTCCATCTCCATTATCAGCTATCCAAACTGATGAGTTTACCTTAATTTCATTTCCCTGCCCGAAGGACAGTTGACAAGAAACCAGCAATAAAACTGCAACTATAAGATGTTTAAATTTCATAATTAAATATTATAACCGAGAGACTGATGCCTTAATCCTATAAGAAAGCTATCTATTCAACTCTAGTGCGGCTAGTATAAATGGCCCTGTAGCTTTAGGGTCATTATCCTTTTTTCTCTCATTTACATAATATTCATACGAGCCATCTCGGTACGGATTTCCTCCTAGCCCAGCAACAGCACAGGCTTGTGTAATCGTAATTTCACCATCCGATTCCACTTTAATTAATTGAGTGGTCAATCCATCGAAAGCTTTATTGGCAATCGCTTTAAACTTAGAAGGCAAGTATCCTTTGTTTGCCCCTTTTGCAAAAGCATAGGCAAACATAGAACTTCCTGAAGCTTCTAAATAATTTCCCTCTTTGCTTCCCGAATCTGTTACTTGATACCACAACCCTGATTTATCTTGGAATTTAACCAAGCTCTCAGCAATTTTGTTTAAATAACCCACCAATTCTTTTTGTTTGGGATGCTCTTTTGGAAAATAATCCAAAGCGTCTACCAAAGCCATCACATACCAACCAATTGATCTTGACCAAAAATTAGGGGACGTTCCAGTTGCTGGATTTGCCCAAGGCATTTGTTTGCTTTCATCCCAACCATGGTATAACAATCCGGTTTTTTTATCCGTAGCATGCAATTGAATCAGTTCGAATTGTTTAGCGACATCATCTAGATTTTTTCCGTTTTCAAAAGTCGCAGTATATTGGGCATAGAACGGCTCTCCCATATACAATCCGTCTAACCACATTTGGTTTGGATACGTTTTTTTATGCCAAAACCCGCCACTTTCAGTTCTTGGTTGTTCCTCCAGTTGCTTTCTTAAAGTCTGCATGGCAACTAAGTAGCGATTTTCTTTTGTGGTTGAATATAAATTAAACAATATTCGCCCGGCAACAATCATGTCAATGTTGTAGTTTTCGATTTTGTAGGTTTTGATGTTTCCCTCTTTATCAATCAACTCATCCGCATAACTTTTGATATAATCAGAATAAGCAGGATTCTTTTTTTGTTTGTATAATTCTTCAAATGAAGTTAATACCAAACCATGGACATAATCCCATTTTGGTTCTTTTGCATCATCTATCCTATAGGATTCAGGATGGCGTTTCATAATAGATTGCGCCATACGTTCAGACCATTTTAATTGATCTGATATTAGTTGCTCTTTAGTAGTATCGGTTATTTTAGCAGGTGTCACTTTGGAAACACCTTTACAACTCACAAAAACTACCGAAAGGATTATAGCCAATGTTGCAAAACAATTAGTCAAAATGTTCTTTCTCATCTGAATTTATTTTAATTATTATTCTAAATTATATTTTATTTTTCTTGTTTAGCACTTCTAACTTTTCATCTAAATATTTGACAAATTCCTCTTGTGATTGGATTCCGCCCTTTTCTTGTTCCCATGCCCCTAAAAAGTAGAAAGAAACAAACTTTGTAGTAGGTTTAAATATCAAAAGATGATCAAATTCTGCATCAACAAAATTCTCGATAGTACTCGTTTCATAAAAAATTGCCATTCCTAATTTATCTGGAACCAGCGATTGTGAGCCATAAGTGGCAATATATGCCCATTTCTTATTTTTGCTCACTTTTTTAAGTAACTCCGTATTTTTTTGTTTTACAATTCCAGTGCAAATTCCTTGAATTTCTTTTGAAGGATGAATCGTATGTTGCGTATAGCGTTGATCTGGTTTAATGGTAAGTTCTGAGGTGAAATCAATTTTATCAGAAGCTGTTTTCCAACCAAAATAACGCACTTTTACAGTAGATTTGTTCACCTCATTTTTGACCTCGGCAATTGTAGAATCGACTTCATAAAAATGTAATCTTTCCTTGTTCAGATAGCGATCGATAGAGCCTATTCCGATTCCTTTTCCTGCTTTTAGGATATCTGCGCCCCAATCACTCATTTCATGGTAGGAATCAAAACCATCTTGCCCTACTTGTGGTAAAACAATTGCTTCTGTTTTTTTTCCAAAAATATCAATGGCATTTCTCCAATCTAAATACAAACGATATCCAATTTTATTGCTCTCCCAACCTGCTCCTTCGTAACGAATGTCAAAAGAATGATCAGTGTGTTCTTTGGCCAGTTTTAGTTTTTCTACATTTTTAAAAGTACCACCCTTGTATTTTCGACCTTCCCATTTGCCACCTTCTTTTACAGATAATTCCGCATAGGATTTAGCTGTTTTTATTTCATATTTATCTTGTGCTTTACAACTTGAAAGTCCTAAAAAAAGCACTGCAGAAAGAGTTATTATTGTTTTCATCTAATTATAATTTATTTAAAAATTGTGTCTAAAAATTGTGTGGTGTAAACGACCGTTTGATCAAACCAAGGTTGAAAAAGCCAAAAAGAATGTGGAGAATTATTTATACGCTTAACCTCATTATAAATTCCAAACTTATTCAATATCAAAATCATGTCATCTCTACCGGCATGAAATCTTTCCATGTCACTATTTACGAATAAAATGGGAGGATTGTGCTTATTAGCATGGGTTAAAGCAGAAGCTGATTGCCAGGTTTCAGGATTTTCATCATAATTCCCATTTAACCATAAACTTGCTACGGTACCTTCCTTAGATTGTGGATGTTTAAATGCTAAAATACCGTCTATATCAATTACAGCTTGAACATTTGTAGATGATTTATATATACTATTTCCTTCTTCAAAACTTTTATCCCCATTAGTAGCTCCAACTAAAGCTGCCATTTGTCCGCCTGAAGAACAACCTAAAACAGCGACTCTAGATGTATCTACATTAAATTTCGCAGCATTGGTTTTAATAAATTGAATAGCGCTTTTAACATCAAAAATAGCTGCTGGATATTTTGCTTCTGGTGATAATCTGTATTCAACTGTAAAACAAGAATATCCTTTTGAAGCAATCTCAACAGCCAATGGCTCCATGTGTGATTTGTCTCCAGATTTCCATCCTCCTCCATGTAATAAAATAACTGCTGGGTTTGCTTTATCAGATTTCAAATAAAAAGCATCTAACAACAAAAATCTTGAAGCTATATTTTTATAAATTATTCCTTTATCTTCAACTACGTTGCTTTTATTCTTTTTAGAGACAACTTGGATGAAAGGGTATTTTTTTATTTCTTTATTATAAGTACTAAATACAGTGTACGAGGTATCCCTTTCAACTGGATTTTGTGAAAATACAGCAAAGCTAATTCCAATAAAAAATATGACTAAAATTCTCTTCATATTAAAAACTACTTTTTTTAAAGAAAAGGGGCATAATAAATACACTAGTCCCCTTATTCAACCACCCAAAAACTAAATACCATTTGGATGTTGGATTTTGCTCAAAATTTTTGTTTTGATTTAAATCTAAAGCTTCTTGTGCTATTGGTTTACTAAACTGTTAATGTACACCTCAACATTTTCATACGCTGAACTCAGATCTTTCGCATTGTTATTGGCTTGTTTTGGGTTCAATACCGCTAGTTATTTCAAAT
>DHXP01000062.1:0-24159 GCA_002413745.1 Flavobacterium sp. UBA5153 | reverse complement strand
GAACTAAATGAAATATACAGCGGCATTATACCAGAACGATTGGACTAAAACATATTAACCAATGGTATAATTTCATAGTAGTTTCCTACTCATCTCAAACTAATCATTATTAGAATCCATTTGTACTTTATCTTTCGAAAACTGTTTGTTATTATTGAAAAGAACAAAGAAATCTTTGAAAATTAGGTTTTTTTCATTACAATCACAAACAAAAAGAGAGGCTCATTTAATAACGAGCCTCTCCAAATAAATCATTTATTTTCTCCAGCGTGGATCCCCAATATTATTATCCAATAATGTTTGATTTGTTATTTTAAAATCTCCCGTTAGTGCGCTTACAAATCCTGGATTTAACGTTGTATAAGTTCCAGAATTATCATATTTCGTATTAGTTGTATAAAGTCCTGGTGCATTAAAATAATTATTATTTAAGAACGTAGGATCTGAAGTAGTTATTTGGTTTGAATAGATTGCCACCGTTTCTGCAAACAACGTATTTTTAACAGTCAATACATTGGCATTAAAACGTACATATAGAATTCTTTTGCCAGAAGCATTACAAACACCGTATAAAGTACAACTATCCAATAAAACTGTAGTAGTCAAACCTGTACCTGATAGCCCTGATGCAGCATCTATTCTAAAAAACTCTCTAGAGGCTGCACAATTATTAAAAGTACTATTTTTAACCGTTACATTTGCAACATGAGTATTTCTAAAATCGATGAAATCGCCACCATTAGTGATAACATTAGTTACAACACAATTATCAACTGTTACAGAACTTACTTTAGCAGAAGAAGCATTACCTGCAATGAATGAACGATCAAAATCATGAATAGTACAACCACTAATTAATAATGAAGTATAATTTCCAGTTTCACTATATCTTACAACATCTATTAGCGTTTTATCTCCATTTAAATTCAAATCGATTAAATTAACTTCAGCAGCACCAGCATTAAGTGAAAAACTAACTTTCAAAACCGGTTTATCATAACTCCTTAAACCTCTAATTGTAATCGATTTATTTAGAGAAATTGTACCTGTTTGTGCAGAATAGTCACCCGGTTGTAAGACTAAAATATCTCCGGAATTTGCATCAGCAATTTTCTGAAATAAATCATCAGTTGTTTTGACTAAAATACCTGTACCTATATCAATTCCGGTTGTAAAAGTTGCAAACCCTCTTTTTTTGGTGCTATTAAACAATACAGCTGTATATTGTGTTTCCCCGGTTAGACCCGTTACAATAGCAATTCCATTTGCTTTTTCATCATCTGTAATTATATGCTTAATGTCGCCTGGGTTAACAACTATTTGCGTTACACTACTATTTGGCACCCATCGAAAAGTAGCTTGTTTAGCTTGAATATCGCCATCTACAGTTGCTAAGAAAAGTTGCTCTGTTAATGTTGTTGCGGTAACAGTTGACCATTTAGAATCTTCCAATCCAGTTGCGCTTATTGCTTTTACTCTTATTGAATAAATAGTTTCACCTTCTAATGCAACTTGCAAAGGCAATTCACTTGCAGCTACTTCGACAGTACGAAAAATAGTTTTGAAATCAGGATCATCTGCACTGACTTCTACAACATAATGATCCACATTTTCGCGTACAGTCCAGTTCAATTCAACCGTTGTTTGATTTCTAACTTTTGCGGTAAGGCCAATTGGAGCAAAAACTCTATTTACCTCTAATACATCCAATACACCTTCATTATAACCCGTACAACTAGAGACTAAAACTGTCAAAAATAATGTGGCTAATAATCCTTTTATTATAAATATTTTTTTCATAATCACAATTGATTTAATTATTTAAGTTATTAATAGCCGTAATCGTTGACTAATTTTCCGTTACTTCCGTCAATAAATACCTGCCATATTGGCCAAAGCTGTCTATTGTCTGGATTTACTCCAGTTTTATAAAGAGCATTAATCTTGGTAGCTGGATCCAAACTAGTCCAATCAACTGGACCTGAGTATTCTACTCCAGGATTGGTAGTTTCTCCGCGATTTAAACCATAAATATCAAGGGATACATTATCCGTTTTAAATTTGTAATACAAATTAGTTGGCACAGTAGCGTACTCGCCTGTTCGTTGTTGTAAACGAAGCATTTTATCTTTTGCTTCGTCTAACTTTGTTTTTAATAAATTCCAACGAATAAGCGCTTGCTTACGCTCCATTTCTCCAGTAAATTCATACTTATGTTCTTCCACTATAGCATTAAACATATTTTGCTTAGTTGCTAAAGCATTAACATAATTATCTACTTTTTGAGCTTGAAGGGCAGGTGCAAATGCTCTTCTACGAATTTCTTTTAAGTAAGGCGCTGCCGCGGCAGGACCTTCTATTTCATTAGCTGCTTCAGCAGCAATCAAAAGTATTTCGGCATAACGCATGTAAACCTTATTAACACCATCATCATTAGTTGAAGTAACCATACGATTCATCCACTCGTAGCGGTATTTTCCAAAATACCATGTGTTTAATGTTCCCAACTCTTGCTTAGCAATCCCATTTACAGCTGTACCATTTACAACTGTACCACCTACAGCTGTACCGTATTTGTAAGGAACACAAGTAACATCTCTACGGCTATCAGACTCATCATAATCATAAAAAACATTAGGTAATGGTCCTGCAACACCCCCTTTTTTAGCTCCATTAGCTTGATACTGATCAGCACTAGTGTGGTAAACAGCGAAAGTGAATAGCATTCTTCCTCTACCATCTGCAAAAGGAAGTTCCCATAGCGATTCTCCACCAGCATCTGTATTTCCCTGATTATATTTCTTCCATAATGTTTCAAATGACGGCTCTAAATGAGCTGTTCCACTCTGAATGACAGCACGGCATTCGTCTAGTGCCAATTTATACATTTTTTCAACAGAAAGTTCAGTGTCAGTACTTCTTCGAACACCGTCTGGATATTGTTGATATCCACTGGCAACCATTGCTAAACGAGCACGAAGTCCTTTAACAAAAGCCTTGTTAATTCTCTCAACACTTGCAGTAGCAGCAGTTTCGTTAGGCCATGGAACCAATTCAGCAGCTTCACCTAAATCTTTAATCAGTTGTTTATATATTTCATCACGATTCGATTTTGGTAAATATAAAGTTTCCGAATTGATCGGTTCAAAACGAGCTGGAACATCTCCCCAAGCCTTCATTAAGTCCGCATAATAGATAGCACGCAAGGTTAAAGCCTCTCCTAATAGTTGTCCAAGTTCAGTCCCAGACTCTGGGTTACCGAATTTACGTAATCCTCGTATACAGATATTTGCGCGTTCAATTCCGGAATACATCATTGCCCAAGCATTATCGGTAGTATTCATTTGGCTATTATTAGCCTTGGTGTCGTAAACACACAGATCCGATTTATCGTCAGTTGTTTCAGAGGAATTGTACCATTCAACATCTGTATTAAAACCATACCAAGGAAGGAATCGCCCTCTGTAAGAGTTAGTTTCAGCAAAAGGTATTTTAATACCATCTATAGCTCCCTTAGCTAATCCCGCTGTAGAAAAAATAACAGATTCATCTAAAGTTGATTTTGCTGGTGCTTCTAAAAATTTGTCTGTCGCATCTTGACAAGAGGTAAAAAGACCAGTCATCGTTATTGCTGCAATTATTATTATTCGTTTCATATTCTAATAATTATTTAATTAAAAATTAAGGTTTAAACCAAAAACCACTTGTCTACTGCGTGGAAATGGTGAATAATCCACCCCAGGCGTTAGAGGAGTATTTCTTCTTGTAGAAACTTCAGGATCAAGACCTGAATATTTTGTGAGAATGAAAACATTATTGGCTGTGGCATAAATTCTAATTTTTGAAATCCCCGATTTGGCAATAGCAGCTTCCGGAAATGTATAACCCAGCGAAAGCGAGTTAAGCCTTAAAAAAGAACCATCTTCAACTGCCCAGTCGCTAAAAACAAAGCGAGACATGTTAGGTGACCACATTGTAGTATTGGCGTTAAGCGCCGCTAATGCAGAAGGCTCAGTAACTAATTGGCCTGAAGAATCAACATTTGTCCATCTATTCCCATCAGCCATTATTGTACTTAAATTTCTATATTGACTATTTGGTGTAGATGTAGTAAACTCTATTTTATTTGCATTGTAAACATTATTCCCTACACTCCAGTTAAAAGCTGCCGAAAGATCAAAACCATAAGCATTAGCATTAATTACCATACCTCCGGTATGTTTTGGATTAGCATTTCCAATAATTGTAAGGTCATTTGCATTTACAATACCATCACCATTAACATCTTTTAATTTCATAATACCTGGTCTAACAGTTCCAACAACATTAGAGCTGTTCGCAACGTCAGCTTTCAAACTATAGACTCCTCCAGCATAATCAAAGTCTGATACTTCGTAACGACCATCACTTTTGTATCCATACATTAAGCCCATCGGCTGACCAACATTTACAACGAAATCATTTCCTATGGCAGTAGACGCCCAATTTGTCGCTGCTCCAAAATTATCCATAACTCCAAGTGAATTAATACGATTTTTGTTTATTCCTATATTGAAAGAAAAACTCAATCCATAATCAGGTTTTTCTATAGCAACTAAATTTAAAGAAGCCTCGACTCCAGCATTTTGAGTTTCCCCCATGTTTCTATACTGATAATCATACCCTGTTCCTGGGATAGGAAAGCCTATTAAGAGATCCTTGGTAATATTTTTATACATTTCCACAGATCCGCTTACATGACCTTTGAATAATTCAAAGTCGACCCCTAGATTTTGTGTTACTGTAGTTTCCCATTTTAGATCAGGGTTGGCCAAGGTTTTAGATGCTGACCAATAGTTAGAAACACCATTTATCCATGCAGAGGTAGACGATTTAAAAGTTTGAACCGTTTGTCCAGTTGGAATATTATTATTTCCTGCCTGACCATAACTTAATCGAACTTTAAGTGCATTTACCCAAGATACATCTTTTAAAAAATCTTCCTCAGAAATTTTCCAAGCTACGGCAGCCGCAGGAAAATAACCCCAACGATTATTCCCTAAGAACTTACTGGAACCATCCGCACGATAAGTAGCGGTGAAAAGATAGCGGTTTTTAAAATCATAATTTAAACGCCCAAAAAAGGATAGTAATTTGTCGTCTGGACTGTAATAGTTATCTACGGATTGTGGTTTACCTTGCGAACTAAGATTTTTAGAATCCTCAAAGTCAAAAAGCTTTGGAAAACCTTGAATCGTACTAGTTAACTGATTTGTACTATAATCTATCATCTCTTCCCCTAAAAGAATCTTTAACTTATGATTATCTCCAATTAAATTTTTAAAATCATAATTAATTGTATTAGCGTTTCTAAATGTTACATCTTTACGGTCACTAATAATAATTGATGGCAATCCTTGATTTTCAGCGGCTGGAACGTTTTTTACATAATAGGTAGAGCGTCCGTAAAAACGATAATCCAAATAATTATAATTATCTAATCCCAAATCCGATTTAAATTGAAGATCATTAATTATTTTCCATGAAAAACTACCAAGAATATTGTAATTTTTTCTTAACTGTGTACGATCATTATCCGCTACAGCTACAAAAGGATTTACAAGATAACTCGAAAGTGCTTCATCGGTATTATCCGTAGTTAAACCTGGCAGCGGGATTGGCGAATAACCCACACTATGTCTTAGACGAGCATCCGCCGAAGAGACCTCTTTTTGCTCATTAACTCCTCCTCCATTTATCTGAGTGTCAGAGTAACGCATCGTAAAGGACAGATCCACTTTTTCACTGGCTTTATTTTTCAAGCTAAATGATAAGTTATTTCTTTTAAAATCAGAACCTATCATAATTGCTTTTTCATCATAACGCGCATAATTAAAATTGAAATTGATTTTATCTGAGCCGCCTCGTATGCCTAAATCATGACTTTGAACTTCGCCTAAACGACCATAAATCTGTTTCTGCCAATTATTCCCTTTCATACCAATATACTGATCATAATCTTGCCATTGACCAAAATATTTTTCATAAGAACCCACATCATTTTTAAGCAAGGCATACTCATGTTGCCATTTTACATAATCTTCAGGTTGAAGAACATCAATTGTTTCTGCAATAGTTTTCACGCCCCAGAACGTATTATAATTCACTGATATCTTACCATCTTTACCAGTTTTAGTAGTTATAATTATAACTCCATTAGCCCCTCTGGAACCATAAATTGCTGTTGATGATGCATCTTTCAAGACTGTAACGTTTTCAATATCAGAAGGAGAAATATCATTAATACTGTTTACAGGAAATCCATCCACTATTAGTAATGGCGAACTATCCTGTGTCAGAGACCCTCCTCCTCTGATTCTAATTTTGATGTCTGCATCTGGAGAACCTTCTGAAGATGTCACTTGCACCCCAGCTATGCGTCCCGTTAAACTTTCAGCCACGTTCGAAATTGGTATTTTTTTCAGATCGACACCAGAAATAGAAGCAACTGAACCCGTTAAATCTGACTTACGTGAAGTTCCATATCCAATTACGACAACTTCATCTAGTTTAGAAGTCGAATCTTTTAAAACTACACTTAAGGACTTATTTTGCCCCACTATTCGAGTTGATGTCTCATATCCTAGATATGAAAAAACTAACACACTGTTTGACCCAGAGACACGCAGCGTGAATTTTCCGTCAAAATCAGTAATCCCGACATTTTTAGTGCCTTTTTCCACAATATTTACCCCTGGAATTGGCATGTTGGTTACATCTGTTACCACACCGCCAATAGTCTCGCCTTTTTGAGCCCTCAATTCATTGCTCATAAATAAGCTAAGCAAAAAAACAAAGGCGAAGCACCAATTTGTGCCTTTCTTAAATAAATTTTTGTTAATCATAATTCAATGGTTTAATTGTTTATTAATTGGTTCGTGGTTGTTTAGTTATTTGGACTTTCCATAAGTTCCCCGTTGATATAAGTATCGACAAATTTAAGCCCAACTAGATTTTCAATAGAATAAGCATCATCTACTTTATCAATTTTTACATTTATGAGCCTTACATTTTTTATGGGTGATTCTTTATAGCCTCTAGCCAAAATTCCGTATAACCCACCGTTTTTAACTTTTATATTTTCAAGATAGATATTTTGTATTTGAGGAATAAATGCCCCTGATTGATCTCCATATACTTCATAAAACATATTTATTTTTAGAACCGCTTCTTTGACTTGTCCGATTTCTAAGTTTCTTATATATACATTTTCTATTAGACCCCCTCTTTTTGAATTCGTTTTAATCCTGATAGCCCTTTCAAGGTTAGGACTGTCCATTATACAATTCTCCACAAAAACATTTCTTACACCGGCAGAAATTTCACTCCCAATGACCACCCCACCATGTCCATCTAACATTTTGCAATTTTGTATGATTATATTTTCACTTGGTATCGCAACCCGTCTTCCATCTGCATCCCTACCCGATTTAATAGCGATACAATCATCTCCTGTATTGAAAGTACAATTTTTTATAATTACATTTTTCGAATATTCCGGGTCACATCCATCATTATTAGGTCCGTGACTTTCAACTGTAACACCATCTATGGTAACATTGATTGATTTCATAGGATGTATCACCCAAAATGGAGCGTTAATAATTTTAACATCCTTTATCAAAACATTTGAACATTCGAAAAAATCCACGAAAATTGGTCTCAAATAATGTCCCTCTCCAAAAACTCTTTGATCAACAGGAACTCCTTCTTCTGCCATAGCCACTAGGCGTAATCGATTGAGGGGGTCATTCTGACTTGGCATCCCTTTTTTCCAACCATAAGACTTACCTCCACTCCATGACCACCAATTTTCACTAGACCCCTGACCGTTCAATATTCCCTTACCGGTCACAGCTACATTATTCTTTTTATAAGCATAAATCAAAGGAGAATAATTCATGAGTTCTGTCCCTTCAAAAGAAGTATGCACCAAGGGGTAATCTTTCGAATTAGTACTAAATAAAATTTCAGCTCCTTCTTCTAAATGAAGGTTTACATTATTTTCTAAATTTATAGGGCCCGTCAAGTATTTTCCGGATGGAACCAAAACTTTCCCTCCCCCCTCTTTAGAACAAGTCTGTATTGCTTTATTGATAGACTGCGTATTATCAAAAACCCCATCCGCTACGGCACCAAAATCAATAACATTGTAAGTCTTGTCTTTAAAAGAAGGCACCTTTACACTTTCTACCACTAGCTGCATTGCCTTCCAAGGATTATTTACAACCTGTTTTCCTTTCTCTACTTTACAGGAAATAAAAACCAAAGAAATTGCCAATAGAAATGTTGGATTTAATTTAAAAAAAAATTTTTTTATCATTTTATAATTTATTTGTATAAGTCTTATTTATTACATTTAAAAACAACAAAGCGTAGTGTAATCGATTACACAAACTTAAATATTAATTCTCATATAACCAAATAAAAATAATAAAAAAGTAGTATTGCAAAAAAAAACGTCTATTTATGTACTTAGCATAAAAATATCTATAAAATAATACATTATTATTATTGATTTCTGTTTAAAATACATCCAAATACATCTTAAATATAAATTTGGGCAATCGATAACATTAAATATGAACAGATAGGAAAAAAAGTATTATTTTTACTGATTTCAAATAAATAATATTTCATAATGAGTCAAAAAACAACAATTTACGATATTGCTAAAGAACTCAATATATCTGCAGCCACGGTTTCAAGGGCATTAAACAACAATCCGAAAATAAGCAAAAACACTTGTAAACTTGTTATGGAGACTGCGGCCAGGATGAATTACAAACAAAACAAGCTTGCCTTAGCCCTTCGCAGTGGAAAAAGCAATAATGTTGGCGTTATTGTACCGCGTGTCGACAGTAATTTTTTTGGGTCAATTATTCGAGGTATTGAGGAAGAATTGCATCCAAATAAGTATCATGTTATTATTTGCCAAACGCATGAAAATGAAAAAAGGGAAATTGAAAATATTAATACTCTTTTAAATGCTCAAGTAGATGGCATAATGATATCAATTACCAATGAGTCTAAAGAAAATGAAAAAATTATTCATCGTGTTATTGAAAAAAATATCCCGCTTATCTTTTTTGACAGAAAGAAAAGTATCGATGGAGTTAGTTCTGTTACTATAAATGACTTTAAGGCAGGTTATATTGCTACTCAACACCTTATTGACGAAGGATGCAAACGCATTGCCCATCTAAGCGGAGACCAATCTTTAGAAATATACGAAAACCGATTTAAAGGTTACAAACAAGCTTTACTTGACAATGGAATTGATTTTGATGAAAATTATGTATTCCGAACAAAAAGTAATGTTGAAGCGGGAAGACAAGCTACAGAAAAATTATTAAAATTGGAAAATCCACCAGACGCCATATTTTCATCTAGTGATTTTGCAGCTTTAGGTGCCATTCAGGAACTCAAATCACAAGGAATAAAAATCCCCGAAGATTTTTGTGTAGTGGGTTTTGGTAACGAACCCTTTACAAAATTTATGGAACTTTCAATATCCTCTGTTGACCAATCTCCCATGGAAATGGGTAAAATGACGGCAAAAGTATTTTTGGAACAAGTGAATAATACCGAAAACTTTAAAATGGAAAAAAAGGTAGTGTTGAATCCAGAATTACATATTAGAAAATCATCTTCAAGGAATACTCTTTAATTACAACAAAAAAAGTGTGAAATAAAAACTTCACACTTTTTAGATATTATCTTAAAATTTATTTTCTGTTTATAAAGAAACGCCTCTTTTCCAAGGAATAAAATCGTTCTGGTTTAGAATCGCAGCTTTTGTTTTTATGGTTCCACTTGCTACATCAATAATAAATTCCAGCATTTCGTCTGCCATTTCTTCAATAGATTTTTCTCCTGTGATAATTCCACCAGTGTCAATATCGATAATGTCCGACATTTTTTGTGCTAATTGAGTATTAGAAGATACTTTTACAACAGGAGCAATCGGGTTTCCTGTTGGAGTTCCCAACCCTGTTGTAAACAATACCATATTCGCTCCAGACCCTACCATTGCTGTGGTACATTCTACGTCATTTCCAGGAGTACATAATAATGTAAAACCTGGTTCGTTGATGTATTCTCCATAATCGTAAACCCCTACGATTGGTGAAGTTCCTCCTTTTTTGGCAGCACCTGCCGACTTCATTGCATCAGTAATCAAACCGTCTTTGATGTTACCTGGAGATGGATTCATATCAAATCCTGAACCTGCATCTACAACGGTTTTTTCGTACCATTGCATTAATTCCAAGAAACGTTTTCCATCTTTATCGTCCACACAACGGTTTACCAATTCTTGTTCCACACCACATAATTCTGGGAATTCAGAAAGAATTGTAGTTCCTCCTAATGCGACCAAGTTGTCAGACAACACGCCTAATGTTGGATTAGCAGAAATTCCAGAGAATCCATCAGATCCACCACATTCCAAACCAATTTTTAATTTAGATAATGGTGCAGGAGTTCTTTCTATTTTATTAGCTTCTTTTATAGTTGCAAAAGTGTCTTTTACTACACTATTCAACATATCTTCAATAGTTCCTATCTGTTGTTGATCGTAAATCAAAACAGGTTTGTCGCTGTTTGGATTGATAGCTTTCATCGCATCTTGAAAAATTGAGATTTGCAAGTTTTGACAACCTAAACTCAAAACGGTAGCTCCAGCCACGTTTGGATTATTTACATATCCAGCCAACAATTTAGCCAAAGAGTGTGAATCTTGACGAATTCCACCACAACCGCCTTGATGCGTGATGAATTTTACTTCGATATTTTTGAACAAATCAACTTCAGCAGATTTTGCAACTGCATCGGCAGTTCCACTTTCAGAATTAACCAAAGAACGAAGTAACAATTGGTAGTCGTTTTCTTTAGGTTTTGATAATTCTTTTTCGAAAATACCTTTTAAGATTTCGATATTTCTATTTTCACAAAAAACCAAGGGAAAAAACAACCAAATATTTTCAGTACCCACTTGTCCGTCTTCTCTGTGATATCCTAAGAAAGTTCTGTCTTTCCATTTGTCTACATTAGGAGCAGTCCAACCAATAGTTTCTGTTTTCCCAAATACTTTTGCACTTTCGTGTTTTACATTTAAAGTAGAAAGTAGTCCACCTTTTTCAATACTAGCACTGGCTTTACCAACTAAAACACCATACATAATAATTTTTTCTCCTATTTCAAAAGGATACATTGCAATTTTATGTTTCATTTTCACATCCGACTCGATAACGATATCTTCTCCTTCAAAGTTGATAACTTCACCAGCGGTAAGATTTACTAATGCTACTGCAACATTATCTGAAGGATTTACTTTAATTAATTTTTTTTGCATAATTATAATTTTTACAAGCCGTAACTAAAATTAATATTGTTTGCTATAATTCGCGAAGCCTTTTTCAATTCCATTCGCTTCAATTTCGTTCAAAGCTAAAACCAAAGCTTCTGATAATCCGTTTATTTTAGTTAAATCTTCACCCCAAAATTCAGTATTTTCAAGTGTTTGTTTAACTACTTTTACAGTGTCATTTGAACTCCATATCCCTTGGAAAGCATCGGTAATTTCTTTGCTGTCATCTACTGGCAAAGTAGTACCGTTCCACGTTCCTTTGTAGAAACGAATCAAACAGGCAAAAGCAAAAGTTAAGTTGGTTGGTACTTTATCAAATTTAGAAATATAGCCTAATACACTTGGCAACACTCTAACTTTAAATTTAGAAATAGAATTCAAAGCAATACTTGATAAATTATGCTTGATAAATGGATTTCTGAAACGGTCTAAAACATCCGCTGCAAAAAGATCTAATTCAGCTTTGTCCATATCAATCGTTTCATTGATTTCTTCGAAAATAGCTTTGTTGATGAAAGTTCCAGTAAACGCATTATCGATAGTTTCTTTAACTGTTTCGTTTCCATACATTAATGAAAAAGGAACCATTGCGGTATGGGCACCATTTAAGATTCTAACTTTACGGGTTCTGTAAGGTTGCATATCTGCAACAATTTTCACGTCTAAGTTCGTTTTATGGAATGGTAATTTTGCTTTCAAATCTTCGCCACCTTCTATTACCCAAAGGAAAAAAGTTTCGGCAGTAACAATTAAATTATCTTCATAATCTAATTCTTTATTATAGGCATCAATTTCAGCTCTTGGATAACCCGGCACAATTCTATCTACTAGTGTGTTATGAAATGTATTACTTTCGTTAATCCAAGCCACAAAATCAGCTCCTAAACTCCAGTCTTCACTGTATTTCAGAATATATTCTTTTAGCGTATCGGCATTATTGTTGATCAATTCGCAAGGAATAATGGTCAATCCTTTTGATGAATCACCATTAAAATGTTTGAATCTTTCATTTAAAAGAACCGTTAATTTAGCAGGATAAGAACTTGGCGGTTGCATTTCAGGTGTATCAGAACTTACATAAGCTATTCCAGATTCTGTTGTATTCGAAATAACAAAATCCAATTCTTCTTCTTTGGCTAAAGCCAAATAATCATTGAAGTTGGTATATGGATTAATTCCAGCTACAAGGTTAGAAATCAATACTTTTTCTTGAATTTCTTGACCTTTTGTAAGCCCTTTCATAAATAAAGTGTACAGGCCATCTTGGTCGTTCAGCATATTTATCATTCCGTTTTCGATAGGTTGTACAACTGCGATACCGGCATTGAAATCTACTGTATTATTTAGCTCTTGAAAAGCGTAATCAACAAAAGCTCTTAAGAAATTACCTTCTCCAAATTGAACAATTTTTATGGGAAGTTTATTTTCTAATCCGGTAATTTTTCTGTTTAATTTTTCCATTTTGAATCTTTAATAGGGTATAATATTATTTTTAAACTATTTGTAGTCATAATTTTGTAAAGTCACTGTAGCACTAGAACAAAATAATCTTTGTGTTTGCTTTATTCTAGAACTTATTTTGGTGTTTTTAATAAAACTCCTTAAACTCCGCTATAAACAGAAAAACCTCCATCTACTGTTATTTTTGTTCCTGTGACAAATTTTGAAGCATCGCTTAATAACCAAACCAAAGCACCTTCGAGTTCATCCGGATTTCCAAAACGCTTGAATGGTGTTTCTTGTATTATCAAATTACCCCTTTCGGTCAGGCTACCGTCTGAATTAGTGAGGAGTGTTTTATTTTGTTCGGTAAGAAAAAATCCAGGAGCAATAGAGTTCATTCTTATTTTGTCTCCAAATCTTTTCGCCAACTCAACGGCAAACCATTGGGTATAACAATCTATTGACGCTTTCGCTAAACTATAACCTAAAACCTTTGTAACAGCCCGTTGAGACACAACAGATGAGATATTAACAATACTCCCGGAACCATTATTTTTTATGGCTTCTCCAAATATTTGTGTGGGCAAAATCGATCCAAACAAGTTTAATTGCATTACTTGTTGTAACGCCTCCATATTCAATTGAAAAATATCTTGGTCAGAATGGAGTACTGCGCCGGGAATATTTCCACCCGCAGCGTTCACAAGCCCATCTATTTTGCCATACTCCTTAAGCATTTTTTCTCGTGCATTTAACAGTTGTTGCTCGTCATTTACATCAACAATCAATGCAATTGCACGACCCCCTTGCTCAATAACGGCGTTGGCTCTTTCGGTAGCAATTTTTTCATTCCTGCCTAATATACCCACCGCGCCACCTGCCCGAACAATACCATTTATAAAGGCATTTCCCAGTATACCAGTGCCACCAGTTACCACTATTACCTTCCCTTTTAATGAAAAATCATTTCCCAAATCTCAGTTTTTTAATGTTTTTTGATTGAGTTTACAAATCTACAATAGTCTAAAAATCAATTATTTGTTTTTTATGGAATGGATTAAACTCAAAACAGCTTTAGTTTCAGATTCAATTGTAGCATAATCTTTGTCAGCCATTAATTGTTTGCTGATGAGTTTGCTTCCCATTCCCACTGCAGAAACGCCCGCTTTGAACCAACCTTCAATATTTTCTCTTGTGGTGTCCACGCCACCTGTTGGCATAAATAACAATTTTGGAAAAATATCTTTGATGCCACTTAAAAAATCAGGTCCCAGCATATTACCTGGAAAAAGTTTGATGAAGTGAATCCCAGCATTTTCGGCAGCGATAATTTCTGTTGGAGTCATACAACCTGGGCTATAAAGCATTTCTTTGCTTTTTAAGAAAGCTGCAACTTCAGGCACAAAACCCGGACTGATGAAAAAATCAGCTCCAACTTTATAAAACTCTTCTGCTTGTTGCTGGTTTTTTATGGTTCCAATACCCAGTAATAAATCTGGCATTTCAGCGTTTCTTACTTCCACCATTTTAGTGAAGTTTTTCAAGGCGGCATCACCACGGCTTGTATATTCTACCGCTTTAATTCCTGCCCTGTAAATCGCTCTTAATACTTCTATTGTTACATTTTCGTCCGCATTGAAGTACAAAGGAAGAATTCCTTGTTGTACGATTGCGTCTGATACTTTTTGAATCTTGCTCATTATTTTATATTTTAACTTTAATTACTACTTTTTTAATTTCGCCTTCGCCAATCATTGGAGCATGCACATCTTCCGGAAAAAATATCGCAAATTGCCCATCGGTTAATTGAAAAAACATGTCTGGCGCATCGCTAAAAAAACGCACGTCTTTTTCTGGATTATAATCCCCGTTTGGTATTACGCATTTTTCTCTTGGTTTCCAGGCCATAGTTTCCAATCCTTTGACACAAAGTTGTATGTCAATATTTTTGTCGTGACATTCAAATTTGGCCAGACTTGCTTCTTTTGTTTTACCATTGGCCGTGTTGGCAATTACCTTTAGACCTTCAGAAATTTCGGAAACCCCGTCAGCAAGATTCGCCAAGTCATTTTGATTGATATACTCAAATGCTTTTGCAAATGAAGGATGCAAGCTGTAATATTTTGATGCGTTATTTAGTGTATCTATTATCATAATTTCTTAATTATCTTGCAACTCTACCAGAAGCATCGCCTCCCATAAGTTTAGAAACTTCTTCTACAGTAACTAAATTAGCATCACCTTTAATAGTGTGTTTTAAGCAAGATGCTGCAACAGCAAAATCTAATGCATTTTGATCATCCCCTGGATAAGTTAATAGTCCGTAAATTAAACCTCCCATAAATGAATCACCACCACCTACTCTATCAACGATATCTGTAATTTGATATTGACGAGTTTGTAACATTTCTTTACCATCGTATAAAACCCCTGCCCAAGTGTTATGAGATGCAGAAATAGAACCTCTTAAAGTAGTAATTACTTTTTTGGCTCTTGGGAATTTTTTCATCATTTGTTGACAAACAGACAAGAAAGCTTCTGCTTTTACATCATGCCCATGAGTTTGAACCGCTGCTCCTTCTGGTTTTATGCCAAAGTGCATTTCTGCATCTTCTTCATTTCCTAAAATCACATCGCAATAAGATGTTAACTCGGTCATGATAGCCTCACGGTCTCCACCGTATTTCCATAGTTTAGCGCGGTAATTTAAATCGGTTGAAATAGTAATACCTAATTTGCTGGCAGCTTTAACAGCTTCTAAACAAGCATCGGCAGAACTTTGTGAAATTGCAGGAGTAATACCAGTCCAGTGAAACCACTCTACACCTTTAAATACTTCTTCCCAATTAACCATTCCTGGTTGGATATCAGACATTGAAGAATGTGCTCTATCATATACAACTTTACTTCCTCTGCTTACAGCACCCGTTTCAAGAAAATAAATTCCTAAACGATCTCCACCCCAAACAATTTTATCTACACCAACTCCTCTTTTACGCATTTCCATCATGGCGCATTCTCCAATATCATTTTTTGGTAAACGGGTTACAAAATCAACTGAAATTCCATAATTTGCTAATGAAACTGCTACATTAGATTCTCCTCCTCCATATACAACATCAAAATTGTCTGCTTGTGAAAATCTTAAAAATCCTTGTGGTGATAATCTTAACATTATCTCACCAAATGTTACTACTTTTTTAGACATTGTCCTAATTTTTAATTGTTATTAATTATATGTGTGTTTTGTGTGTTTTTTATTTAATCCACGAATTATCTTGAAACTCTTCCTCCACCCGATCCACTCATGAGCGCTTTTATTTCGTTTACGGTAGCCAGATTAATATCTCCTGAAATGGAGTGCTTTAAACAAGTGGCCGCAACGGCGAATTCAAGAGCTGTTTGATAATCATCTGGCCAAGTAATCAATCCGTAAATGATTCCAGCCATAAAGGCGTCTCCAGCACCAATTCTGTCAATAATATGCGATACATTGTATTTTCGAGAATGCAATAATTCTTTGCCGTTCCAAAAAGAAGCGCTCAAACCGTTAGAAGAGGCATTTGCATCAATCCTTTGTGTGGTTACTACATTTTTCAACTTTGGAAATGCTTTCATCCAATTGGCAAAAATTATTTCTTGCGTATCATTTTCTTTCACCTCAATTCCCAAAACTTTTTCAGAATCATCAACACCGCCTAATAATAAATCGCAATGTTTAACAAGGCTAGGCATTATTTCGTTGGCATTTTTTCCGTATTTCCACAACGTAGGCCTGAAATTTAAATCTGCCGATATGGTCAGTCCCATCTTGGAGGCAACCATTAATGCTTCTTCACATAATTCAGCCAAATCAAGTGAAAGCGAGGGTGTAATACCCGACCAATGAAACCAATCGGCATCCTTGAAAATGGTTTCCCAATCAATCATTCCTTTTTTCAAGATAGAAAAAGAAGAATCTTCCCTGTCATAGACTACTTTTCCAGGTCGCTCTGAAGCTCCTTGCTCAAAATAATAAATTCCAAGTCTTTTGCCTTGAATCGTGGCAATAGGATCTACCCCAAAAGAGCGCAACATGCTCAATGAAGATTCGCCCAATTCATTTGGTGGGACAGCCGTTACAAATTTAACAGGGAGTCCAAATTTAGCCAGCGAAGCGGCAACATTAGCTTCTGCGCAACCATAATAAATATCAAAAGACGTAGCCTGGGTAAGTCTTAAATGACTTGGAGGCGATAGCCTAAGTAATATTTCTCCAAATGTTACGATTCTTTTCAATTGAATATTTTTAATCCATTAATATCCCTTATTCTTTACCCACATTGGGAAAACCGAAGTATTCCTTGGCATTATTGTAACAAATATCTTGAATTATTTTACCTATCCATTCCAAATCGTTTGGCAGCTCCCCTCTTTGAATTTCATCTCCGAAAAGATTGCACAATACACGTCTGAAGTATTCATGGCGCGGATAAGACAAAAAGCTTCTGGAATCAGTCAACATCCCAATAAAACAACTTATGAGTCCCATATTGGACAAAGCATTCAATTGTTTTATGATTCCATCTTTTTGATCTAAAAACCACCATCCAGAACCAAACTGTACTTTTCCTTTTATTTTACCATCATTAAAATTACCAATCATGGTAGCCATAACTTCATTATCGGCTGGATTCAGATTATAAATAATTGTTTTCGTCAATTTATCCTTACTATCTAATGCATTTAAAAATTTCGATAACTTTTCTGCTTGAGGAAAATCACCAATAGAATCCCAGCCTGTATCCGCACCTAAAATAATATTCATTCTGGCATTGTTATTTCTGAGGGCACCCAAATGGAATTGTTGTACCCAACCAAATTCATGGTAGGTTTCGGCTAAAAATTGTAGAATCGCACTTTGAAATTTCAATGCTTCAGTTGCCGTAATTTCCTGTTGTTCTCGTTTCTTTTTGAATATCAATTTTACTTCAGACTCGGTATAATTTTCAGCATAAATATGATTAAGACCATGATCCGATAATTTACAACTGTTATCATCAAAATATTGGATACGCTTTTTTAAGGCATCACATAAATCGGTATAGGTGTTAATCGAAATCTCTGAAGCCTTCCCTAAACTATCAATGTATTGATTATACGTTGGGCTTTCAATTAATATCGCCTTATCAGGTCGGAATGCAGTACTGATATAGGTTTTAAAATCACTTCCCACTAATTTTTGATGATGTTCTAAAGTGTCAGTAGGATCTTCGGTAGTACACACTACTTCAACATTCATTTTGGTTAGTAGATTTTGACAACTAAACGCTTTGCTGTTTAATTTATTCGAAGCTTCATCATAGATTCGTGAAGCTGATTTTTCATTTAGTAATTCATCAATTTCAAAATACCTGGCTAATTCCAGATGGGTCCAATGATACAATGGATTACGCAAGGTATAAGGCACTGTCTTAGACCATTGTTTGAATTTATCTTCATCACTTCCTGAACCTGTAATATATTTTTCGTCGATTCCTAAAGTTCGCATGGCGCGCCATTTATAATGGTCTCCTTCAATCCAAACATTGGTAATATTATTAAATATTCTATCATTTGCAATATCTTGAGGCGATAAATGACAGTGATAATCTATAATAGGCATTTTACTTGCATAGTTGTGATAAAGCAATTCTGCGTATTTATTTTCCAGTAAAAAATTGTCGTGTATTAATTTATTTGTCATAATTGCTTCTAAATTTTATAATTACTATTCATTCATTGGTTTACCAATAGTGGCTAATATTCCTCCGTCTACATAAATAATTTGTCCGTTTACAAAATTACTTGCATTAGACGCCAAAAACACGGCTGCACCAGCCAAGTCTTCAGGATTACCCCAACGCCCCGATGGTGTTCTATTGATGATAAAATCGTTAAAAGGATTTCCGTCTACACGAATTGGCGCTGTTTGTGAAGTCGCAAAATATCCTGGACCTATACTATTTACCTGAACATTATATTTTGCCCATTCTGTAGCCAAATTACGGGTAAGCATCTTCAATCCTCCCTTGGCAGAAGCATAAGCACTCACATTATCTCTTCCTAATTCACTCATCAAAGAGCAAATATTTATTATTTTACCGCTTTTGCGCTCAATCATTCGTCTTCCAATCAATTGAGACATAATAAACGCACCAACCAGGTCTACATCAATTACTTTTCTAAAATCGGCAACAGACATATTTATTGCTAATTCTCTTTTAATTATACCCGCATTATTAACTAAAATATCGATTTCTCCATCATTTTTAACAATGTTTTCGACTTGTTCAGCTGCCAATTTTTCATCGGTAATATCAAAAATATATCCAGTTGCTTTGTATCCCTTATTATTTAAATAAGCCAAAGCATCGTTCAGTTTTTCTGGGGTTGTACTACTAATTACTAACTCAGCTCCTGCCATGGCAAGACCTTCGGCAATAGCCATTCCTAGTCCATGGGTTCCTCCGGTGACTAAAGCTCTTTTGTTTGTTAAATCAAATAAATTCATTTGCTAATTATTTTAACTCATTAGGCGCACAAATATCCATATCGCTATAATCTAAATTTTCTCCGGCCATTCCCCATACAAAGGAATAATTTGAAGTTCCTGCTCCAGAATGGATAGACCACTCAGGGGACAAAACAGCTTGATGGTTTTGTAAAAAAATATGCCTTGTATTCTGTGGTTCACCCATAAAGTGGCTTATTGTTTGACCTGATTCTAAATCAAAATAAAAATAGGCTTCCATACGTCTATTATGCGTATGAGCTGGCATTGTATTCCACACATTTCCGGGCAATAGTTCCGTAAGTCCCATTTGTAATTGACAGGTTTCAACTATGCTATTTACTATCAGTTTATTCAAAACCCTTTTATTGGCAAATTTTTCTTCTCCTAGTTGAATTATCTCAGCCTCTTCTTTACCAATTTTTTTTGTTGGAAACTTTTTATGGGCAGGAGCTGAATTTATATAGAATAAAGGCTGTTCTCCATTTGAACCGGAAAAAATGACTTCTTTAGATCCTTGACCTACATACAAAGCCTCTTTTTTTTGTAAATCATATTCAACACCGTCTACGGTCACCGTTCCGCTTCCTCCTACATTAATAATCCCCAACTCCCTTCTGTCAAGAAAGTTTTCAGATTTTAAATACGGAATAGTCTCTAATTTCAAACTTTTATTAACCGGCATAATTCCACCAACAATAAGCCTATCATACATGGAATAAGTTAATTGGATTTCATTTTCAACAAATAGATTTTCAATTAAAAATTGTTTTCTCAATTCGTTTGTTTCATATTTTTTTGCATCCGAAGGATTCGTGGCGTATCTAAAAGAAAAATTTGTCATGGTAAATTAAGTTATGTAATCGATTGCACAAATATACTTTTTATTCTATTAATTTCTATTTTTTTTATAAAAAAATTGGTACAACCATAAAAAAATCAATATTATTTAGTGCTGTTTGATAAAAAAATAGAAAAACCCGTTTATAATTATAGAAAGAAAACTGTTCAAGAAACAAGTTGCATTAAATATTCCTAATAATCTTGTCCATTATCCAACTCGTATGTAAACCCGATTTTCCAATGGAAGGATGTTCCTTATTTCCCAGCAAATGTTCCCGCATGTTTTCGACATGATGAAGCTGGACATTTTCCGGATGTTTTATAGACAATTCTATTTGACCCTGTTCATTAGTAAGCCGAATTGGTTTTTCATCAAAAACAGTAAATTCGATTTTCCCTTTACTACCAATAATTTCAACGTGATCTTCCTGTTCACTGCAACCAAAATTCCAACTACCTGTTCCTGTAATTCCAGATTCATGAATCCAACAAGCTGTTATTGCATCATTCGCAGAATACAATCCCTGCTGGTTAGTACTAAAACCTGACACGTCCTTTATTTCACCCAGCAGATGGACGAAAAGGTCCAAGCCATGGCTGGCCAAGTCGTCAAAATATCCGCCTTTGGCGATTTTAGAATCCGTTCTCCAATTATAATTTCCTGACAAATCAACAGCAGATGCCGGCTTACTCAAATGCCAACTAATATGCCTAATCTCTCCTACTTCATTAGCATCAAGCCATTTTCTAACTTGGTTAAATCTTGGCAGTGAACGCCTATAATAAGCTACAAACAAGGGAATATCCTTTTCCTTAAATGCATTATAAATTACCAAACTATCTTCATAAGTCGGAGCCATTGGTTTTTCAATACAGCATGGTTTTCCAGCTTGAGCTACTTTAAGTCCATAATATTTATGAAAATCAGGAGGAGTGGCAATATATATTGCATCAATTTCGGGGTCATTAATCAAACTATCAGCATCTGTATAGTATTTCTGAACTCCATGCCTTTGAGCATAATCCGCACTTTTTTCCGCATCTCGTCGCATTACGGCAACAAGCTCAAATCCTTTTGTTTTCTGGTAAGCAGGTCCACTTTTTATTTCAGTGACATTCCCACAGCCAATGATGCCCCATCGAATTGTTTGTGATTTTTGATTTATATTGTCCATCTCGCTAATTTTAAATTAATACTTCTACTTTAAAAATTAAATAGAAATATTCCGGAACACTTGAATGCTATTTTTTATAATCGCCTGCGATATTTTCATAATTATAGTGAGAATATTTACAATTTTTGTTTTAGTTCAAAACTTGTTCTGAAAAGTAAAACTTTTATAAAAATATTGGTTTTGAGTCAACAAATTAAATAAGGCAACTCATAATATCTTTTATTGTTCTTTATAATAAGTAAACAGATTTCAATCGTATAATTTAGCAGACTGAATGAGTTGACATTATAAATCAGTTATTGGACTATATTTAGGAACGAGTATTTTCATGACTGCCCATGCAATAAGATAAGCAACCGCACAAAGAGCAAACATAATAGTATATCCAGTTTGAATATGCCCTAATGCTTTATAATGGTCAAATAAAGCTCCACCTAATTTTGTTACCAATACACCGCCAATACCTCCAGCCATACCGCCAATCCCGATGACGGAACCAATTGCTTTTTTAGGAAACATATCCGAAACGGTAGTGAAAATATTAGCCGACCAGGCTTGGTGAGCTGATGCTCCAACACCAATAAGAATAACAGGTATCCAAAAGCTAATATGTCCTAAAGGCTGGGCAAACAATACAACCAAAGGAAAGAGGGCTATAATTAACATGGCCTTCATTCTACCGTCATAAGGAGTGTGCCCCTTTTTAATGAAATACATAGGAAACCATCCTCCTCCTATACTACCAACCATTGTCATACTATAAAGCACAGCAATAGGAAATACAATATCCGTTTTTACCATGCCAAATTGAGCTTCGAGGTACATTGGTAACCAAAATAAAAAGAACCACCAAATACCATCTGTCATAAATTTGCCAAATACAAATGCCCAAGTTTGTCTATATCCCAAGAGCTTGAGCCAAGCCACTTTTTCGTGTTTCGGCACTTCTATAATTACGCTTGCCGATTCTTCCCCAAGATTAATGTAATCGTATTCTAATTTTGATAATCTTTTTTGCTTTTCTGGTTTTTCATAAAACATAAACCAGAAAAACATCCAGATGAACCCAATTGCACCAACAAGAACAAAAGCAGATTGCCATCCCCAATTTACGGCAATCCACGGAACGGTCAACGGTGCCAGAATAGCGCCAATATTAGAACCTGAATTAAAAATTCCCGTTGCTAGTGATCTTTCTTTTTTAGGAAAATATTCGGCTGTTGCTTTAATTGCAGCCGGAAAGTTTCCGGATTCACCAAAACCTAAAACTGCCCTAGAAATCATAAATCCTGCAATTGAAACTGGCACAGCCGTAATCCCTATCCATGCCAACACATTCGAGAAAACACCTCCTATTGGGATTGCATACGCATGCATGATGGCGCCAAGTGACCAGAGAAATATTGCAAGAATATACCCCAGTTTAGTACCCAACTTGTCAATTAATCTTCCTGCGAACAGCATGGAGAGAGCATATACAAATTGAAACACTGCTGTAATATTTGCATAGTCACTATTAGTCCAATTAAATTCTTTTGATAAACTAGGGGCTAAAAGGCTTAATACTTGTCGGTCTAAATAATTAACGGTAGTGGCAAAGAAAAGCAGTCCGCAAATCGTCCATCTATAGTTCCCAATAGCTTTATTTGTTTCATTCATAGTAACAGTTTATTATAGAAAGTTAAAAAATTAAATTTATTTCGATTATATCTTGATCAGACAGAAAACAGTTGCATCATAGAATTAATTAAATACCATATTAAAATAAAGTTTTAAATCTTAATCTTATTATGCAGTTTTCATAAGTAAATCTAAATTAAAATTTCACTTATGTAATCGATTGCCCAAATATAGTTTTTAATATTTAAATTTAAAATATTTTATATATTATTTTAAATAAACATATCGTCTAAAAAAGATTGTTTGAATTATTACATTAAAAAAACGAATGTCAAAGATGAAAATCTTCCAAAGTTTACTGAATAAAATATCGTGAGTTGCAATAAATTTTGATATTTTAATCACTGTTTTTCGTTCGGGACGGGACATTTAGAAATAAAAAAACATCTTGTTTTTTTGTGACAAGACGTTTTTTTTGGCTAACAGGACACTTTATAAATTCCATTAGATATCGTGTGATAATTATTTCAATCCAAAGACTAACGCCACAATCAATACACCCATAAGTATTAAAACATAAAAGCATAAAGTAACCGCGGCCAAAATTCCAATAAACTTGTAGTGAGATTTTAAATATCCAAAAGAAGCAGCAAGTGTTTCCGAATCATTTTCCCTTAAAGCAGCTTTTGCATTAGAAGCAAATTTATTTAAATAATACACCGGGAAAAAATAAAGTGCAGCCAACATCAAATATAAACCCGTTATAAATGAACCGCCAAATGAACTGAAACTGCCCATTTCCCGAGCCATATTTCCCATAGCCGCAAATAGTGTTCCAGCAAAAATAGCTGCCATAACAATTAAACCAATTCCAATATAACCAAGAATGGATAAAAAATAAGCCCATTTTGCGGTTTCTTTCAGAAATCCTTTTGCAGATTCGTTCAATTGCATCTCAAAAGTATCAAAAGTTGAATTTTCTTCCATGTCTAATCTATTTGTTTAAAGTTACACTTCAAATCTAATGAAAATTCCGTAATAATAAAGGTCCCGAATAATAATGTTGCCTTTATCGGATAAAAACAAAAAACCATCTCGTTTAAGGCGTGATGGTTTATAAAAGAGCCGGCGGAGGG
>DHXP01000011.1 GCA_002413745.1 Flavobacterium sp. UBA5153 | reverse complement strand
GTAGGGGTAATAAATAAATTTCCTACACATAAAAACCTATTTAACCAAGAAAATCATAAATTAAGTCAATTATCGATTCAAAATGTAGAAATATCATCATCCGAATGGAATAGTAAAGAAATCTCATGGGGTTTCCTCCAAAACGAACTCATTCGTGTCAAAGCTCAAGATCTGGAAGAAACCTATGATTTATACCAATACTACTGGAAAAATAAATTCATTCAACTCCATAGAAATGAAGAAGAACTTAACAGTCAGTTTATAGAAATATATGGATTACAGGAGGAATTGAGACCCGAAGTTCCATCGGAAGATATTACCATTCTAAAAGAAGAAACCATAATTCGAAACGGGCAATTGGTTTTTAAAGAAACAGAGGTCTTTGCTCAATTTATGAGTTACGCCGTGGGTTGCATGTTTGGACGGTATTCCTTAGACAAGGAAGGCCTAGTCCTTGCCAACCAAGGCGAAACATTGGAGGATTATCTAGAAAAAGTAGCACTGAGCGAAGTCGAAGTGTCGTTCCTTCCCGATGGAGACAATATTATTCCCGTACTTGATGACGAATGGTTTGAAGATGACATTGTGGGGCGTTTTTACGCTTTCTTAAAAGCCAGTTTTGGCACAGCCAATTTTGATAAAAACTTGGCTTTTGTAGAAGAATGTTTGGGTGCACCCGTTCGCAAATACTTTGTAAAGGATTTTTACAACGACCATATCAAACGCTACAAGAAAAGACCCATTTACTGGATGTTCTCTTCTCCAAAAAGTTCATTTAATGTGTTAATCTACATGCATCGCTATTCATCGGATACGCTAAACAATATACTAAACGGTTACCTCATCGAGTACCGGGAAAAACTAAATACACATAGCGAACATTTAGACCATTTGATAGTTTCCGGTTCATCAACAGAGCAAACCAAAGCCTCCAAAGAAAAGGACAAACTTAAATTGGTATTGTTAGAGTTAAAAGAGTACGAAAGAGAAATCTTGTATCCTCTAGCAACCCAGCGTATCAACATCGATTTAGATGAAGGCGTCTTGGTTAATTACAATAAATTTGGCAGTGCAATAAAAGAAGTAAAAGGGCTGAATGATAAAGCCACTAAAAAGAAAGTAATAGCTTTTGATTGGATAAATAAGGACGATATTAGGTAATTGCTCTTAGATATTAGCAATTGGTTTCCTGCTAACGTAGCAAACAATAGAAACTAAACAAATTCAAACAAACAATATGTTGACAAGACCAGAAATTTATATGGTAACAAATTCCTATATTGGAGTTAATGGTGGTTATCTTGGCGACTTTTCATATAGAACACACGAGGAATTTTATCTGTATTTTTGCGACATAAATATTTCACCATCCGCTTATGAAGGAACAACAAGACAGCGGTTTTTAACTATACTCGAAAAAGCAGACACTTTAACTCAAGCAAAAATTTTAAAAGGAGTTCTTAAAAAATATCCCGTTAATTTTTTTCCTGAGGAAGATAGAGAAGTGAAACTACGAATAGCGACAGAAATTGAAGGTTTCATTAGAAGGCTTGAGGTTGGACAAGCGGTTGCTTCTGAGCAATTAGTTGTCACAAATGAGACCGTTGAAAGAGCAATTCAAGACACCAAAATACTTTTAGAGACAAATGGTGCAACAAGTAGTGTTGACAGAATTCACACAGCATTGCACGGTTACCTTAAAGAAGTTTGCAAACAAGAAAAAATAACCTTGACTGACGATGAAAATTTAACGCAAGTTTTTAAGAAACTGAAAGCAAGTCATCCTAAATTGCAATTAGGCGGACCAAGACAAAATGACATTGACCATATAATTAATTCATTCAGTAATACTCTTGACAAATTAAATCCTATCAGAAATAAAGCAAGTTTATCACATCCAAACGAGGAATTATTAGAAGAAGACGAAGCAATGTTTGTTGTTAATTCAGCACAGACAGTATTGAACTATTTGAACAGAAAGTTTAAAAAATAAAATACAGAGAAAAACGCCAGCAGGTAAATATTAGAAATTAGGAGTTAGTTATTAGGCTAAAAGCTAAGCTCTAAAATCTAAAAGCTTAGAAAAACAATGAATAAAATAGAAGAAGCACTCAATAAACTATTCGAAAAACATCGTGTTATCTTTTGGTATGATGAAAAAGAAGAATTAGTAGAACAATATCAGGAACTCAACTTCCTGGAGGCAAAAAAAATATATGTTCAGGGTAATGAGTTTGAGATAAAACACCTCATCAACAAACAGGCACCGGAAGGAAATTTTTTGCTCTATTTTACTGGAGCCAAACCAGCCAATGAAGACAATTGGTTATTAGATATGGAATTGGCACATCAAATATTTAATACCGACCAAGAAGCCATGTTCCTTCAAGAAATGGGTTTAGGCTATCATTTGAAAGAATTGGTAACCGAACATCTTGAATTCTTCAAGGCAAAAGAAAGAAGAGTAAAACTTAAAGAATTCTTAGGCGATGGTGATGAACACCAAGCAATAAGATACAAGATGTTAGCGGTGGTATTTGGAACAGAAAACATCAGTTTAGTAACTTACATTCATGCACATGGAGCGGCATTTTCTGAGGGTAACGAAAAATATGATGTAGCCTTGCAACGCTATAATTTAACCGATTACTATTGGGGAGAAATTAAAAGAAA
>DHXP01000042.1 GCA_002413745.1 Flavobacterium sp. UBA5153 | reverse complement strand
TTAAATCTTTTTTTGAAAATAATTTTTCCTATTTCGATTCGTTTTTCTTGCCAGTTTATTAATGAACGTATTGCTATTGCGGGTGCAAAAGTAGCACGTTTTTTCACTTATACAAGCCTTTCTTTGAAGTTTTTTTAAACTATTTTTTAATACACTGTAATCCTGCGTTTTGTAGATGAAAGTTTTTTTGAAAACTGGCAAAAAAGACAGATATTCAATAGAAACAACTCCCCTAGCCCTGATAGAAGTGAAAATCCTTCTTGATGCGAGTTCCGCCAAAGCGGAACTCGCATCAAGAAGATTGTAACAAATAGCGGGAAATAGCTCCTGATTGCTTCGTTCCTCGCAATGACAAAATAAAGTTTAATCGAAACGGATGGCTTTTACCGGAGAAATTTTGGTTATTATATAGGATGGAATCAATAAAACCAGGAAACAAACGGTGACCGTGAGTAGGTTTAACAGCACTATATATCCCAAATTGAGATAAACTGGCGCTTGGTTGACATAATAATTTTCTGGATTGAGTTTGATTATGCCGAAATATTGCTGAATCAGCAATAATGAGATTCCTATTAGATTTCCCCAAAACAGTCCTCTTACGATAAGGTAGAAGGCATTGTATAGAAATATTTTTCTTACTGACCAGTTATTGGCACCCAATGCTTTTAATATCCCTATCATTTGTGTGCGCTCAAGGATAAGCACCAATAGAGCCACTACCATGTTGATGGTAGCGACCAGTATCATAACTACTAATATGATTATGATGTTGAAATCGAAGAGTTTTAGCCATTCGAATATGTAACTGTATTTTTCGATTATGGTTTTAGTGTCCAGGGTTGATGACGTTTGTTGATATACTTCTTCCCCTATGGTTCTGATGTTGTTAAAATCGTTTACAAAAACTTCGAACGCTCCCACTTGATCCGGTTTCCATTTATTGATACGTTGTATGTGACGAATGTCTCCTATTATATAGGTGGCATCGAAGTCTTGGAATCCGGAGTTGAAAATTCCCGTAATTTTGAATCTTCGGACGTTGGGCAATTGATTCTGATTCTCCTTGATAAAGGAAGTATTGAATGAATCGCCTACTTTTAGATTTAGCCTGTTAGCAAGGAATTGGGAAATCAACACCTCTTGATTGATGTTTTTTGAGAAATCGGGCAATTTGCCTGAAACAATGTATTCCCTAATATTGTCCCATTGGTAATCATTGCCAACTCCCTTGAATATTATTCCTTCAAAAGCAGTTTCGGTTCTAATAATTCCCGCCTTGCTTGCAATGGCTTGAATATGACTCACTCCGGACACGGAAGTGAATTTTGGATAAAAGTTTTGTTTTTTGGAAACAGGAACCAGTGTGACTTCGGACTGATTGTTGTCGTAATTCGAAATAATTATATGACCATTGAAGGCAGAAACTTTTTCCCGTATTTTTTGTTGTAGCCCAATTCCGGTAGCTACCGAAACAATCATCATTATCATTCCGATGGCGATGGCCGAAATTGCAATTTTTATAATTGGCGCAGATATGCTACTTTTATAATCTTTGGCAGTAATGAGTCGTTTGGCTATGAAATATTCTAAATTCAATTTGGTATGGTATCTAATTCCGTTTTACTTCGTCTATTCGCTTTCGCTCGGGTCAAAAATACAATTTTATTCTTTGTTTTGATGTTTTTTTCAACTGCTTGTTGTGCGAAGAAAACAGAGAAAAGCGAAACGGAGAAAGGAAATTTTCAAGAAATTAAAACCGATTCGATTCCCAAAATAAAAACTGGAGCCGACAGTTTTCTATCATATTTACCTTTATTAAAAGATAAAAAAATTGGAATTGTCACTAATCAAACTGGAATTCTATCCAATAAAACTCATTTGGTAGATTTCCTGCTTTCTAAAAACATCAATATCCAAACCATTTTTGCTCCAGAACACGGTTTTCGTGGCTCAGCCGATGCTGGCGAACACATTATTGACGGAAAAGACACCAAAACTGGGTTGCCAATTATTTCACTTTATGGAGACAATAAAAAGCCAAAACCAGAACAATTAGCAGGAATTGACATCGTGGTTTTTGATTTGCAAGATGTTGGCGTACGATTTTATACTTATTTATCTACGCTTCATTATGTGATGGAAGCTTGTGCGGAAAACAATATTCCGTTACTAATTTTAGACCGACCAAACCCTAATGAAAGCATAGTTGACGGGCCAATTCTTGAACCAGCATTCACGAGTTTCGTGGGAATGCATCCTGTTCCCGTTTTGTACGGAATGACAATTGGTGAATATGCCCAAATGATTAATGGCGAAAAATGGCTGAAAAATGGTGTACAATGCAAACTTATTATTATTCCTTGCGCAGATTACAACCGAAATATGACTTATAATTTACCTATAAAACCATCCCCGAATTTACCCAACGAACAATCCATAAATCTATATGCCAGTTTGTGCCTTTTTGAAGGGACAAACGTGAGCGTAGGTCGTGGCACCGAAAAACAATTCCAAATTTACGGTTCTCCTTTTCTGCCAAAAAGTGATTTTAATTTTATCCCTAAACCTAATTTTGGCGCAAAAGAACCAATGCACAAAGACCAAATTTGCTACGGAGAAGATTTGTCGGACGTAGCCAAAGTAAGCCAATTAGAGTTGAAATGGCTGATAAAAGCATACAATGAAACTACAGATAAATCAAAATTCTTCAATCCGTATTTCACCAAACTGGCCGGAACCGAAAAATTACAAGAACAAATTGAAGCCGGAATTTCGGAAGAAGAGATACTAAAAAGTTGGGAGAAAGGTTTGAATAAATTTAAGGAAATGAGAAAAAAATATTTGATTTATCGATAGACAATAAATTTCATAATGGCATTTTCTTCTTCATTTCTTCCACAATATTGAAAGCTGCCGGGCAAATCGCCACGTTTTGCAAAGTCAAATTCGAGATTTGTTGAAACTTTTTCCTGTCAGTATGTGGGAACTCGCGACATGCTTTCGGACGAACATCATAGATGAAACAAGTATTATCGTTATCAAGAAAAGTACAGGGTACACTTTGCAGCACATAATCTTTATCTTCATCAATCCGCAAATATTGGTCTATAAATTGCTGTGGTTTTTGCCTCAAATGTTTTGAAATACGCTCAATGTCTGCCGAAGTAAACAATGGTCCCGTGGTTTTGCAACAATTGGCACAGGTCAAACAATCGGTTTTCTTGAATTCAGCGTCGTGCAAATCCTGCATCACGTAATCCAAATTTTTAGGCGTCTTCTTTTTCAGCTTATCAAAATACTTTTTGTTTTCGATATGCTTATCTTTGGCATCTTTAGGAAGATTGTTTAGAATATTGTTCATTTGCTAATTTGGCTATTCGGTTATTCGAAAAATCAGACTACAAATCTACTCAAATCAAATAAACAAATAACCAAATTAACGCATCAACTAAAATGAAAGACCTTTTCGGAAAAGCCATACTCGATTTTCAAACCAATAATTCTCCCGAGAATTTAATTACTGAAACTTCCATTTCTGAAACGGATGAAATGAGTGTTGCTTATCTTTTTCGCACTTATGAAGAAATGCCAAAGTTGGAACAAAAAGCGCTACAATTGGCAAAAGGAAAAGTTCTCGATGTGGGTTGTGGCGCGGGAAGTCATTCATTGTATCTTCAAAATGTCAAAAATCTTGATGTCACTTCTATTGATATTTCGGCAAATGTCATTGCAGCCTGTAAACTTCGGGGGATTACAAATGCGAAAGTGGAGAATATTCTAAACTTGGATTCAACCGAAAAGTTCGACACCATTTTGTTGTTAATGAATGGCACGGGTATTTTTGGAACATTAAAAGAAACCTCCAAATATTTGCAAAAACTTAAAAGCCTGCTTACTCCAAACGGTCAAATTCTAATCGATTCTTCAGATATTATTTATATGTTTGACGATGATGAAGACGGTGGAAAATGGATTCCGGGCAATGGCTATTATGGCGAATTGACTTTTACTCTTTCATACAAGAATGAAACCGAAGAAACCTTTCCTTGGCTTTATCTCGACTATAATACTTTACAAAATGCGGCTTTCGCCAATGGATTGCAACGCGAATTAATTCTTGAAGGAGAACATTTCGATTATTTGGCGAAGCTTACACTTCCAGCAAATCAGTAGTTTTAATGATGTCTTGCAAGGCTTGGTACAAAATATCCAAATCTTTCTGGGAATTATAAGCGTTTATGGAATATCTCAAAAAATAATTCCCGTTTAGAGCCATTACCGGAATTTCGATTTGGTATTTGTCAAAAAGCAAATCCTGCAATTCAACAGGCTTGGAAGTTTTGATTGGAATACTTGCCATTTGCGCCAAAAACTCTTCAGTAATTGGGCAAATAGGTTTTGTGTTGAGCAAATTGCAAAAGCTTTCGTAATTATCCAAAACTAGCTGCCTGCATCCCTTTGCTTTAGTTTTCCAATCATTTTCTTCCAGAAAATCAATCACTTTTGGCGTGCACAAATAGGCCGAAGTATCTTTTGTGCCTTGAAATTCTTGATAATCCAGAAATTGGCTTTCGCCGGGAGAAACGCTTTCATAACCCCAACCCACAACAAGCGGATCCAACATTTTCTGGAATTCCTTTTTAACATATAGAAAAGAACTGCCTTTAGGAGCCAGCATCCATTTGTGTAAGGTTCCCGTATAAAAATCGGGATTTAATTCGGAAATATCCAAACCCATTTGACCCGGAACGTGTGCGCCATCAATAATCGTAATCAATCCTAATTCACGTGCTTTGTCACAAATTTCCTTTACTGGAAAAATCAAAGCGGTGCAACTTGAGATTTGGTTGAGGAAAATAACTTTGGTTTTTGAAGTATAGCCACTCCAGAATTCCTCCAATATTTGTTTTTTTGAAACTACGGGAAGAGAGATATTTTGTCGAATGTAATTGGCTCCTGATTTTTTGCAATAGAAATTCCAAGTTCTGTCCATCGCACCATATTCGTGATTCGTGCTTAGGATTTCGTCTCCAGCATCCAAATGCAAACTTCGCATAATGGTATTTACGGCAAAAGTAGGATTCGGCGTGAAAAATAAGTCCACTGATTGGCAACCAACGTATTTTGATAATCTTTCTCTGGCAATTTTCAAATAACCCTCCGCTTTCTTTCTGATGAAATAAACGGGTTCATTTTCGAGTTCCAATTGAAAACGTTGGTATTCCTCGAAAATTGGTTTCGGGCAAGCGCCAAAAGAACCGTGATTTAAAAAGGTAATTTCTGGATTGAGAAGGAATTGTGATTTCATTTGATGATTTTTTTTAAATATAAAAAATCCCAAAAAACAATTGCAATTTGGGATTTGGCTTTTTGTGAATAGTTATAAAAAGTAAGGAATTCGTAACTTGCTATTTTGGTTTTGTAACCGAATACGTGTTTTGTGCAGGAACTACATCTTTATATTTTGCCATTATTCCTTGCAATTCCTGACCCCATTCTTGCCCTGCCTGCAAAGATTTTTGGCCAAGTTCACCGGCTTTCTCATTCATCTTTTTCCCTACCGGACTTTCATAAAATGCAAGCATTCCTTTTATGTCTTCGGGCGAATAAATTTCCATATAAATTTTGGCCATTTTATCGTGTAAACTTGGGATAGAGGCGTCAAATTCTTTTGAAAAATTTTCTTTTTTATCCTCAGGTATCATATTCAAAATTTGAGGTTTTATAACCTTTATTTGTGTATCTGCACCACTAATGGAAATCAATTTTAACACATCTGCTTTAAAATTAGCTTCTTGGGCCATACTCATTTGGGCAATTAACACGAATGCAATAGATAGAAATAGTTTTCTCATTTTGTTTTGGTTTTTAGTTGGTTTATTTTATAAATATAAGAATAAATTTATGGAATATTCAAGTATTTATGCGTTTGTAAGGATACGCGCCATTTCGGGTTGTTCATCACATAATCAACGATAAGCGGCGTCATTTCTTCCTTTTTGCTCCATTCGGGTTGGAGGAATAATATGGCTTTTTTGTTTACTTTTTGGGCTTGTTCTTCGGCGAAAATAAAATCGTGTTTGTTGAAAATTATCACTTTCAACTCGTGGGCTTTGTCATAAACGGTGTTGGTTGGCAATTTGTTTTTCTTTGGCGAAAGGCAAATCCAATCCCATATTCCCGTTAGTTCATACGCTCCCGAAGTTTCGATGTGTACTCTCAGATTTTGATTTTTTAACTTTTGAGTTAGCAAAGTCATATCCCAAGTCAAAGGTTCGCCTCCTGTAACCACGACGGTATCGGCATATTTGTTGGCATTGGCAACAATCAAATCGATACTTGTGGGCGGATGCAGTTCGGCATTCCAGCTTTCCTTGACATCACACCAATGACAACCCACATCGCAACCACCAATTCTTATAAAATAAGCGGCTGTTCCTGTGTGAAATCCTTCGCCCTGAATGGTGTAAAATTCCTCCATCAAAGGAAGCATAGCCCCTTTATTAACTTCTAATTGTATTTCTTTTGATAACATTTTATAAATTTAAAGGACAAAGGTAGTGAATTTGGGATTGGGATTAAAGAAGAAGATTGCTTCGTGCCTCGCAATGACATATAAAAAAAAACCGATAGTTTTTCTGAAACTATCGGTTTTAAATGTAATGCAATTATATTTATTTCAATACTTTTAAAGACTTAGTAGCATAATCATTAGTTGGATCAAGAGCAAGGGTTTTATTGAAATATTCAACCGCCTTAACTTTATCCGTATTGGCATAGCTTGCAGCAATGTTATTATAGCATTCTATAAATTTAGTTATTATTGCAGGTTTTGCTAATTCTTCCGGCCCTTTTTCAGTAACTTTAGCAACATATTCCACATAATATTTTACCATCATCTCATCATTATTAAGCAATCTATTTATTCTAGCTCTATAAATATATGCGTCAAAATAGGAAGGTGAAGCTGCTAATACATTTCCAAAAGCAGTATCGGCTTTTTGCAAATCTACAAGATTAGGAACTACGTCTTTTTGGATATTACCATAATATATTGACAGTCCAAAATAAACGTTATCATCTAAGTAATTTTTAGATTCAGTATTTGTTGTTCCTAGTTCAAAAATAGCTGAAGCTTCCTTGTATAATTTTTGAGTAAACAATTTAACCCCAATTTCATTCAAATCTTCGACTGCCAAAGGCTCCATTTCAATTGATTTCTTAATATCAGTCATGCCTAAACTAAATGCAGCAGGGTCAATTGTTAATCCATCGGCACTTGTTCCTTTTTTTATTTTGGCCAAACCTAAATATAAATAATCTTTAGCAATGATTTTATTTGACGAATTAGAAGTAAAACTTTCCAATGATTTTAAAGCCAAGTCTACATTACCGTTTTCATAGGCAGAATATCCTAAATAACGATAAATTCTAGGATTTACCTTATCCAATTTTGCCATTTCATTTGCCTCAACTTCTAGTGCAGGATAATTTTTAATAAGGATAAGGAAGTCAGCATGACGCATTCTTGAATTTAAAGAATAATCGGTAAGACTCATATATTTTTCATAATACCCCATAGCAGTTTTCATATACTCTTCAGATTTTGAAGGCTTATTTCTTCCCCATTTGTAATAGGTTTCCGCCAATTCTCTATAAACTGGACCATAGCCAGGATTCAATGCTATTACTTCATTAAATGCTTTTAAAGCTTCATCATAGGATTTTGCTCCTTTTAGCAAAACGCCTAATTGCATTTTTGCCCTTATCAAAGTATTATCGGCTTGAAAAGCATTTCTATAGGCAGCATAAGCTTCATTTTGATTGTTATCCCCATAATATGCGTCTCCAAGAGCCAATTGTACTTGAGCATCCATCGGATTAATTAACTTAGCTTTATTTAAAACCAAAAGTGCCTTTTTATAATCTGGTTTTTCAACATTCATATAGGCTCTGCCAATATAGATATATTCCTCTATATCCCTCCTTCTCATTTTATTTGTAGCCAAGTCAAAATTAGCTTGTGCTTCGGCAATAGTACCGCTTTCCAAATTCACCTGACCTAAACCTATATAATTAAAGTTTCCATTATCACTTGCCAATAATCCTTTTTGAAAATAGATGTTTGCTGAATCCTTGATGTTTTGTGTAAGATAAATGTTTCCTAAAAGAAATGTAGCTTTCCCATCTTCTGGTTTTGTTTGAATTATCGATTTCAACATCGATTTTGCACTTTCATATTGTTCGGCATCAATTGCTTTTACTGCTTGATTCAAATCTTGTGCATTGCTCACGGACACCGAGGTCAATAAAACAATACTAAAAATTTTAAATTTATTCATCTTAACTTTTTTTAATTTATTTTTTATCATTATTAATTTCTTTTCTAATATTAATTCTTCTGCCTGGCATTCTTACGGGTAACAATCCAGATTTCAAAATTATTCTTTGCCCAATATCACCGGCAACGAAAGAGGCAAAACCCATTCCTAGACCAGAATATCCCTGTCCATTGATTATATACAAATCACGTGCCAAAGGGTACTTGCCTTCGGCAATATTATTTTGGCTTGGTGTATAATAATTCGTACTTGTGAGACTTTTTACGCTTAATATATTTACCTTGTTTACAAAATCCTGCATAGCTGGCTTGGGTTGTGACAACCAGTTTACTCCCACCACGCCAATCATTCCCTTGTTTTGCGCAACAAATTTAATTACCTCATCATTTGTTTTAAATGAATAAACTCCTTTTTGTTGAATTGTTTTTATTCCCGCCAATGTATTCATATAACGTACCGTACTTGAATTTGGATTGTCAAAAACCAAACCTTTTATATTGGCATTTGGTTTTCCTTGCATCAATTCTATTATACTTTTTAACTCAATTAAAGTGTCATTATTGCTTTTATTTGAAATAAAGGCAATTGCATCAGTAGCAAATTTAGTGATTTTTGGAGTTATTTTTTTTTGTTCAAAGATTTTATTCTCCTCTGTAGTTAAATTTCTGGTCAAAACGGCAATACCTGACTTTTCCTTAAACAAAGAAACGATTACCTCTGATTCAGATTTTGAAACAATCTTAATCTTAGCTGGATAATTGTTTTCAAAAATAGTTACTTGATCCTCCATTATTGGCATTAAGGTTTCATCCACTAAAATAGTTGTGGTACCCTTCAATATCGATTCTTTATTGGTGTTTTTCTTTTCTTTTTGGTTACACATTACAAATAAGAACCCAACAAAAACAAGAACAAAAACTTTGCTAATTTTACGCATGCTAATCATTACTTGAATTAAAAAATCTAAAAAATCTAAAAAATGAATAAACAATTAGAATGACGCCAAAAGTCATTCTATAAATTGGCGACATTATTATTGGAAAGCTTCTATCAAAAAGTACATCCCAAAAAATAACAATCAAACCTAAAACTAGATAAACAAGAAAAAACAAAATTCCCATAACGAGAAGAAACCGCTCTTTGAGCGATTTCTCCTGAATGTTATTTAATGTTTTTTTTAACATTATTCTGCTGATTGAATATTAATTGGCAAACTAAAAGTACATCTCACTTTTTTACCGTTTTGCTCTCCGGGATTCCACCTTGGAGCTGCTTTCAATACTCTAATCGCTTCTTTTCCTGTTCCATAACCAATATCTCTAAGTACTTTGATATCAGTCAACGAACCATCTTTTTCCACTACAAAAGTGACATACACCTTTCCTTTAAGTCCTTCTTCTTCTGGCGCACGATAATTCTTGGCTATAAAATTATAAAATTTATCCATTCCTCCAGGGAAATCTGGTTTAACCTCAATACCGGCAGTGTTGTAAACCGTGTTATCCTCTTCGACTACGGCTGCAACTCCAGTACCCACAGGCTCAACTGTTAGCACAGCATCAGGATCTCCTTTTATAGTTTCAGCACCAATTTTCTTTTCTTTGATGTCTTTGATTACTACAATCTCTTCAACAACTTCTTCTGCTTTTGCAACCACCGGTTTCACAAATTTTACTTGATCCACTTTTGGTGGTGGTGGTGGTGGTGGCGGAAGATTTTCTTTTGGTTTTACTTTTGGCGGCATTTTTACCGTAGTGATTTTTACATTTAAGGTTTCATCATTAGCGGAAGAATCGGGAAGCAAACGCACAATATTCGGTATGCTGACAGCAATGCCAAAAACAAGGGTTCCAATGATAAATGCTTTAATGGAATTCTTGGTAATTGCTTTTCTTAATACATAAGCGCCATAACGCTTGTTACGTCCTTCGAATACAATTTCAAGCCATTGATTTTTTAATAAATCTAATTTCATATTTCTTAATTATTAGGTTATTGAGTCATAAGAATAAATCTTATTTTCCTTCTAACAATTTTTGCTCCTCAGGTGAAAATTCATTTACAATTGCGTAGGTTGGCACATCTACAATTGCCATTTCATCCAGTATATCAACCAAGTTGCGGTAATTTGATTTCTTACTTGGTTTGATAATTACAATCATTCCATTTTTAGGTTTGCCTTTTGCAGTGGAATAAGCCAAAACTGCTTTTTTTCTCAATAACAATTCTTTACGAATGCCTTCTTTACCATAAGTAAACTCTTTTGGAGCTCCTCCTGCAACAGGTGTCGCCAGTAATCCTACATAACGTACTAACTTATCATTATCACCTAACAAAATAGTCATTGTACGATTTTCGTCAACTTTAATATTTTGTCCTTTTTTATTTGGATCATCTTTATCTGGCAACCCCAAATTCATCGATTGTGGTTTAGATAAGGTCGTGGTAAGCATAAAGAATGTAATCAATAAGAAAGCCAAATCCACCATAGCAGTTAAATCTACTTTTGAGTTTTGTTTTTTACTTCTTACTTTTTTATCTTTTCCGCCTCCACCGTCGCCTGTATTTAATTCAGCCATTTTAGTGTGTGTGTTTTAATTATTTATCTTTTGCTCTTAAACCAGTAACTAGACTAAAGCTATTGATTTTTTGATCTTGTAAAATATCCATTACTTTTCTAATTGCAGGATATTCCTCTTTTTGATCCCCTTTTATGGCAATTTGCAATTCTTTGTCATTTATTTCAATATTTGCAAGACGGGCATTCTGAACCCAATCTGCCAATTGATTATCAAGCGAATCTTTCGGAACTCCTGGCTGATTGGCCTTGGTTCTTTCGGAAGCCTTCATGTCAATAATTTGTTTCAGATTTTGAATTGGGACACCAAAGCCTTCCATCAATGCAAATTTATCCTTGTCATCTTGAGAAAAAGCAACATTATATTTCTGACCCATCAATTCGAGAGTTTTTTTGCGGATTTCTCTGCCTTTCAAATCAAAAAACACTTTTCCTTTACCAATAGTTATCGTAGCCAAATCCGTTTCCGGCAATTTGGTTTGTACAGTTGATGCTGGCGTATCCACAGGCAATGCTTCCGGTATTTTGGCCGTGGCGGTCAAAATAAAAAAAGTAAGCAAAAGAAAAGCCACATCACACATAGCCGTCATATCAATAGACGCTGCTTTTTTGGACATTTTTACAGCCATTAATTATATTTTTAAATCTATTTAGAATCAGCCTCTAGTGTATATAACGCAATATCCTTAATAAATTATTAGTAATTATTTTTTTGTACCTCTGTAGTGTCTGTACGTATTAACGATAGTAGAACCAGCCTCATCAATAGAATAAGTCAAAGTATCGATTTTAGAAGTAAATAAGTTGTACATAACAATTGCCAAAGCAGAAGTCGAGATACCTGTTGCAGTATTGATAAGTGCTTCAGAAATACCATTTGCTAACATAGCTTGATCTGGAGTTCCTGAGCTAGCCAAAGCACCAAACGCTTTAATCATCCCTGTTACTGTTCCTAACAATCCTGCAAGAGTTCCTAATGAAACTAATGTAGAAAGGATGGTCATGTGTTTTTCTAACATTGGCATTTCAAGTGAAGTAGCTTCTTCAATTTCTTTGTGAATTGTTTCAGCTGCAGTTTCGCTATCGATTCCTTCTTTTTTTACATCTTGATACTTAACTAAAGCAGATCTAATTGCATTTGCAACGGAACCTTGTTGTTTGTCGCAAGCTACAATTGCTCCATCAATATCACCAGTGGTAATACTTGCTTTAACACTTTTCATAAATTGGTCAAGATTTGATTTACCGGCCGCTTTAGAAATAACACTGAAACGTTCGAATGAAAAAACGATTACCATTAGTAACAATCCCATCAAAACTGGTACAATTGGACCTCCTTTATAAACCATTGCCAAATAATTTCCTGATAGTGGGTGGCCTGTATTAACTCCTCCTTCAAAATTCGAACCATCACCCATTATAAATGTCCATATTACCCATCCTGATAAAATACACAATGCAATTATGATTCCTGTAATCATTCCTCCTAATCCTGAACCACTTTCTTTTTTAACGTTTGCCATTTTCTTTAATTTTAATAGTTTTAAATAATTTATTTTAGTTGTAATAAACTTGTTGAAGGGCAAATTTATATTTTTAGTTGTAATAAAAAAACTTTTTTTAATTTTATTACAGTTAATTTTATCCTAAATAAAAAAAAATGTTTTTTTTGTTTTGTGTCTATATTATAAAAAGTTATGTGAATTAATTATTTTACAAAAATAAACATGGTATTTTACGGTATATTACTACAACATTCCAATAACTATTGTTAAATTTTTAAATATATATTTTTTATTTGCAATAAAAAAACTTGTGTTTTGCGGCAAATGTTAAAGTATAAATGTAAAAAAAATAATACCTTGGTAATTAATTTTAATCCAAACTTATACGAATAGAAAAGAATATCCCATACCATTCATCGCTAATGACCCTCTTTCGAAAGGAGAAAGTATTATTATTGAGGCGGGATTTTGGCATAAATAGTGAATCGGAAAAAAGATTAATTTCAAAAATCAAAATTCGATGTCTATAACAATAAAAAAACGAATTTGATTTACAACATCAAACATTGCAATTTAATTTTGCCGTCGCAATTGATATTCGGAATTCATTTTATTTGACAATGATTATCAATTATTTCGGCGCGAAAACCAATTTTGTCGAAGTTTTGATAATTTCTTCCTTGTTTAATTTCATTTTCCTGAACTTTCCCGAATTGTACATTTCTGCCTGATCATTGTAATGTTTACTAAAAGGATTTCCAGATTGTCCTGTTGGCAAAATACTCATACTGTTTTCTATATCCGAAAAATCGATAATTCTTCTGGTTGATGGCCCCGCTTTTACGGAATATTTCCCACTATCGGTAAAATCAAACATTAAGTTATTGATTACCTCATTTGAACCTGAAGCCTTAAAAGGCCCAACATTGAAAAATCTTCTCAGCAACGCCACTTTCCCCAAAGGATGCTGATGTTCCAGCGTATGCACTTTGTCCCAAGTCCACGAATTGACATCTTTACCTAGCTGATTTTCAAGCCCTGAAATGGCCTGATGAAATGATTTGTTTAGGATCTCAGTTCTGGTTTCTATCTTGTTTTTTGTATCCTTATCGTCCCACCAAATCGAGTTTTCATTTTTGCTTTGACTGGCAATCACCTGTTTGATAATATGCGTGCTTAAAAGCATTTTGAAATTGGCTTCTCCCAACTCATCTCGAAAAGTGTTTTTTAAATAATCATAAATCCATTTATTGTAAATTGTTGGCGCAATATCTTTCAAATTATTGGAACCATTCCATTTTTTAAGAATAGACAATGCTTGATTTTCATTTGCTGAAAGCGATTTTAATTCCAAGGTCGGAATTAAATTACGCACAATGTCAGTTGCTCCATTTGAAATATTGTCGTTCATCATTTGGCCAACATCCTCCTTTGTCCAATCATTTTTTTGTTCCAATAATCCTGAAATTCTTTTGGCTCGATCTTGCGGCAAATAATACCCTGGATATAAGTATCCGTCAACTGCTTCGGGTTGATTATTGGCAGAATATACATAATTCCAGCTTGGGTTTATGGCATGGGGATTTTTGGAAAAATCCAAAAATTCTTTCTTGTCATCGATGCCATTGGTTCCATTCAGAATAAAATTTGGATTGACGGCATTGTCCAATTTATATAACTTCCCAGATGTGTTCCAGGCAATATTCCCTTTGGCATCGCCATACATAATATTCAATCCTGGCGCGACAATCAGGGAAACTCCTTTTCTGAAATCATCAAGATTTTTTGAATGGGAAAGCGCATAAACAGCCTCGAGCATTTGATTGTTTTGTTGGATGTAAATCCAAGACATCGAAACAGGTTTTGCACCTTTAATCCCGTCTAAAAAGCCATTCATTACCGGGCCATGTTGCGTTTCCTTTACTTCTAAAACCACGTCAGAACTATCTTTTACTTTAATGGTTTTTCTTCTAATTTTATAATCCTGAAATCCATTTACGGTCTTATATTGGTTTTTGTTATTTGGATTTTCTTCTTCCTGAAACATATCGACATCATCATTTTCGAACATCGTTAATCCATAAGCATAATCGTGGTTATGTGCCAAAAGAGGGAATGGTGTCCCGGCCAAATAATATCCGTAAATTTCATAATTGGGTACAACAATATGGGCTTCATACCAAGTGCAAGGTTGCGAAAAAATAATGTGCGGATCATTGGCAAAAATAACTTTTCCGTTTTTGGTTTTTTTCGGTGCAATAACCCAACTGTTGCTGCCTATAAAAGCTGGCACAACCGAATTGTCCAACAAACTGGCCACCGCCTTGGAAATTTCGGCATATTCAATTGTTTTTCCATCAAAATTTTTGATTTGGGTAGTTCCCAATGAACCATCCAGCCCAAAATCTTCTAAATAATTCGAGCCCAATTTATCCCGAATATCGGTCATTAAAGGATCGCTTTTTTGAGCCATGGCAAAACTAAAAGACATATATCCAAAGATATTATAGACGTCCTTTATCGTAAACTTCTCTTTTTTTATTCCCAATATTTCGAACTCGATAGGTGTTTTTCCCTCTTCCATATATTGGTTAATTCCGTCAATATAGGCTAAAGCTAGTTGATAAGTGTCGGAGTTTTTATCTAGTTTGGAAATTGCCTTTTCTGAATTTTCATCGATGCCGAAACCAGCAAAAAACTTGTCGCTTTTTAATGTTTTCGAACCAAAAATTTCCGATAATCTTCCCGGAGCAATTCGCCGCATCAATTCCATTTGCCATAAACGATCTTGCGCATGGACATACCCTAAAGTTGTCATAGCGTCTTTCTGGGAATTGGCATAAATATGCGGAACCCCAAAATCATCAAAATACACGGTAGTTTGCTGTTGAATATTTTTGAGTTTTTGCTCTCCCTCATAAGTAGGCTTCAGGTAAAAACCATAACCAACTAATACAATTACAAGAATTACTGTCAATAACAGTATAACAAGACCGATTTTTTTTATTTTTTTCATTTGAAATACTATTAAACAGACCCGATTTAATCAATACTTTCTTTAAAACATCCGAAATTTAGGATAAAAAATGGAATTCTTTATTGTTTATTTAATTGTTTTACAATTCATTGAAGGTTTTGCGCAGAAAATCATTCTTAAATACCAAATATAAACATTTAATTTTTTTTCAACTGTTTATCGAAAATAATAAAAAGTGAGTCTACCCAATTAAAAACCCAAGCCTTTAAATTGACCTCTGCCGATTAAAATTAGGATTATACCGCTAGTTATTTCAAATTAGTCCAATAAAAATTGAACTAAATGAAATATACAGCGGCATTATACTA
>DHXP01000005.1 GCA_002413745.1 Flavobacterium sp. UBA5153 | reverse complement strand
AGGGGTAGGCGTTATAACAGCTTTATTCATATAGGATTTTAGTAACATTTTTTTCACGAACAAATATATAATAAAAAATTTGATTTCACTTTTTTATTGGTTACTATTTTTCATTCGTTCTCTTTAGTCCTTGTGACAGCACTCATGTTGAAAAGAACCGAATTTAGGGTTAAAGAGCTAGTCGCTTGCCTTAAAATTGTTCGGTGTCAGCCTTAAATATCCTGGTCGATTTACTCGTCCACCAACTTGCACTTAACTCGTATAAACAATCTTTTTTGGTTTGTAAATCCCCCAATTCTTTGAAATCAACAATGTCAAAATGGGATAATAAGCCTTCGGGTAAAAAGGAAGAAAATATTGAAAAATCCATTTGCTTTTTTATGCAAATTTATAACTTCTTCCCAACTTTTTTATGTGAGCCATTTATTAGGCTGTGGCGTCATTCTCAAATAAGGTTTGATATGTTTAAACCCTTTTGGGAATTTTGCAGGAATATCACTATCAGGAATTGTTGTTGATACCACCACATCCTCGCCGTCTTTCCAGTTTGCCGGCGTGGCTACGCTATAATTTGCCACTAACTGTAAACTGTCAATAACACGCAATATCTCGTCGAAGTTCCTTCCGGTTGATGCCGGATAAGTTAAGATCAATTTTACTTTTTTATCTGGTCCAATTATAAAAACTGACCGAACTGTAAATTTATCACTTGCATTGGGGTGAATCATATCATACAAAGTCGCTACATGCATGTTTTCGTCAGCAATGATAGGATATTGTAAAGTAACATTTTGAGTTTCCTCTATATCCTTTATCCATTCATGATGAGATGCCAATCCGTCAACACTCAATGCGATAACTTTTGTATTTCTCTTTACAAATTCAGGATAATAATTTGCCACAGTACCTAATTCTGTGGTACAAACTGGTGTAAAATCAGCTGGATGCGAAAATAACACACCCCAAGAACTGCCTAACCATTCATGGAAATGTATCTTTCCAAGTGTTGTTTCTGCTTCAAAATCCGGAGCAATATCTCCTAATCGTAGTGTTGCCATGAGAATTGTTTTTAAAATTTATTTAAAATTAATCAAAAAAACCATAAGACTAACAACCACTATCATAAATAAAACAAAAATTAACTGTTAGCTGATTTCTTTTTTAAATTGGGTAAAAAGAAGGCTATAATTCCTATCAATGGCAAATAAGCACAAAGATAATAAACGTAGATTATGCCTTTGTGGTCGGCGATATTACCTAATAAAGCTGAACCTAAACCGCCCATTCCGAAGGCAAATCCGTAGAAAAGACCGGAAACCGTTCCGAGTTTTTTGGGCAATAATTCCTGTGCAAAAACCAAGATTGCCGGAAATGCGGATGAGATGATTGTTCCGATTGCCACGGATAAAATTCCTGTCCAGAACAAATCGGCATAAGGTAATAATAAGGTAAAAGGCGCCGCTCCCAAAACCGAAAACCAAATAACATATTTTCTTCCGAATTTATCCCCTAAAGGGCCTCCGATTAGCGTTCCGATGGCGCAAGAAGCCAAAAACAAAACCAAATGAAATTGTGCTTCCTGAACCGACAAGCCAAATTTTTCGATGAGATAAAACGTAAAATAACTTGACATGCTGGCCATGTAAAAGAATTTCGAAAATATCAAAACCAATAAAATCCCTACCGAAATATTAATTTTTATTTGGGATAAATTGGGTAAATCAATAACTGCCTTTTCAGTGGCTCTAAGGCTTAAATGATTTTGATACCAAAGTGCAATTCTGCTCAAAACGATTAATCCAATAATGGCTACTATGACGAACCAAATGATGTAATGTTGTGTATTGGGCGCTACTATCAGCGCTACTAATAATGGCCCTATTGCGGATCCGGCATTTCCTCCTAATTGAAAAATTGATTGCGCCAAACCGCGCTTTCCGCCTGATGCCAAAAATGAAATTCTTGAAGCTTCGGGATGAAAAATAGACGAACCTATTCCGACGAGAATCACCGAAATTATTATTATGGAGAAACTTGCTGCATAAGATAAAAGCACAATTCCCGATAAGGTAAAAAGCATTCCGAAAATTTGAGAAAAAGGTTTTGGTTTTTTATCCGTATATAATCCCACGAGAGGCTGTAATATCGAAGCTGACAATTGATAAGCCAAGGTTATTAATCCGATTTGTGTAAAAGTTAAATTAAAATTTTCTTTTAAAATTGGGTATGCTGCGGGTATAACCGACTGCAATAAATCATTTATCAAATGGGCAAATGCTATCGAAAATAATACAGGATAGACTGTTTTTTGAAGGAAAGGAGAATAGTCTTTTTTTGATGCTGTCTCTGCGGAAGTGTTCATAATGGAATAATAAAATAGAATTAGTTGTAAATATTGTATTTGGCGGCAAAAATATGTTTTAAATAAAACGTACCGCAAAATACCAAAATAGTAATGTGATAAAAGAAAGTGGTATTCCAAAACCAATCATCATGCTGCTTAATTTAGGTTTTAAACCATGGGTAGACGCTAAAATACTGGCCGTAATCATTGGCGCCATGGCAGACTCCATTATTGACACTTGGATAATTTCTGAATGTTGATTCAAAACGACAACGTACAATAAATAGAACATCGCCGGAGTCAATAGCAATTTATACAAAAGTCCCAATCCTAAAAATCCCCAATGTTGACTTTTCCTGTCAAAACTTAATTGTAATCCAACCGAAAGCAAAGCCAAAGGAGCTACCCCACTTCCTGCTTTTTGTAAAATAAATTGTATCGTTTCATGAAAATCGAAATTAAAAACATTCATCAAACAAGCCAAAAGAAAAGTGATGAATGGCGGAAAGAACATGATTTTTTTTGCAATATGAAGTCCGTTTGGACTTCCCGTTGAATATAAAGTTGCCACGAGAATTCCCAAGGTGGAAAGCACAACAAAAGAACCTGGTTGGTCTACTAAAATAGCTGTTTTTAAACCATCTTGTCCATATAAAGCCTCAATAATTGGAAAGCCCAAGAACGAAGTATTCCCTAATCCGGCAGTAATGATTAAGCATCCGGTAAGCTTTCTGGACCAGCCCAGTTTTTTCCCAAGAAAACTAAAGAATAGATATGAAACTGCAAAGCCAATCCAAGCTACACCAATCGGATATAACAACTGATTATCCCATTTAATTTTTGGGATATAATACAAAGACATCGCGGGAAGACAAAAATAAATGACAACCGTGTTTAGAACCTTATAACTATTGACAGGAAACCGTTTTACATTTTGCAATACAATCCCAAGGAGTAGAAAAACAAAGATTAGAATGAAGTTGTTCATAAGTCCGCAAAGATATTGACTAATTTGCTGTTTTCACAACGCATAAATATAAATGTTTCATTTCGGGATTCTATTTGGAATTTATATAATTTACTTTTCATTTGAAAAACAAATTACACCAGTTCCCACGAATTCTTCTTCATAAAAAACAAAATAATTCGTGTTTAAATACTAATTTTACTAAAACGATTTTAAGTTTTGGAAAACAACAAAATAAAACACTCCGCTCTTTACGTAAAAGCTGGAATTTCGCCACCTGAAATTATCAGTTCCTCTTCCGTAGAACATATAAAAACCCTAAAGAAACAACAACCTTCATCAAAGGAATTGGTTGACGGCATTTTAGCGGGAAACATAACCGCTTTGAGTCGTGCCATAACTTTGGTTGAAAGTACAAATGTTAACCATTTGGTGAAAGCCAATGAAGTGATAAATGCTTGCTTGTCTCACGCCAATAAATCCGTCAGGATAGGAATCACGGGTGTTCCAGGTGTTGGAAAAAGTACCTTTATTGAAGCATTTGGAAAATACTTAACGGGTTTAGGAAAAAAAGTGGCCGTTCTGGCCGTTGATCCAAGCAGTACGATTTCGCACGGAAGTATTTTGGGAGACAAAACCCGAATGGAGGAATTGGTTAAGGATAAAAACGCCTTTATCCGACCTTCGGCTTCGGGAGAAACTTTAGGCGGTGTGGCTAGAAAAACCAGAGAAGCAATTACGCTTTGCGAAGCTTGTGGTTATGATACGATAATCATAGAAACTGTTGGTGTCGGACAAAGTGAAACCGCCGTTCACAGCATGGTAGACTTTTTTCTGTTATTAAAAATTGCAGGCGCCGGCGATGAATTGCAAGGTATCAAACGCGGCATTATGGAAATGGCCGATGCTATTGTCATCAACAAAGCCGATGGCGATAACGTTCGAAAAGCCAATTTGGCAAAAGTAGAATTCAATCGAGCATTACATTTATTTCCTGCCAAGAAATCAGGTTGGACACCTACAACTTCAACTTGTAGCGCCATTACACACGAAGGAATCCCTGAAGTATGGAAAACTATCGAGGAGTTTCTTGAACTTACAAAAGGAAACAATTATTTCTTTGAAAAGCGAAAAGAACAAAATCAATATTGGCTTTTGGAAACCATCAATGAGCAATTGAAAACCAACTTTTACAATCATCCCGAAATTCAAAAACTCTTGGAAGAAAACAAAAAAGCGGTGCAAAATGATGAAATTTCACCTTTTGCAGCCGCTCAAATTTTATTAAAAAAGTATTTTAAATAGTTTTAGTTTTAGTCTCCGTTTTCGGCACTAAAAAAACGGATACTGAACGCTACTCTTTCTCGTAACGCTCCATTTCCCTGTCATAAAAATCATTGGCAAGAATAATCAATCCTTCCATTTCGGCATTGAGTTCGCCTTCGTCAAGGTCTTCGGCTTCTTCCATAAACTCAACTTCGTCATCTTTTAAATTGATGATAAATCGTGGATAATCGAGATGAATGATGAAAATATCTTCGGGAAAATCAGTGTTGTCTCCGAGTAAAAATTTTGGTAATTCCATTTTTTTTTAGATGTTAGATGATAGACGAATAGATAATGGACAAAAATATATTTTAACTTTTAGAAATCTATCATCTATCCGTCTATTGTCTATTTGTCTTTTTAAAATTATTTATCAGAAAGTATTACTGGTGCATTTCCTTTACTATTCATGAAAATAATCTTGGTGTTTGGTGATGCGGCCAGTTCTTTTTGTGCTTTTATGGATTCGTATTGCAATTGTTTATCCGTTAATCCCATAGAAATAATATGCTGATAATCTGCAATACCTTGTGCTTCCACTCTTTTTCGTTCGGCCTCTTGTTTCTCTTTTTGCAAAACAAACTGCATTTTTTGCGCATCTTGTTCTGCATTAATTTTACTTTCGATAGATGCTTTTACAGATATGGGAAGATTGATATTTCTAATCAATAACTGTTCTAAAACTAATCCTCTTGATTTAAAATCGGCTTCGATATTTTTAAATATTCTGTCTTGAAACTCATTCCTTTTCGTAGAATACAATGCCACGGCATCATAATAAACTGCGTTGTCACGAATTCTTGTTCTTGTTACGGGACGCACAATTTTATCATTATAATTTACCCCAATTTGCTTGAATATTTTTGGAGCATCGGCGGGAGTAATTCGATACAAAACGGTTAAATCGATTACGACTTCCAGTCCATCATTCGATAAAACACGAATCGCATCGTCACCTACTTGTGCACCTTCACCATGAACTGCCGACATGGTGTAGTTTTGAGTTTGAATATCAAAGTCGGTTACATCCAAAAGCGGGTTTATTATGTGCAAACCACTTTCCAGAACATCCGGTTGAACACTTCCGTAAAGTGATTTAACACCCACTTTGCCGGCATCAATTTGTTTGAACATCGAGGAAGAAATCCCCAATAAAATAATTAAAATCCCTATAATTTTGAAAATATTAGAAAATTTTGAAAGCGGATTTCTCATATCGCTTTTTAATGTGAAACTCACAATCAGTAAAATAACCCCAATAATAATTAATAATATCATTTTTTAAAATTTAGTATGTTGGTTTTACGGTAAATTACTTTTTGAGTTAGATTTTTTTAAGAAAAAAATTTAAATTTTATGTTTTTCCAATGTCAACTTTTTTGTCAATCCCGCAAAGCGAATATACAAAAATAAAGCTGCCGATGTTAGTCCCGCCAAAAGTCCTATCCAAATTCCCGTTGCTCCCAAATCAGTATGTCTTCCTAAATAATACGAAATTGGGAATCCCACTATCCAATAGGCCACAAAAGTAATGTACATTGGAACTTTCACGTCCTGCAAACTTCGCAAAGCGCCAAGAGCAACCACTTGTATTCCGTCTGAAATTTGAAAAACGGCAGCCACCAAAAGCAATTTGGATGCAATAATGATTATCTCTCTATTGTCAATAGCTTGGGCGGAATCGGTCATATTTAAAAACAAATGAGGCAGGTAATTATGAAAAATTACAAAAATAAGTGCAAAAACTGTTTCGAAAATGATGGTTAATAAAAATATGGATCTTGCCGTAATTATGAGTTTTTTAAAATCTTTCGACCCTTTGAGGTAACTCAATCGAATCATCGCCGTCACGCTAAATCCCATCGCAAACATAAAAGTGGTCGATGCCATAATGAGCGCAATTTGATTCGCCGCTTGGCTGTTTTTTCCAATAGAACCCGAAAGCCAAATTGCCGCCGTAAACAATGTCACCTCAAACAACATTTGCATCGCCGAAGGAAGGCCAAGATTGATGATTTTCATCAAGATTGATTTTCGAATTTCCTTAAAGCTAAAATTCTTGAAGTACCTTTTGAAAGCTGCATTTTTTCGCAAAATGAAGTGCATAAAAACCACCATCATGATTCTGGAAATCACTGTTCCCAAGGCCGCGCCTAGAATTCCCAATTTAGGAAAACCCCAAATACCATAAATCAACACATAATTAAAAAAAACGTGAACTATGTTTGCCAAATAAATAGCATACATCGAATATTTGGTTTGCGATAAACCGTCGGCAAATTGCTTGTAAGCTTGAAAAATAATCACAGGAATCAATGAAAACGCAACCCAATCAATGTAAGGTGTGGCCAGTTTGACAACTGCGGCCGGTTGGTTCATCAAATTCATTATTGGTTTTGACAAAACAATCAAAACAAATATGGCGATGCCCAGAACCACGCACAATAAAAGTCCGTGATGAAAAGTGGTTCTGATTTTTTTGTCGTCCTTTTCGGCATCGGCTTCAGCAATCAATGGTGTAATGGCAGTAGAAAATCCAATTCCCAAAGACAATCCAATAAATATAAAACTATTGCCAAGCGAAACCGCAGCTAATTCGGTGGAACCAAGATTCCCAACCATAAAATTATCTACAATTCCTATCAAAGTATGGCCTAGCATTCCCAAAATAACGGGATAAGCCAATCTTAAATTATAGGAAAACTCTTTGGTATATTGAGAAAAATTCATTTACTATTTTTAAGTCCGCAAATGTAAGTAGAAGCATTTAATTGTTCCATAATTATTTAATTAATAATGTCTGATTTTTAGTGTTTTTTGCTTCATAAAGAATTATGTAACAAATTCAAATAATTGTGTAACACTTGCCCACCACACTGGCTATACATTTGCATAAGTTCGTTTGATAAGAAAAACATCATCAAAAACGAAAAAAATTTTTAACAATTAAAATATTTTATTATGAAAATTAAAACACTGTTAGTATTCGCTATTTCAATTTTTTTCGCAAGTAATGCTTCTGCACAAGATGTTCCAGAAACAAAAGCTACAAATTATGATCAAAGTTTCCGTTTAGGATTTGGTTTAAACGGCGGAGTTCCAACCAATAATGACACTTACAATTGGTCTTTAGGTGCAGATGCTAGAATTCAGTATGATTTAACTAAAAGAACTTCTTTAACATTTACAACCGGTTTTACAAACTTGTTTAAATATAAAGATGCAACTGATTTAACTAACACAAAAGATCTGGGTTTTATCCCTTTAAAAGCAGGTTTTAAAGCGTTTGTTTGGGAAGATCAATTCTATATTTTAGGAGAAATTGGTGGCGGTATCGCTGTTACAAACGGGCACAAACAAGACACTTATTTATGGGCTCCAGGAATTGGGTATGCCAATAAAAATTTCGATCTAAGTTTGCGTTACGAAGCTTACACAGAATATGATACAAACCAAATTTCGTTACGTGTAGCGTACGGTTTTGAATTGTAAACCAATTTTATAATAGTAAAAATACTCTGAAATTCAGAGCATTTTTACTATTATAATCCTTTCTTCAATTGTTCTTTATACATTTCAATGTTGGCTTTAATTGTATCATCCATTTCCGGTTCCTGGATATCAGTATGTTTCTGCATTTCTTCCCAAATGATTTTAGCCACAATATAACGAGCCATTTCCTTATCATCGGCAGGAATAACATACCAGGGCGCATTTTCTTTACTCGTTTTGTTTATGGCTTCTTCATAATAGTGCATATATTCGTCCCAACGTTCTCTTTCTTTCATATCCATTATCGAGAATTTCCAATTGTGTTTTTTTTCTTCCAATCGTCGTAACAACCGTTGTCTCTGTTCCTCTTTACTCATGTTCAAAAAGAATTTCAGCACAATCGTTCCGTTTTGCGTGATATGATTCTCGAAATTATTGATTTGTTCAAAACGGTTTTCCCAAAATTGGGGTGTAATGTCTGAAACTTTTTCAATTCCGGGTAATTTTTCGTTCAAAATATATTCAGGATGCACACGTGTCACCAAAACATTCTCATAATGTGACCGATTAAAAACCGCAAATTTTCCTTTTTCAGGCAATGCCAAATAATGTCGCCACAAATAATCATGTTCCAACTCAGCCGAATTCGGTGTTTTAAAACTATGAACCACAACTCCACGCGCATTAAATTCCTTGAAAACTTCACGTATCAAACTGTCTTTGCCAGACGTATCCATTCCTTGCAAACAAACTAGAACACCGTAGCGATTATGTGCATACATCACGTCTTGCAACTCGCTCAACTTAACTTGCACCTTATCTAACTTTTCCTCTTTATCATCATCACTGGCCTCATTAAATAAATTTGTTGGAATTTTCGACAATTCAATTTTGGCTGTAACTTTAAAATCATCTGGATTTATTGACTTCATAATTGGTTGAGATTAATTTAAATATTATTTTCCAGGAGCTTTTCCCCGCTTTCCACTGTATTTTTATGTTCTTAAAGAAAGAACATAAAAGATGTCGCTGCTATCGGGACTATGTCCATTTGCTAATTTATGAAATTTATCTTTTATTTCACACTAAAGAAAAGGACTAGCCTAAATAAATGACTTAACTTTGTTTTAGAACAAAAAATTAAAAAATGATCGACTTAAAAAATAAAAATGCTCTCGTTACCGGTGCGGGAAAAGGAATTGGAAAAGCAGTAGCCATTGCTTTGGCAAAAGAAGGCGTAAATGTAATTCTGGTTGCCAGAACGCAATCTGATTTAGATCAAGTTGCCAAAGAAGTAAATTCTTTTGGGGTAAAATCATTAGTGTTAACAGCTGATGTTGCTGATATCAATTCTGTAAATAGTGCCATTAAAAAGGCGTTAGCTGAATTTAAAACTATCGATATTTTGATCAACAATGCCGGAATAGCCGCTTTTGGAAAATTTTTAGAACTAGAACCTGCCGCTTGGGAACGCATTATCCAAGTAAACTTAATGGGAACCTATTATGTGACACGCGCCGTTTTGCCAAATATGATTGAAAGACAAACTGGTGATATTATCAATATTTCCTCAACAGCAGGATTAAGCGGAAATGCTTTAACGAGTGCTTATAGCGCCTCAAAATTTGCGGTTTTAGGATTAACGGAATCATTAATGCAAGAAGTTCGTAAACATAATATTCGGGTAACGGCTCTAATACCAAGTACTGTAGCTACTGATATGGCCAAAGATCTAAAGCTGACCGATGGTAATCCTGATAAAGTTATGCAATCAGAAGATATGGCTGAATTAATCATCGCACAACTTAAATTAAACCGTCGTGTTTTTATAAAAAACAGCAGTATTTGGTCTACGAATCCTTAATCTTTTTTTACTATAAACAACAAAACCCTTTATTTCAAAGGGTTTTGTTGTTTATATACTTCTTCTAAATTAATTTTAAACCACAACATTTACAAACTCCATTCTTACGCTTCCATCCTCGTCAATTTTGGTCAAATTGATTTCGTGCAAAGTATTTACCAATTCCGGATTCCAAGGCGTTTTTACCCGAACATAATTCTCGGTAAAACCGTGAATGTAGCCTTCTTTGTTTTCGCTTTCGAAAAGTACGGTTCTATTTGTTCCTATTTGGCTTTCATAAAAAGCACGACGCTTTTTTACGGATAATCCGCGTAACATTTTGCTTCGTTTCGCCCGAACATTTGCCGGAACGACACCTCCCATTTCGGCGGCTTCAGTATTATCACGTTCCGAATAGGTGAAAACGTGTAAATAGGAGATTGCCATTTCATTCAAGAAATGGTAGGTTTCAAGGAAATGTTCTTCAGTTTCTCCTGGAAAACCAACAATTACATCGACACCAATACAAGCATCAGGCATCACTTCCCTGATTTTATTTACCCTTTCGGTATAAATTTCACGAAGATAACGGCGTTTCATCAACTTCAGAATTTCATTGCTTCCTGATTGCATCGGAATATGAAAATGCGGCACAAAAGTTCGACTTTTGGACACAAATTCAATAGTTTCGTTTTTTAATAAGTTCGGTTCAATAGAGGAGATTCGCAATCTTTCGATACCTTCTATTTTATCCAATTCCTGAACTAATTCCAGGAAAGTATGTTCGTGTTTTTTGTTGCCAAATTCCCCTTTTCCGTAATCGCCAATATTTACGCCAGTCAATACAATTTCTTTGATGTTTTGCTGCGAAATATCCTTGGCGTTTTTCAACACATTTTCCAGTTCATCACTTCTCGAAATTCCTCTCGCCAACGGAATCGTGCAATAGGTACATTTATAATCGCAGCCGTCTTGCACTTTCAAAAAAGCCCGCGTTCTGTCGCCAATCGAGTAACTTCCCACATAAAAATCGGCTTCTTCAATCTCGCAGGAATGCACTTCGCCAAAATCGTTTTTGGATAAATCGTTTATGTAATCGGTGATTTTAAACTTTTCGGTGGCACCCAAAACCAAATCAACGCCATCAACAGCAGCCAATTCTTCGGGTTTCAATTGGGCATAACAACCAATGGCAGCTACAAAAGCTTTATCATTGAGTTTCATCGCTTTTCGCACGACTTGCTTGAACTGTTTATCGGCATTTTCAGTAACCGAACACGTATTGATAACATACATATCTGCCACTTCTTCAAAATCGACGCGGTCAAAACCTTCGTCCTGAAAATTTCGGGCAATTGTAGATGTTTCCGAAAAATTCAATTTGCACCCAAGGGTATAAAAGGCAACTTTTTTTCTATTTTCCATAAAATAACTCAATTAATGAAATCGTTGTCAAAAAATTGAGGTTGCAAATTTACATATAAATTACAAGATTTAAAATTGGATTATCATTATATTTGTAAATAGGTTTTAAAATTAAAAATTATGCAACGGACTAATTTACAAAAAGATAAACTGGACTTAATTGAGAGAATTATCCATACGGAAGATCAAAGCACATTAGATTATCTAAAAAGTGTCTTAAATGACGAAACTTTGGAATATGAATTAAGTAACAAACAGAAATTAATTTTAGAAGAAGCTACAGAAAAATACTATTCAGGCGAAGAACCATCATTCACTTGGGAAGAAGTAAAAATCAATGCCAGAAAAAGCCATAATGAAAAGAAATCTTAAATTTACTTTTCGGGCTAATGTTGATACAATTGTTGCTTACGAATTTTATGAATCCAGACGTAAAAATCTTGGTGAACGATTTTTTTTGCGAACCCCTATTGGCTTTTTTTACTTTTGCAAGTACCTTATTTTCAATACGTACGCTTGTATTATGCCTGTTGTTTTGACGCAAAAACAGTAACTATTTGCGACAAAATAATTGTTTTTAATTGTAACAAATAAAGTAAAAATTTGTGACGAAAAAACAACTACTGAAATTAGTGCAATGTCCTTTTACGCAATGTGTTTTTTGGGTTTAAAATTATCACATTGACCTTATTTTAATTTACAAATAATTGTTTTGACGGCGATAATCGCCGTTACCTTTATGTAATGTAAACTTTTATTGTAGTTGGATGTCAATTGGAAAACACTATTGTATTGCATATCGCGATATGCGATATGTGTTCATTATTTTTGTTTGTTCACGGAAACGTGAACGGATTTTATTTGTGAACAAAATAAGAGATAAAATGGCACTATAAAACCAAATACAACAATACCGCTATTCTATTGATAGACAAACCACCATCAATAGTATACAGGACTTTGTTGGAGGAATAGGTTCCATCGCCTTGCCTTATTTTGTTGCCATCAATGGTATATAATACTTTGTTGGAGTAGTAGGTTCCGTTGCCTTGTCTTATTTTATTACCATCAATAGTATAAAGCACTTTGTTGGAGAAATAGGTGCCATCACCTTGTCTTATTTTGTTGCCATCAATAGTTAGTAGCACCTTATTGGATGAATAAGTTCCGTCGCCCAATCTTACTTTATTTGCGTCAAAGTTATATAGGACTTTGTTAGATGAATAAGTACCATTGCCAAGCCTCACTTTATTGCCGTCAATAGTATATAGTACTTTATTTGAAGAATAGGTTCCGTCACCCAAACGGATTTTTGTCTGGGAGTGAATCGCCATTAAAGGCAATAGAAACAATAGGAATATGTGTTTCATATGTAGATATTTATTGTTTTTTATCGGTCATATGTAATTCGCATATCTTCATTGGTGTTTGCGATCAATTTACGGTTATGCTCATTTCATACGGTTGATTTCTATTATAGTCTACTTTAGAAACAGTTTTAAAATACTTGCCCCAATTTTTCTTTGCAACCCATTTTTGGTTGTTGGTATTCCTGTGGTTCTGGCAAACCTTTGTTTTGCCTGCGCTATTCCCAACAATCTACTTAACGAAAATGAAAATCCAAACTTGCCCATACTATTGCTTTTATTTGATTATATTTTCCACTTGATTTTGTGATGGAATTATTATCTATTACTTTTACTTCAACTCCAATAGATAATAATTCCATAACGAAATCGTAAGTAGGTTGTAGAAATAATTCAATTCTATATTCATTTTCATCGTTTGTTAATTCCTTTTGGGAATGGTGCAATGGCAATGATTTTATATACTTTCCTTGCTCAAAAGAAAAAGACAAAACAATTTTTTGAGGTTCTTTATTGTCTTCATTTATGACACCAAAACTGCGGAGAAAAGCTTCTTCAGTATTGTAATTTTCTGGCAATTCGAACTTCGAATTTGTAATTTCCAAGAGGGTTATTCTGTCTAATCCAAAGGTTTTTATTCGATTGTCTTTCAAATCTTTTGCCACTAAATACCAACGATACCTTGCTTCTTTCAAGACTAGAGGCTGTACTTTTCTTTGCGTATCAACTAATTCATCCGTCCAATATTTTAAATAGGAAAAACGAATTTCATTTCTGTTTTTTATGGCGTGAATCAAATAATTCATATTATTTGTTCCCAACGGTTTTCGTTTCTCCAGAATAAGATGATTCGACAAATTGGTCGAAATTTTGAGTGCATCAATAATTTCGAAACTTTCCATTAAGCGTTCGTTCCTGTCTTCGTTGCCATCATAAACAATTTCATAAACACCTTGCGAACGATTATAGGTGATTTCGATACCGTGAGTGGAAGCAATTTCTTTTATTTCGCGTTGAAACGTACGAATAGAAATTTCGTAATTTTCCTCGTCATTAATAGATTGCTCTGCCAAATACTTTTGAATTTCTTCAAAAGAACTGGCTTTTTTTCGAAGTTTATTGATGATGAGTGAATAGCGTTTTAGAAATTGTTTTTTGGACATAATTTATTTTTTAAAAGATTTATAAAACAAATCTTCAATTGCATTTATTCCTTTTTCATTTATTATTCGAGCTCCAATACCAGCAAAATTAGTGACTGTTATTCTTGGTGATTCGTTTAGCATTTTAAATTTACATTCTTGGTAATCCCAATAAAACCAGCTATCCTTTTTTTGGTCAAATAAAAAGACCTCTTTGTTATTGTCGATTGCCATTTGAACCGCCCAGCCTGTTCCTCCTTTTACAAATTCACGATTGTCTTTGTAAATTAAGGAGCTTATTGCAAAAATTTGTTCCGAGTTTTTAATTTGAAACCAATTTCTGGAATATAATTTCATATAGCGTTTTACCTTGAATTTATTTAGCGTTACATTGGCAATATTCACGTTTAAAATACCTTCTTGATATTCAGCTTCGCTTAGCTCTACTTTGTTTTTGCTTTTATGATAGGCTGTTTTATACGAATAGGCAAGTGTTTGAATACCATATTTTTGTCCGATTTCTTCAAAATAAGTATCAGCACCTTCCGCTCCGCCAGAATGACATCGAAAGTTGTTTTGGGGAATATCCCTTTTTGAAATCATTTTTTAATCGAAATTATTAATAACAAAGTGCTTCAAAAAAAGCTTTTGTTTCCTCTTCAAAAACATCAACCGGAATTTGGTGCGCCAAATCGTTTTTTATTACAATCGTATAATCTGTTTTAGGGTTACAATTTTGTGCCAAAAAAACCAAGTTGTCTTTTGCCTTAATAATATCATCCTGACCTCCCAAAATGATTCGCATTAATGGAGATTCTTTTAACTGTAAATTGATAGGAATTATTTGTTCAACAGAATTCCTATATGGTAACGCTGGATTGTAGAGCAAAGCGCAAATTCCCATACTGTTAGCCAAATGAAACCCAACAAAACCTCCTATACTGCTCCCAATGATTGCATTAATATCTTGATCTTTGAATTCGTCGTATAAATTTTGAATCACGTTTGGGTTCGATTTGTATTCTAAATCTGGAGCGAAAACAGTACCATAAGATTCAAGAATGGCTCTTTTTTCTTCGCTTAATTTACTTTCGAGTCCGTGGAGGAATAGGATGTTCATAGTGTATTTAAAATTAATGGGGTCCATCATACAATGTGTTATGCACTGTTGTTTTAACTCTTTAAATGTCGAATATAATTGTCTAGCAAACTTTGAATTTGTTGAGATGCTACAGGATTTGCAGAATGAACATTAAATTTCAAATTTCGCAAATCAAGTCCCGATTCATAAACTAACCACTTCGCTGCTGCGTAACCATCTTCGGCAATATTTTCATTTTCGTCTAATCCCAAATCATTATCAAAACTTATCAATTCGGGAAGTCCATTTTCAATGATTACTTGTTTAAAATCCTTAAAATTTCTAACTATTACAAAATCTTCATCCGTCAAATTCTTGTAAACCATTTTTACATCTCTAATGTCGTCAAGAAAAAGTTTATACCTCATAATATTTAAAATTAGTGTGTTCCGTCAAGTAAAGAATAGCCGTGATAAAATCCCCCAACAAAAGAGTCTTTATCAAAAGCCCAAATATTTAAATCTTTTTCGTCTTTACAAGTGTTTTGACCAATTGCTTTTCCGATAAAATCGCCAACATCAGTTAGGTCATAATTAAACATAAGCGCTCCTTCAAGATTCTCTCTTTCATTAAACATTGTTCGATATTCATTTGTTTTTTGAATAATATCGTCGCAAATTTTGTTGAACAATTTTTTTTGTTCCTCTGGATTAAGTTCTTTATGTTTCATAGGGTTTTGTATTAATCATTTTACTTTAAATGCTGTATTTTTCAAATAATAGCAATCAAACTCATTAATTGGTCTTTTGTAAGTTGACCATCGATGTAATATTTTACGTGACCGTATTTTTTATCTAAGATTTCATTTCTATCAATATAATAAATCAGATTGCCGTGTTTTTTATCCCTTACTTCATTGTCTTCAACATAGTAATGTGTTTTTCCATATTTACTATCCCTTCTAATTTCAAAATTGTCGAAATGGAATTTTATGTTTCCGCTTTTACTTTTTTCACGAATATCATTACCGTCAATATAAAATAAAGTGGTTCCGTGTTTTTTGTCATTAATTTCGTTACCGTCTATATAGGGTCTGCTGAAAAACTCAGA
>DHXP01000041.1:10365-23771 GCA_002413745.1 Flavobacterium sp. UBA5153 | reverse complement strand
CACAACATCTGCCGGTTTTGGAGGTGCAGGTAAAATTGTTGCACTTTTGTTTGCTGTACATCCGTGTGCATCCGTTACATTATAGGTATAAGTTCCAGCTGCAAGGCCAGTTGTAGCAGGGTTTCCTGCAGCATAAGTATATGCACTTGTTCCGCCTGTCGTACTCAACGATACAGATCCTGTACCCCCGAAGCAACTGATTTGTGTTGGTGTGGCTGTCAATACTAAAGCATCCGGCGCAGAAATAGTCAGGTTAGTAGTTACAGTACATGAGTTAGCATCTTTTACCGTAACTGTATAAGTTCCAGCTGCAAGACCTGTAGCTGTTGCCGTTGTTTGAATAGGTGAGGTATTCCATGAATAAGTATAAGCTCCTGTTCCTCCTGTTGGGGTAACAGTTGCCGTTCCATTACTACCCCCATTACACGACACATTTGTCGAAGAAGTAGTTGATTGAAGTTCATAGGGAAGAAATATTTGTATTGGTGATGTATTACTTATGTTACCTTTAGAATCAGTTACTGTTAATGTAACCGTTTTTGTTCCTCCAGTGGCAGTGTAATTGTGAAGTGGACTTGTTGTTGTAGAAGTAGGACTTCCATCTCCAAAATCCCATACAGAGCTATAAGGAGCAGTTCCCCCATTTGTTGTATTAGTAAATTGAACTGCTGAAATGGTTCCAGTTGTACAAGGTGTAGTGTTTGTAAATTGAACTGCCAAAGGTGCCGTGAAAACAGTTGATGCTCCGAATTCACATTGTGAACTAGAATAAGTTTTACAATCATAAGAGGTACTTTCTTCCATAGTTTTGTTCCCCTTTAACCATACTGTTAATATATTTGAAAATGACAAAGTTTGGCCACATGTCCAAGTAACCGTTTCAGTCGTCAATTTTATTTTTCCAGCAGCAGGCAATGTACCTAAATACTTATTAATATCTATCGGATCAGCATCCCCAATTTTTAATGTGGCAAATAACCTGGCATTTTCAACATCAACTGCTTGTTTTTTAGTGTAATTCATCCAGATAGTCACTTCATAATGATCTTCACCAGCTTTACAAGTTGGAACAACCTCTTCAAGAGGAGTGCCATCATCAATAGTTGCACTAAGAAACACATTTTGAATGGTTACATTTCCAGAAGTACAATTATAATGGGGGTTACAAATTCTTAAATCTGGTTGATCAGAGGTAAATTGCGAATAGGCATTACCAACGAACATAAAGAAAGTCAATAGCAATAAAACTCTTTTTGTAGTTATAAAGAGGGGAGTCCGAGATATAAAAAAATTGTTTCTTAGGTAAACAATTAGATTTGAGGTATTTTTTTTCATATGCCATTAACTTTAAATTATTAAATAGTTTTAAATACACAATTTTGTAAAGATTTGTATTGAAGCATTTTATGTGGCTAAACTAACAACTATGTTCATATATTTGTATTTTTTTTCTATGAACAACCTAAAAACTCGTTGAAGAGATGTTTTTGTCTCATCTATACAACTTTTAATGCACTAATAATTATTTTTTAATTTTATTTCAATGAGTTTGCTTAATATATAATGATTCTTTATTAATTTATGATTTTTACGATTTAAATTCCCCTTTATTATTTCTATACCAAATTAAATTTTGAATTTAACATCTTTAAAAAAAACATAGATAAAAGGCATATTTTATAGATAAAGTGCACTTTTATCAATTAATACAAACATAATACTACAAAAACACACTACCGTTAGTATTTAATTTTTGTTGTTAAGATTCATTAACAAATGCATTATCACAATTTGAAACCCAGTAATCTTCATATTTACCAAAAAATAAACTGTTAATTAAAATCCAATAAAAAAGAATCAATCAAGACTTTATTATAATTTTGAAATTATAAAATGGGTTTTTTCTTTGAATTAAATATTTGTGTAAAAATATTTTGTAAATTGTAACTACAATTTAAATAGATTCAAAGCCCATATAGAATAAATATTCCAAGACATGAAAAATCTAATACTAATACGACACGCGAAATCTAGCTGGGATTCCCCTTTAAATGATATTGATAGGCCCTTAGGTCAAAGAGGTATTAATGATGCACACCTAGTGGCCGCCAATTGTATCAACTTTATACCTTCGGTCTATGTAATGTGGAGTAGTTCAGCAAAAAGAGCTTCGGAAACCTCTCTAATCTTTGCCCAAAATATTTTATATCCCATTGAAAGTATCGTTTTTAAAGAGGAACTTTATACTTTTGATGAAAACCAATTGGAAAAAGTTATCAAATCATGTAGTAATATTTTCGAAAGTATCATTCTTTTTGGCCATAATGAGGCAATTACAAATTTTGTTAATAAATTTGGAGATATTTTTATTGACCATGTTCCTACAGCTGGATTTGTAGCACTACAATTTGAAACCGATAACTGGGAAAAAATTAATAAAGGCAAAACTAAAAAAACAATATTCCCTAAAAAATTAAAATAAAAATAGTGCATAAATATAAATATATAGATAGAGAAAAAAGTTGGTTAACCTTTAATGCAAGAGTTCTTCAAGAAGCAGCAGATGATTCAGTACCACTATTAGACAGGTTACGTTTTCTAGGTATTTTTTCCAATAATTTAGATGAGTTTTTCAGGGTTCGTTTCGCAGCTATCAGAAGATTGAGTTTGTCTGGCATATCTGGCGAAAAATTGCTTGGCGGAATTTCGGCCCATCAATTGTTGAAAGATATCATCGAAATTGTAATTCAACAACAATCCGAAAGTTTACGAATATTAAATATCATTGAAACCAAACTAGAAACTGAAAATATATTCATTGTCCATGAAAATGATATTTCAAACGAGCAGGAAGTTTTTCTGAAAGACTTTTTTACCCAAAAATTGAGTCCTGAATTAGTCACGATTATATTGAATGATTTAGCCGAATTTCCAATATTGAAAGATTCCATTGGCTATTTGGCCATAAAATTGGTGATGAAACGAAATTCAGAAATTCGTTACGCAATGATCGAAATTCCAAAGACAATCAATCGATTTGTGGTTTTACCTTCAACTGATAAAAAACAATATGTTATCCTGCTTGACGATGTGATAAGACATAATTTGAGCAGCATTTTCAATATTTTTGATTATGAAAGTATTTCGGCACACATGATAAAAATCACACGGGATGCCCAATTAGATATTGATAGTGATTTGAGCAAAAGTATGTTGGAGAAAATTGCGACAAGTGTAAAAGACCGTAGAATAGGAGAGCCCGTTCGTTTTATTTTTGATCAGTTAATAGATAAAGATACTCTCGAATTTTTTCTGTATAAAATGAAAATTGTTTCCAAAGACAGTATTATTCCTGGTGGCAGATACCATAACAGACGTGATTATATGAATTTTCCAAATCTTGGAAGATTCGATTTACTGTACAAAACTAATATTCCATTGCCTATATCAGGGTTAAATCTCGAGGGAAGTATCTTAGAAAAAATCAGCAAGAAAGATTATTTATTAAATGCACCCTACCAATCTTTTTCCTATCTCACCAAGTTTTTACGAGAAGCGGCACTTGATCCCAAAGTGACTTCTATCAAAATTACTTTGTATCGCCTGGCGAAAAATTCACAAATCGTAAGTTCACTTATAAATGCTGCCAAAAACGGAAAAAAAGTAACTGTTCAAATCGAATTACAAGCTCGTTTCGATGAAGCTTCAAATATTTCTTATGCAGAGCAAATGCAAACCGAAGGCATCGAGCTTATTTTTGGAATAAAAGGACTAAAAGTGCATAGTAAAATATGTGTCATCGAAAGAAATGAAAATGGAAAAATAAAACGATATGGTTTTATTTCCACAGGGAATTTTAATGAGGTAACGGCAAAAGTTTATACAGATGTTACCCTTTTTACAAGTCACCAACAAATTCTAAAAGATATTTCAAAAATATTTGAGTTTTTTAATATTAATTATAGGTTATATCGATACAAACATCTCATTGTTTCCCCACATTATAGTCGATCTCGATTCTATAAAATAATCGATAGAGAAATCACGAATGCATTAGAGGGTAAAGAGGCTTTTATAAGATTGAAAATGAATAGCTTGTCTGATTTTGATATGATAGACAAGTTATATGATGCCAGTAATGCAGGAGTAAAAATACAGCTTATCGTAAGAGGTATCTGTTCCTTAATTCCGGGAGTTAAAGGAATGAGCGAAAACATAGAAGCCATTAGCATTGTAGATAATTATCTGGAACATTCCAGAATCTACATTTTTTGCAATGCCGGGAACACCGAAGTTTATATTTCCTCGGCCGATTTTATGACTCGAAACCTCGATGGAAGAGTTGAAGTGACTTGCCCAATTTATGACCAAGAAATTAAAAATGAATTGATTGATAATTTTAATTTGGGTTGGAAGGGAAATGTAAAAGCTCGCTATCATTCTGATAAGTTAGATAATAAATACAAAGTTCGCAAAGAAAAGGAACCTATTTTCAGGGCACAATTGGAAACCTATAACTATTATCAAAACAAGGCAGAAGAGTTTGAAAAAATTATTTAGTCGTTTAGAAATCACAAAATTCATCAAAAACCCTAATTAATATTACCAAAAACAATTAGAGGAATCAACCAGAATATGATTAGAATAAAAAAATATGCCGCGATCGATATAGGTTCAAACGCTATGCGTTTGTTAATAACAAATATTGTCGAGCAGGACGGAAGAGAAACTCAATTCAACAAGAGCTCACTAGTTCGTGTCCCCATTCGTTTGGGGCAAGATTCCTTCACCGTTGGTGAAATTTCACAAGAGAACATAGAAAGAATGAGCGATGCGATGAAAGCTTTCCGTCTTTTGATGAAAGTGCATAAAGTCGAGAAATATATGGCTTTTGCCACTTCGGCGATGCGAGAAGCCAATAATGCCCATGAAGTGGTAGATTTTATCAGTAAAGAAGCCGACATCAAAATCGAAATTATTGATGGAAAAAAAGAAGCCGCAATAATTGCTTCAACAGATTTACACCACTTATTAAAAACTGACAAAACCTATCTTTATGTTGATGTTGGTGGTGGAAGCACCGAATTTTCTCTTTTTTCCAATGGAAAAATTGTTGTTTCAAAATCATTCAAAGCGGGAACTGTTCGATTACTGAACGAAATGGTAAGGGATATTGTATGGAAAGAAATGGAAAAATGGGTTAAAACAAATACCCAAGACTATGACGAAGTTACGCTTATAGGTTCTGGCGGAAATATCAATAAGTTATTCAAAATGTCGGGAAAACTTCAAGACAAACCCTTGTCGTTCATTTATTTGAATTCACAATATGCATTATTAAATTCACTTACTTACGAGCAAAGAATCTCGGAATTAGGACTGAATCCCGATCGTGCCGATGTAATTATACCGGCAACACAAATCTATCTCAATGCAATGAAATGGAGTGGTGCCAGAAATATTTACGTTCCTAAAATAGGTCTTTCGGATGGTATTGTGAAGGCAATGTATTATGGGAAGATATAGTTAGTCATTGCGAGTTCCGATAGTTATCGGAACGAAGCAATCTTATTTGTAAACTATCAACAGATTGCGTCATTGCGCGGAACTTCATTCGCAACGACTAACTTTTAAATATCCAAATCGAAAGTCTTTTTCAATAACTCTAAATTGGGGTTTATTTCGTTCAATCTATTGTATTTGTCCAAAGCCGTGAAAGCAAATTTATTCTCGACACTTTCATTTACAACGACTTCAATTACAATATCGTGATTGTGAAGTTTGCCTCTCAAATAGCCTAAAAGTTCATTTTTTTCGGTTTCAAAATCTATCTTGGAACCATCGTTGGGTAATTCGTGAATAATGGTTGTTCCCTCTAACTTTGGGTCACTTATTAATAAAAGCGATTCCATTATTTTGTGTCCTTTATCGCTTAATCGCTGTGCATATTTGCTCCATTGCAACAGCATTTCAGTTTCTGTGAAGGCTTCAGTAGGTAGATGGACTTCTTCTTTTACAAATCCCTTAGTGCTTTCCAGTAGTTCTCTTTTGGCACGAATACTCGAAATAGAGAATGCCGAAACTTTAGGTTCCTCTGAAAGGTTTGGGGTTACGGTCCCGATAGCTATCGGGATTGGGTTTTGGGTCGTAACCTGATTATTAGGTACGGTATTTTCTAATTCAACTTTTGGTTCTTCGGCAGCACTTTCAATTTGAACATTGACTTTCTCATTACTTTCAACTTTCGACTTTTGACTTTCGACAATTGAATAATCAGTTCTCCTAAAATAAGTGGGCGGAATTATAAATTTGTCAACTTTTTTTTTTCTCCATCAAAGGTGATGGAGGCCAATTGCATCAAGCAAAGTTCAACGAGCAGTCGCTGGTTTTGGCTGACTTTGTATTTCAAATCACAGTCATTGGCAATTTCGATTCCTTTCAACAAGAAATCCTGTGACGCCTTTTGCGATTGTATGGCGTATAATTTTTGGGCTTGTTCACCCACTTCCAATAATGATAAAGTGGAAGGCGTTTTGGATACCAATAAATCCCTGAAATGCGTTGCCAGTCCAGACACGAAATGATGCGCATCAAAACCTTTGGCAAGAATATCATTGAAAGCAATCAACAATTCCGGGATTTTATTTTCTAGAATCAAGTCGGTTACCGTGATATAGGTTTCATAATCCAACACGTTCAAGTTTTCGGTAACGGCTTGACGGGTTAAATTACTACCACAATACGAAACTACTCTGTCAAATATAGACAAAGCATCACGCATCGCGCCATCTGCTTTTTGGGCAATAATATGCAAAGCATCGTCTTCGAAATTTACTCCTTGGCTATAAGCGACTTCGGCAAGATGTTCCTTGGCATCTTTTACGGTGATTCTTTTGAAATCAAATATCTGGCAACGAGAAAGTATCGTTGGAATTATCTTGTGTTTTTCGGTCGTGGCCAATATAAAAATGGCGTGTTTTGGCGGTTCTTCCAATGTTTTCAGGAAAGCATTAAAAGCTGCAGAAGACAACATATGAACCTCATCAATAATATAAACCTTGTATTTTCCGGTTTGTGGCGGAATCCGAACTTGGTCAATCAAATTCCTAATGTCGTCCACAGAATTATTTGAAGCGGCATCCAATTCGAAAACATTGAAAGCAAAATCCTCATTGGGATCGTCATAACCGGGCTGGTTAATTTTTCGGGCAAGAATTCTGGCACAAGTTGTTTTCCCGACACCACGAGGTCCCGTAAACAATAGGGCAGAAGCCAGGTGATTGCTTTCTATGGCATGCAATAAAGTGCTGGTAATGGCTTTCTGTCCCACAACATCATTAAATGTTTGTGGACGGTATTTACGAGCCGATACTACAAATTGTTCCATAGATTTTTATTCGAAAGCAAATATAGGATTTTTGTTGATTTGTTTATTCGCTAATTTGTTTATTTGAAGAAAATCTTTTCCTTGTCAAAAGAAAAATAAGGATTGAAAACAATAGCATATTGATAATCAAAGAAATGATTAAAACTTTATCATAGATTATTTTGTACTTATAAAAACTGAGATGAAAGTTCAAAAAAGACTAAGTTCTACATTGTTGATCGCTTCCTTCGATACATAACTTGGCTAAAACAGTTGCCGCTTCACTTTCCGAGTTTGCCGAAAATCCAGCAACATAAACACCTCTTTCACCAGAATTTGAGATTATGCCATAAACTACAGCTTCCTCGCCTGGGTCAGTATCACCTTCGTAGCGGTATACGTGTTTTATTTCATAATTATGTGGATTTTTTTTAATGTTTTCATCTTGAAGATTAAAATCGAGGGTATAACCATTTTTGTTTAAATCATCTAAAGCTTCGGCAACGGTAGAATAATGATAGGTAGGTTTCATAATAAAAAATTTACAGTTATCGCTTAAAGGTAACTATTTTATTATTAGTAAGTTGTGAAAGAGTTGTTAAAGTCAGGTATCGAAATATTGGAAACCTTGTTAATTATAGTAAATTTGCCCCGCAGACCGCCTTATCGCCGCGATTTATCGGGGAGGAAAGTCCGGACACCACAGAGAAGCATAGCGGGTAACTCCCGTCGGTCACGCCCAAAAGCGTGATTAGGACAAGTGCAACAGAAAGTATGTACAGGTAATGCTGTAGTGAAACCAGGTAAACTCTATGCGGTGAAATTTCAAGTATATCGGCATTTAAGGGTTCTCGCCCGTTGTCGAAGGGTAGAAAGATGGAGCACGTGAGCAATTGCGTGCCTAGATAAATGATAAGGCTCCGATTTATCGGAGACAGAACCCGGCTTATAGGTCTGCATTTTTTTAATTTTTTGATATAATTTTTTTTGTAAATTTGAAATAAAAAATAAAATGGACATTCAAACTTCAAAAATTGAATTGGTAAAATTGATATTAAATATCGATAATACTGAATTTATCCAGAAAGTTAGTGATTTTATAAAAAATGAAAAATCTGATTTTTGGAATGATTTAAGTTATGCCGAACAAGTTGAAATCAAAAAAGCAATAGAAGATTTAGATAAAGGGAAAAGAATTGAGTATTCCGATTTTTTGAAAAAAATTTCTTGATGAATGTATATTTATCAGAACAAGCCGAAATTAAACTTTTACAACTTAATGACTATTTACTTGAGAAGTGGAGCGTAAAAGTTAGAAATGAGTTCATTGATAAGCTTACCAAAAAAATAAACCAAATTGCTTCTCAGCCAGAATGTTGCCCACAGTCAAAAGATTTTCCGGGATTATTCAAATGTGTAGTTACTAAACAAACCACATTTTATTACAGACTTTTGTTTGATAAAAATGAAATTGAGATTATTACTTTATTCGACACTCGACAAAACCCCAATAAATTGAATAAAGAAATTTAGAATTTAAACGAAAAGGTAAACTATTCCTCTTCAGAACCATCAAATAAGTCTTCATCCTCAATTTCTTCTTCATTTGATTTTCCAATTTCGAAAAAACTGAAGATGGAACCACCGTAACTTTTCTTGAAATAAAAATGAATCATGTGATCGAGTTTCGTGTATTTTGAATGCTCAATTATCATCATTCCGTCTTCTTGAAGCATATCTTTTTCGAAAACCAGCAAGATAATTTTTTCGAATGTGGCTTGATCCAAAGCATAAGGAGGATCGGCAAAAATAATGTCGTAACTTGCTTTATTTCGTTCCAAAAACGTGAAAACATCACTCTTGGTTGCCGCAATGTTAAAATCATATTCACTAGCGACTTGCTTGATGAATTTTATGCAACCAAAATCAGCATCAACCGCGGTAATTGGCGTACTGCCTCGTGAGGCAAACTCGAAACTGATATTTCCGGTTCCCGCGAATAAGTCAAGCACTTTCAATCCTTCAAAATTAAAATGGTTGTTCAAAACATTGAATAATGCTTCTTTGCTCATATCGGTTGTGGGGCGAACGGGAAGTCCTTTTGGCGGAAAAATGCGTCTTCCTTTATATTTACCTGAAATGATTCTCACGATTGAAATAAAATAAAATGTTTCTGGTTTTGGGCAGTTGAAAAGCTATTGTTTTTTTGAAAATCGGAAACATCAAAAATGGACACATTCCGAATATATTTATAAGCCAATTTATAGAATTCATCCTCTTCGGCAATGGTTCCCAACAATTCGAGCTTGAAATTCTCTGGATTCATATTCAATTGTTCGGCAGTAAAAAGCAAATAGTAAAGAAAGTCTTCCGGCGTTTGATAATCGAAAGAATTGAATAAATGCAGTTTCTGGTTTTGAACTACAATAATCTCAAAATGACCAGGATTAAAATTCACGATCATCTTTTTGTCGTCATTGTTTTTGGACGCATCCAAAAGTTTTGTTACCAGAATACTGTTGGCGTGTTTGTAATCGAAAGAACCAAATTGGTCAATAAAAAAATTATTGATATTCACATACGGAATGTAAACCGCATTCATTTGATAGTTGGGAATTTCGTCGAAGTCAAAAAAATCCGTGTCGAAAACCTTGGTGTTGTATTGCAAATAACTTCCCAGAAAGTTCTCGTCAAAAAGGGGTTCAGGAACAAATGTGGAAAGATTATTGTTGTGAATCACCAATATTTCATCATAAGAATCCTTCAATTCCGGATTATCCCGAAAAGCATCGGCAAACAACTCTTCAATTTTTGTTGCTTTATGAAACATATCAAAATGAACTTCATTCAATGCAACAATTGTGTTATTGAGCGTGTCAAAAACACAAAAAGAAAGCCCGGTCAAGGAAACTTGAATGGATAGCTTTTTGTATTTTTTTTCGGTAATGTTAGTGTTAATCGACATAGTTGCAAACTTACAAATTAAAAATTCAATGGCAATGTCAATTGCAAAAATCAATGGCACTAATTGAAAATTGAAATTGCTAAAAATGTGACGTAGGCACTAAATATTGGTAGAAAAGATTTTATTAGGTGTTTTGTGTGCCGTAGGTACACGACTTTAATCGTTTTGTTGCGTACCTACGGCACGCTTTGTCTTTTATTAATACTATTGCTACCAATATTTAGTGCCTACGGCACAAAAAAACTAATGTGTTTATCCTGAAAAATCAATGGCAATAATTGAAAATTGAAATTGCCATTGCTATTGAAATTGAAATTGATTTTTGCCTTTGCCCTTGAAAAAAATCTTTACTTTGCAGTCAAATATCACTAAATGAATTCCTCCTTGTTTTATAGCCTTTTACAGAAAAAATTTCCTTTTAAGCCCACTTATAAGCAGGATGTCTTTTTTCAAAAAATCGCTATTTTCTTGACCGAAAAAGATAACAACACGATTTTTGTCCTGAAAGGGTATGCTGGAACGGGGAAAACGACCGTGATTTCGACTATCGTGAATAATCTAATCGACATCAATAAAAAGTATGTTTTGTTGGCGCCAACAGGTCGTGCTGCCAAAGTGATTGCCAATTATTCGAATAAACCGGCTTTTACGATTCACAAGAAAATCTACTTTCCTAAGAAATCTTCTGGCGGTGGCGTTTCTTTTACTTTGCAACAAAACAAGCATACCAACACGATTTTTATCGTCGATGAAGCTTCGATGATTTCGGATACGAATTCTGATTCCAAGTTATACGAAAACGGTTCTTTGCTCGATGATTTGATTTCCTATGTATATTCCGGAACCAACTGCAAAATGATTTTTCTGGGCGATACGGCGCAATTACCTCCGGTGAATTTGGATATTAGCCCGGCTTTAGACATTCAAACTTTGGGATTAAATTACAATAAAGAAGTCGAACACATCGAGTTGGACGAGGTAATGCGTCAGGAAGAAAACTCCGGAATCTTGTACAATGCGACCGAACTTCGGGAATTGTTGAAGGATTCTTTCATCGATGAGTTCCAATTTGATCTCAAGAAATTCAAGGATATTGTCCGTTTGACCGATGGTTACGATATTCAGGATGCCATCAATTCGGCCTACAGCAATTATAGTATTGAAGATACGGCTTTCATCGTTCGGTCGAATAAAAGAGCCAATCAATACAATGAGCAAATTCGCTCTAAAATATTGGATAAGGAAAACGAATTGTCAACGGGAGATTTTTTGATGGTGGTGAAAAACAATTATTTCTGGCTAAAAGACTCCGATGAAGCGGGTTTTATTGCCAATGGCGACATCATTGAGGTTTTGGAAATTTTCAACATCAAGGAATTGTATGGCTTCAATTTTGCCAAAGTAAAAATACGAATGGTCGATTATCCCAACCAGATTCCGTTTGAAACCGTCCTTTTATTGGACACCATTAAAAGCGAATCTCCTTCCTTGACTTACGAAGAATCCAACCGATTGTATCAGGAAGTGTTGAAAGATTACGAGGGCGAAACCAAGTTCAAGCAATTTCAGAAAGTAAAAGCCAACGAATATTTCAATGGCCTGCAAGTTAAGTTTTCCTATGCGATAACCTGCCATAAATCGCAAGGAGGACAATGGAATACGGTTTTTATCGAACAACCGTATTTGCCTGATGGCATCAATCGAGATTACATTCGTTGGTTGTACACGGCGATGACAAGAGCCAAAAATAAATTGTATTTGATAGGCTTTAAGGACGAGAGTTTTGTGGAATGATGAGCAAATGACCGCCAACCAATCAAAAAGACACAAGTTTTAGAATAATCCCTTCCGCCTTTAAAAACATACGCTGCAACTTTTATTAGCTTTATATTTTGATAAGACTCCATTTCTGTGATAAATATACTGATGGATATATAATAAAATAAAAATTATATAATTGGACATACTAACTTTACCCGCATAAAAGGAAGCGTGTGCTCTACTAAACTTTTTGTCAAATAACCGAATTAGTGCGTATTAAATAATCACTAGTAATCAGAGTATTCTGTTGGGTATAAAAAAGTGATGTCTATATGGGACACATTATTTTTGTATTTTTCCATAGCGATTAGCGATTTCCATTCTGGAGAACTAGAAAAGGCTTTCCAGTGAGCATCTCGACTTTCCTGATTGGCATAAGTTGTCATATACATAAGATTTGGCATTTTGGTGCCCGAAATTACTTCTGCATAAAATACAGCATTACATCCAAGACGGTTAAAAAGCTTAATTTCTCCTCCGGCATTAAACATATCTACTTTGTTTTTATAATAAGCTTCGGTTGCTGATTCATAACTTCTTAATTCATAAATTCTATTTGCTCTTGGACCGTCTAATTTTGATGGGATTAAAATAGGATGGTCAGGAAACGCTTTCAGTAAGATAGATTCGATACGTTTGTAAGGAGGTTGTTTATAAGAAGAATTCAAATAATCAGCTCCTGCGGCTAAATAAGTTTTGTCCCTAGCAAGTTTTTCATCAAGACTTAAAAATTGTGACATTGATGAAAAGGGAATTAAAACTATAATTTTTTTTATGGAATCGTTTTCATTTTTAATGGGTTTAAATACACCAATAGCTTTAATTCCTAATTTTTTTAGACTTGGAATAAAAGCTTCTTTCAGATATTTATCGGTTGTTTCGACCTGCTGATCTGATTTTAAGATATAGGTTTTGAGCTGGTAAAATTCGCGTTCAACTGCCACAGATTTTGTAGCAATAATTGAATTGGAGGATGTTTTTGTAAAGCTGCTAATAGTTAAAACTAAAACTATTAAATAAAGGGAACGTGTAATTTTCATTTTTATACTATTTAAATTGAACAACTTGAAATTATTTTTTTGTTAAATATAATACTTTATTTGTAATACGATTTGATTTCTATAAATTTTAAAAAGCTATTTCAATATCAAGGTTCAATTTTAGCCAATAAAAATTGCTGCTTTTTATACCATTACTCATTATATTTTGGTCCAATCGTTCTGGTGTAATGCCGCTGTATATTTCATTTAGTTC
>DHXP01000041.1:0-10257 GCA_002413745.1 Flavobacterium sp. UBA5153 | reverse complement strand
TAATGCCGCTGTATATTTCATTTAGTTCAATTTTTATTGGACTAATTTGAAATAACTAGCGGTATTAATTGCTTCTCGAAATATAAATAGGGATTAAAATTATTTTTATTTTCATATTTTTTGTTGCTAAGAAATCATTTTTATCCATTTCTACATTTAACAATCACTCAACTCAAAATGTCATCTTGTCATATTGTTTTACGACAATTTTAACAAAAACTGACAATTCATTCGGTTTTTTGTCTTGGCACAAAGATTGACTATTGCAACTCGAGTTGCTAAAATAAGTATTCAATAAAAATTAAATATAAATAAAAATGGGTAAAATAATCGGAATTGATTTAGGTACGACAAACTCTTGTGTTTCTGTAATGGAAGGTAATGAAGCAGTAGTAATCCCTAATGCTGAAGGAAAAAGAACAACACCATCTATCATCGCTTTTGTTGAAGGTGGCGAAATTAAAGTGGGTGATCCTGCAAAAAGACAAGCAGTGACAAATCCTACTAAAACAATTGCTTCTATTAAACGTTTTATGGGTCATTCTTTTGCTGAAATTACCAATGAAGCAAAAAGAGTTTCTTACAAAGTAGTAAAAGGCGACAACAATACACCACGTGTTGATATTGACGGTCGTTTGTATTCTGCACAAGAATTGTCAGCAATGACGCTTCAAAAAATGAAAAAAACTGCTGAAGACTATTTAGGTCAAACAGTTACTGAAGCAGTTATCACTGTTCCTGCTTATTTTAATGATGCACAACGTCAAGCTACAAAAGAAGCTGGTGAAATTGCAGGTCTTAAAGTAATGCGTATTATCAACGAACCTACAGCTGCAGCTTTGGCTTATGGTTTGGATAAAAAAGGAAAAGATCAAAAAATTGCCGTTTACGATTTAGGTGGAGGTACATTTGATATCTCTGTTCTTGAATTAGGAGACGGAGTTTTTGAAGTATTGTCTACAAATGGAGATACTCACTTGGGTGGAGATGATTTTGACCACGAAATTATTGACTGGTTAGCTGCTGAATTTTTAACTGAAGAAGGTATTGATTTACGTTTAGATCCAATGTCTTTGCAACGTTTGAAAGAAGCTGCTGAAAAAGCAAAAATTGAATTGTCTTCTTCTGCTGAAACTGAAATCAACTTGCCTTATGTTACGGCTACAGCTTCAGGACCAAAACACTTAGTAAAAAAATTAACTAGAGCTAAATTTGAGCAATTAACTGATTCATTAGTTAAACGTTCTATGGCACCAGTTGCCAAAGCGCTTAAAGATGCAGGTTTATCTGTTTCTGATATTGACGAAGTTATTCTTGTTGGAGGTTCTACTCGTATGCCAAGAATTGCTGAAGAAGTTGAAAAATTTTTTGGTAAAAAAGCGTCTAAAGGAGTTAACCCTGATGAAGTTGTTGCAATTGGAGCAGCTATTCAAGGTGGAGTTTTGTCTGGAGACGTAAAAGATGTATTGTTACTTGACGTTACACCTTTATCTTTAGGTATCGAAACTATGGGTGGTGTTTTGACAAAATTAATTGAGTCTAACACAACTATTCCAACTAAAAAATCACAAGTTTTCTCTACAGCTGCTGATTCACAACCAAGCGTTGAAATTCACGTTTTGCAAGGAGAAAGAGCAATGGCTACTGATAACAAAACGATTGGTCGTTTCCATTTAGATGGTATTCCACCAGCACCAAGAGGTGTTCCGCAAATTGAAGTGACTTTTGATATTGATGCTAATGGTATCATCAAAGTTTCGGCAACTGACAAAGGAACTGGAAAATCTCACGATATTCGTATCGAAGCTTCTTCTGGATTGACTTCTGAAGAAATCGAAAGAATGAAAAAAGATGCTGAAGCTAACGCTGAATCTGATAAAATCGCAAGAGCAAGAGCTGAAAAATTGAACGAAGCAGATGGAATGATTTTCCAAACTGAATCTCAATTGAAAGAACTTGGAGCTAAATTAACAGATGATAACAAAGTAGCAATCGAATATGCTTTGACTGAATTGAGAATGGCTCACCAATCTCAAGATGTTGATGCAATTCAAGTAGCACTTGACAAAATCAACGCAGCTTGGAAAACAGCTACAGAAGCAATGTATGCCCAAGGAGAACAAGGTCAAGCCGAAGCACAACCACAAGGTGGAGAAGCGCAAGGTGGAGACAATGTTGAGGATGTTGAATTCGAAGAAGTAAAATAAGCAGAGAACCAATTTTTTGTAAAAAAAAAATTGTGTGAATCGCTTATCCCGCTTTTTTGCGGGATCTAAATAAGGAAAACCGAGTCAGAAATGGCTCGGTTTTTTGTTAAACCCGACAGGTTTTTAAAACCTGTCGGGTTTGCTTTATTAGCTCGGTTTTTTTTGTTTCTATTTCCAAAAAAATAATCAAAAACCATCTTTTTTTGGTTTTATATCCATCAAATGATAAATATCACAATTCGATATAATAGATTTCCGTAATTTTACCACATAAATAGTTTGCATGAGAAAGATAAAATATAAGAAAGATAGAAAGTTCCAAACTAATAATTTGGAATATACCGGGATTCATAAAAAAACTGATTCAGAAATGCAACTGTTTGTTTATGATGATTCTGATTTGTCTGAATATGAGGATTTTATCGTTACTGATTTAGAAAAAAGTATTAATAACCAGAAAACAAACTGGCTCAATATTCACGGTTTAAATGATATTGACCTGCTAAAATCTATAGCTAATTATTTTGAGATAGATAATTTTTTGCTTGCCGATGTTTTGAATACCTCCAGAAGGACTAAAATTGAAGAACAACAAGACGTTTTGTTTTTTAATATAAAATCTTTATTACCCACTGAGAGCTCTGATAATATTAGTGTCGAGCAAATTAGTTTTTTAATTAAAGACGGCATTTTAATTTCTTTTCAAGAAAAAAGGTCTGATTTTTTCACTCATATTCGGGAGCGTATACGAATGCATTCTGGGATAATAAGGGTAAAAAAAGCCGATTATTTGTTGTACCTACTTCTCGATGCCATTATGGAAAATTTCTACATAACCATAGAAAGTGAGGAGGATAAAATTGAAGAGTTGATTAATCTTACCAAAAAAAGTGCCGATCCAATAATTTTGGAAAGAATCGAAAAACACAGAGATAATTTCAATTTTCTGAAACGTTCCATTATTCCCCTTCGTGATTCTTTATACGATATAAAAAGTATAAAAGATGACAATGTTTTTAATGTAATAGAGATAGAAAATTTCACCTTTTTTGCCAGACTGCATCAAAAAAGTTTGGAACTTCTAGAACAAATAGAATCCGATATGGGTTCGCTAGAAAGTGCCTCCAATTTCTTTTTCTCGGCACAAACACACAAGATGAACGAAATTATGAAAACCCTGACCATTGTTTCGGCAATATTCATTCCGCTTACTTTTATCGTGGGTGTTTATGGAATGAATTTCAAATATATGCCGGAATTGGAATACCAAAATGGATATTACACGATTATTGGCATTATGGTTTTAATAGTACTGGCTATGCTATATTATTTTAAAAGACGTCGGTGGTTTTAATTTTTAGAAATAAAAAATCAAATAAATAGAATAGAAATAATTAAAATTTAATAATAAAATAATGAATAAAGCCATATACATCGCCACTAGCGAAGAAAATAGCGGAAAATCAATCGTCACGTTAGGCATAATGAGCATGCTTATCAACAAAACGGCCAAAGTGGGTTATTTTAGACCTATCGTTGAAGATTTTGAAGAGGGAAATTTGGATAATCACATTGAAACCGTAATTAACCATTTTGGGTTAGATATCGAATTTCATGATGCTTATGCCATTACCAAAAGCAAATTGATCAAGAAAAAGAACAAAGGAAAACTAGGTGAAGTAATCGATTTAATTATCGAAAAATATAAACGGCTTGAAGAACGATTTGATTTTGTTTTGGTCGAAGGCACCAGTTTCACGGGCGAAGGCACGGTAATCGAATTAGATATGAATGTTCTAATTGCCAAAAACTTGGGGATTCCAGCAATTATTGTAGGTTCTGGTGTTGGAAAAACATTGGATGAATTAGTTGACAGCCTTTACTTGGCTTATGATTCCTTCAAAGTAAAAGAGGTGGAAGTCTTGGCGGTAATTGCCAATAAAGTGCAACCCGAAAATATTGAATTAGTGACAGAAGGATTGAAAAAAAGTTTACCCGAAACAATTTTGATTAATTCAATCCCAATTATTTCGAGTTTAAACAATCCAACGATTCAAGAGATTGTAAAAGCTTTGAATGCAAAGGTTTTATTTGGAGCGTCATTTTTGAATAATCAAATTGGGAGTTTTAGTATAGGAGCTATGCAATTACGAAATTATTTACTGAATTTAAAAGACAATGCCCTTGTAATTACCCCGGGAGATAGAGCCGACATTATTTTGGGCGCATTGCAGGCGAATGAATCCGTAAATTATCCTACAATTTCAGGAATAGTATTGACGGGTAACATCGTTCCGGAAGACAGTATTCTAAAACTGATTGAAGGACTTTCTACAATTGTACCCATTATTGCGGTAGAAGGAGGGACGTATATGATTTCCAATAAAATTGGTGATATAAAACCTAAAATTTATGCCAATAATAAACAAAAGATCCAAACGTCTATAGACACTTTCGAAAGATATGTAGATTTAGATAGTTTAACTGAAAAGTTTATCAAGTTTGAAGCAGAAGGAATGACCCCAAAAATGTTTCAATACAACTTGGTTAAACGAGCCAAAAAACATCGTAAACACATTGTTTTGCCAGAGGGAAATGACGACAGAATTATCATCGCGGCTGCCCGATTATTGGCAATGGATGTGGTCGATATTTCCATCATTGGCGATAAAAAACAAATCGAAAACAAGGTTTCCGAGTTAGGCTTGACTTTCGATTTCACTAAAGTTCATATTATCAATCCAATAAAATCAGAGCATTATGAGGATTATGTGAAAACCTATTATGAGTTGCGAAAAGAAAAGAAAATGACCATGGAAATCGCCAAGGATTTAATGGAAGATGGTTCTTATTTTGGCACGATGATGGTCTATAAAGGCGATGCTGACGGAATGGTTTCGGGTGCTGCACACACAACGCAACATACTATTTTGCCGGCATTGCAATTCATCAAAACCAAACCTAATTCTTCAGTGGTTTCCTCCATATTTTTTATGTGTTTGGAAGACCGGGTTTCTATTTTTGGAGATTGTGCCATCAATCCAAATCCTACGGCGGAACAGTTGGCAGAAATTGCGATTTCATCAGCCGAATCCAGTTTAGCTTTCGGAATTGAACCGAAAATCGCAATGCTTTCTTATTCCTCCGGTTCTTCCGGAAAAGGGGATGAGGTAGACAAAGTAAGGGCAGCAACGGAAATTGTCAGGAAAAAACGTCCCGATTTAAAAATCGAAGGACCCATTCAATATGATGCAGCCGTTGATCCAGAAGTGGGGCAAAGCAAAATGCCCAATTCAGAAGTGGCAGGACACGCCAGCGTATTGATTTTTCCTGATTTAAATACAGGAAATAACACCTATAAAGCAGTTCAGAGAGAAACTGGAGCATTGGCAATAGGACCAATGTTACAAGGATTAAACAAACCCGTAAACGATTTAAGCCGTGGCTGCACCGTTGACGATATTATAAACACGGTTGTAATTACAGCCATTCAAGCACAAGGATTATAAATATGAAAATAATAATAATAAACTCGGGGAGTTCTTCCATAAAATACCAATTAATCGAAATGCCGACCGGCGAAGTCATTTGTTCCGGGATGATTGACAGAATAGGGTTGGAAACTTCAAATTTTAGTTATCTTACCAATACAGTCAAAGTAGAGGAAACATTGCCTATTCCCAATCATAAAATTGGTTTGGAAAAAATAGCCCGTTTGTTGATGGATGAAAAAGTGGGCGTTATCAAAAGCACCAAAGAAATACAAGCTGTCGGTCATCGTGTAGTACATGGTGGAAGTTATTTTTCAGACACAGCATTGATTACTAAAGAAGTAAAAGAAGAAATTAGACAATTGTGCGATTTAGCTCCTTTGCATAATCCTGCGCATTTGGAAGGTATAATTGTCGCCGAAGAGATTTTTGCCGATGCAAAACAGGTAGCTGTTTTTGACACTGCTTTTCATCAAACTATGCCTGTTGTAGCTTATAAATATGCTATTCCTAATTTCTTGCTAACCGAAAATAAAATTAGAGCCTATGGTTTTCACGGAACTTCCCATAAATATGTTTCAGAAAAAGCTATTAATTATTTGGAAAACAGTTCCAAAATTATCAGCATACATTTGGGCAATGGTTGCAGTATGACCGCCATAAAAGACGGGAAAAGTATTGATCACTCCATGGGATTTAGTCCAGGAAATGGACTAATTATGGGAACCAGAAGTGGTGATGTGGATCAAGCGGTTATCTTTTACATGATAAATTCCTTGGGGTATTCTCCAAATGAAGTCAATACGATGTTGAATAAACAAAGCGGAATGCTTGGTCTTACAGGTTTTAGCGATTTGAGGGATATACAATCGAATGCCGAGCAAGGAAACAAAGATTGCCAACTGGCTTTGGCAATGAACGCTTACCGAATCAAGAAATATATTGGTTCTTACACGGCAGCTTTAAACGGGCTGGATGCCATTATTTTCACGGCAGGAATAGGAGAGAATTCTTCTTATATACGAAAATTGGTTTGCACCGATATGGAGTATTTTGGGATTGAACTTGATGAAGCTAAAAATGATATGCGTTCGAAAGAAATCAGAGAAATCAATGCTCCGCAATCGAAAACGAAGATTTTGGTCATTCCTACCAATGAGGAAATCGAAATCGCCAATCAGGTGTATGAATTGCTTTTGAAATAGAAATTTATAGGTTTAAAACTCTCTTCCACTTGTCATTCCGAGGAACGAGGACACGAGCAAAGCGAACTGGCGAAGCAATCTCATTAGAGTTGCTCATATTATGTGATTTCTCCCGTTGGTCGAAATGACAAATAAATCCTTAGCTTAATGACATTGCACGCGGGCGACATAACAAACGATTGATTTTGCATAACCAAGGTATCAAAAGTTTGCAACATATAAAGAGTTCATTTGATGATTTGTAAGAAAAAATTAATACATTAGCTAAATAAATAACAGCTTCTTTTATGGCACAAAGCCATCCAAATTTGGGTAGATTGGAGCCATTTTATGGCACATATATGCAAGTTATGCCTCAGTTTAAAGAACCGAAATACCAAAAAGAATATGACATTATTCATTGATAAGATTGAAGAATTTGATTTAGGAGGTTTCACTACCGACATCAAAAAAGCTGAATATATTTTAGCGGTACATAATTTAAGTTTTGAAAAAATATTAAGTGAAACACCAAAAACAACCGAATTACCAAGCGGAATGTTTCCCAGTGGAAAATATGTTGTTTCATTTAATATAAGTTGGGATTTGAAAAGTATAAACATTGGTTTTATGAATTATGAAATGGATTTAGATAAATATTTTGATTTGTTTGCTGATTGTATGTCTCCTAAAGGAGTTGCTGGATTCCATATAATAAGAGAAAAAATAAAGCTAAAAAACAAAACCGAATTAAATAAAATCGAACTTTCCGATGATAACTCAGATTTTGTAATAGCTTACGGAAATTATATTGAACATCGCAATCATCAATAAAAATAATCTCTGGTGTTTTTAATTGTTTAAATTCTGACATAATGAAAATTTTAAAATTGTTTCCGACTTAAACGGTGCGGAAGCGAAACCGAAATTAAAATTGAAATTGAATATTGGAATAAATAGAAAAACCGAAGGCATAACAGCTGTCTGTGGCTATTGTGGAATTTAGTGGTATTACCGTTTCGCATCAACATTCTGCAAAGCCTAAAATTAAGCAATTACGAAGTCCCACAACAGACCACAGGCAGCGGGACGTTGGAGAGGAAGTCTCCGCCTTCCTCTCCAACAAATAGGGCTTTGCGAGAGGAAGCTCTTTCAGATCTTCTCTCAACTCGACCTTTGCGGAATCCGCAAAGGACTTCGCAAAGCCCTATTTGTTGTGCGTTATGCTACGAGAAACCGAAAACCGAAACAATTAAAATAGAAAAATGAATTTGGATGAATTAAATGAAAGCCAGAAAAAAGCAGTTGTATATGAAGGTAAACATTTACTTGTTTTAGCTGGTGCAGGTACAGGAAAAACTAAAACAATTATTTCAAGAGCGGCTTATTTAATTTCACAAGGTGTAAGTCCTAGTAAAATACAAATACTGACTTTTACAAAGAAATCAGCAAGCGAAATTGTTTCAAGAGTAAAAGCTTCTTTAACTATAAATCAAGCACAAACATTAAATGGTTCTACATTTCACTCTTGGTGCAACCAATTACTAACGAAATATCCAAACCTATTTGGGACAAAATCTTTTACAGTTATTGATGAAGACGACCAAGTTTCAATAATGAAAATGGTTTGTGGGAAAAAGAATGTTGTTTTTGAAGATATTAGAATTAAACCTCAAGGACTTATTGATTTGTACTCTTTTTCAAGAAACACAAAAAGGAACTTAACTGAAACTATTAGATTTAAATTGCTTAATAATCAATTTGACGGCGAAACAGAAGAAAAAATTAAAGTTTTAAAGGGAAAACTTGAAATAATATTAAGAGATTATGAACAAAGAAAAAAAGAACGTAAATATTTAGATTATGATGACATTCTACAAGTTGTTGCTACTAGAATGAAAGTTGATGAACAAGCTAAAAATTTAATTAGTTCTCAATATGAGCACATCCTTGTGGATGAAATGCAAGATACAAATCCTCTACAATGGGAACTTTTAGAGCCGTTTCAAAACATTTGTAATTTATTCTGTGTTGGCGATGATGCTCAATCCATTTATTCTTTTCGAGGAGCAGACTTTAGAAATGTGCATCTATTTACTGAAAGAGTAAAAGATTCTGAAATTTATAGACTTGAAGATAATTATCGTTCTACTCAAGAAATTTTAAATTTATCTAATTGGCTTCTCGAAAAATCTACTATAAACTATAATAAAAAATTACATTCTGTTAGAGGTATTGGTAATCTGCCTATTATATTAAATGTTAATAGTGTATGGGATGAAGCTCGTTGGATTGCAGATAAAATAATTGAAAATTACACTCATAAAAGCAAAGTTTATTCTGACCATTTAGTTCTTACTCGTTCCGGTTTTTACACAAGAACTTTAGAAGCTGTATTCATTGAAAAGAAAATACCTTACGTAAAATACGGTGGAAGAAAATTTATGGAATCCGCACATATAAAAGACGTTATTTCAGCATTAAGAATTGTAAACAATATGGATGATGAAATTGCTTGGATACGTTTTTTAACTTTATGGGAAGGCATTGGCGAGATTAAAGCTGCTAGATACATAACTGAAATATTAAATTTTACAAATATAGATGAATGCATCATTTGGTTAAATTCAATACATAAAAATGATGTTAATGTAATTATACCGCAAGTTTTAAAATGTATTTTAGAAAATCGATATGACGTACAAAAAGCATTGATTGGTGCATATCAGTTAATGGAGAAAAAATTATCTTCAATATATAAAGAAGATTGGGATAATAAAAGACGTCCTGATTTTCCAGTTTTGGGAGTTTTAGCAAGTAATTACTCTGATTTAGGACAGTTTATTACAGAATGTCTTTTAGACGCATCAACTACGCCTGCATCAAGTGAATTAAATCAAACTGAAAAAGATAAAGATAAAGTTATTATCTCTACAATTCATTCTGCAAAAGGTTTAGAATCTGATATTTGTTTTGTCGTTAATGTTTCTCCAAAAGCCTTTCCGTCACAAATGTCAATAGGTAATTTAGATGAAATTGAAGAAGATAGACGTGTTTTATATGTTGCTTTGACAAGAGCTAAAAATGAATTGATAATTACAAGAAATGTAGAATCTATCTATGCAGAATCAAGAAATGAATTACCAACAGAAAGTACAAATGAAAACAATGAGGATTTAATTACAATTGAAGAACAATATTTTCTAAATGGATTACCTGACGAAATTGCGGAGCAAGGAATAATTGAAGTTCAAAGAAGAGAAGTTAAAGATTTAGACAAACCAAATAATTTAAATATTGATTATGGTATGGACTTTGGGTAAAATAGTACCGAAAAAAAGCACAAACGCACAATCGAGTAGACGGCTCCGCCAG
>DHXP01000010.1 GCA_002413745.1 Flavobacterium sp. UBA5153 | reverse complement strand
TTTTCTTTAGAAGATACTTTTTGAGCATTACAACTTATGGTTAAAAAATAGAAAAATAGTGTTGAAATCAGAAAAATACCTTTTGATAATTGCTTACGTCTCATGCGAATTTGTTTTTTAAGATTTTATTTAATTATTTAATAGTCTAAAAGATTTGATTTATAATAAACTAACTCCAGCTTTAACGTATTCTTCAAGTTTAAAATCAATTGGATCAAGATCTGTGACAACCTTATCTATTTCTTTTAGATTACATACATTGAAACTATGCTTTATATTTAATTTATTTGAAGTAGCTAAATAAACTATTTGTTTTGAAGAATTAATCATCGCCTTCTTTATTAAAGAAACTTCATAACCTTCATCTGTTATCCCATGCTCAACGCTAAAGCCACTAACACCCATAAAACAAATATCCGCTCTAATTTTTGATAAAAACTGAATAACATCAACTCCTGTAGTGACCATAGAATTTTTTTGTATTTTGCCACCTATAAATATTATTTCTAATAAAGGATGTTCAGTAAGTTGCATTGCAATTGGCAAACTGTAAGTATATATTGTAGCTTGTATGTTTTTTGGAAATAATTTAGCTAGCACTAAATTTGTAGTCCCTCCACTTATAATAATTACCATTCCGTCTTCAATCAAAGTAACCGCTTTATGAGCAATAGAGGATTTATTTTCTCGATCAAATATGATATCCTCATTATATTGATAAAGTTTTTGAATACTTATTACAGCCCCGCCATGCACTTTAGTAATCAAACCCTTACTGGCCAATTCGTTAAAATCTCTTCTTATGGTATCCTCCGAAACATCAAGCTCTTCGGCTAAAAAACTGGAGCTAACCTTTCTGTTATCTCTAATTTTATCAATTATTTTTAGTTGCCTATCTCTTTTTAACATAAAAAATCTTTTTACAAAGATACACTTTTTCACATAACAAAAAAAATATTTGAAAATAATCCGCATTTTTTTTTAATTAAACGCATTTAACTGCATATATACATAAATAAAATGCACTTTTATAAATTAATAATGTTGACTCAAAAACAACCGTAATGAATATTTTTTAAAATAAATGCCTTTTTCAACAGAATTAACCTCTTTAGATATTTTTAAGATACATTATCATTATACTACTGATAATTGGTATACTTCACAGTGTAAACCATAATAATTGACTAATTATTTTTAGGAAAATCAAAAGTTTTAATTAATTATAGACATACTCTTGTTGATTTAGACGCGGTCTAAGGAATATAATTACAATCAATAAAGATTTACAGGCACTGAAATATGCTTTACACAGAAGGTTCTTGTTCAGTATAAATAATTGATAGTCTATATTATATTATTGATTTAAAAAATATTGTAAATAAACCTACTCATTTATTTACATTGAAACCAATTGGTTATATATTTCTCAATTTCTCACCTCAATAAGCCAGGAATTACTGCTTTGATTGAAATAATTAAATTAAAGGCGGTTAAATTTTAATTACGCTTATTTCAGGAAGTTCATATCCACATCACCAATAATATTAATGAATTTATACTATTTCACCATTCTTCTAATTATTTTTTGCTTTTATTCAAAATAAAATTTTCATATAATAAATTAAGTAAATGATTAGGTGATTTAAGCCATTTATAAATAAATATATGCATCTATTGACAAAATATATGCATTTTATTGCATAATTAACGAAAATAATTTGCCTGTTAAAGAAAATTAAAGTAAGTTTGGCACAATTATTAACTTTAACCAACCACTATATGAAAAAAACACATTTTAAATTACTCTCTTTATTGATGTTCTTTTTTGTTCAAATCATTATTGCACAATCAGTTATAATAAAAGGGACTGTAATTTCGAAAGAAGACAACCAGATCATGCCAGGAGCTAGTGTCTTAGTAAAAAATACCTCTATTGGAGGTGTAACTGATTTTGATGGAAATTTTAGCATTGAAGCAAAAGATGTTAAGGGGAAATCATTAATCATCAGTTTTATTGGTTATAAGACTGCTGAAGTAAACTTATCTGGACAAAACCAAACAATCAATATTTCTTTAGAAGCTGATGCAAACCGTTTAGACGAAGTTGTTGTAACAGCTTTAGGTATCAAGAGACAAAGTAAAGCTTTAGGATATTCAGCAACTTCACTTAACGGCGATGATATATCACAAGTAAAATCTGTAAGTGCAATTAATTCTTTGCAAGGCAAAGTAGCTGGTGTTAACATATCGACTAGTAATACTGGTGCTTCAGGTTCTAGTAGAGTTATAATTCGTGGAGCAAGTTCATTAACTGGGAATAACCAGCCATTGTATGTGATAGATGGTATTCCTATTATTAACAAAACTAAAGGATCTGTGGTGAAGGGCACGTATGCCTCTGGTAGTGAACTTAGTGACGGAGGAGATGATATTTCCTCTATTAATCCAGATGATATTGAATCTGTATCGGTACTAAAGGGTAGTGCGGCAGCAGCTCTTTACGGTTCACAGGCCTCTAATGGTGTTATTATGATTACTACTAAATCCGGTAAAGGTCAAAATGGTTTTGGTGTTGAGTATTCGAATTCCTTTACTTTTGATCAGGTTAATACAAATCTTCAAAATTTTCAAACTGAATATGGTCAAGGTGATAAAGGCTTAAAACCTGGTTTTGAATATGATGGCAATCATAATCCTGTGGAAATTGCCAATCAAACTAAAGCTATCAGCGATGCATTTACTAGTTCACTGATATCTTGGGGAGCTAAGCTTGACGGGGAATCAGTCTATAATTGGGATGGAGTTAAAAGACCTTATTCTAATACTGGTAATAATTTGGATAAATTTTATAAAACTGGAACAACCGCAGTTAATACACTTGCCTTTTCAAAAGGGGGAGATGATTATAGTTATCGTTTTTCTTTTTCAAATTTAGAAAACGAAGATATTTTTCCAAAAACTAAATTAAACAGAAAATCATTATCTTTAAATGTAACGGCTAAAATTAACCCTAAGTTAACTTCAACAATTAATACAAAGTATATAATTGAAAAAGTAAATAATCGTATTACAATTGGAGATACTCCTGGGAATGCAAATACTGTTGCATATTTATTACCTAATAGTTTGGATATTTTTGATTTGAAACCTGGTTCTAATCAAGCAGGAACAGAACTTATCTTTCAACCAAGTAGTTTTATAACAAACCCATATTGGGCTGTCAATAATTTTGAGAATGATGACACAAAAAATAGATTAATAGCATCAACTACCTTAAATTATGATTTTACGGATTGGTTATCTGCAATAGGAAGGGCAGGTATAGATACCTATGAATTATCTAGAAAGCAAGTAACCCCTTACGGAACTGATTATCGTCCTGCTGGTGAATTAACTCAAGGAAAGTCTACATTTAAATTATTTGACGCAGACTTTATGTTAAAGATTGATAAAGCAATAACAGATAAAATTTCAACGAATACTATAATTGGCACCAATACCAAAACAGCAACTTTTGATGAATTAAGCGCTTTTGGTAATAAGTTTGTGGTTAAAGGATTAGAGGATTTAAACAATACAACACTCCCAAATCCTTCTTATGGCTATTATCAAACTAAAACCAACTCTATTTATGGTTCTCTTGAAGCAGATTATGATCATTTGCTATATTTAACATTCACAGGCAGAAATGAATGGTATTCAACACTATCTTTCCCTGGAAAAACTACTCCAAATGATGATTTTTATTGGTCGTTAAGCAGTAGTTTCCTATTAAACAAGGCCTTTAAATTACCAGAAATTGTCGACTATGCTAAAATTAGAGCAAGTTATGCACGAGTTGCTGGTGGTGCTAATAATGCTTATGCATTAAATTTAGACTATGCCATTTCCGGTTCTTTTCAAGGACAATCTTATGGTCAAATAAATAACTCTTTAATTCCTAACCCAAATTTAGTTCCATTTCAAAAAAATGAATATGAAATTGGATTGGATAGTAGATTTTTTGGAAATCGTTTAAGTCTTGATTTAGCCTATTACTCCAATAAAACGACCAATGATATTGTTAATGCATCTGCATCTCTAGGATCTGGTTATACATCATCGATATTAAATATAGGTGAATTAACAAATAAAGGAATAGAGTTATTGATAGGGGGTTATCCAATTAAGAATGATAACTTTTCATGGAATACATCTTTTAACCTAGGATATAATGACAGTGAAATTGTTCATACTGATGATAAAAATACTCCTATTAACGTTGATGGAAGTCAAGATCGTTCAAAAACTGCAATTATTTCGCATATTGTAGGTGAGCATTATGGTGTAATTTTTGGTTCATCATATAAAAGAGACAACAATGGAAATATAATATATACTATCAGTGGTGGCGTTCCAAGACCAATGCAAGGTGCATATAAGATATTAGGACAAGGAGTTGCTCCATATTCTATGGGTTACTCAAATACTTTTAATTATAAAAATATTTCATTAAGTTTTTTAATTGATGCAAAATTTGGGGGCTCAGTATTTTCAGGAACAAATAGGGAATTAATGCTAAGTGGGTTGCATAAAAAAACTCTTGAGGGTCGTGAAAATGGTTTAAAAGTATCTGGAATCGATAATGCCACAGGTCAACCATTTACTACGACAGTTGCTCCTGAAAACTTAAGAAACTATTATGGTTTTATTGGAGAGGAAAGTGTTGGTATTGCAGAAGAATTTGTTTATTCTACTGATTTTATCAAGTTTAGAGAATTAAGTATATCTTATAATTTACCTTCAAAGGTTTTAGAAAATATTTTTATAAGTAACTTAAGATTCTCGTTAATAGGCAGAAACCTTTTCTATATCTCAAAAAAGATTGATAATATTGATCCAGAAGCATCCTTAAATAACCTTAATTCACAAGGAATAGAAAGATTTGGAGTACCTTCAACAAGAAGTCTTGGTTTCTCTGTAAATGTTAAATTTTAAAAATAAAAACATGAAAAAATTAATTATATTACTAACAATCATACTAATATTCCAATCTTGTGATAATGGTTTTGCCGAATTGAATGTTAATCCTACAAAACCAACTCAACTTTCCCCAGCTTCAAAATTGAGCTACATTCAATTATATACTGGAGGAAGTAGTTATGTGGCGTATCTATTTTGGAACGTTATTCATTTAATGCAAAATGTACAACAACTTAATAATACCTCATATATTTCTTTTGTTTATAAAGTCGGTAGCACACATTATTTATTTGAAGAGCAATTTAGCACTACTGTTAAAAACATCACTGATTTAGAGGCTCAATTAAAAGCAAGTGACGAGCCTACTGCTATTAATGATTTGGCAATAGCTAGAATTCAAAAAGTTTTGATATTTAGTAGAATTACCGATGCTTATGGTGACATTCCTTATAGCCAAGCCGGAAAAGGATTTTCAGAAGGAATTGGTTTTCCGGAATACGATAAACAAAGTGATATTTATGCTGATATGTTATCAATTCTAGAAAGTTCAGCAGCTACTTTAAGTAAAGGTGGTGCTAACTCTTATGGCTCTGCGGATTTATTGTTTGGCGGAGATAACTTGAAATGGAAAAAGTTTGCCAATTCCTTAATGCTTCGTTTAGCTATGCGAATGGTAAAAGTTGATGAAACTGCTGCAAAAACTTGGGCAGCTAAAGCAATTAGTGGTGGTGTTATGGAAAGTAATGGTGATATTGCTTATCTTAAATATGAAAACAATGCAAATGACGGAGGACCAAATGTGAATCCACTCACAAAATGTTTTACATCAAGATCTAGTACTCAAGTTAAGATTTCAAAAACTTTTATGGATTTCCTAAAAAACCATAATGATCCTCGTGTTTCTGTATTGTGTTCTACAGTTGACGGTAACACAGACCCTACTTTACAATTTGGTCAAGACATTAATGACCCTACTAGAGGAAATGCAAATTCAAAACCAAATATTAATATTTTTGGCGGATCTGGAAAAATAGTTTATGATGCACCATTTTACTTCCAAACTTATGCTGAAGTAGAATTTATGTTAGCAGAAGCAGCACAACGTTGGGGCTTAGCAGATGGTGATGTAAAAGCCCATTATAATAAAGGTATTAGAGCTGCAATGCAACATTTAGCAATGTACGGTCCTGGTAGCGTAATTTCATCAACAGCTATTGATAACTATTTAACAGCTAATCCATTTGTTGCTGCTGATGCTTTAAAAATGATAAACGAACAATATTGGGTAGCAACTTTTGGAAATGGTTTAGAAAGCTTTTCAAATTGGAAAAGATCGGGTTATCCTCAATTAGTTCCAATTGCTGTTGCAGCTACCCTAACTAATGGCCAAATTCCAAGAAGATTAGTATACCCTGGTTCTGAAAAGTTAAATAACACTACGAATGTTGAAGCTGCTATAGCTCGACAAGGTGGTGATGAATTAACAACAAGAATGTGGTGGGATAAATAATATTCATTAATATTTTTGGGGTTTAATATTCAAAATTAAACCCCAAAATATATTCTAAAAGCAAAATGCATTACATAACGCAAAAGTAAATACTTAGGGAAATGGAAATTAGTATTCGCTCTATATGTTGAATGAGATTATAATAATAATACGAGTCCATAAAATACTCCCGAAAAATGATCCCAATTTATTGTTAATTAGTTTGGGTTAGTTGAGTTAGTTATTGGGTTTAGAGTAGTCAATTGACTACTCTAAATTTATACTTTAATTCTATTTGATTTGAAATCCTTTAATAAATTTATTTTGAAAAAAGTTAAGACCGGTTTAGATATATTAACAAAAGACAATAATCTTCAAAAGAAATTCAAAGGTAAAATAGCATTATTATGCCACAATGCTTCCGTTGATTCAACCTGTACTCATGCAGTATTCAAATTTAAAGAAATGTTTGGCCCAAGATTCATTAAACTATTTGGCCCGCAACATGGATTTTCAACTAATGATCAGGACAATATGATTGAAACCAATCATTACATACATCCCTATTTTAATATCCCTGTATATTCTCTCTATTCTGAAACACAAATCCCCACGGATGAAATGCTGGACGAATAGATCATTTATTTGTTGATTTACAAGATATAGGATGCCGCATGTATACATACATTTACACGCTAACACTTTTATTAGAAAAATGCATAAATAAAAATATTGAAGTTATTGTACTCGATCGTCCAAATCCAATTAACGGTGTTGATATTGAAGGAAATATATTAGAGCCCAAATTTGAATCATTTATTGGCCGTCATCCAATTCCAGTAAGACATGGAATGACTATTGGTGAAGTTGCCCTAATGCATCAGAATTTATGGATAAAAGAAAAAATAAATCTCAAAATAATAAAAATGATCAACTGGAAACGTGAAATGTATTTTGAAGACACCAAATTACCATGGCTCTTACCATCCCCAAATATTGCAAGGTCAGAAAGTGCCTGTACATTTCCAGCTATTGTTTTATTTGAAGGAACTAATTTAAGTGAAGGACGCGGTACTACACAACCCTTGGAAATAGTTGGACACCCTAAAATTAATCCTTTTTTGTTATTTTCAAATCATTTATTTAATAGTATAAAAGAGTCTAAATTAGAGGGTTTTGTTCTTCGCCCTATAACCTTTACCCCTACTTTTGATAAGAATCATAACGAAGTTTGTGGAGGATTTCAAATTCACATAACTAACAAAACAATTTTTAAACCTTGGAGAGTTGGCCAGCTCGTAATACGTGAATTATATAATCATCTAGAAAATGATTTTAAATGGAGAAGTCCTCCTTTTGAATATAATTACACTCAACTACCTATTGACATTATTAATGGGAGCAACAAATTAAGACATTGGGTAGAAAAAAATGAAAGCGTTGAAACGCTTGATTCTTTTGAAAACTTAAAAGATTATAAATTACAACTAGAAGAAATAAAAATCTATTAAAAATACGCCTCTAATCAATTCAAATGTTTAAAATCATAAAATGAAAAAAAACAATCCAGATACAGAACAAGAATCTTTATATTCTAATTTAGATAAAATGAGTACTAATGAGTTACTCTTAAACATAAACAAAGAAGACCAAAAAGTAGCAGATGTAATTAAAAATCAAATCCCTAATATTGAAAAACTAGTAGATATTATTGTTCCCAAAATGAAACTTGGCGGTCGTCTATTTTATATCGGTGCTGGTACTTCTGGAAGAATCGGTATTCTTGATGCATCTGAATGCCCTCCCACTTTTGGAGTACCTGATAATTGGATTATTGGTATAATTGCCGGAGGCGATTCCGCAATTAGAAAAGCCGTAGAAAATGCTGAAGATGACATTGATCAAGCTTGGAGAGATTTATCTGCTTATGCCATTTCAAGTTTAGATGTAGTTATAGGAATTGCTGCTTCGGGAAATACCCCTTATGTTATTGGCGGTTTAAAAAAAGCCCGAGAAAATAATATCGTTACAGGTAGTATTTCTTGTAACAGTGATAGTCTTATTTCTAAAGAAGCTGATTTTTCCATAGAATTAATTGTAGGTCCTGAATTCCTTACCGGAAGCACAAGAATGAAAGCTGGAACATCTCAAAAACTAACCTTAAACATGATTTCGACATCAGTTATGATTAAACTCGGGCGGATTTATGGAAACAAAATGATTGACATGCAATTGTCTAATAAAAAATTAGTTCAAAGAGGTATTGAAATGATTATAGAAGAGCTAAAAATTGATGAGAAATTAGCTTCTCAATTACTAAAAAAACACAAAAGCGTCAGAGCAGTTTTACTGGCTAAAAATAAAAATCTAGAAATTTAATCCCTATAATTTAAAGTCTTCTAATAGATTCTTAAAAAGAACAATAATCCTCTAAATATATAAAAATGACCCCAAGTACAATCCTAATCCTTATCATCGTTTATTTTGGCATATTATTCTATATATCACATAGAGTCAGCAAGAAAGACTATAGTAATGAAGCATTTTTTAAAGCTAATAAAAATTCAAAATGGTATTTGGTTGCTTTTGGAATGATAGGAACTGCACTTTCCGGAGTCACTTTTATATCTGTACCCGGAGAAGTTGGTGCTGCGAGTGGCGAACAATTCAAATATTTTCAGTTTGTATTGGGTAATGCTATCGGTTTTATAATAGTTACAAAGTTATTATTACCGCTATATTACAGAATGAATTTAACTTCTATATATGGATATATAGAACAGAGAATGGGTACTTACAGTTATAAAACAGCGGCAACTATTTTCTTAGTAAGCAGAACGGTAAGTTCCGCCTTTAGACTCTATTTAGTGGTGATTGTATTGCAACGTTTTGTTTTTGACTATTATAAAGTTCCGTTTTCATTAACCGTATTAATTTCTTTATTATTAATCTTCTCTTATACTTATAGAGGTGGACTTAAAACGATTATAATAACCGATACCTTGCAAACTTTTTTCCTGGTAACTTCGGTATTTCTTACCATCTATTTTATTTGTGATAGTTTAGATTTAAGTGCGATCAATGCTTTTAATGAAGTGAAAAACAGCAATTATTCAAAAATATTTTTCTTTGATGATTTTATGACAAGTAAATTTCATTTTGTGAAACAAATTTTAGGAGGTATCTTTGTAACTATTGCAATGGTAGGGCTTGATCAAGATCTGATGCAAAAAAATCTTAGCTGCAAAAACATTCAGGAAGCACAAAAAAATATGTTTACGTTTACAGGAATCTTCGTTATTATCAATATTTTCTTTTTAAGTGTTGGTGCTTTACTATATATTTATGCAGATAAAAATGGAATTGCAATCCCCGTTGATTTAATTACAAACAAACCAAGAACCGATTTACTTTTTCCTGAAATCGCATTAAATCATTTGTCTATAATCCCCGCAGTTATATTTTTGTTAGGGATTATAGCGGCTACTTTTGCAACTACAGATTCTGCGCTGACGGCACTTACAACCTCATTTTGTGTTGATTTTTTGGGTATGGATAAAACAGAAAATATCAGTAAACAAAATGTAATCCGAAAAAGACATTTGGTACATCTTAGTTTTTCTGCATTAGTTTTTATTGTCATATTAATTTTCAATTCCATAAATGACAGCTCTGTAGTTGGAATGATATTTAAAGTTGCTTCCTACACTTACGGTCCTTTATTAGGTTTGTATACATTTGGTTTATTCCAAAAATCAAAAAAAGTAAACGATAAATTAGTTCCAATTATATGCCTACTATCTCCTTTTCTAACTTATTTACTAAATGAATATTCACAAACATTGTTTTGGGGATATATATTTGATAATGAATTAATAATACTGAATGGATTATTAACTTTTTTTGGATTGTATCTCACAAGTACCAAAATGAATGAAAAAATAAGTTTTTAAAACAGTACTTACAATAAAAAGGAAAAACCGCTTAACCTTTTAGTAAAGTCTTTTAATATTTGGCAAAGAAATTGCTGCAATAAATAAATTCGAATTTTATCCAACATTTATGGAATAAACTTCCCCAAAAAAACTACTTTTGATTTTTACATTATTAGATTAAAAATGAATAAATACAAGTGCTTGATATTGTTGGTTTCCTTTTTTATGCTTTCGTTTTCGAACGGAAATGCACAAGAAAAAGCTACCAATCCGAAGAATGAATTCAGGGCAGTTTGGATTGCCACTGTAGAAAATATTGACTGGCCAAAAAATAGGATCGATACAGTCGAAAAACAAAAAGCCGATTTTATAGAAATTTTGGATACTTACAAAAAGCTGAATTACAACGCCGTGATTGTCCAAATTCGCAGTGTTGGTGACGCCTTCTATCCTACGGATTTAGCCCCTTGGTCACGGTATTTGACCGGAAAGGAAGGAAAAGCCCCTGCCCCCTATTTTGACCCATTGAAATGGATGATTGCGGAAGCGCATGCCAGAGGTTTCGAGTTTCATGCCTGGCTCAATCCCTATCGGGCCACAATGGATTTAAGAACAGAAATTTTAAGTCCCAGCCATGATTTTTTTAAGCATCCCGATTGGATGATCAAATATGGCGGAAAATATTATTATAATCCCGCTTTGCCTGAAGTTCAAACCCTTTTGGTTTCCATTGTGAATGAAGTAGTTCGCAATTATGACATTGATGCTATCCATTTTGATGACTATTTCTATCCCTACACCGTAAAAGGAGAAGTTTTTAACGATAGCGAATCCTATAAAAAATATGGTGGCGGACTTAGTTTGGAAGATTGGAGACGGTCGAATGTGAATAATTTGGTAAAATGTGTTTCTTATTCCATAAAAAACATCAAACCTTGGGTACAATTTGGCATCAGCCCTTTTGGAGTTTGGCGCAATAAATCAGTTGATCCAAAAGGTTCTGACACTCAAGCCGGTCAAACCAATTATGATGATTTGTATGCAGATCCATTGGCTTGGATGGAAAATAACTGGATTGATTATCTCGTTCCTCAACTGTATTGGAGTTTGGATCATCCAAGAGCTTCCTATTCAAAACTGCTAAAATGGTGGTCGGAAAATTCGAAAAATACCGCCATCTACATTGGCAACGGAACCTATAAAATCAACAGCGATTCGGATAAAAAATGGAATAATCCAAATGAAATTCCGAATCAAATAAACATCTCCAGAACGTATAAAAACGTTGAGGGAAATGTGTTTTTCAGTGCCAAATCATTCGTGAATAAAAATCGAAATGTAGCCCAATTATTGCTGGAAAATCAATACAAATACCCTGCGCTTCCGCTTGCTGTCCCTAATTCTAAAATGACGGTAATAGATTGCCCAATTTTAAACTCGATTTCAAAAGACACCTCCAATTCCAGCTTTACCATCAAATATCCGTTGAACAGTAAAGTGCGCTATATTATGGTTTATCGAGCCAAAAAGACTTCGGAAATCGATGTGAATAATCCAAGTCAAATCATCGAAAAGATAAATTTAACCGAAAAATCCGATTCCATTAAGGTCTGTGTCCCGATGAAAAAATCGGATGAAAATAGTGCTTGCGCAATTACTTTTATTGATTTTTACGGGAATGAAAGTGCGGCTACGACAGTAAATTTAACTACGGAAACCCAAATAAATTAAATGAAAATCGACACGAAACCTTGGTATTGGATACCTGTTTTAAACTTTGCTTCCGGCTTGCCTTACGCGATAATTATTTCGGTTTCGGTAATTATGTATAAAAACCTAGGAATCAGCAATGAAGATATTGGAATTTACACCAGTTTATTGTACTTGCCTTGGGTTATTAAACCATTATGGAGTCCTTTTATTGATTTATATTCCACTAAAAGAAAGTGGTTTTTGGCAATGCAATTGATCATTTCTATTGCATTTCTAATTGTCGGATTAACGATTCCGATGAGCAATTTTTTCGTGTTAAGTTTGGCAGTTTTTTGGGTTGCCGCTTTTGCTTCAGCTTCGAATGATGTGGCAAGTGATGGCTTTTATATGTTGGCTTTAGCCAAAGAACAACAGTCTTTTTTTCTGGGAATCAGAAGCACGTTTTATCGCCTTTCCTTGTTGACCGGAAATGGATTAATCGTAATTATTGCCGGTTTTTTGGAACAAAAATACGGAGACAAAACCAAAGCCTGGTCTTATACTATGGTAATTGTTGGCTTTATTATGGCGATAATCACAATTTATAATTATTTTTCGACTCCAAAAATTGAAACAATAATTACCGAAAATAAATCAGAATCAACACCAAAAGTGAGTTTCGGAGCAGTATTTTCCTCTTTTTTCCAAAAGAAGCAAATTGGTTTGGTTTTAGCCTTTATCTTGTTATTTCGATTGGGAGAATCCCAATTATTAAAAATGCTGACTCCTTTTCTGATTGACGAAAAATCTGTTGGAGGAATGGGTTTAACCACGCAGGATGTTGGAGTGATTTATGGTACATTTGGAGTGATTTCACTTACTATTGGCGGAATTTTAGGAGGAATTGCCCTATCCAAAGGCGGACTTAAAAAATGGATGCTGCCAATGATTTTGTCAATGCACTTACCCATAATTGGATTCATTTTATTGTCACATTTTCATCCAGAATCAATTTATTATGTTTATGTCACGGTAATTTGCGAACAGTTTGGTTACGGATTTGGATTTGCCTCCTTTATGATGTTTTTAATTTATGTTGCCGAAGGAGAATCTAAAACCTCACATTACTCCATCGCCACGGGATTTATGGCTTTGGGAATGATGCTTCCGGGAATGTTGAGCGGTTTTATCCAGGAATATTTGGGTTATGGCAATTTCTTTATTTGGGTGCTTTGCGCCACCATTCCAGGATTAATTTTGTCTCGTTTCTTGATTTTCCCAAGTGATTTTGGAAAGAAATCAGAATAGTTTATAAGTTATGTGAAATTTTAAAAACAGACAACTCAATGACGAATGACAATTTAATCATAATTAGCGGTGGGGCATACAATGACGTAAAAAAAGCTTTGCGACAATGGATTGACCTTTATACCAAAAGTTTACAAGATGGTTTGACTTTTAAACTTTTCAAAAACGGAAATGGAAATCACATAATTTTAGCAGACGAAAGACTCGACAATGAAAGGTTTTATTACCTCGTTAATTACTTGTATTATCCCCAAGGAATTAGGTATAAGATAGACATTGAAGGTTTCACAATAGGTAAAGAAAATAATGTATTAAAAGACCAAAAGTTAATTGTTTATATTTCATCTACTGACAAAGAAGGAGATAATGTTTTCGTCGCAACCGCTGACAATAATAATTATAAAATTGACTTTGAAGGTAAAATTTCAGAAACAAAAGAAAAAAAAATATTTCGACTACCTTCCAACCAAAATCTTGATAACCCTGAAATACTAAGAGTTAATAAAAAAGAAGTTTCTAGTCAAATAAAAGAAAAATCAAAAGACAACATAGAGAAACGATTTAGAATAATTTCATTTATTACTATTGTTCTATTCATGACAAGTCTTTTTGTACCATTCTATAGTACTCAAACATTCATTAAAATAACTTTTTTCTTGGGCATGGGACTTGGAATTTGGTTTTTTCTTGATTTTAAAATGTTGCAATCAGGTAAATATTATTTTTTCGGCTTTCTAATTTCCTTAATATTTTTAAGTTACACAGTTCTTATAAAGAAAGTATTAAATAATACGGAAGTTGATTTTGTGGATTTAGGAGCCTTCTATCCTTTGATGCTTTTAATTATCCAATGGCCGACAAGAAAAATTTATATAATGCTATTTAAAAGAGAGCCAGAAATCATAAATAGATATGGCTATGGCTCTGGTAAATTTGCTGATATGATATATACATTGATCCTATTCTTCAGTATTGCTGGTTTGCCTTTTATTATTATAGACGCATTAAAATAATAAAGTCACATTAAAGATTCTACAATTAATTTTTATAATTGACTTAATTTGAAAAGGTTTTGTATTTGGGTCAAATCCAAAAAACGGACTTAATTTGGTTCAAAATCATTTATAGAACCATAAAAATAACATACATATAGCTCAAATAAACCAATTATTTTAAGACAGATAATGACACTAGAACAAAAAATAGGACAATTCTTTTTTCCAGCCGTTTTTATCAACGATACGGAAGAAAATATTCAGGAAACAGAACATCTAATAAAAGAATACAACATTGGTGGGCTCACCTTTTTTCATAGTCGGGCAAGTGCCGCAACCAACTATGAAACCAAGAAAAAGGTCGAATTTAACGACGATAGTTTCGAACGTTTAAAAGAATTAATTGTCCGGTTTCAAAAATGTGCCACTACCCCACTTTTGATGAGCATTGATGCCGAATGGGGATTGGCAATGCGCGTAGAAAAAACACCACAATACCCTTATGCCATTACCCTTGGTGCTTTGCCAATTAGTTCAAAAAAATTAGTTTACGAAGTAGGAAAACAAATTGGTTTGGATCTAAAATCGGCAGGGATTTATTATAATTTGGCGCCTTTGGCGGATATCAACAACAATCCAAATAATCCCGTAATTGGTTATCGTTCTTTTGGCCAAAACAAAGAAAAAGTCGCTCGTTTTGCGCTCGAATATTTACGGGGAATGAATGATGTTGGAGTTTTGGGCTGCTTGAAACATTTCCCGGGTCACGGAAATACCAGCGTCGATTCGCATTTGGGATTGCCTGTTTTGGAAGAAACTTTGGAACAATTACTCGAAAACGAATTGGTTCCTTTTATAAAGGGAATCGCAAACAATGTCGATTCAATTATGATTGGACATTTGGCCGTTCCAGCCTTGAATTCAGGTAAAAACACATCGGCAACATTATCAAAATCCGTGATTGAAAACCTTTTGAGAAAACAATTGGGTTATGACGGTTTGGTGATTTCAGATGCTTTGAATATGCACAGCATTTCAAAATTGTATGACACGAAAGGACAACTCGAATGGGAAGCTTTCAATGCAGGAAACGATGTGTTGTGCTTTGCCGAAAATGTGGCCGAAGGAATTCAAGAAATCCTCAAAAATGCCAAGCCAGAACGAATTGAAGCCAGTTTTGACCGTTTATGGAAATTAAAACAAAAAGCAGGAATTCTATCCGGAAATACAGCACCTCAGGGCAGTTTTGATTTTGAAGCCACTTCGGTTTTAAACCGAAAAATAGCCGATAATTGCATTACCAAAATAAAAGACAATAATAATAGTGTGACTGTTTTTGACGCTAAAAACAGGGATCAACTTGCCAAACTAAGTCTTTATAAAAATAAGGGTAACGTTTTTTTTAAAACCTTGTCCACTTCCCTGCCGTCTCCGGAATTTGCCATTGAAATGGGAAATAATTTAGAAATTTATGAATTGGAAAAAAATATGGTTAATTTTGATACTGTAATTATTTCTTTGTTTGTTCCAAAAGCAAAACCTTTGAATAATTTTGATATTGAAGATTCCGTTTTGGCGTTTTTAGGCAACTTATTTGCCACCAAAAAATGTGTTTTATACGTTTTTGGGAATCCCTACGCTTTGCAGCTAATTCCAAATTTAGAACAAACTTTAGGAATTGTGCAGGTTTACCAAGATTTTACTGAATTTCAGGAAAGTGCGGCGAATCAACTATTAGAAAATACGGAATGCAAAGGAACTTTACCCGTAATTGTCAACGGTATTTAAATAAATCTGAAAAGCAAAAGACGGACACATATAGTAAATACCTATCGTTACATAAAAATTAATAATTAAAATTTATATATTCGAATATCTGTTTTGAATTACATTTGCATCAAATAAAAAAATAACAACTTAAAACAAATAAATATGTCATTAGTAGGAAAAAAATTCCCAAGTATTGCAGTTGACGCCATCTCTGAAATGGGCGATAATTTGAAAATCAACATTTTCGAAGAAGCTACAAAAAACAATAAAAAAGTAGTATTGTTTTGGTATCCAAAAGATTTTACATTCGTTTGTCCAACTGAATTACACGCTTTTCAAGCGGCACTACCTGAATTCGAAAAAAGAAATACCATTGTAATTGGTGCTTCTTGCGACACCAACGAAGTACATTTTGCTTGGTTGAACACTCCAAAAAACAACGGTGGAATCGAAGGTGTTACCTACCCAATTCTTGCCGACACCAACCGTAACTTGTCAAACATTCTTGGAATTCTTGATATCGAATCTACAAGCTACAGCGACGAAACGGATTCAGTTATTGTTGAAGGCTCCAACGTAACTTACAGAGCGACTTACTTAATTGATGAAGACGGAAAAATTTTCCACGAAAGTGTAAATGATATGCCATTGGGTCGTAATGTAAATGAATATTTGCGTTTAGTGGATGCTTATACTCACGTGCAAACTAACGGAGAAGTTTGTCCAGCAAACTGGGAAAAAGGAAAAGATGCGATGCACGCAGACAGAAAAAGTACGGCCGAATATTTAGGTTCACACTAATTTTCAATAGCAAATACAATGGCAATTTCAATTTTCAATTTTGATATTGCCATTGTATTTTGATATTGACATAAAAATTTAAAAACTATGTTAATCGAATTAAACGAAGACACCTTACAAGATTTAGTTTCCAAGAACGAAAAAGTAGTCGTTCAGTTTTCAGCCTCTTGGTGTGGAAATTGCCGAATTATGAAACCGAAATTTAAAAAACTGGCTTCGGAAAATGAAAATTTGACTTTTGTTTTGGTTGATGCCGAAAATTCGCCGGAATCCAGAAAATTGGCTAACGTGAGCAACTTGCCTACTTTTGCCACTTTTGTAAACGGAAAATTGGTAAACGAAACCCAAACTAATAAAGCTGAAGTTTTGGCTGATTTGGTAAATGAAATTATATAAATATAGTTTAGAAGGTGATGAGTTTAGAAGTTTAGTGATGAACTTGATATTATTTTTATAATCTAAACTTTTAACCTCATAAACTCCTAACCTTAAAATATGAAACTACCAATAATCAAACATTTGTCTCAATTTATTGAAGAAAATGACCAAGATTATCTGATTGAAACCATCGAAGTTCTCGAAGCTTTGACTGAACTTTCCACCTTGAAAGATGAAGAATTGGACGTGATTGGCGAATTAATCTCCAATATGTATGGCGCGCTAGAAGTTCACAAAATGATTAAAGGCGGAATGGATAAAAAAGAAGCTTTGAATACTTTTATGAAAAGGGTTCTGGGTTCTATCGATAAATAAATAACGATTTTTATGACTATTCGTTAACGATACTGAAAAATATTTTCGCCACGAATTTACTTCGTCTATTCGACCTTTGGTCTCGGGTCACTAATTTTCACTAATTTTTATAAAAAAATGAGACAATTAAACCTGAATTCGTGTTAATTCGTGTAATTCGTGGCTAATAAAAAAAAGTCCGCAAAGCGGACATTCAAATACTTTTTGTTCCAATAAATTAAAAAACGCCTTCAGCAATGAGGGCGTTTTTGTTGTATTTATAACTGTGTTTTGCTTAACAACAAGAAGAAGTTCCAGAAGAGCAACATTCGTCATTTTTCTCGGCATATACAGTAATGCTAAATATAATATTTGGACTTGAAGTGTACGAAACAATTTCTTCTTCAGTCAGATAATTAACTAGAATATCTTTGGGAACAACAATTGGTTTTTCTTTCTGTAGCACAATGTTTTTAAAGCCAATTTCTTTGATATAGCCCAAATATTCTTCCTTTTTGATGGCGCCTGACACGCAACCTGCATACATTTCTGCGGCATTTTTTATCTTTTCCGGCAAATTGCCCGTCACGACAATATCGGAAATGCTAAAGTGACCTCCATTTTTTAGAATACGGTAAATCTCACTAAACGCTTTTTGTTTGTTTGGCACCAAATTTAACACGCAATTGCTGATTACCACATCGGCAGAACTCTCGCTAACAGGCAAATTTTCAATATCCCCCAATCGAAATTCAACATTGTTAAATCCTAACTTATCGGCATTCAAGCGTGCTTTTGCAATCATTGCTTCGGTAAAATCAACACCTATTATTTTTCCTGTTTCTCCTGCTTCTGCACGAGCCACAAAACAATCATTGCCTGCTCCACTTCCTAAATCGACCACCACGTCTCCTTTGCTTATTTTGGCAAATTGCGTTGGTAAACCACAACCCAAACCCAAATCGGCATCCGACTCATAGCCTTTCAATTCATTGTAATCTTCGGACATAATATTGTAAACTTCCGTGCTACAACCGCCTGAACCACAACAAGAAGATTCATTCGATTCTTTGTCTTGCAAAGCAATTTCACTGTATTTTTGCTTTACCATTTCTTTAATTTCTTCTGAATTTTTCATTTTTTATATTTTAAAATTTAACAACATTTGCCTTTTAGTTTCTTGGTAATCGAGAAAAAATAACCTTCTATTTTTTCGAATGTTTCTGTATTTAAACAATAACAAATAGCCGTTCCTTCGATGTTTCCTTTAATAATTCCCGCATTTTTTAGCGCCGATAAGTGTTGGGAAACCGTTGGTTGTGCCAATGGCAATTCGTTAACGATATCACCACAAATACAAGTGTCGACTGACAATAAATACTCAATTATGGCGATTCGTGCCGGATGGGACAACGCCTTAAATAATGTCGCCAACTGATTATGATCTTCCGAAAAACTATCTGATTTTGATGCTCCCATAAAATTTATTTATTTATATATTGCAATATTACGATAAAGCAATTAAACAAAAAAGTGATTTTGAAAAAATTAACTAAATAAAATTTCATACTTTTGAACCTCATTTTAAAAACAAATATTATGGCTTCAATAACATTAGGAGGAAATCCAATCCACACTTCAGGTGATTTACCAAAAATTGGTACAAAACTAGCCGATTTTAAATTAGTAAAAAACGACCTTTCCATCGCTACACTAAGTGATTTTGCAGGAAAAAAATTAGTTTTGAATATTTTTCCAAGTTTAGATACAGGAACTTGTGCCGCATCGGTAAGAAGATTTAACACGAGTGCAAGCAATTTAGAAAACACAAAAGTGTTATGTATTTCAAGAGATTTACCTTTTGCCCAAAAACGTTTTTGTGGAGCCGAAGGACTTGAAAATGTGGTCAATTTATCTGATTTCCAAGACGGAAGTTTCGGTAAAACCAATGGGTTGGAAATTATCGATGGCGTATTGGCAGGTTTACATTCAAGAGCTGTCATTGTAGTTGACGAAAACGGAACCATTATCTATACTGAGCAAGTTCCAGAAATTGCAAATGAACCCAATTATGAAGCTGCATTAGCAGTACTTTAAAAGTTTATTAATGGATTTTGAAAAAGACAACACTTTTTTTACCGGAAGACTAAAAAGTATAACCTATGCTTTCAAAGGGGCAGTAAAACTTATTGCAACCGAACACAGTGTGATGGTGCAATTTTCTTTGGGAATATTGGTAACCATCGCTGGTTTTTATTTTAATATTAACACAACTGAATGGCTTTTTCAAACCTTAGCAATCGGGTTAGTCATGAGCATCGAAGGATTGAACACGGCTGTAGAAAAAGTGGCCGATTTTATTCATCCCAATTATCACGAAAAAATCGGGTTCATAAAAGATATTGCCGCCGGAGCAGTTTTTTTCGCTTCAATTTCTGCAATTGCAATTGGAATAATTATTTATTTACCAAAAATTTTATAGGAAATAGTACAATCAAGAATGGCCAAAACAATAAAAAAAGAAACTCCAGAAAAAAAGAATGATCCAAAATCTGTAGCAAATAAGCCTTGGAAAATGTCCAAGCAATATAAAATTGTTTTCGGCTCTCTTTTTGTACTATTTTCCATTGCTTTATTGCTTGCCTTCCTTTCCTTTTATATCTATGGGCAAGAAGATCAAAGCGCCGTAAATCAATTGACCGACCGTACAGAAACGGTTCAAAATTGGTTGGGTAAATTTGGGGCCTTTTTAGCCGATTTGATTGTTTATAAGGGTTTCGGAATCGCCTCATTTATCTTCGTACGATTATTCTTTTTGACCGGACTCTTTTTAGTGCTCGATATTTCTTTAAAAAAACTGAAGAATATTTGGTTCTGGGATTTATTTGCAATTATTATCATATCGGTTTTATTTGGTTTTTTTGCCACTTCCCTACCCGAGTTGGGCGGAACCATTGGCTATGAATTGAATTTGTTCTCCCAGGACTACATTGGCAAAACAGGAACTTTGCTAGTTTTGATTTTTGGACTCATCATATATTTGATTTTCAAACTCAAAATTTCACCCGAAAAAATCCAATCCTTTTTCGAAAGTACCAAAAAAGAAATCAAATCTGATTTAGGTTCAAATGTTACCAATAACGATGCAAACGCTTATAACTTGGAAGAATATGCTGTAGAGGAAGAATTGGAACAAATTCATTTAAAAACAAATGGTTCCCAGTTCGAAATTAATAAAGAAGCTTTAAAACCAACCATCAATAATCCTTCGGAAATCAGTTTAAAAACAATTCCGATGGAAGTGACGCCAGCAACTTCTCCGGAAATAATTCATACCACCGATGATAGTTTTGTCATCGAAAAAGCTCCAGAAGAAGATATCATAGAAGAAAACTTGGCTTCAAAACTTGTTGCTGATTTTGGATTATTTGATCCAACTTTGGATTTATCCAATTACAAATACCCGACAATTGATTTGTTAAAAGAATATTCAACTGGAGGAATCACAATCAATCAGGAAGAATTAGAAGAAAATAAAAATAGAATTGTCGAAACGCTTCGCAATTACAAAATAGAAATTGCACAGATAAAGGCCACCGTTGGACCATCGGTTACGCTATATGAAATCGTGCCCGAAGCAGGAATCCGAATTTCAAAAATCAAGAGTTTAGAAGACGATATTGCTTTGTCGCTTTCGGCATTGGGCATTCGAATCATCGCTCCTATTCCTGGAAAAGGAACCATCGGAATCGAAGTTCCCAACAAGAATCCTACCATGGTTTCGATGAAAAGTGTCATTGGCTCTGCCAAATTTCAGGAAGCTGAAATGGAATTGCCTATTGCATTGGGAAAAACTATTTCGAACGAAACTTTTGTGGTTGATTTGGCCAAAATGCCCCATTTATTAATGGCTGGAGCAACAGGACAAGGGAAATCTGTTGGTTTAAATGCCGTGATAACTTCCTTGCTTTACAAAAAACATCCAGCCGAAATCAAGTTTGTTTTGGTTGATCCAAAAAAAGTGGAGTTAACGCTTTTCAACAAAATTGAAAGACATTATTTGGCCAAATTGCCTGATTCGGAAGATGCCATTATCACGGACAATGCAAAAGTTGTCAATACCTTGAATTCGCTTTGTGTGGAAATGGATAATCGCTATTCGTTGTTGAAAGATGCAATGGTGCGAAATATCAAGGAATATAACGACAAATTCAAATCCAGAAAATTGAATCCAGAAAATGGACACCGTTTTTTGCCTTATATCGTGTTGGTTGTCGATGAATTTGCCGATTTAATCATGACAGCTGGGAAAGAAGTGGAAGTTCCCATTGCGAGATTGGCACAATTAGCCAGAGCCATCGGAATTCACTTGATTATTGCCACACAAAGACCATCAGTAAATGTAATTACAGGTTTGATAAAGGCTAATTTTCCCGCTAGAATAGCCTTTAGAGTTACTTCAAAAATAGATTCCAGAACTATTCTTGATGGCCAAGGAGCTGATCAATTAATAGGTCGTGGAGATATGCTTTATACCAATGGAAATGATGTTGTACGGGTGCAATGTGCCTTTATAGACACTCCAGAAGTAGAAAAAATAACAGAATTTATCGGTTCACAAAAAGCGTATGCGACAGCTTATTTGCTTCCAGAATTTATTGGGGAAGAAAGTGGCATTAATCTTGATATGGATATCTCCGAAAGAGACACATTGTTTAGAGAAGCCGCCGAAGTTATTGTAAATGCACAACAAGGATCGGCTTCGTTGCTACAAAGAAAACTAAAATTGGGCTACAACAGAGCAGGTAGATTGATTGATCAACTCGAAGCTGCAGGAATTGTAGGTCCATTTGAAGGCAGCAAGGCGCGAAGTGTAAATATTCTTGATATGAGTTCTCTTGATCAATTTTTCAAAAATGAACAAAATAATTAAATAAATGAAAAAGTTTCTTCAAATTACTGCCTTACTACTTTTTAGTTTTTCAATTCAAGCTCAGGATAAAAAGGCAAAGGATCTTTTGGATCAAGTAACATCAAAAGTAAAAAGCTATGATAATATTGTAATTGATTTTAAATATACTTTGAATAATGCCAAAGAAAACATCAATCAAGACAGCAAGGGTAATGTAACGATGAAAGGCAATCAATATGTTTTAAATTTTATGGGGGTTACCAAAATTTTTGACGGAAAGAAAAGTTACACCATTGTTCCCGAAGATGAAGAAATTACGATTTCCACGGTAAACGAAAAAGACGACAATACCATCACACCCTCAAAAATGTTGACTTTTTTTAATTCTGGTTATAAATGCACGATGGATATTTTACAGGATGTGAAAGGAAGAAAAATTCAATATATTAAGCTCGTTTCAATAAATCCAAAAGACCAGAGAAAAGAAATATTACTGGGAATCGATGCACGAACCAAACATATCTACAATTTGATTGAAATGGGCAAAAATGGCACAAAAACCACATTAACCGTTAATTCTTTTAAAACCAATCAACCATTGTCAAAAAATCAATTTACATTTGCAGAAGGTAAATACCCAAATTACTACATCAATAAATTAGATTAATTCTAAGTGAAAATTCTTGATAAATATTTATTAAAAACGTTTTTGACTACATTTACCATGGTATTTGTAATCCTTTTTTTTATATTCATACTGCAAACCGTTTGGTTATTCATAGCAGAATTAGCGGGTAAAGATTTAGATTTAATAATGATCATCAAATTTTTATTGTTTGCAATGCCTCGAATAATCCCGCTGGTATTACCATTATCCGTTTTACTTGCTTCGATAATGACTTTTGGAAATTTGGCTGAAAACTATGAATTTGCAGCCATGAAATCTTCCGGCATTTCACTTCAAAGAGCTATGAAAAGCTTGACCTTTTTTATATTATTATTAAGTATAGTAGCCTTTTTTTTTTCCAACAGTGTTATTCCTTACGCCGAATATAAATTTATCAATTTTAGAAAAAATATAGCACAAGTAAAACCTGCGTTGGCTATTGCCGAGGGTCAGTTTAGTAATGTGGGCTTTTACAATATCAAAGTCAATAAAAAATCAGGTAAAAACGGGAACACATTAACCGGTATTACCATTCATAAAAAATCAGTTCTTGGTGATGGCAGCAAAACAGTAATAAAGGCCAAAAACGGTGAATTAATAAGCAGCGAGAAATCCAGCACTCTCCAATTGGTATTGAATGATGGCTATTATTATGAAGATCTTGTTCCCAAAAAATATGAAGATCGGAATAAAATTCCATTTGCTAAAAGTTCATTCAAAAAATACATCATTAATATTGACTTATCAAAATTGAACTCGGCAGATGTAAATGACGCAAGTATTACAAATACTAATACCATGCTCAATATAAGTGAATTAAATTACACATTAGATTCATTACATAAAAATTTAAATACTGATATTATATCTTTTTCAGAAAACAGTAATCAACGAATTGGAATTCTCAGGAATAACAAGATTGAACCTCTCAAAAAAAACAAAAAGCTTCCAAATGATTTATTGACATTATTCAATAATAATCAAAAATTGGAAATCTTAAAAATCGCCAATAGCAACATTACAAGTACCTTGTTTTCAATTGATGCAACAAAAACAGAGTTGGAAAATAAACAAAAAAACATCAACAATCACTTATTGGCATTCTATGACAAATTTGTAATTGCATTTGCCTGCTTCCTTATGTTTTTTATAGGAGCCCCATTGGGTGCCATTATTAGAAAAGGAGGGCTTGGCTTACCGATTGTTTTTGCAGTTTTAATTTTCATTTCATTTCATTTCATAAATACTTTTGGTAAAAGAATTTCACAAGAAGATGAATTATCGCCATTTATGGGGGCATGGATGTCCTCTATAATTCTATCACCACTGGCTATTTTATTAACTTATAGGGCTACAAACGACATTGGATTAATAAATTTAGATGTCTTTTTAGCTCCCTTTCAAAAAATATTTCAAAAAATATTTCCATCACAAAATTAAACACTACCTATATGGCCACAGCTAAAATACAAATCAACACCATTGAAGAAGCCATCGAAGATATTCGCCAAGGGAAAATAATAATCGTTGTTGACGATGAAAATCGGGAAAACGAAGGCGATTTTCTTGCGGCAGCCGAAAAAGTAACACCTGAAATGATCAATTTCATGGCTACTCACGGTAGAGGGTTGATTTGCGCACCATTAACTGAAAGTCGATGCAAAGAGTTAGGATTGCACGTAATGGTCACCAATAATACCGATCCAATGGAAACGGCTTTCACGGTTTCCGTCGATTTAAGAGGTAGCGGTGTAACAACGGGGATTTCGGCGGCAGATAGGTCCAAAACAATTTTAGCTTTGGTCGACTCCAAAACCAAGCCACATGAATTGGCCCGACCAGGTCACATTTTTCCATTAATTGCCAAACAAGGAGGGGTTTTAAGACGCACGGGACATACCGAAGCCGCTATAGATTTTGCTAGACTGGCGGGCTTCAAATCAGCTGGAGTGATTGTCGAAATCATGAATGAAGACGGAACAATGGCGCGTTTGCCCCAATTAGTTAAAGTAGCCAAAAAATTCAATCTAAAAATAGTTTCTATTGAAGATTTAGTCGCTTACCGCATGCAGCACGATAGTTTAATTGTGAAGAAAGAAGATTTTGATATAGAAACCCGTTTTGGAACATTTAGATTAAGAGCTTACGAACAAACAACAAATAAACAAATTCATATCGCATTGACGAAAGGAACTTGGAATTTAGGAGAATCCATTTTAACGAGAATCAATTCATCTCAGGTGAATAATGATTTGTTAGGCACTTTGACTAATAATGCTGACCAACAACTCGATGATATGTTCAAAGTTATCAATGAACATGGAAAAGGTGCAGTAATTTTTATCAACCAAGATATGCAATCTGTCAATTTGCTTAGTAGAATATCAGAACTGAAAACATTACAAACGCAAGGAGTCATGAAAGCTCCAAAAATTGTAATTGACAGTAAAGATTTTGGTATTGGCGCACAAATTCTCCATGATATAGATATTTCAAAAATCAGATTGGTGTCTAATACAGAACAAACAAAACGGGTTGGAATGATAGGATATGGCCTTGAAATCAAAGAATATGTAAACTATTAAACTTATTTATCTAATTTTTGAAACATTAAGTTTTGATTAAAACCAAGAGAATGAAACGATTAATAAACAGTCGATAAAATAGGTGCTATTTTTATAAAAATAGTTTTTGTAAAACAAAAAAAGGTTCTTATATTTGCAACCGCATTCAGGAAATGAATGTGACATACTGGAGAAATGGCAGAGCGGTCGAATGCGGCAGTCTTGAAAACTGTTGACTGTAACAGGTCCGGGGGTTCGAATCCCTCTTTCTCCGCCAGTAGAAATACAAAACGAAGCAAACCCCACTAAATTCAAGGATTTAGGGGGGTTTTTTCATTTACGGGCAACCAAATTATATATTAAATCTCAAAACTTAGGTGTCTTTTGAGGTGTCACTAAAATAATTATTTTGAAGTGACACCTGTCTCAAAAGTAACCTGACCATCAAGGTGTTCAACAACCTAGGCAAAATTTGAACATCTTGTTTGCAATCATTTTAAAGTTTAAATTTAATAATAACTAAAAGGTTACCATTATGAATACTACCACATCCATTCTCTTTTATATTAAGAGATCCAAAGCTAATGTTGATGGCATCTGCCCTATTTATGTGCGTGTGACAATTCTAACCCAACGTTTTGAATTTAGCAGCAACAAGTATATTGATTCCGAAAGATGGTCTAGTGAAGGGTCGAAAGTGAAGGGTTCCAATGAGGATACCCGTTCAATAAACAGTCATCTTGATAATATAAAAAGCAAAATATTTGATGCTGAAAAAAGATTATACAAGAAAGACATCATTTTAACATCCATTAATCTTAAAAATGAATTATTCGGTATCACTGAAAACAAAAGAATGCTCATTCCTATTTTCAAGGACCACAACAACAAAATCAAGGAATTGGTTGGCAAGGAGTATGCTCCCGGAACGCTAGAACGCTACAACACTTCGTTGAAACACACTAAAGAATTCCTGGAATGGAAATACAAAATATCCGATATTGAAATCTCTAAAATAGATCACGCATTCATTACGGAATATGAGTTTTATTTGAGAAGCGTTCGGAATTGCTGCAATAACACGGCGGTGAAATACATCAAGAACTTCAGTAAAATAATCAAAATCTGTCTGGACAACGAATGGATTGACAAAAACCCGTTTGCAAAATACAAAGCAAAAGTCAAGGAAGTGGAAAGGGTGTATTTGTCCGAACAAGAAATTCAAAGCATTATCAACAAGGATTTCAAAACAGAAAGACTGTCCCTGGTACGCGATATCTTCCTATTTAGCTGCTTTACCGGCTTGGCGTACATTGATGTCAAAAACTTGACTAAATCCCATATAAGCATTGGCATTGATGGTGAAAAATGGATATTCACCCACCGCCAGAAAACAGAAACAGCCTCGAAGATTCCTGTTTTGCCTTTTACCCAAATGATTATCGACAAGTATGAAGACCATCCTCAAAGCAACTTTCAAAACAAATTGCTCCCAATTTTGAGTAACCAGAAAATGAATGAGTATTTAAAAGAAATTGCCGGTGTTTGCGAGATTGAAAAAGAACTAACCTTCCACATTGCCCGTCATACTTTTGCGACCACGGTGACGCTCACCAATGGCGTACCAATTGAAAGCGTGAGTAAAATGCTGGGACACAAAAACTTGAGCACTACCCAACATTACGCCAAGGTTTTGGATAAAAAAGTAAGTGAGGATATGAAAATGTTAAGGGATAAATTCGCTTTAAAAACAAATACGGAACAACTGAAAAACACACAACCCTAAACTGCTTTTTTTATATTTTTTTTTGGAAAGTATTGATTTAGTTTTAGATACTGGTATTAAAATTAATTAATACTAACTAAAACAAATTTTAATGATACAATTCAGTCGCAAAGTACTTTCCGAATTGGAGGAAGAGTTACAAGTATTATCATTTGACTATGATAATCCAATCGTAATGTGTGAAAAATCTACCCAAACAACGGTCAAACATTTATATGTCCTTAAAAAATTCATTCTCGACAATGGGTTTGAAACCCTTGAAAATGAAATTTTATTTTTCAAAACAATCAAACCAAAGTTTACCTCAAAATTAATTTACTTCAAGAAAGTAAGAAATCTCGAATCCAGAAAACCACAAGGAAGTAAACGCATTATCCGGAAATACCTCGATAATGAGTTAAACAAACTCAACAATTATTTTTCGGAAAATATGGAGTTTTATAATTACTACCGGACAGGTAGTGAATTCATAGACCACAAAATTTTCATCAGAAATAATGTTGAAATCAACTACAATCTGGAATATTTTTATTTTGAATTAGATCACCGCTTCGCAACCTCTCATGACTTCAAGGTAGCTGCCATACTGGGCAATGAAAACTTTCAAAAGTACATTGAAAACAAAATTGCCAACTTATCCAACAGAAAACCCATAGAAATTAAACCTCAAATTGAACTGCCTACAATGAAATGGACCGAAAGTAAATCAGCTATTATTGAACTTATTTATGCCCTGCATACCCAAAAAGCGTTCAACAATGGAAAAGCAGACATAGTAGATATTGCCAAACATTTTGAAATCATGTTTGAAATCAATTTAGATGACATTTACCAGGTCTCCAATGAAATTAAAAATCGTAAAATAAACAAAACCAAGTTTTTAGATCTCTTAAAGGAAAATCTCAAAAAAAGATTTGAAGAATAAGACTACAATTAATAAGTTTTAATACGTTTTAACTAAAAAAATCACCCAACCTTCACCCTACTTGGGTGATTTATAATTTCTATTGCATTTCATTTGCTTCATAACTAATTAATAAACAGCAATATGGAATCTAACCAACAAAATCTATTCAGCAAACAACCCCTTACGCAAAGTGATTTACAAGAATTCAAAAACAGTCTTATTATAGAACTCAAAGAATTGATTCTTCATAAGTCTGAACCCAAAAAATGGATGAAATCGGCAGAGGTACGAACCTTGCTGAATATTTCCCCCGGGACTTTGCAAAACTTCCGCATCAACGGAACGCTAAACTTCAACCGAATTGGAGGAATCATCTACTACAAATACGAGGACATCCTAAAGATTCTCAATCAATAGACCCAAAAAATTCCTTTTCAATACACTACTCACCTTCATCTCGAGCGCAGTCGAGAGAAACAACTAACTCCTAAAAATGAATTACATCAAACACCTCACTGGGTTTTTCAATCGCATTGCCCTTGAAAAATCGCTCAACCCCACCCACATCAGCCTATACATTACCATTTTCCAATTTTGGAATGTAAACAGATTCAAAAATCCTATAACTGTCACCCGATACGAAATGATGAAAGGAAGCAAGATTTCTTCGAATGCAACTTATCACAAATGCATCAAGGAATTACAACGATTGGGGTATTTAGAGTACATCCCTTCATTCAACCCCTATTCAGGAACCTTAATTACGGTGCATGATTTCTCGGAAGCCGGCAAATCAAAATCCTTTAATAATGAAGCAACCTGTTCAAAAAATGAACGAACCACACCAAAAAATGAACAAGTCATTGGTCAGGCTGCTGTACAGGTTGATAGTCAGCTCTATATATATAATAAAAAAACAATTAAAAACAATAAAAACATATATATAGAACCCGAGTTTCAAATTTTGAATGATACTTCTCTTTTAGAAAATCAAAAAAATGAAAAAGAAAAAAGTTCCGCGAAAAAAGAAAAAGACAAATCTGGCATTTCGTTCGAAAATGCGAAACCTTCATTGGAATTTGTCAAAGAATATTTCAAGTTCCAGGTATACTCTGAATTCGAGGCAGAACGATTTTTCAACTACTATTCCAGTAATGGTTGGCTCATTGGTGGCAAAACAAAAATGAAAGACTGGAAAGCTTCAGCTCGTAACTGGATGCTGAACATTACAAAATTCACCGTGAACATTCCACAAAACAATAACATTCCACAAAACAATTCTGGCAAAGAACTGCCTAGAGCCAATAATTTGCATACCCTAACCGATAAAAACTACGCCGAACCATTGTAAAAACCATAACTGCCCTGACTCCCTCTCCTTCGGAGAGGGTTGGGGTGAGGAAAACCCAAAGCCTATGACCCAATACAACTACCCCGAAATAATCACCTGGCTCGAGCAAAAAGGAAAAAAGGACTTTGGCGAAAAATTCCACTTTCTCGAGCAGGACATAACCAATATCACGAAATTAACCTCCTATTTCCTCGAGGACGAAACTACTGCAGCCAAATTCGAAATAGATCTTACCAAGGGAATTCTGCTTTCGGGTCCAGTTGGTTGCGGCAAAACGACCCTGATGGCGATTATGAGATACGTGCCGCAGGCACCGAAAAAGTTCTTTCTGAAACCCTGTCGCGATATCAGTTTTGAATTCATCAAGGATGGCTATGAAGTAATCCATCGTTACAGCCACGGACACAACACCCATGCAGAACATAAAAACTACTGCTTCGATGACTTGGGCACCGAAAAGAACCTCAAATACTTCGGAAACGAGTGTAATGTAATGGCAGAGATAATACTCTCCAGATACGACATTTTCATCTCCAAGAAAATATACACCCACATCACTACCAACCTATCCGCCTCCGAAATAGAAACCGCCTACGGCAACCGAGTCCGCTCTCGTCTCCGTAATATGCTCAACCTCATTGCCTTCGACAAAAGCACAAAAGACAAAAGATAATGAAACCTTTACCCTATCCCTATCGAAAAGCACTCCTAATTCCCCTCTTGAGAGGGGCTAGGGGTGTGTAACCCTTAAACAATTAACCGATTAACCTTTTTACCCATGAAACAAATCACCACCTTCTGGAACTACTTCGAAAAAAACGAACAAGTAATCTTGAACGCGATCCTGCTTGGAATCAACACCGACGAAGTTTTCTCCCAAATAAAACATAAACTAGACTGTGTTTCTAAAAGAATTGGATTTGTAATTAAAGCTCCATTGACAATCAATGATAAATTCATAATAATTTTCACAGGAGGCGGATACCGCAAATTATTCCCTAAAATCATCGCTTTCGAAGAACAGGCGCCACCATTGAAACACTTCACCGCTCAGGCTTTTATAAAACCATTGCAAAATACTACTAAATACATAAACGGTACAGACGAACCCTGCAGTTGCAAAAACTACGAGATCAAAATCAGTGAAATACAAATGGCATTATTGGATTACAATATCGCAACCAAGCAAATAAAAATTAATTTGTACATACCCTATTACAACGAAATCAAGCAATTCGATGACCTAAAATCAAATATCGATTGGATCGTGATGCAAATCATTGGTGAAATAGCCTTCCGCAAACACATCAAACAAATCCAGCTAAACCAAATGCCTTTGGAACCAATTGGCCTGTTAAGTTTGATGGAACTTCCGGATTTTATTGAATATCTGTATAAAATTAATTCAAGGAAGAAAACCAGACAGGTATAGCATATTGGGGTATTATGTCCATTGAAGCCTTTTTTTTCATTTCAATAATCTTTTCAAAATGAAATTATAATTCTAAAATGAGGAAAACCGTAAAACAGTACAATTTTAATGGTTTAATTTTGAAATCAACTTTCAAAAATAATTTTCAAATAGCTAGTAAAACTTTGTATAAAGATTGTAAAACCTGTTCATTATTTGAATAGGTTTATACTATTAAAATATATAAATTTACGTTTTTCATTTTACTACCAAATTAATGCAAATAGTCCATAAAATAAACGATTTCCTATATGCCATCTTTCCAGAGTTGGAAAATGCCGATGAAAATGAAATCATAATTGCAATTCAAAAATATTACACCTATGGTCCATTTGTACCAAAGATTACAGTAAATAATGACATTGTAACTATCGATGTCGACACAGAAACCATACAAACACAAGATGCCGATTACAATAAAACAGTAGCTTTATGCGAAAAAGGCAAGTTTGACGAAGCCAAAATTATCCTGGAAAAACTCATTCAAAAAAATCCTTCCAACTCTGAATATCATAGAATCCTCGGGCAAATTCTATCCGAACAAGGCGACCAGGACGAAGCCATAAACGCATTGATTGATGCTTTACGATGGAATTCCTCAAACGGTTGGGGATTACTGATGATGGGAAACATTTTTGCCAGGCACAAGAAAGATTTAAAAACAGCAATGATTTATTACGATCAGGCAATACTGGCAAACAAGGCAGATCATATCACTTTAGCAAACGTAGCCTACCTGCTGTTTCAAGATAATAAACCGGAAGAAGCTAAAAAATACGCTTGGGAAGCTGTAAAAATTAAAGAGGATTACCCGAACACCCATTTTATACTTTCACTCATTGCTGAAAAGGAAAACGACTTACATTCTGCTTTCTACAGCACAATCCAAGCGATTAAATTTTCCACACAAAAAGATGCGTTATACCAAAATGCAGTAAAACAAGCCTTTGAAACAGCTAATAAAATCGCGGGAGATTTTGATGGTAAAAAAATATTCTTCAAATACCGAAGCCAACTAGAAGCAGAAGGTGGAACAGAAATAGACATTGTTGTCGATGACGAAATCAAAACAGCAGCCAAAGTAGAAATTGCAGAAAGATACAATCGCAACAAACACATAGTAAAATACAAAAGCACCTATCCGGCTGTAGAACATTTAGTGATGCACGAATTGGTACATTTAGATTTGGTAAACCAAGCCCGAAAAGAAAACCTGAACCAAGTATTCATATCAACCCTACAAAACAAAAACAATTTTATTGAGACCATTCTTCCGGCAATCGATAATTTAAAATCTAAAATAGTAGATCCATCCACGATAGACTTTTTCATTGAAAGTGTATTTAGTGGCCTAAACTTGCAAACCTACAATACCCCTATCGATGTATTCATCGAAGATTTTCTATACAAAGAATATGCAGAGCTAAGACCATTCCAATTCCTGTCATTATTCGGTATGCTTCAAGATGCAATAAAGGCGGTTACTGATGAAAGAATTTTAGACATTGCACCACAGAGTGTAATCTCAAAAACAAGAACTTTCAGTTTGATTAACGCTATGCAATTCAAGGAATTATTTGGTATTGATACCATTCAGGAATTCAAACCAACTCCGGCTGAACTTAATCTGGCAGAAACATTCTACAAAGAATTTATCGAATACCGCGACGACCGCAAACCAGGTGAAGAATACGAGTTGATAAAGCATTGGGCACAAGACCTTGGTTTAGACACATTTTTCGAACTTGAAAGCGAAGCCAAATTCGAAACTAAAAACAATATTGATGATTTCTTGAACAAATTACAGCAAGACCCTTTCGGACTGGAAGAACCAGAAGACCCATTTCAAAAAAGAGAAATGGAAAAATTCCAAAAACACCAAGAAGAAATTGGCATCAATATGGCCATCGTGATGTTTATGGTCGAAGCGCTTAATCATTTCAAAGAAAAAAATACGGAAGACATAAAACAAGCAGCATTCGAACTGGCAATGTTAGGAACACAAGGAATTGATCCCAACAAAAAAGATTACATCATTTTAAGTATAAACAACAAACGATTTTCCGGAAATCAAGTCTTGGCCTTTTATTATGTTTCTTGGGCATTAGCAATGCCGGAGCAAGTGCAGCACCTTGGGTTAGATTTTGGTAAAGAGTTTGAAATGGCTAAGAAATTATCTTAAACATAGTATCAAAAATGATAGAAATTGAAAAATATGATTTTTCTTTTACTGCATCTTCATTACGATTAAATGAAATGATTTTAGTTGCTA
>DHXP01000080.1 GCA_002413745.1 Flavobacterium sp. UBA5153 | reverse complement strand
TATTTTATTCTTATTACTTATATTCCTTTCAAATATAAAATATAAATATGTTAACTAAGAGAATTTCAATCAATTATTTTAGTTCCCCTTATAGGATTTGCAAAAACTTGTGATAGTAAAAAAGGCAACTAGTGTATTAATAAAAAAAATAATTTCAAAATAAAAGTAAGGGACTAAATTATTTTTTTTTATTAAACTTTATTAATTTAACAAAAAAGAGCTTCAGTATTCATTTCTGTCGTGTTGTTACTTTCTGTTTGTCAAAGTTAATGCTTGTCTAAATGTCCTTTGAAAGTTTGTTTGCTGTCCGCTACTTGGAAAAGGTATTCTTATGTCAACTACTTTGTAGCCAAGTTTAGCTAATTCTTTATATGCTAAATCGTAAACATTCGCTTTTATTAAAATTATGTTCGTGTTCGTGTCTGCCACTTTCTTTACTTTTTCAATTAAGTTCGGAACAAAGGTTTCAACAGGAATATCATTTAGCAAAGATATAGGAGTGTCGGATAAATCTATTAAAAAATAACCTTCTTTCTTGAGCTTGTTTAGTATAATAGATTTCTTTTCGGGTGTTCGTCCACTTGCAATAAACTCTTCTTTCAAGTTAGGATATAATGCTTCGGTTACTCCAAGGAAAAGATAATCTCTTTCTCTAACATTTTCGTAATAAAAGAAACGTTCTAAACTGTCAGGAGGTGCTTCCGCTATTAACAAAGTTTTGACTCTGTCAGGTTTGTATTTCAAACGCGCATTGTCAATTTTCTTTTTGTTTTCTTTTGTCATTTCGTGTTCGTGTTCGTGTCTGTTTTGTTACGGATCTTAGGTTTGCAGATAACTTACCAATGTAAGGTAAAAGAAACTTTTTATTTAAATTCAAATATATAAGTAGTAAAAACGATATAATGTCGTGTTTTACATTTAAACAAATTGCCTTAATTAATTGAAAAACAAATAATTAAATAGTTTTAATAATACGACAACAAATCGTTCCAATTACTTAGATAATTCTTTATGAATTATCAAAAGTTTTTTTGGTTTTCCAAATGTTTCTGAAATTGATACACCCGATAGCGCGGATTTGCAATCCGTGCCCATTCCAATTCAAACAACATTCTAAACTACCCCAACCAACCATCACGATCCAAACTTCTGTATTGAATAGCTTTTCTTCAATATGTGAGGAAATAACTTTTGGAGCGGCTTCTAAATCAGCGATGGTTCGGGCTACTTTCAAAACCCAATCGCTCGGAAATGTATAAATCTCTCTCGAAACGCTAGGCAGAATTGCATTCTGTGCCCAATACAACGGGAAACAAAATCTATCCCTGCTTTTCAAAGTCACCAACTTTGAGGTTGTATCAATAATTTAACTACTTTTAAAAAACATTCTACTCAACCATAATTTCTCTGAACATTTTGCTAAATAGAAACCATTTCCCTAACTTTGACATTATGGAAGCACTAAAAATTGAAATACTTAATCCAAAAGCGTTGCAACTTATCAAAGAAATGCAAGACTTGAATCTTATCAAAATTACTGAAGTGCCTGTTTCTAAACTTCAATCATATCTAAAAAAGAGGAGAAAAAATGCCAGTTCTGCTCCAAATTTAGATGAGATTGCAAATATTGTTGCCGAAGTTCGAGCTGAAAGATATGGCAAAAAATAAATCACTTAGACTGGTTATTGACACTAATCTTTGGATTAGCTTCATCATTTCTAAAAAACTCAATCAACTAGAACCAATATTATTAGCAGAAAATACTAGAATCTTATTTAGTAGCGAATTGGTCGAAGAACTTCAAGCAACTATTACAAAACCCAAACTTCAAAAATATTTCTCCGAAAATGCTTTAGAAGAAATGTTAACTGTATTTGATCCGTACATCGATTTTATTACTGTAAAAAGTAAAGTAGTAATTTGTCGAGACCCCAATGATAATTTTTTACTCGCTTTAGCAAAAGATGGAAAAGCAAATTATTTATTGACTGGTGATAATGATTTATTGGATATTGGTAAATATGAGCAAACAATAATTATAAAAATATCGGAATTTTTTGAGCAAATCAAAAGCTAACATCACTGTCTCAAAGTCTGCGGAGCGTGCATAAGATGTTTAACATTCTTAATCAAAAATCTGAAATCTGAAACTACCCCAACCATCCATCTCTATCCAAACTTCGATACTGAATCGCTTCGGCAATATGGGAGGAAATAACCTTTGGAGCAGCTTCTAAGTCAGCTATAGTTCTGGCTACTTTCAAAATTCTATCGTAGGCACGTGCCGAAAGATTCAAACGTTCCATTGCGGTTTTCAACAATTGTTTCGAAACGTCGTCAAGAGCGCAATATTCCCGAATGTGTTTGGTATTCATTTGCGCATTGTAATGGATATTTTCCATTTGAACGAAACGTTCCGTTTGAATTTCGCGTGCAGCGGTAACTCGTTTCCGAATTTCGACGCTACTTTCGGCTTTTTGGTCTTCGGATAATTTTTCGAAAGGAACTGGGGTAACTTCAATATGAATGTCAATTCTATCCAATAATGGTCCCGAAATCTTGCTCAAATAACGCTGCATTTCGTGTGGAGAAGACGTTTGTGGCGAATCCGGATCGTTAAAAAATCCACTCGGACTTGGATTCATACTAGCCACCAGCATAAATGACGACGGATAAGTCACGGTAAACTTGGCTCTCGAAATCGTCACTTCCCTATCTTCCAACGGCTGACGCATTACTTCGAGAACATCTCGTTTGAATTCCGGCAATTCATCCAGAAACAAAACGCCATTGTGCGCCATCGAAATTTCTCCGGGTTGCGGATAACTTCCTCCTCCTACTAAAGCCACATTTGAAATCGTATGATGCGGACTTCGAAAAGGTCTTTGATTCATTAATCCTGCCTCTTTGAGTTTTCCTGCTACGCTATGAATTTTGGTAGTTTCGAGTGCTTCTCGCAAAGTCATAGGAGGCAAAATACTTGGTAATCTTTTGGCAAGCATTGTTTTTCCTGCTCCCGGCGGGCCAATGAGAATAATGTTATGTCCGCCGGCAGCGGCAATTTCCATACAGCGCTTAATGCTTTCCTGTCCTTTCACATCACTAAAATCGAATTCCGGAAAATCCAACGTTTTATAGAACTCGGCTCTCGTATCAATGATTGTAGGTTCTAAAGCCCCCTTCCCTTCGAGAAAATCGATAACTTCCTGGATATTTTCAACGCCATAAACATCTAAACCGGAAACAATTGCGGCTTCTTTCACGTTTTGCATTGGAAGGAAAAAACCTTTAAATCCTTCTTCTTTGGCTTTTATGGCAATGGGCAAAGCACCGCGAATGGGTTGCAAACCTCCGTCTAACGAAAGTTCTCCCATAACAATATATTTGTCTATTTCATCTGCTTTTATTTGTGAAGATGCAACGAGAATCCCAATTGCCAGCGTCAAATCATAAGCCGAACCCTCTTTTCGCAAATCGGCTGGGGCCATATTGATGGTGATTTTCTT
>DHXP01000069.1:1805-5484 GCA_002413745.1 Flavobacterium sp. UBA5153 | reverse complement strand
ATTAAATTTTAACCATTACTTATGTCAATTAACTTATTTGATTTAACTGGAAAAACGGCACTTATAACAGGAGGAGTTCACGGTTTAGGAATGGCAATGGCCAAAGGACTTGGACAAGCTGGGGCAAAAATTGCAGTAAATGATATTTCACAAGATGCACTTGACAAAGCGGTAGCAGAATACAAAGCTGTAGGGCTTGAAGCCTACGGATATGTATTTAATGTTTGCGACGAGAAAGCCGTAATTGCTAGCATTAAACAAATAGAAGCCGAAGTTGGTCCAATCGATATTTTAATCAACAACGCTGGAATCATCAAAAGAACTCCCATCATCGAAATGGAAGTGGAAGATTTCACGGCTGTAATAACGGTGGATTTAATAAGCCCTTTCATTGTTTCGAAAAACGTTGCCAAAGGAATGATTCAACGCGGAGGAGGAAAAATCATCAACATTTGTTCGATGATGAGCGAATTGGGTAGAGATTCTGTGAGTGCTTATGCTGCCGCAAAAGGCGGATTGAAAATGCTTACCAAAAATATGGCTACCGAATGGGCTAAATACAACATTCAAACAAACGGAATTGGTCCAGGTTATTTTGCTACAACCCAAACTGCTCCAATTAGAGTGGATGGACACCCATTTAATGAATTTATCATCAGCAGAACACCTGCTGCTCGTTGGGGAGATCCTGAAGACTTGCAAGGCGCTGCCATCTTCTTGTCTTCAAAAGCAAGTGATTTCGTAAATGGTCACATTCTTTACGTAGATGGAGGAATCCTAGCAACTATTGGAAAACCATCCAATGAGTAGTAATCATATTTAGAAATAGTTCAAACAGATTAGATAAACCATCAAATTAAATTTTGGTGGTTTATTAATTTTGTTACATTTTTATTTATCGATTTCTATAATTTGACGAGGCAATTTGATTACAGGTTATTTTAAATTTTTCTTGTTTTCTTTCTTGAATTAATTTTGTAGAGATATTCAATAAAATCTGGAAGTTCAATCAGGCTTAATAGTCCGCTATCATCAAGAGACATTTGGTTTAACTTTATTTTCTTGATATGTATCCGAAAGGTAATTTCTCCCACGATTTGCATTACGATCCAATCGATATTTGATTTTAGATCCTCGAAATGTTTGAGCTCGTTGTAGTCGGGTAGGTACAGATTAATTTTTATATGCTTGGTGGCGATATTGTAATCCAATAATGCTATTTGTATTTCACTGATTTTGATTTCGTAGTTTTTGCAAATACAGGGTTCGTCTGTACCGTTTTTGTATTTTGTAGCATCTTGCAATGGTTTTATAAATGCTTGGGCGGTGAAATGTTTCAGTGTTGGTGCCTGTTCTTCGAATGCGATAATTTTTGGGAATAGTTTGCGGTATCCGCCTCCCGTGAAAATTATTAGGAATTTATCATTGATTGTCAATGGAGCTTTAATTACAAAACTAATTCTTTTTGAAACATAGTCGAGTTTTTTGGTTAATTGGGAGAATACTTCATCGGTGTTGATTCCGAGTAGGATTGCGTTCAAGATTTCTTGTTCGTTTTTTTGGAAGTAGTTCCAGAAGGTGGTGATTTTTTTCATAGCTAAAGAGTGAGTTGTAAGAAGTGAATAGTGAGATTATCGTTTGTCTTTGGTGCTTTTGTCAAAGGCGATGAGGTTGAGCATATTTCGGAGGCGGGAGCGAACCCGGTTGCCGTAAGCGGTTTCTATTTCGGAGGCGGAGAGGTTAGTGGTGATGTGGGTGTATATTTTTTTGGAGATGAAAATGTCGTATCTGGAGAGAATTATCTCCGCCATTACATTACACTCGTTGCCGTAATATTTGAGGTTCTTTTCGATGCCTAAATCATCGAAACAAATGGTTTTTGGGTCGGGATAGAGTTTTCCTTTGCTGTATTTTTGGATTATTTCGTAACCGTCCTGGATAAATTCGAAACTAATGTCCCGGCAGGGTTTTATATAAAATTTATGTTCGGTTGCCGTTAGGGTTTTCATAAGATTCATTAGGGTTGTTTTTCCGCTGCCTACTGGTCCAGAAAGCAATATTCCTTTGTTGAGATCTATGTTGTATTGATAACAGCTTGGTTCTTCTTTGAGGAAATAGGCAATGAGTTTGTAAATTATTGGGTAATCGCTTTCAAGGATTTTGAAATGATTTCCGTATAATTCTATGCCTCTTTTTTCGAGCCAAAGGATTATTTCTTGGTAATTGTAGTGGGTTTTTATTTCTGTTTCCATAAAATTTAAAATTTAACAGCCAAGTGCGCAAAGGTTTAACGCAAGTTTCGCAAAGTGAGATTAGCTAACGCTCTGTTCGCTTCGCTCGGGTGCTTCGTTCCTCGCAATGACAGCTACAATGGCTCTGAATAGTCTTTGTCGTTACCGATATTGAGGTGCTTGGCTCGGTCGGGTGGTTTTTCGTAGGATGTGAATTTGTTGGCGTTGAGCATCCAGTTTTGAGCTGCGGCTTGCCAATCGACCATTGGGGTTTTGCCACCGACTAGCCAGCCGATACTGGAGAAATAATTGAAAAACTTATTGGCTTCGAGTTCGGGGAAGTTTTGTTGGAGGAAATAGGATTTGACTTCATCGTTTGGAGGAGTTGAAATATTCTTCTTTTTTTCGCGCAACTTTTTTTCTTCTTCTTTTTTTTCTTCGAAAAATAAATTCTCATTTTGAAAATTTTTTGTTTGCTCATCCAAGTTTAAACTGTTTTTAATGTTTGATTTGTTTGTAATGTTTGTATTGTTTATATAAGATACCAGAGCTTGTTCAGTACTTGTCTGTTCACTTGTACCACTACTAGTACAAGACTTGTTCACTACTTGTTCATTAACTAGTTCAAAAACAGGTTCATTTTTTGGCATTGTTGTTTTTTCGTTTTTGGGAATTGGTTTTAAATCATCTGAAAAATTGAATAAATAAACGTGGCTTCCTTTGAATGGATTGTAAGATGGTTCATAGTTGATATAGCCTAGAGAATGTAAGTTTTTCAAACACTTATGATAGGTTGCTTTGGAACTGATTTTGCTTATTCTCATTACCTCATCACGAGATATACTGATTGGGTTTTTGAACCGATTGCAATTCCAAAATTGAAACAACGACATATACAAACTTACGTGTGTTGGATTGAGTGTTTTATCGATGGCAACTTTTTCGAAGAATCCTGTTAGATGTTTTATGTAATTCATCTTTGAGTTATTTAGGATTGAATAAATTGGGTGTTGCTTCCACTTTGTTTGTTTGCAAAACTTTTTCTAGATCGCTATTGGCATAGTAAAGTATTCCGCCAATTTTAGTGTAAGATATAGTTCCATTGATTCGCAGGTTTTGCAAAGTACCAGGAGAAATGTTTAACAGTTTTCTGACTTCATTGGATTTGAGCCATTGCTTTTGCTGTTGCGGTTTGGAATTAAATAGTGTGTTTAAATCGGAAAGCAAGAGGGTGCGAAATTCGTTTAAATCCTCGCGAGTGATCACTTCGATTGCCATAATGTTGTGGTTTTAAATGTTTGGCACAAAGAGAAATAATAAAGTAATACCAAAACAGTTACAGGGGTCATATGACCCTAATGTACCCCCAACAAAATCAGCTAATCGGAGTGAAAAAGTTTTTTATTTATGTGTTTTAGATAGCTGTTTTAATACAATTATGACTAAAT
>DHXP01000069.1:0-1541 GCA_002413745.1 Flavobacterium sp. UBA5153 | reverse complement strand
GGTCGTACCTCTTTGGCTGGTGATCGATGTCCCACGCTACTTGTTTGTACCGATACCGAAATAGTTTTTTTAGTAATTCATAACTCAATTAATTATGAAAGACGATATTAAATTAAGCCCCGAACTCCAGCGATTTATGGAATACCATTCCATTCCCAATCTCGTCGAATTACTGAAAATTGACGATGAGAAATTACTTGAAATGGATTTATTTGGATGGAGGTTGATGCGAGAAGTTCTAGTCCTTCGTGAGTTTTAATATTTCCATTAATTTAGCATTAACTACTTCTTTAGTGGAACTTTCTACATTATGAAATTTTGTTCTTAGACTTTCGATTGCTATATTATCGGTATTTTTGGTTTTGAAATTTCTTGCAACAAATCTAATCACATCCGCTAGAATTTTATGGTCTATAATATTGGTTTCGACCAATATTTTAATAAAGAAACTTAACTGAGCAACTGAAAAAATCGTTAAAAATTTGATTTCATCTTTTTTGTGAGGGGACACCAGTAATTGATTCGTTTCTTGTTCCACTATTCTATTCAAATACTCAATTTCTTCTTCAATCCAACCTATAATTTGTTTTTTAATTGGAGGTAAGTTTGTTTTGTATTTTATAGCATTTCCACTTTGTTTTTGATTGTAGATTTTAAGTATTCGGAATAAACTGTAAATTTTTTGAGTATTATTTTCTAATGGTTCTAATTCTTGTAAAAAAGTATTAGTTAGGTATTTGAACAACTGTAATGAATTGAAATTTAGAACGAAAAGGCAATCCAAAATAGCTTCTTCCGTTAATTTTTCAAATTCAATTTGTTTGTGTAATTCTTTGATGATTTTTGTGCAGTAATTAAATTCATAGTAGGTTAATTTTCCTTGAAAATTTAAAGTTTCGATTTTGAGTAAAGGTTCATATACTAATTTCAATATTTGATCATTAATATTGCTTTTCAACAAAATTGACTTGACTTCATTGAGTTTTTTAGAAATTTCAAATTCCTTTACAAAGGTGGAACGATAGGGGATATGACCATTTTCGTTGAGGTAATTCTTGTATTCTTTTTCAATAAAACGTTGCAATTTTTGAATATAGATGTAGGTGATTTTTAAACAGTCTATTTTATCATAATCATTTGAAAATTGGTAGAGGTTTGAAACGTTTTCTGGGTTTATTTCCTTGATTAAACGTTGGGCAAGATTTTCTAGAGCATATTGTTTTTGATGGATGTACTCTTCACTTTTGATTTTTGAATTTAATTTAAAAATGCGCTCTTTATCTATTTTTTTGATTTTATAGTTTTCCTTTTTGAGTGTGTGATAACAATATAAAAAGAAACGTTGTTCTTGAGTTAAATCTTCAATTTCACAATCCTGGAATAGGTATACTGGATATTCCGGTGCAAACTGAACACCTGATTCCGGTTTAAAGTGTACAGGTGATTCCGGTTCAAAGTGAACAGTTTTTTGATGATGATTTTTAGTTGTATTATGTGGCATAAATCACATAGTATGGTCAATAAAACAATAGGATCAGTTA
>DHXP01000014.1 GCA_002413745.1 Flavobacterium sp. UBA5153 | reverse complement strand
AGTTTTTTTAAACTATTTTTTAATACACTGTAATCCTGCGTTTTGTAAATGAAAGTTTTTTTGAAAGCTGGCAGAAAAGATAGATATTCAATAGAAACAACTCCCCTAGCCCTGATAGAAGTGAAAATCCTTCTTGATGCGAGTTCCGCCGACAGGCAGGAACTCGCATCAAAAAGATTGTAGCGCATAGCAGGAAATAGCTCCTGATTAAAAACTCATTCCATACCTATACTATATAATGAGTGTTGTTTTCCTTTTTACATTTACAATAGTAACAAACCTTACATATATATTGTATGTATTTTTGTAATCGTCTATATTTGCATTCTTAAAATAATTAAACAATGATTAAGATTACTTTGCCCGACGGGTCAGTTAAAGAATTTGCGCCAGGCGTAACTCCTATGGATGTTGCTAAAAGCATTAGTGAGGGATTTGCCAGAAACGTGATTTCGGCTTCTTTTGATGGAACAATTGTAGAAACCACAACTCCTTTGACGACGGATGGCAGTCTTATATTATATACGTGGAATGACGAAGGCGGTAAAAAAGCTTTCTGGCATTCGACTTCACACGTGATGGCACAGGTTCTTGAGGAAATGTATCCTGGGATAAAATTAACTCTTGGGCCAGCAATTGCCAATGGGTTTTATTATGACGTAGATTTTGAAGACCAAAAAATTACAGATACTGATTTCAAAAAAATTGAAGACCGGGTTCTGGAAATTTCTAGAGAAAAGCACGAATTCAAACTGCGCCCTGTTTCTAAAGCGGAAGCTCTTGAAACCTACAAAGACAATGTTTACAAAACCGAATTGATTTTGAATCTTGAAGACGGAACGATTACTTTTTGTGATCATTCCACTTTTACCGATTTATGCCGTGGTGGTCATATCCCCAATACAGGAATTATCAAGGCAATGAAAATTATGAGTGTTGCCGGTGCTTACTGGCGCGGTGATGAAAAGAACAAACAATTAACTCGAGTTTATGGGATTTCGTTTCCAAAGCAAAAAGACTTAACTGAATATCTGGAATTGCTCGAAGAAGCAAAACGCAGAGACCACAGAAAACTGGGAAAAGAACTAGAATTGTTCGCTTTTTCGGCAAAAGTGGGGCAAGGTTTGCCGTTATGGTTACCAAAAGGTGCTGCACTTCGAGATCGTTTGGAGCAATTTTTGAAAAAAGCGCAGAAAAAAGCGGGTTACGAACAAGTGGTTACGCCACATATTGGACAAAAAGAATTATACGTGACTTCGGGTCATTATGCTAAATATGGTGCCGACAGTTTTCAGCCAATAAACACTCCCGCCGAAGGGGAAGAGTTTTTATTGAAACCGATGAACTGCCCTCATCACTGTGAAATTTACAATGTAAGACCTTGGTCCTACAAAGATTTACCGAAACGTTATGCTGAATTTGGTACTGTTTACAGATACGAACAAAGTGGCGAATTACACGGTTTGACTCGTGTACGTGGTTTTACTCAAGACGATGCGCATATTTTTTGTACGCCAGATCAATTGGATCAAGAGTTCAAAAACGTAATTGATTTGGTGCTTTATGTATTTGGTTCGTTAGGATTCGAAAATTTTACAGCCCAGATTTCGTTACGCGACCAAGAAAACAGAGAAAAATATATTGGTTCTGATGAAAATTGGGAAAAAGCGGAAAGCGCAATCATCAATGCTGCCGCCGATAAAGGGCTTAAAACAGTTGTAGCCTATGGCGAAGCAGCATTTTATGGTCCAAAGTTGGATTTTATGGTCAAAGATGCGTTGGGTAGGCAATGGCAATTAGGGACAATTCAGGTAGATTATAACTTGCCAGAGCGTTTCGAATTGACATATAAAGGTTCTGACGATCAATTACACACACCTGTTATGATTCATAGAGCTCCTTTTGGATCAATGGAACGTTTTATCGCCATTTTAATAGAACATACAGCAGGAAAATTCCCTCTTTGGTTGATGCCGGAACAAGCCATAATTTTGTCTTTGAGTGAGAAATATGAAATATATGCGAAAAAAGTTTTAAATCTGCTAGAAAATCACGAAATTCGCGCCCTAATTGACAACAGAAGCGAGACAATCGGAAAGAAAATTAGAGATGCAGAGATGCAGAAAACCCCGTTTATGCTGATTGTAGGCGAGGAAGAAGAGAAAAACGGAACCATATCCATACGTCGTCACGGACAGGAAGGAAAAGGGAATGTTAGCGTTACAGTTGAAGAATTTGCTGCAATTGTAAACGAAGAAATAAGCAAAACACTAAAAACATTTACAGTTTAACTTAAATTATAAAGCCATAGCAATAAGAAGCAATAGAGGTTATCAGCCTCGAGTAGAAAAAAAAGACGCACACAGAATAAACAATCTTATTCGTGTTCCAGAAGTACGTCTTGTAGGTGAAAATGTAGAGCCAGGAGTTTACAAAACTTCGGAAGCTTTACGATTAGCAGACCAATTCGAATTAGATTTGGTTGAAATTTCACCAAACGCTGAACCACCTGTGTGTAAAATTATGGACTATAAAAAGTTCGTTTACATGCAAAAGAAACGTGAAAAAGAGCTTAAGGCAAAATCTACTCAAATTGTAGTGAAAGAAATTCGTTTTGGTCCTCAAACAGATGAGCACGATTACGAGTTTAAAAGAAAAAATGCAGAAAAATTCTTGAAAGAAGGTTCGAAATTGAAAGCATTTGTTTTCTTTAAAGGACGTTCAATCATCTATAAAGATCAAGGACAAATCTTGTTGTTAAGATTAGCAACTGATCTTGAAGAATTTGGAAAAGTAGAAGCAATGCCAGTCCTCGAAGGAAAGAGAATGATTATGTTTATTGCTCCGAAAAAGAAAAAATAATCCTCCCCTAACCCCTCCGAAGGAGGGGAATAAAAAAGGGAGAAACACATATAACTTCTCACTCCTCCCCTTCGGGGAGGGCTGGGGAGGGGAAAATAAGTAAGTAAGAATAAATTAAAACACTAGGAAAAAATGCCTAAAATGAAAACCAAATCTAGCGCCAAGAAACGTTTTAAAGTTACTGGTTCTGGAAAGATTAAAAGAAAACATGCCTTCAAAAGTCACATCTTGACCAAGAAATCTAAAAAACGTAAATTAGCTTTGACACACTCAGCGCTAGTTCACAAAACAGATATGAAAAGCATCAAACAACAATTAAGAATTCTATAAGAATTCTTTAGGTTAAAACAATTTCAATAACCTTGGAGTATGGCCTTAAGTTCCCTTGATTAAATTCGGGACGCCTGCTACAAAAAAACAGTAAAAATTATGCCAAGATCAGTAAATTCAGTTGCTAAAAGAGCAAGAAGAAAAAAGATAATGAAGCAAGCCAAAGGTTTCTTTGGTCGTCGTAAAAACGTTTGGACAGTTGCCAAGAATGCGGTTGAGAAAGCAATGTGCTATGCTTACCGTGACAGAAAAGTGAACAAAAGAAATTTCCGCGCTTTGTGGATTCAACGTATCAACGCTGGAGCCAGATTAGAAGGAATGTCTTATTCACAATTCATGGGTAAAGTGAAAGCTAACGGAATCGAATTGAACCGTAAAGTTCTTGCCGATTTAGCAATGAATCACCCAGTAGCTTTCAAAGCAATACTTAATAAAGTAAAATAAACGTTTTATCAACTCAATTTTAAGATTACTTACTTATATAGAAACCCAGTCGAAAGATTGGGTTTTTTGTTTTTAGAAGAACAACAAATTCTATTTCCATAAAACAATCAATTAGATAAAAAAGAATAACTTTATGACATGAAAAAGTCTTTAACCGTTATATTTATACTATTTAGCTTTGCCATCAAAGCACAAGAGAATCCGTCAGATAAAAACACCGTCAATACAATAATCGGTAAAATTGATAAACGAGATTTAAATGGCTCTTCCGAAATTGAAAGAGCTAAAATTGATTTCAAATCGAAAGAGGCATTTTATTATATTGAACCCGAAGGTTATCTCAAAATAGGTGCTAATAGACATCATCCATTTTTAATCGAATTACTCAAAAAAAGAGGGATTCATTTTGTTACCTCTCCAGAAGTAGAGATGCAATATGTTTGGTATGAGAACAATGGAGATAGATATCAAGTAAAAACAAATTGTTATTACAAAGCATCCAATGAATTATTAAATCTAAAATATGGAAGTCATTTCATAAAAAATATTGAAAAAACAGCTGACAGTTTATATGTAATAAGTAAACTAAACGAAGTTTTTGCATACCCTGATGAAGTAGATGACTATTATATAATATATCCGAAAGCCAAAGAGTTTCTTGATCAAAAGATAGAAATTCAAAAAGATTTTTTTGCAAATTTTAAGTTTCCAAATGGTTTTATTCAAAGTTCAGATAAAAGAGATTTTCGAGCCAAAACAAATTTCATTATCAAGAGAGACTCTAAGGTTTCTGACCTTAACATAGAAATTAAATTTAAAAATTCTGAAAATCAAAAATTCCAAGATTATATTGTTAACCAACTTAGAAAGTTTATTGAAAATGCAAACTGGAAAGCAGCAGTTTCTAGTGGAGTCACGGTAGATTGTAGATTTAATATAAATTTCTATAACTAAATCATTTCGTATTATAAATTTAAGATTCGTGATTTCAAAGCAATACTTAATAAAGTAAAATAAACGTTTTATCAACTCAATTTAAGATTACTTACTTATATAGAAACCCAGTCGAAAGATTGGGTTTTTTTGTTTTATGACTTAATTCAAAATTTCTGAAATTATACCAATTGGATACTTTATATTCTAATTTAATTTCAGTAATTTCGAAAAATGATACGTAAAAAGTTACATTCCCCGATATATATTTTATTACTAACCATACTTTTTGTCCTTCAATCCTGTGAGAAAAAGACGCGAAATAATCCCAAAAAACAAAGCAATCTACCTGAAATCAATCGCCTTATAGCACTAGGGGAAAAACATTTTGAAAAAGTGGAATATGACAGTTCCTATTATTATTTCAACAAAGCCAAATCGCTCTGTGATGTAAAAAAAGATACTGGTAAAATCATCCATTGCACATTGAATTTGGCAGACATCGAACATTTTCAAGGAGATTATACCGGGTGTGAAGCTACAATTACTGATGTATTTCCCCTTTTAATAAACAATAAAAAACCGTTGCGTCGTTGGTGGATATTCCGGAGCAAACTG
>DHXP01000038.1 GCA_002413745.1 Flavobacterium sp. UBA5153 | reverse complement strand
TTTTTTAAGTGTTATATATCTCATAATGAGATAAATATACAAAAAATATTACATACAAACAACAAAATACGACATTATTTTATTCTTATTACTTAATTCTATTTTTAAAGTTTATTTTTTTATTTTTTATCTTAAATCCGTAATTTTTGAAATATCCATATCTCCGTAATCTAAATTCTCGCCGGCCATTCCCCAAATAAAGGTATAGTTACTTGTTCCTGCACCGGAATGAACAGACCAATGTGGAGAAATTACTGCCTGATGATTGTTCATCCAAATGTGTCTAGTTTCTTGCGGTTCTCCCATAAAGTGGCAAACAGCTTGGTTTTCTGGAATGTCCATATAAAAGTAAACTTCCATTCTGCGGTCGTGAACGTGAGCGGGCATCGTGTTCCAAACGCTTCCTGGTTTTAACTCTGTCATACCCATTTGCAATTGACAAGTAGTAACGATTCCACCAATAATCATTTGATTTACTGTACGGTGATTGGCTGTTTCCATTGTTCCCAATTGTAGTTTGTTGGCTTCGGGCAAACTTACTTTTTTGGTAGGGTAATTGGTGTGAGCTGGAGCCGAATTGATATAAAACTTGGCTGGATTTTTGGCATCATCACTTTTAAAAACAACTTCTGCATTTCCGCTTCCAATATATAGAGCATCTTTGAATCCTAATTCATGAGAAGTTCCTTCAACTAAAACGGAACCATTTCCGCCAACATTGATAATGCCCATTTCTCTTCTGTCCAAAAAATTGGGCATTTTCAAAACATCAATGGTTTCAAGTTTAAGTGGAGACAATGGTACTGCGGAACCCGCAATGTATCTATCGTAATGAGAATAGGTAAAAGTAATTTCCCCTTCTTTCATTAAATTGTCAATCAGGAATTCATTTCTTAATTGTTTTGTGTCATAGTGCTTTACAGCTTGTGGGCTTGAAGCATATCTTGATTCGTAAGATGTGTGCATATTCTTTATTTTATTGTTTTTATTTACTTTATTAAATAGCGGATTCCAAAATTCCTAAAAACCCAAGAGTATAATTTGAAATTACTCTAAAACCGTCTCTTTGCAAAATCTCCCCCCCTTTATTGACCTGACTTGTAACAGTCAATAAACCATCGGCAGTAATATATGGACTTAAGCCTTCCCAAGTTTTATGAGCTGCTTCTTTAGATTTCTTATTCAACAATCCATTTTTATATCCATAAGCAAGTGCAGCTGCAATTCCAGCAGAACCTGATGTTTCGATACCGGTTTTAGAATCATTGATAAAACAATACCACAATCCGTTATCTTGTTGCAGGCTTAAAACCATCTCCACCGTTTTTTCCAATTCATTTTTTAACCATTCTTTATCATCCCCCTCAGGTAGCAAAGGAATTGTTTTTACACTACCCAATATTAGCCAAACAATACCTCTTCCCCAATTGCTAAAATATTTGTCTTTAGGAATAATCATTCGCTGATACACTTGACTATCAATTTCAAGGTATTGATATCGATATTTCAGAGTGGAAATAGATAAACTCATTAGTTCTGGACGATTATACTGGGTGCTCAACATAGCCAAGGGATAAGATACGTTGTAACATTCTTCAGTTTTGGCAATCCTTTTTCCATTTTTTTCGTCTGTTATATTTCCATTTTCATCCGCATTATAAATACAATAATCAATAGCTTTCTGAATGGCAGGATGATTCGGATTTGCTTTTGCCAACATCGCAAATGGCAATAAACTCTCTACATTATTAATGATGTTTTCAAGTTTTTCGTTATTATATCCTTCATAAAAAAAATTATTTTGGTCAAAATATTTATTCAAATGAGTAATAAAAACTTTGGAATACTCTCCATCCTTTTTTAAACAATCATAAATCCCATCTAAAACACAGCCTTCCATCCAACCAAAGGTTTGAATTGAATCTAATAACAATAATCTTTTTTCCATTGATTGTGTTCTTTAAAACTATTAGACAAAAACAAATGTGGAGAAAGAATTGTAGGCGTTTTATTATCATTACCAATAAGAATCCATAAGGGTTTTTCGCCTATCGTTTTAGTCAAAAAAACTCCTTCCGAGAAAACTTGGTGCTGATATTCGGGCTGTATTAAAATCTGAAAAGGCTGAAAATAATGTGCAAAATCCATTTTGAATTTTGCAATTAACATTCTGCTTTTGGCTAATACAACACTAATCGATACATCTTCTCTAATGTCTGTAGCCGAAGAAATTCTCAGATATAAATTCTTAACCACCAAATCTTTTTCATTAATAGACCAAGTCAACTTTAATCCCTCGCCATCTGAGGGAATTTCGGCATAATTCCAATCAAAAGGGATTGATTTATTGATGGGAAGAGGATTGTTGTTTTTATTTGAAACCGTAGCAATCAACCAATGATTTTTCTTTTTTTTTCCAATGGCAAATAGATTCGAAGGGACAGCCGACAATACAATACCGAACAGTGCCATTTTCTTGATCCATTCTCTTCGAGGATAGGTTGTGATTTCTTTGCTGAAGCGAATTATTTCCAATATTTCTGTTTCTTTATAAACTCAATCAAATCATCTGCCATTGCCTGCTGTTCTTTTATTTTTGGATGACCATTTGTATTTTTATATAAAAAAAAATGGGTGGTTATTTTATTGTCATTTAACGTTGCAACTGCAGCATCTACAATACCTGGCCATTTTGACTCTTCTTTTACTATATCCATGTTCCCCAAACAACAAATTATTTGTGCCTTTGGATATTTGGTACGGATTTTTGAAATAAAATCAGCATAGGCTTTTATCATAAAGTCATCCGTTGGTTTCACAGTAACAAAGCGGGCTTTAAATTCTTCATTATTGGGTTGATTGACAAGCCAACTATCATTTTGATACAAATTGACCACAACAATATCTGGAATATAGCTTGAAAAATTCCATTTGGAATTCGAATCATTGGGATTCACACGATCATATATTTCAGGCATAATTTGTGGAAACCAACTAACGGTTACTCCTATTCCACTTTTGGCCGTACAATGATACTGGGCATCAAAGTATCTTGCCGTGATGGCATCATAGGTTTTATAATTATTAAAATATTTTGGAGCTCCAGAATCTGTACTATCAACTGGAACCTCAACTCCATGACCACAAGTAATAGAATCTCCAAAAAACTCTAACTTTCTCTTTTTCTCTTTATCAGAATTGAGGACACTTCCGTTTTTATCAATTTCAAAACCGTAAAAACGAATGGTATTATCGTCCGTGTTTGTGATTTTCACTAATTCAATATGATGTTTTTTTAAATCCGAAAATGTAGCAAGCAAATACATTTTTTTTTCTGTTCCTAATTTAATTTTTTTGGCAGAACTGCTATTTCCATCCACAATAACGTAGCAAAAATTAGTATCTCTATTAATTTCCAATAAAGCTTTAACTTCCTTAGCACCTTTTACATTGATACTCACACTCGTACCAGTCCAATAAAACTGAGCCGAAGAATCTGCAAAACCTACTCTTCCCATATAATCAAGATGCCTGTCATTTGAAGAAATGAATTTTTCATTACTGGTTTGTGCTTGTGCAGAAACATAATGAAGAAACAAACAATTCAATATTATAAATCGAGCTATTATTTTCATGTTTTAAATGATTTATTATTATTTTTTGCTTTTTAAATCTTTAAGAGACCACACACCATCAAGTTGAGAAACTTTAAATGAGTTTCCAGAAATAGAATCTTTTATATCAAGTGTTCCATCATTGGCTACAGTAAGTGTCCAATTTTCTTTCCTATCATTGCTTTTAATAGAATAGGTATTATTTTCTTTGATTGTTTCCCAAGACTTAATTGCCGAAGGATCATCAAAAGCTATAGAATGAACAACGGTTCTGTCTTTTATTGCTTGAGCTTCCTGCCAACGCATTAATATTCCAGACCCAGGTTCGCCTTCAGTCATTTCTTGAGCAGAAAGCACATGGTATGCATCATGCATTAAAGCATAAATTGGCCCAACCATTTTATCGTTTGCATAATGATTAATAGTAATTCCGGCATTACCTCGTTGAGCCGAAATACTATTACTTGAACGATTTAATTGAAAATCTAATAATCCATCCCTATTGTTTAATAAAAAGTTCCATGTTGTTTTTATAGGCTCATCAGCTACAATATGATCCACTACAAATAACGAATGAGATCCGCAAAGTATTAAAAAACGCGAAAAATCACGAAGAGGAGCTCCATAAAGTGCAGCAGCATCTGAAGCAATCACGGATACATTTCCTACTTTAGAAGTAAGCAAATGGCGACCTGCAAGATCTACGGGTGGTGTCCCAACAGGTAAATCGCCGGTATGCAAAAGCGGACGATTAGTTCCACCATTTTTATTTGACATCACTTGTATTAACTTCCTGGCGGGGATATCACCATTTTTTACTGTTTCAAAAGTACAGGTGTTGTGCGTTTCAGAACTTATATCTAAATCACGATCTATATTACGATAAGTGGTATGACCTGGATCTACTAATAAACGTTCTTTGTTATGAATTAACATAAAACTATTGATATCTCCATGTACGTGAGCCACTGCATGACGCTCAATACCTGGCACTCGACTAGCCAAAGTAGTCAAACCTCCTACCCATGCATCCCGAGCAAAGGTGTCTCCGCCTGTGAAAGACTTTGTCAAAGGCAGTTTTGCCTCAGTTGGAGAAATTGGAGGAGCCATATCGGCAAGCATTATCACCGATAAAAATCCAAAATCATTTACAAAACCAAAACTAGCTAAATCATGAGGTCCTGGCTCGTTTGCAGGAAAATACAAGGTGTTAAAAAGCCAGCTAGCTAAACCCGCTTCTTGTGGCATTTCATTTTTTCCGCGAGTGGCAATATGAACCAATAAATCTCCTGATGGTCGAAAAATAGAACCACAATCACCAAAATTAACCGATCTAGGCCAATCCATTATTGGCCAACCGGAAAGTGGTTTTCTATATAATAAAGCATAAGAAGCCCAGTTTACAATTTTACCATAAGGATTTAATGTTATTGTTTTCTTTTTACCTTTATTCGTATCATAACGCAACAAAGCTTCCTGGGCAATCATAATGGAATAGGCTGCATAATTCCCATATTGTAAAGACTCTCCATAACTTCCATCTGTTTGAAAGTGATCTATGGCAACCGGCAACCATGAGTTGGCGGCATCAATTGCCTTGTCATCTTCCAAAATAGTTGCAGCAACTGAATAGCCTGCTAATAATACACAATTCCAGTTATGAAAAAAATTGATTTTATCTAGATACTTCTTGCAAGGAATCAATCCTTTTTCTCTCAAAGCCAATTTTATTTCTTGGGTTTCGCTTGGCGAAAACAAATCGGACGACATGTCATAAGCAACCCCAATTCCCCAAGCAAGGTGGGCTGTTTCTAAGGTTCCAAATATTTCTCCTCCATCATAACCTCGAAAACCAGGACCTGTCCAATCCGCATTGGGTCTTCTAATAATATCCAAAATACTGGCACGAAGCCAAGCATCCAATTTTTCAGAAGGACGAATGGCATGAATTAAAGCGGCATCGGTTAAATATTCGGAAGCATGATGCCACCATTCAGTTGTAGCGGTTTTGTCATCAAAACTTGGAGAATTTGCTCTTTTATAAACCCTTGCTTGCATAGAAGTTAATAAAACAGCTGTTGGCGATGTTGAAGGAGCATTTTTAAGACGTGCCCGTTCTGTTTCGGTCAAAAACAAACTCTTTCTGGGAGATTCAGTTTGAGCAAAAGTAGCACATGGAAGTAAGCCCATAATAGCAACTACTATAAAGGCAATGCCTTTTAAACGATTAGATTTTTTCATTTTATTTATATTTAACATTTTTATCCTAATTATTCAAGTATTTTTATTGTTTTTTGGATGGTTGAACCATTTATAATCGAGGCTTTATTTGGTTGACTTCCCCCTACCGAAATTTCTATGTCACCAGCAGGTTGAAAGCTTTTTCCATCATCATCAATTATAGAAAGGTCTTTTGTCGATAATTCAAATGAAATTGTTTTGGATTCGCCTACCTTTAAATTAATACGCTGAAAACCTTTCAATGCACGAATCGGAACTTTCAAACCTGTGTTTTTATGTGACACATACAACTGAACGACTTCGTCCCCGTCTCTTTTACCGTTGTTTTTAATATTTACATTTACTTTCAAATCTGAATTGATTTTTAAGGCAGATGGAATTTCTAGGTTTGAATACTTAAAATTGGTATAACTAAGACCAAAACCAAAAGGATACAATGGCTCCCCTTTGTAATAACGATAGGTACGATTTTCCATACTGTAATCTTCCAAATCAGGTAGGTCAATTACATTTTTATAGAAAGTAATGGGTAATCGCCCTGCAGGATTGTAATCTCCAAATAATACATCGGCAATGGCTTGTCCTCCGTCTTGTCCTGCATACCATCCTTGTATTATTGCAGGAATATTGGCCGCTTCCCATTCAAACCCCATAGCGCTACCAGACATATTTACGAAAACCACAGGTTTCCCTGTTGCTTTCAAAGCTTTCATTAACTCCGTTTGAACTAGTGGCAAATTGATATTTGTTCTGTCACCTCCCTTGAAACCATCAACTGAAACCGGCATTGATTCGCCTTCAAGTTGAGCTGATATACCTCCCACGAAAACAATAACATCTGCTTCTTTTACCCTTGAGGCAATTTCTTGTGGACTTAATATCTCAATTATTCCCATATCAAATTTCACCTCTGAATTGTCGTTATGTTGAATATACTCTAACTTAATATCATATTTTCTACCTCTTTCCGCATTAAAAGTGTAATAGGAATTTTTCAAATCAGTTTCAATCACTTTCTTTCCATCTATATATAGAAACGCACGATCATCTCCCATTAAACTAAAGGTTACTTCTTGAGTTTTAATAGGGGTATAAGTTGTATTCCATCTAACAGAGATATCGCGAGTAATGATTTTACCATCAATCATTTGACCATCTCCCCATTGAAAATCTACCCTTTTATCTATTTTTTTGATTGTAGGTTCTCCCTCAAATTTTGTGTTCTGAAAATAAGAAGCCGTAAAACCTTCAATGCCATTTACCTTAAATAGTTTAGAATTGTAGGCCGATTTGAATACTTTATTATCAACAAGGGTAAGTCCTTGCTCAAATAGAATTTTGTCACCTATCTTCGCTTTCATTCCTTCTAAAACGGTAGAAACGTGTGAAGGATAGCCGTAATAATTTGCCAACATTACCGCTTTGTCATTCGCATTCGGGCCAACTAACGCAATCTTTTTTAATTTTTTACTCAATGGCAGTAAATTATTATCATTCTTAAGTAAAACAATGGACTGTTGCGCCATTTTCAATGCATGAGCTTTGTGATCAGGGCTTTCTAAAGCTGAAATATCAACTTTACCTAAAGGAACAATATCATCAGAATCAAACATTCCTAGGCGAAAACGAATGGTAAATAATCGTTTTACAGAGGTAGTCACTTGCTCTTCAGTTAGCAATCCCTGAGCAATGGCGCTTTGTAATGCTTTGTATGTTGGGTCTCCAGAACACTCACAGTCAGTACCATTCAAAACTGCTGCTGCTGCTGCTGATTCTTTAGTTGAATGCGTTTTATGTGTTTTCCAAAACATTCCAATTCCGCCACAATCAGACGTAACATAACCAGTAAATTTCCAATCTTTTCGAAGAATATCTTGCATTAATTTATCATTCCCACAGCAGGGCTGTCCCTCAAACTGATTGTAAGCACACATTACTCCACTAACTTTGGCATCAACAATTAAATCTCTAAAGGCAGGTAAATACGTATCCCACAAATCATATGACGATACTTTTGCATTATAAGTACTTCGGCTCCATTCTGGTCCGCTATGTACTGCAAAATGTTTAGCACAAGCTGAAGCTTTTAAAAAAACAGGATCATTTCCCTCGAGACCATCTACAAAGGATTTTCCTAATGAACCAGTCAAAAATGGGTCTTCACCGTATGTTTCTTGGCCTCGTCCCCAACGAGGATCACGAAATATATTAATATTGGGTGTCCAATAAGTAAGTCCCAAATAAATACCTGATTTCCCTTTTTTTCGAGAATCATTGAATATGGCCCGACCTTCAACTGCACAATAATCAGCCATAGTATGCAATGATTCTACGTCCCAAGTTGCTGCCATAGCAATGGCTTGTGGATAGGATGTTACTTTATACGGGCTTCGAGCAACCCCATGTAAGGTTTCATTCCACCAATTGTAGGCAGGTACATTTAACCGTTTAATTGCAGGTGAATTGTTTGTCATTTGACTAATCTTCTCATCTAAGGTCATTTGAGACACTAAATCATTTACCCTTTCCTCAATGGTAAATTTTGGGTTTTGATAAATAGATTGAGCACTTGTTCGAAACAAGCAAAATAAAGCTAAAATTACAATTGAATTTTTGAATTTAATTTTCATAGTTGTGTTGATTGATGTCTTTTATTCCAAACAAAATAACATCATAAAAAAACGTTTTTTATCTGGATTCTCTTTGTTGGTTTAATTTTTTAAAACATCAGTAATATTTTAGTGACTACCACTAATTTTTTTATCAAAATCAATCCCTTGACTTTTTAGAATTCCGGCTACTTTCCAAGCATAAAATGCCAAATAAGCAAAACATACAACTCCCACAATATAACTACTTTGAATACCTATACTATCCGATACAAATCCTTGTGTCCAACTGATAATTCCACCCCCCATAATCATCATAATCAAGAAACTACTGCCTTGACTGGTATGTTTTCCTAATCCGCTTACTGCCAAAGTAAAAATACAGGGCCAAAGCGTACTGCAAAATAATCCAACACTAGTGAATGCATAGACACTTATCATTCCTGATGTACCTATTCCAGTAAATAAAGCTACTATTCCTAAAGATGAAAAAATCAATAACATTCTAGCAGGATTACCTTTACTGGCCATATCAGCAGCAATCAAGACCAAAATTATAAATCCGTATACGTAGAAAGGAGTTAAATCGTGTTTTGCAATCGCATTAACGAGCAAGAAAACACCAAATGCTAAATATGGAGCCAAGAAGCGCAATATTTTTTGTGCATTCATATTATCTGTAAAAGCTTCTACGGCACCAGTCCAACGACCAATCATTAAACTTGCCCAATACAATGAAATATAGGGTGCAATATCTCCAATGGCAAAACCTAATTTAGTTTCCATATACGCTGGTAAATTACTAGCTGTAGAAACCTCAACTCCAACATAAAGAAAAATGGCAATCATTCCCATAACTAATTGAGGATATTGCAAAGCTGAAGTTTTAGAAGAAGCAGCCTCTTCTACAGATTCTACAATTGTATCCGGATGTTCAGGTAAAGAAGAAAATTTTAATAATACAGCTACAAGTAAAAAGGCCAGTCCCAATACTAAATAAGGAATCTTAACGCTCTCTATACTCATATCTGTATTTCCAGTTGCGGAAGCTCCAAAAATGGCAAAACTTACAATTAGTGGTCCAATAGTTGTCCCAAAATTATTGATTCCTCCTGCCAATGTCAAACGTTGAGAACCGGTCTTTATAGGTCCCAACGCAATTGCTAAAGGATTGGCAACTGTTTGTTGCAAAGAAAATCCTAAACCAACAGTAAATAATCCTGCAAGCATTAGCGGATAGGAACCGGTATTGGCTGCAGGATAAAACAATAAAGTCCCTAATGCCGAAATTACAAGACCTAATGCAAGTCCGTTTTTATAGCCTATTTTGTTGACTAAATCTTGTTTCATTAAGAGAGAAACTCCCATATATATCAAGGATCCTATAGTATATGAAATATAAAAAGCGATAGATACAAACTGACTTTGACCCTGGGTTAAATCAAAGGCTTTTTTAAATACAGGAATTAAAATGTCGTTACTGGCGGCAACAAAACCCCAAAAGAAGAACACGATTACTAACGGAATGAATTGACCCCATTTGGTTTTTAAATTTTCTAAACTCATAATTGTAAAATGATTAATATATTAGGTTCTTATAACTGTTCTTCGCCAACATCATTTTTTTTTCCTTCATTTGCCAAAATCAATCATACAAACAATAGAATAACAGGTCAATTTCTTTATTGGTTAAAATCTAATTCGAAATTACTATACACTGCTTTATTTAATTTAATTGGCATCAACCCTACTTTTGTTTCAGTATCTTTATTCAAGAAATTAATTTTAATAAAACACTTTGGCGTATAATTAATGTTAATTTATTTTTGAAAGTAAATCATACTTCAAAATCTATAAACTACTTTTTAAAAATCTTATATAAAAAATTAATTAAAAAGATGTCAAAATTTAAAAATCAATATTGTGCCCGTGCACAATATTACAAAAAACTTTTTACATTTAGACAAAAACAAGTAAAATGATACAAATATTTTATTACATGCAAACAAACTTTAGATACAATTTATCTGTTTTCAAATGTTTATAGTTGTTTGAAATAACAACATTTTCACTCAAAAATATATATCAAAGTTTAAACAATAAAAAATTTGCCAAAAAAGAAAAAATTAAATATAAATAACCAGTAACATATATAAACTTTTGATAATTAATTCTTGTAAAAGTGTTATTTAATTAATCCCTTTTTTGGGAGGTTATTTAGAACCTGATTGTCAAAATGAAATCAATTACCGAGTCACTTCCTCAATCAAATAAAAAATCGATTTAAAATCGATGCCGCTGATATTTTCCAATCCTATTTCGCAAGTTCTGCTGGTGGAATAACCTTCTTTGCAATTGGAGGGGATTTGAGCTTTTAAGTCTCGCAATCCGTGTTCGTTGAGTTTGGGAATCAGGAAGCCTCTGTCTCCGGCAAAACCACAACAATTAGTGTCAATCATAGTAACTTCATTGGCGCAAAGTTGAGATAGAGCAAGAAGTTGATCCATTTTTCCAATTTTTTTAACCGAACAAACCGGAAAAACTGCAACGGTATCTTTTTTGTTTTTTACAGTCAAATGTGGCATCACGTTATCCAACATAAATTCGATGGGATCGACAATTTTTAAGGCTTTCGAAAACTCTTCTTTCGAATGGTAAAAACACGGACTCATATCATATAACACGGGATGTTTTCCGTTTTCAGAAACTTTTAAAAGTGCTGTTTCCAATGCTTCGGATTGGGCGTGATTCGCTTCGGCAAAACCTTTACTCGAAAAAGGCATTCCACAACAGTGCGTGTCCATTGCTTCGGGATAGATTATGGTAAAACCGGCACGAACCAATAATTGATGAGTCAATGCCGTCAATTGAAGATCGTCTTCGGATTGAAAACTATTTTTGCCCATACTCCTGTTGATGCAGGAAGGGAAATACACTACTTTTAAATCAGAGGTTGTGTTCATTTTACTTTTTTTTAAAGTTTAACCGCAAATTCGCAAATTACTTTTTTGAATTATATCTAAACTTTTAACCAATTCTAAATTAAAAATTTGCGAATTTGCGATCAATTTTTTGTATTTATTTTATTCGCTCCTTTAGGCATTTCGGGAATCCATTTCGGGACTTTTCCAAAAGTGATAAAATGGAATCCATTGGACAATGCCGTCATAATTTTGGTTCCAAGAACAGAATGGAAAAAGGAAACCACTTTCAAACCTACTCTCAAAACTGCCGTAATTCCAGCCATATGAGAACCAATATAAGCGGCTACTTTTTTATCGCCTACGTTTAGATTATCGGCACGCCATTCTTTTACAAATTTTCCGGTATCGATATAAACTGGGCAAGCCAAGGCACAAAGTCCATCGGTGGCACAGGTTTCGTCTAATTGATAGGTTACATCTTTTCGAATGTCAGCCAATCGTTGCGGGTCGTCATTGGATTCTTCTAATCGGCTAATTTCTCGTGCAATCACGATTCTTTGTCTTGGCGATAATGTCAACCCTTCGGAAACGCAATGCGGTTCACAAAAGCCACATTCCATACATTTGTCAACAATGGCGTGGGATTCGGGCATTGGTTTCAAATTTTTGAGATGCGATTTGGGATCGGGATTGATTAAAACATCGGGATTGATTTTGTTATTCGGATCAAAAATGTTTTTGATACGTTTCATGATTTCGTAAGCCGCAGCTCCCCATTCTTTTTCGACAAAAGGAGCCATATTACGACCCGTTCCGTGTTCTGCTTTTAGAGAACCATTAAAGCAATACACTACCAAAGTAGCCAGTTCATCCATTAGTTTTTCGTAACGATCGACTTCATTTTGGTTTGAAAAGTCTTGGGAAAACACCAAATGTAGATTTCCTTCCAAAGCGTGACCAAATAAAACGGCATCGTGGTATTCGTATTTTTTGAACAAATCTTTCAATGCAACACAAGCTTCGGCGAGATGAGGTAGAGGAAAAGCTACATCTTCAATGATAACGGAGGTTCCTTTTTTCCGCATCCCTCCAACCGTTGGTAACAATCCTTTTCGGGCTTTCCAATTAAAATAATATTGTTTGGGATTGGATGTGAATTCATATTCAGCATAAGTTGGAATCGATTCAATTTCCAAACGGATTTTAAGCTGTTTTAACATCATATCGTCCAAATCATTGTCTCGACATTCGACCAACAAAGCGCAAGCCGATTCGGGTAAGGTTCTGAAATATTCTGGTGCATCAGGATCGAATTCTACAGAGCGGATCGATTCTCTGTCCAATAATTCAACCGCTGCAACCGGTGCTGATTTCAATAAAATGGTCGCATTGCAAGCATCTTGAATGCTGTGGAAAATTATCAAGGAACAGGATTTGTGCTTTTCGTCGATAACCGTTTTGAAAGTCACATTCGAAATAAAAGCCAAAGTTCCTTCAGACCCCACCATCAAATGCTTGATGATCTCAATCGGATCTTGATAATCGACCAAGGCATTGATGCTGTAACCTGTGGTGTTTTTTATTTTAAATTTATTTTTGATGAAATGATACAAGGTTTCATCGTTTTTGATGGTATCTCTAAGACTTTCTATTTCTTGAATCAAAACTTTTTGATTGTTTTTGAAAGCTGCCACACTGTTTGAATCGGCAGTGTCAAGAATGGTTCCGTCGCTCAAAACTATTCGGATATCGGCTATGGTTTGATAAGAGTTTTGAGCCGTTCCGCAACACATTCCGCTGGCGTTATTGGCAACAATTCCACCAATCATAGCAGCTCCGATGGAAGCTGGATCAGGGCCAATTTTCAATCCGTGTGGTGCCAAGAAAGTATTGGCACGCGAACCGACAATTCCAGGTTCCAATTTTATTTCTTGGTTGTTTTCCAAAAGTTCAAAATTTTTCCAACCGTGCGTTGCAACTACCAAAACCGAATCGCTAATCGCCTGACCGGATAAACTGGTTCCAGCAGCACGAAATGTCAATGCAATATCCAGTTTTTTTGCTTCTTTAATAATTTCGATTACTTCAGCTTCATTGTGCGCCAAAATTACAATTTTTGGAATCAATCTATAAAAACTGGCATCGGTTCCATACGCCAAAGTTTGCAATGGATTGGTCAAAATACGTTTTGGGTCGATAGAAGCCGATAATATGTCTTTTAACTTTTGGTAAGAAGGAGCTAACATAACAGATGTGTTTTTTGAAGTTTTGTAATTTTATTTTCCAAAGAAATAGACCATTAAACCTGCCACAAAAATATAAAATAAGGCATAAGGTAGTGCTTTTTTCATAATTTCTCCTTCTTTTCCTTGTTGACCACAAGCCGATGTTGCAATGGCAATACTTTGAGGTGATATGATTTTTCCTCCGGTTGCACCTACAGTATTTGCAGCTGCAAACCAACTAGGCTCTGCCCCTATCTGATGCGCCACATTAGCCTGAAGTTTTCCAAATAAAATATTGGATGAGGTATCACTTCCGGTCAGAAAAGCTCCCAAACAACCTATAGCTGGCGCAAATAGCGGATAAAAAGTACCTGTTGCAGCCGCTAATGCCAATCCTAAAACAGGAATCATTCCTGAAAAATCCATAATTGTAGATAAAATGATAAGGCTAATTACTGTAATGTAGGTTTTTTTTAATTGAAGTATTGATTTCCAAAGAACAGAAAATAAATCTTTTGTAGTTGCGCCCTGAAGAAGTCCTCCTAAAAATGTTCCAAGAAAAATTAAAATCCCACCATCAGTTAGCCAAAATATCTTCACCGTTTTGTCTATTCCATTTATAGTTAAAGTTATTGGAGTTGCACTTATCGATTGCAAGAAAGTTCGAAAAGAATCAAACAATGGACTAGTACCTATTATGAAAAGCAAAATCAATCCGTAAACGGACCAAGCATTAATTATCGCCGCATTTGTTTTCTTTTCGAGAGTTGAATTAGCATCTTTTTTTGCAGTCATTTTCCCCCAAATCACGATTACAATAATTGAGGCAATACTACCTAATATTGCAGGGGTTTCAACCCCAATATAGAGTACGGAAAAATATTGAACGGCAATAGATACCCCTCCAACAACAAGACTTAGCAAGATGTTCTTCGGCAATGATTTTAAAGTAGAATCCGTTAATGTAACAATGATAAAAGGAATGATTATCATTAAAGGAATTAATTGTAAAACTACTTCTGTGCCTAAACCGGTAAGATTTTCATAGCCAATTTCAACAGCAATAGCTTTTACTGGAACTCCTACTGCTCCAAATGCAGTTGGGACACTATTGGAAAGTAGACTGACCAATGCCGAAAAAAGAGGCTTGTACCCTAGCCCAATTAAAATTGCTGCGGGTATGGCAACAGCTGTACCAAAACCAGCCATTCCCTCGAGCAAACCACCAAATCCCCAAGTAAGCAACAATACTTGAATCGTTTTATCTGTAGAAATATTGGAGAATTGAAATTTTAAAACTTCCATTTTTTTGGTAAAAACCACGACATTGTAGCTGTATATAGCCGTAATAATAATCAATATGATGGGGAATATAGCTTTTAAAGTGCCATAAATCATCGAAAAACCAATAGATTTCAGTGAAAAATCAAACCCAAAACTAGCAATTAAAATTGTAACTATAAGGGTTATAAAAGCACTTTTATCCCCTGAAACTTTAAGAAATCCAAGTAAGACAATCAATAAAACTACAGGAGTTATAGCAAGAATAATGTTTAAAATGTTCATTTGGGAGGTGACTTATAAATTTGTAATTATATAGCTTCTAGGTAGTTTTTAATTCAAAAAATTTTACTAATTCAATAGCAAAAAAACAGGATTAATGTTTATTCTGTTACTTCAAATTTTACTTTTTGGTCATTGACATATAAATAAAAATCACCCGATTCGAATAATCGTTTTCCAATTGCGTCTGTAAAACTTAAATCGCGCATTGGTTCAATTTGAAAAGTATAAATTATTTTTTTTCCAGATTTAATTTCTTTTTTCTCGAAAAACTTCAGTTCTTTAATTGGACGAGAAATAGAAGCAACAGGATCCGAAACGTACCAAAAAACAGTTTCTTTTCCATCCACTTTTCCAGTATTCGCGACGGAAACTTCGACCATTATTTTTTGATTTTTATTAATTTTTGTTGCCGATAACTTTATTGGGCTATAATCGTATTTGGTATAACTTAAACCGTGTCCAAACCAATACAGAGGCTCCGTTGAAATATCTTGATAATCTCCTTGTTTGTCAAAAGGTCTTGCGCTTTGACGGATACTATAATATGTTGGAATCTGACCCGTAGTAAGTGGAAAAGTAATCGCTAATTTTGCTGAAGGATTTATTCTACCGGACAATATCCCAGCCAAAGGAGTTCCGCCTGCAACTCCTGGTTGCCAAATTTCGACAATGGCATCAACCAAAGGTTCTAAACGTACTAATTCCAAAGGGCGGCCATTAGACAATACCAATACAATTGGTTTGCCTGTTTTTTTAAGTTCTTCTACTAATTTTTCTTGAATTTCTGGTAAAGCTATTGTAGAACGAGAAGCATTTTCGCCACTCCAAGTTTTCTTTTCTCCTAAACAAAGTACTATTATATCGGATTCCTTAGCTTTTGCAACAGCTTCTGCAAAACCTGATTCATTGGTTCCATCAAAATCACAACCTACTGCATAATTGATCGTAACATTTTTAAACTCCTTTTGAATTCCCTCAAAAAGAGATTCAGCATCTTTTGATTTTCCATTAAATGACCAAGCCCCGATAATATTTTCCTTGTCTTTTGCCATCGGTCCAATCAAAGCTATTTTTTTTACATTAGAATTAAAAGGCAAAGTATTGGATTTATTTTTTAACAGAACCATCGATTCTTCAGCTAAATTAGTAGCTAATTCTTTACTTCTAGCTTGCAAATAACGAGATTGTTCTTCAACAATTTCAGTATAGGGGTTGTCGAATAAACCCAAATTAAATTTCACTCTTAGTACACGAGAAACAGCATCATTAATTGCCGACATTGGGATTTTCTTTTCGGCAATTAATGCCGCAAAATGTTCAAAATAAATATTGTCTTTCATATCCATTTCTACCCCAGCCATAAATGCTTTTTGTCCCGCTTCTTTTTCATCTTTTGCAACGCCTTGCCAAACCAGTTGTTTTACTGCATTCCAATCGGAAACCACAAAACCATTAAATTTCCAACGTTTTTTTAAAATTTCAGTTAAAGTATAATGATTTGCTGTTGCAGGCACACCACTAATATCATTAAAACCGCTCATCACAGTTGCTGCACCAGCATCAATACAAGCTTGATAAGGAGGCAAATATGTCTCCCATAATGACTGTGCAGACACATCGCTAAAACGATAATCACGTCCACCTTCGCTCATTCCATATCCCACAAAATGTTTCAAACAAGCTGCTATTGAAAAAGGATCTGATAATTTTTTGCCTTGATATCCTTTTACAGAAGCAACACCAAAAACTGCATTTACATAAGGGTCTTCGCCATATCCCTCCGAAACCCTTCCCCAGCGTGGATCGCGAGCCACATCAATCATTGGTGAAAAAGTCCAATCTACACCAGACAAAACCGATTCGCGCGCCGCTTCACTACAATTTAGTTTTACTAATTCTGGATTCCAAGAACAGGCTTGGGCAATCGAAATAGGATAAACAGTTCTGAAACCATGAATTACATCAAAACCAAAAAGAATAGGAATACCCAAACGGGTTTCTTCCATAGCTTTCTTTTGGATGGTATTTCTTAAAACGGGATCGGCACTGAAATAAATTAGTGAACCAATTCCGGCTGGTAATCCTTTTACTTCCGGACCTATATTATTGGGATTGTTATTGATACCAAAAGTATACTGATTTAACTGCAGGATTTTTTCTTCAATAGTCATTTTACTTAACAAATCGGATATTCTTTTTTCAACCGGAGCTGTTTTATTTTTATAAACAGGAACTTGGGCAAAAACTAAATTGGATAAAAGGATACTAAATACAATTGTTAATTTTTTCATTTTAATTTCATTAAATTTTATAGTCCAACGTTTGGCATCGATTTATGCATCGCAATTCTTTTATCCTAAAAAAGCAGTAATTGTAGATTCACACATTACGTTTTAAAATATTGATTAAAACTTTGATATGTATTAATAAGTTGATTTAAAAACATTAACTATTTTCTAAAGCTTTCAATACTATTTCAATGAAAAACCTTGCTTTACAAGCCAATCGCTGATATCGACCATAAATACATTTCGTGTATTATCAATATACCCATTAAATATAATATAACGACCGCTTTTGTCCCAAGCTGGATGAGGATCTACACGGAATTCCCCATCTGTTTTAGATACGAAAATTTCAACAATATTTTCTTCTTTTCCAGTTGCCATATTTAAAAGCCTTATAGGTACAATTCCGTTCTTGGCAGTTATTGACTCATTTGGATAAGCATCTGTTATAATTAAAGGCAAACCCTTAGGATGATAAGAAGGATGTCCTGATCCCGGCGAAAAAACTGTTTTCAAGCCGGTGCCGTCATATTTTACTTCTATTAGTTCAAGACCTTCTTTTCCATCAACATTCAGATTCATAGATAGATGTTCCCCATCTGGAGTCCAGTTAACATGATGTCCTCCTTTTTCCCATTGCTCTGGTTTTATGGCCGTCCTTATATCTGAGCCGTCGGAGCGCATAGTAATAACCGTACGTTTTCTTGGCTCTCCTTTTTTAGACCATTGCAGAGTGGTCAAAAGTCGTGTTCCTTGTGGATTCCATTTTACTTGAAAACAGTAAAATTCATAATCTTTTGAATTTTCAAACTGAATCGAAGGCAAAGTTTTTTCATAAATATCTTTTAGGGTAACCAGCTGTTTGGTTTTTCCTGATGCAATATCCGTTACTTCAATTCCATCGATTTGGTCAAAACCAATATTGCGCTTTATGAGTTTTTTAGGAATAATAACTCCATAACCAACTTGGGCATATGTAGATTTTATCAAATCGTAGCTTGCTATTTTTTTACCATCATTGGAAGCCATAAAAACAGTGCTCCCCAATCTCCTTTTTTTTGCAGAAAAAGGATTAAGAACAGTGCAATAAGCTTTCCAGCTAAGAGTGTCAACATCATTATACAATAACTCCTTATCAGATTTTCCCCATTGTACATTAGCTCCAAGCTGCATTTCCCATCCTCTGGATTCTGCCACTACTTTTTCTTTTCCCATCTTTAAGTCTATAAGTACAACTTGTCCTGCATCACCTGCTTTTGGCGATACATTTTCATACGGGAATCTAAACAATGCCACGTAGCGACCTGAAGGACTTAGAGGCGAAGTGTCAAAAAAGCGGTGGATTGTTTTACCTCCATTGCTCAGCTGGCGAAGTTTTACATTTTCTGCTATTTTAATACCACTATAAGTTGTATTAACAGCCAATTGCGCAGATACTTTTATATTAAAAAATATAAATAGTACTAAAGATACATAAATAACATTTTTATTAAATTTGTTCATGGTTAAGATATTATAATTTAAAATTTATTGTTCTCGTTTAATTATTTATTTTAATGGAATTAGCTCCTTTAGGCATTTCTGGAATCCATTTTGGCACATTGCCAAAACTAATAAAATGTAATCCATTGGATAAAGTTGCCATTAGTTGTTCCAAGAATAAAATGGAAAAAGGAAACTGTTTTTAATCCTACTCTGGAATTATTATTGATTCCGAAAGTATATTGATTTATATGACTATCCGTTACTAATACCAAGTAGTTTCAAGAGCTGCGATTAGGAGTCTTTCCGATAGTTTGTCTCCAAAATACCTCCTGTTGAATTTATAGCAAAATTCATCTAAATAATTTTGCATGTATTGATCATTTATGCAGTTATGGTGTATTCCTAAAAGCCCTTTTTTTGCGTTGCTAATTGTTCGATTGACCCATGGAAAAATTTTTTCAGATTTTGTTTTGTTAGGTTCTATTGCAACGCTATGTTTAGCAATTACCTCCACTAATTTGTTATAGCCAGTGTATCCATCTGTTAAGATATTTGCCGATTTATCCACGGACTTTTCGACTTCTTTATTTATAGTTGCTGCTTTTAAATCTTCCATGACCACCATTTTTAGATAGCCTACTTTTCTGTTCGGTTTACCTTTTTTTGGAGCAGATAAACTTGGCTCAGACTCTACCATTACCAAAACTTTGGACTGTCTTTCGCTACCCCTACCTCTTTTATTTTGAGTAGATTCGCCACTATCCGACTCTTCTTTCTCTTTTACAACCTCTTTATTGTCAACTCTTTCAAAAAAACCTTCATCGAATTCTAAGCATCCTTTTAATTGGTATTTTTCATCTCGTTTACTCATCACTCTTCGTATTTTGTGCATCATAAACCAAATTGGTTCATACCGTTTATGCCCTAACATACGTTGCATTTCTAAAGCTGAAAAACTCTTCTTTGATAAAGTCATCAATTCTATACAAAGCATCCAATATTGAAACGGCAAGTTCGAATTTTCCATAACCGTGCCTGAACGCAAACTAACACGGCTACCACATTTTTTACATTGAAATTTCAAATCGGTCTTCCTAAAATAATGTTCGGTGTGTTGACACTTTTTGCAAACAACACCTAATTCCAAACGGCGCGTTTTAAAACCTTCGATTGAAGATGATTCGTCGGGATATTTTTCGAAAAATGCACGTAAATTCATGTGATGGATTTTAGGAGTTTGTATATCCAAATATAGTCTTTTTTACTTATTGGTACAAGTTACGGACAGTCATTTTGATTTAATTAAAGGATTTTGCTTCAATAGTCATTTTACTTAACAAATCGGATATTCTTTTTTCAACTGGAGCCGTTTTATTTTTATAAACAGGAACTTGTGCAACTATTAAATGGGACAAAAGAACACTACATACAATTGCTATTTTTTTCATTGTATTTGATTAAATCTTATTTTTAAATTAATTGATACGAACTGACATTCGTTTCACTTTTAATGATATTTAATCCAATTAATTTTTCGCTAAAATGATTAGGATAATTCCAATGACATACAACAGTAGCATTAAATATAAATTTCTATATGTTGCTTTTGTGGCATTGGCAAATTCCTTCCAAATAAAAATTCCCCAAATAGCAGCAACAATAGTAGCTCCTTGTCCCAATCCATAAGAGATAGCAGAACCTGCTTTTCCTGAAGCGATAATATTAAAAGACATCCCCAAATGCCAAATCACTCCTCCTAAAATACCAACCAAGTGATCTCTTTTTGAACCACTCCAATAATCTTGAAAACGTAATGGAGCTCCAGCAAAAGGATAACGCATTAGCAATCCATTAAAAACAAAATTACTCGCCACAATACCTATAGCAAACAATACCAAAGCTGTGTAGGGCGTAAGTTTACCTACTTCTCCAATTTCAAAATCAGTAGCCATACTTACAGCAACATATTTATAGAAAAAGCCCATTAGTACCCCCGCTACAATAGCGAGAACTAAACCTTTTACAGAAAAAGAACCAGTATCTTTCGATACCTGTTTGTATGCCCTCGCATTCAACAAAATGGCAATTGCAATTAGCGCCACACCACCAAATAATAAGGTTACATTTCCTTGCGGATTGGCAGAATAATTAACCAAAACTCCTAATATTAGCGCAATTCCAATTCCTACTGGAAAAGCAACACTCATACCTGCTAATGAAATGGCTGAAACCAACAGAATATTTGCCAGATTAAAAACAATTCCTCCAATGAATGCAGAGATCAAATTGCTATTGTCTGCTTGTTCGATATTTTCTAAAAAAGACATTCCTGTCACACCATTGCTTCCTAGTGTAAATGCCATTATTAATGACAAAATTAAAATCCCCAAAGCATAGTCCCAATAGAACAATTCAAAACGCCATTTGGCAGAGCTGAGTTTGGTAGTATTAGCCCATGAGCCCCAGCACAACATTGTGATGAAACAAAATAATATGGCTGTCGAATAAGAATGAATTACAAACATAATTTGTTGTTTAAAGATTATAAAATAGTGATACTTTTCCAGTAGGCACTACCTCCTAGTTTATTTGTTCCTTGAATTAATACATTCTGATAGAGGCGAATTTTTATCTCTTGTCCTTGGTATTTCGTAAGATCTACAATAATTTCTTGCCACTTGGCACTCTCAGAAATTGATTCAATTATTGTGGTGCTTTTTTTTTCGTCATCTATATAAACAATCAGTTCCCAAGGTTTTCCTAGATCAGAAGCCACATTGATACTTAGTTGCTTTTGATCTTTTAATTTTATGGTTTGATTAAGGTTAAGCCTTCTTACTTCATCCCTTGGATACGTAACCAAAACATTTTCATTGACATCTAAGTAAGTTCCCCCTTTTGGTCCAAAAAAACCAGCTCCAACTAACTGCCAGGAAGGATTCCAAGTCTTTGTGTAATCAGATAAAGAAAAAAGTTCTGCAGGTTGGGTAGCAAGAGGTTTTATTGGAATTACCAATGTATTTCCCGTTCTTGAAGCTCCATTTAGCAAAACAATCTTTTCGCCTATTTTTGCAGTCCGTTTTCCCAGTTCCGAAATACTTTCGTTAATGGCTGGGTTAAACTCTACTTTGCCCATTTTATCTCCTTTTATTGTGTCTCCTAACTGCTCCATCAATCCTTTTGGTATACCAGCAGTTCCTTTCATAGCCATAATAACTCCAATGGCGTTAGCAGCATTACAATCAGAATCGGTAAAATCTAGACTTCTGGATGCCAAATTAACCGTCTTTAAAAAATCAGCTTCTCCAAACCATAAACAGGTAGCAATGATTCCACCATTTGCTACTGCATTGTTGGTATTTGGATATTCGATATGCCATCTTTGTTCTACTGTTTCCAATATCTTTTGGGCAGAACTTCCTTTGTCTGCCATTTCAATAACCATATTTAAACATTGTCTGTAGGGAGATTTTTCGTCTATCATTGAAGCGGCTTTTCGCACGATTGTTTTGGTGTCTTTTTCTATAAAACCCAAACTTATTGCAGTTGCAACAAAAACAGCACCATCAACTCCTTCTGCATACCCATTTACGTGACCGTATTCTCTGGCCATTTTTCCAGCAAGATTGGGCATTCCTGGAGACAATGCTCCATATACATCAGCACTAAATTGTGGACCAATTGTAAACCAAAATCGATTATATAAAGGATTTCCAGTCAGCGGAGATTGTACCCCATTTTCTAATAATTTTCTAGCCTCAGCGCTAGAACCCCAGGAACCACATTTATTTTGTTTCCACATTTCACCCAATTGAGCTACAGTCATTTCGGGACCAAACTTTTCAAAACCTTTTATGGCAATCATTTCATAATACCAATCATCATCAAGAAGACGTGATAACAAGTTTGGTTGGATTTTGTCTATCCATTTTACACTCGCCACTGTATGCTCCGCAGGCAGCCCCATCAAAGTAGCAATAATTTGACCAGACCATATTGCATGCACTTTGTCATTATAGTCCTCTACAGAAATTTTAAAAACTTCTTTATTTGCAACCTGTGTGTTGCCAGTTTTTATTTCCTGTGCAGAGAGAGTTGAGATAAACAGACAACATATAAAAAGCGAGAATATATTTTTCATAAAACACAATTATTTGGTTATTGATCAATCTCATTCCTTGTTGGAGCTGATGTTTGGGCACCCATTCTTGTTACCGAAATAGCTGCAGCTTTACAGGCAAATTCAACCGCCTCTTTCCAGTTTTTACCTTCGGACAAAGCCACAATTAGTGTTCCGTTAAACACATCGCCAGCAGCAGTTGTATCTATCGCTTTTACTCTCCTTGATTCAATAATTCCATTAAAAGTCTCAGTAGCTAAATATGCTCCTTTACTGCCTAAGGTAATGATGGTATTTTGCACCCCTTTTGCTTTAAAAATTTCGCTTGCTTGTTTGGCAGTAAGTTCATCGATGACTTTAATTCCAGTTAGTAATTCGGTTTCAGTCTCATTTGGAGTAATTAAAAACAAACCATCATAAACTTCATCAGGTAGTGAGGTCGCAGGAGCTGGATTTAAAACCAAATTCTTATTGTTTTCTTTGGCATATTTTACCAAATAAATGATGACTTCAACCGGTGTTTCTAATTGTGTAATAAACCAATTGGTTTCTCCTGTATTTTTAATGGCTTTTTCCACATCTTCTACACTCAATAAAGCATTGGCTCCTGAGGCTACAATAATAGAATTTTCACCTTCTCCATTCACGGTAATAACTGCCACACCCGTTGACGCTTTAGCATCTTGGGCAATACTTAATACATCAATATTCTCTTTACGATAATGATCAATTGCATCATTTCCGAAAGTATCATTACCCAATTTACATACAAAAGTAACATCTCCTCCTGCCCTAGCAGCGGCAACCGCCTGATTGGCTCCTTTACCGCCTTGAAAAATGTAAAAATCACCACCAAGAAGAGTTTCTCCTGGTTTTGGAAATCTTTCTGTTTTCAATACCATATCTGTATTGGAACTTCCTACTACAATGATTTTATTGTTCATAATTAATTATTTTGTTTTTTTATCCAAGTTGAAATTACCCCACCTGTTTGACTCGCATCGGCGTAAGGGACAAGTATAATGTTTTTGTTGCTGTTTTCACCTGTAGCTTTAAGCTCGAATTTTTCAGTACCCACCCATTTATTTGGCAACGAATAAGTAGTTGGCAATAACTCTATATTCACTGTGTTTACAGTAAATTTATTTATATCGAGATCATTATTGAGACTTTGATCAAAAGCCATCACTTGAGGCCCACGCTGCAAAGCAACTTGATTTGGATAACTTTTACCTCCATCTAATACAATAATTGGCATAGTAAAACTGATTTCTATTTTATCGCCTTTCTTCCAAAGTCTTTCAATTGAGGTGGTTTGAGTTTTGGCAATTAATTGTTTTTGACCGTTTATTTGAATGCTAAAATCACTTGCCCAATACGGTTTTCGAAATTCAACGGGAAATCTAACTTTACTACCGCTATCTACTGTTATAGTTACTTTTCCATCCTTTAAATAGTCGCCAGTTGTGGTAAAAGAAATTTTATTTTTAGCAACTAGTGTACTATACTTGCCTGGCTGATACAACAAAAAAGCAGGATTATTATTTATTTTTCCATTTACAAAAAGGGGTATCATAGCGATTCCTCTTGGTACACTACTCATACAGCAGGTGATTACTGTACGGAAAGGTTTTTTACCCACCAATGGAGTATAATAACTCACACCGCCAGTTTGCGGATTTTCTGCTCCTGTTAAATGATTATAAACAGAGCGCTCCAATTCATCCAAATATTTCATTTGACCAGTAATACAAAAAAGTTGATAATTAAGCTGTACCCAGGTAGTGGTCACACATCCTTCCCCCATATTATCTTTATTTCCGCCCGGCAGAACATGATCGTCCTGAAAATGCTCGAAAGAACTGGTGGTTCCAGTAATGTAAAGTCGGCTTGCTACAATATCATTCCAGGCCGTTTGGATTGGTTTCAAAAATTTATCATCGTTTGTAAGACGGTATAATTTTACTATTCCTAAAAAATTTGACATCATTTCATAGGCTTTGGCATTGGCAACCTTATCAACTCTTCCCTCTGAGTTCAAAGTGGTAATTATTCGTGGACCACCAGGATTATCAAAACTTTTTACCAGTTCATAACAATAGTCAAGATATTTCTTGTTACCTGAAAAACGATAAAGCTCTGCCATTGATTCTAAAATGCAAGTCGCAGCCATTCCAACGTGTCCACCAGCTTTTACAATATCTTTCTGTCCTTTTTCCGTGCCAAAAGTCTGCATTATTAGATCTCCAATTTTTTCACTTGACACCAAAGCGGGTTTGAATCCAGAAAGTTCATAATAGCGCAATAATCCCATTAAATCATAGCGATGACTCCACACATCCCAACTTGTCCAGTGACTATCCATATCATAAGTACCCAGATATCCATCTGCCAATTGAGCGCCAATAAGCTGCTGGGCTGATCGGTCAATTTGATTTTTTAATTCCGGGTCTGCATTATTGTCATAAGCATTGCAAGCGGCTTCTAAAAATTTACCGATATGTTCCCCAATCCAAGAATGATTTCCTGGGCGATTGATAAAACCCGCCAGTATAGCTTCTTCATCTACTTTGTGCAGACGCAATTCTGTATTGGCTTTAAGTCTGTCTCCCAACCAACCATTAATTACAATTTTATTTAAGTCTGCAGGTAAATATTTTTGTAAAGCTTTGTATTGAACAACTGGTAAAGCTGGCTTATAGATTATGCTTTCATAACCATATTCTGCATTCCATTGACTGGTATATTGGAATGAAGCAACGCTAAGTGTATATACTATTTTTAAAAAAGGAGATGCTGATTTGTAAGGAAAAATAATTTTATTTTCTCCCACTCCAAGAAGAATGTTTTTTTGTGCACTATGAACTTTTACACCTTGAAAATTATAAAAATCTGCCTGCAAAACTCCATCAATATTTTTTGGAGATTTATTGGTAATTTCTAATTGATATTCCAACTCTTTATTTTGAATTGTACCTTTAACATCCGCATTTTTAATAGTGCTTTTATAGGCAAAAAAGTTGGAGGGAGCTGCTGCCATAAATGTGGGGATTTTCGAAATATTAAAGGAACCCCAATGACTAACCCTAAGCGAAATGGCATTTTCTTTATCCCATAAAATATCTTCTTTGGCAACCAAATAATTTCTATAGGTATCACCTGAACCCGTTGAACCAATCATCTTTCCATTTAGGTAAGTATCATCAGTTTGAAGCACTTTTCCCATACTCAAAGTCAATAAACCAGTCTTCTCAAATTCGGATTTCAAAGATGAAGGTATGATTATTTTTTTGCGAATCCATAAGGTTCTGTTGGCTGTTGTCTTGCGATCGTCACTCCATTTCAAATCCGTTAAATTTTCCCAAGAGCCATCATTAAATTCTGGCTGGCTAAATTCTTTTTTATCTTCAAAACTGATTTTCCAAGGACCTTCAACGATAAAGGATTGGGCTTTTGCTGCTGCACTTACCAAGCACAGAACTATGGCAAGAATGGTAATCTTAAATTGCTTCATAATTAAATAATATTATATTTTGTTAATTTTCAGAACAACGGCATCATTTGCCGAAATTGAAACGGTATTGTCATTGGGCATATTTCCATACAATGCAGATTTCACTTTCCATCCCTGTTTTATAGTGATATCAGAAGACAAATCTTCCGTACTATAATTGATTAGGATTACTACTTTTTCTTTATCATTAATTTCGTGTTCTGTTACACCAATAAAAGGATTTGACTGCTGTAGCACTCGCTGCTCCATTAGAGGTTTGGCTATTTCTTTATAAATAGCTGCATATTTAGGTTGTCCTTTATCAAAAGCACCTGTTGTTGTCGTTAAATTATTCTCTAATGGGAAAGTCAACAAATAAATAAATCCTTTACCATAACTTGTTTTCAAAAACAATGGATTGCCATCTTCTTCAGCTGCTAAAACGGTAGTTTTTTTAGGATCAATTCTTAATTTTCGTTCTGATTTTGAAGTAAAAATTAAGGGTTCTGAATTGATGTTCGCATTGAAAGCAATTGGACCTCTGCGTTTCTCATTCACTGAAACTTCTACGCCAAGTGGTTCATTAAAAGTAGGCAGATAAGCATCATCCAATGACATATATAATGTTGATCCATTTTTTACTTTTTCTAATAATTTAAACCAATAGTCTTTATAAAATGGATCAATGCCTTTCAAAGAAGGTAATAAATATAAAGGTGAGTCAATTAATTCCTGATCTGCTTTTTGAAATTTAAAATCGAAACCAGCTTGTTTTGCCAATACAAAACTAGAATAGGCAACAGACCAAGTGTCTTGGCCTTCTGTCAAAATGCAAACGGCTTCGGTTTTTCGAGCAGGCAATGTTTTAAAAGGTAATTTATCAATAAAATTACTGAATGCTTTCAATTCATTTAGTACCGGTTTTGGCTTTCTATCCTCTTGAATCAAACCCAATTCAGCCTCAACCGAAGCATAATTATAAGGAGGATATTTAAAACTCAATTGATCGTACGCACACCACCAGAAAGTTCCCATACAGTCGTGAGCCCAATTAGAGAATAAAGCTGTTCTTGCAAAAGCTGCTTTCTCTTTCTCGCCTCCTGTCATTGGTCCCATAACCCCTGTTTCTTCGGTTAAAGCAGGTTTACCACCGATATCCCCGTATAATCTGGTTTCTGCAGCGGCATGCAGAATGGTTCGCATTGTGTTAATTCCATCCTGGCTGGTATATTTTGTCCATAATGAATACGGATGTGTGGTCAAAATATCAGTTGTAGCTGCCTGATCTATGATTCTCCAAGTAGCATTATTTTCGGCTTGTAAACTGTGCATCCCAGAAACTATAGGCCTTGTATTATCCTCGCTTTTAATGGCTCCTGATATGATTGAAGACCACACATAAGCTTGATTGTGATTCTCTAATTTTTGCATTTCGTTGCACTCATTTCCAAAATCCCATGCTATAATAGCTGGTTTATTTTTTAATCGCTTTACAAAAGAAGTCACGAATTTTTGTTGCCAAACTAATGAAACTGGATCTGTCATTATATCTTTTCCTTCAAGAGCTGGCGGAACATAAAGCTGACCACTCATCCATCCAGTTACAAGTCCAACTACCAATTTCAAATTGTGTTTTTGTGCCAAATCTGCAAAAATTTCAAAATGTTTCAATTGGTCTTCGCTCATTCCGTCACTACCAATTCCTGTTAATGGTAAAGGTTGTTCGTCTTTGGTAGCAAAATACTTCACTTCGCCTCTACCCGAATACACGATATGGATAGGTTGAAAATCCGGCCACAGCGGAAATACTCTTAACACTTTTATCCCGTTTTCGGACAACTGCTTAAAATCTTGTTCTATAATTTCAGGCTTCCAATCCTTCCACATATGAGTTCCTGCGTGTGAGGACCAATAATTGACACCTATTGCAAATGTACCCGGAGTGGTTAGTAATTTTTCTTGTGCAAAAGTGAAATTGTATACGCAGCATACAAATAAAACAATGAGTTGTTTTTGTATACGCTGTGCAAAATTCCCAGTTCTTATAAACCCTTTCTTTTCCATTGGTTATTTTATGTATTTATGCATAATAAATTTTATTTAATATGCTGTAAACTAATTTATTTAAAATTTTATAATCATACTCAAGCAAAGCCATCTGCTATTTTTTTTACCATTCATAGCATTATCAGCTTAGCAAATGAGGTCTTTCTACAGATAATTTTATAATGAATTCCCCGAATAAGGTATTTGCCCAGGCAAACCATTTCCGTGTGAATTTGGTAGCATCATCCTTATAAAATGCCTCATGCATAAACCCTGTACCGCCATGACTCTTCTTGAGCATGTCAATACATTGCTTTATTTCCATATCATCATTTGAAGTAAGACCACGCATAATAATGCTCATAGGCCAAATCATATCTCTGCCTACATGAGGACCTGTTATTCCTTCTGCCACTTTTCCTTTTGCATAATAAGGATGATTACCAGGTGTAAGTAAAAATTTTCTAGTGTTCATATATAACGGATTGTCAACACTTATTGCCCCTATGTATGGCAAGGATAAAAGACTAGGTATATTTGAATCATCAATAAGATAGCTGCTTCCAAATCCATCTATTTCGTATGCTAATATTTTACCCGCCTTTTTATGGTTTATCACAGCATACTCTTTCAAGGCAGACTCCACTTCATTGGCAAGTTGCAAACATTCTAATGAAAAAGTCTCATCTTGAAATTCCTTCTCTACTATTTCAGCTAATTGACGAAGCGATACAACAGCAAAATAATTGGATGGAATTAAAAAAGGAAAAACAGTACCATCATCTGAAGGTCTGAAAACAGAAGCTATTAACCCAATGGGATTTACAGGCGCACCAGCACCACCACCAGCTGCGGTATCTGTAGGGCGATTAGTCACACGTTTGAAATTGTAAGACCCATTATTATTTTTACGCTGTTGATTTTTAAAAGTGGCCACAATCTCTTTCATTGCTATTAACCAAGTGCTGTCAAAACAAGATTTATCAGCACTTTGCTTCCAGTATCCATAAGCCAGCCTAATTACATAACATAAAGAATCCACCTCCCATTTTCTTTCATGAACACCAGGTTTCATCAACGTTTCATCATTATGCCCTTTTCTTTCCTGATCATTAAAAAATGCATTCGCATAGGGATCAATCAACACATAGTAAGCATGTCTGTTAATTACACCAGCAATCATTGTCTCCAGTTCTTTGTCGTTTTTCATTAAAGGCAGGTAAGGCCAAACCTGTGCAGAAGAGTCACGCAGCCACATGGCATCTATATCACCAGTAATAATGTAAGTATCCGGTTTATTATCTTTTATTGAAGCAAATACTGTAGTGTCAAGTGTATTGGGAAAACAATTATTAAACAGCCAAACCAGCTCTTTATCCTTTATCTTTTTAGACACTTCCACTATTTCTTTTTCAACTGCTTTACTAATAAAACGTCTGTTCGCTAATGGCGGCCGCAATGACTCGTAATCGAAAACCGGCATTTTCGCAAACACCATTTCCGGCAAGAGTGAAATACCGAAACCAGCAAGCACAGTATCTTTAATAAAATCTCTACGTTTGTACATTTTTATTTAGTATTAATAAAATAAGGCAAACGATCCAAAGGCACCTCTATACTGATTGTTTGTCCCCCTTTGTGTTTCTTCCCTAAATCATCAATCCAATTTCCTTTTGGCAATTTGACTGTTCGTTTGTATCCTTTTTCGATCATCGGACAAACTAGATATTTATCCCCAAGCATAAATTGTGTATCGCAGGAAATAAATCCTTGATTAGGAAAAACATACTCCAAGTGACGTACAATTGGTTCCCCATCGACTGCTGCTTTTTTGGCCAGAGTCACAATATAATCTCCCATTGAAGCATGTAATTTTGCTGCTTTTCGAACGATTTTTAAATGCTTTTCATCCAAAACTCTCCAAGGTGCCACCGAAAATTGCATCATTGGCATTAAAGCTTGCGTTTGTGCCGAACGCACCATTAATTCCTGATCAAATTTAGAGTAATCTATATTTTCAAAAGTAGATAATAAACCTCCTCCAATCATATCAGGACAAGTAAAAGGATGTCCGATTAAACCAGCCGAAACCATATCGGGAACTAACAATTTCAAGTCATCCCAAGAATAACCTTTATCCTGCAAACGCTGTGCAAGCGGCTGATTACCATTCTTCCAGCCTGCACGAAATTCATTAAAATCAAACTCGGCACCTAATTTTCCAAATAATTCAGCCTGAATTGGGCCGTTGGTATTTGTATCATCATTTGGAAAAACTTTAGAACCTTTGGAATAAAAATCAGAATCAACAGCATCAAATTTAAAACCGTCAATACCATATGTACTTTGTAATGCCTTTAATTTAGATCTTAACCAATCAACGGCAAATGGTTTTGTAAAATCCAAACAGCCGCTATACCCGTTCCACCATTTAATTATGGCAGGTTTTGAATTTTCTTTTTTTAGCACTACTGCTTTATTTTTTGCCAAATGACCAAACTCTTTACCGTCTGGGCTAACAAACGGTGTCAGCCATAACATCACTTTAAATCCTTTTTGATGTAGTTCGTCAACCATCAATTTAGGGTTTGAAAACTTGCTTGGGTCAAAATCAAAATTTCCATAATCTTTGGACCAAATATCATCAATCATAAAAACACCTGATGGAAAATCATTGGTCAAAATATCATTGGCATATTTCAATATCTTTGGCTGATCTTGATTATAATTAAGTTCAATCCACATATTATATTGCGGCATTTTAAACATTAATTCATTAGGCATTTTTCCTGATGCGGGAAAGTGCAATTTCATTGCGCTTACATAAGCATCTCGCAATGTTTTGCCAGAAGACACAGCATTGATTTTTTCATATTGGGAATGCAGAGTCATATTTCCGTCCTTAAATTCAAAGGCAAATGGCTGATCGCTCCAGACATAACGCCCTTTGTTGGAAATCAAAAGTGGCACTGCCTGATTGCCTCGATTATCAATACTGAGATCATTTAACTTTTCGTTGGGGCCGTACGGCTGAAAAGAAATATCCTTGAGAGGTGTGTTGCAAAAAGCTTTAGCTGTATAGGCTCCATACCATTTTTCTTCGGAGAGTGATTTTATTTCTGAAACATTCTCTTGTGAAAAAAGATTTAAAGAAAGAATAAAAGCTAGACAAATAAGGGCATTTTTTTTCATTTTTATTTTGTTTTAATACTATTGTAATTTATTGTTTTGAGTCATTAATTTGTGTTTCTAATTAATTCAAGTTGCTGGTTAATAGCTTTATTTAATTATAATAGAAGCTAATAAAATTAATAGGCGTCAATCAATGTTTTGATTTCAATTTTTCCCAAAACAGATTTCAAATCTTTTGTTTTCACATCTATCAATTTTCTTTCGTTAGGCAACAAATCGAAATAATTGTCACTGAATGCATTATCTACATTGGGTAAAAATAACCATACGCTTTTAGCCATCTTAGTGGTGCTTAACTCGATTGTTGTATCACTAATTTGCTTCAACTTTACCTTAACATTAGAAAGCTCTAAATTTTTAGGTTTCTCAAAATAAAAATTGTTTTGAGAAACTTGTTTATTATCAATCAGTAACTTCATATTAAGCACCACATTTTTCTTGTTATTTAGATCAACTAATTCATTTTCCTTGAAGGACATAATAAGGGTACTGCTATTTTCAGGCAATAGCACCTCCATGTTTTCGAATTTTAAAACTTTCCCATTAAAATCTATAAGCGAAACTTGCACAACGGCATTTATAGATTTATAAACATCTGATATTGCAAATATTTTGATGCTATCATTCTCTTTAACAGCCGATATTAGGAATTCATCAAAAACTCGTTTAGTCATATACTGTTGCGCTTTCCACCGCCCATAATAATCCATACTGCTCCAGGAAGCTACCGGCCAACAATCATCTATCTGCCAATTAAGTGTACCCATACAATAAGGTTTGGCACGACGATGGGTTTCCAATGCTATTTTTATTCCTTCTGCCTGAAGAACTTGACCAACATAGAGGAAATTTTCAAATTTTTTAGGAACGGTAAACATCTCTTTCATATAATGTGTAATTGTTCCATTTCCAATTGTAGAACGCTGGTGGGCTGTCATTACTTCTGAATTTATATCATAATCCGAAGGAATTGTATATTTTTTTACTGTTTCAAGTTCTGGAAATGACTGAAATCCATATTCGCTCATAAATCTGCCAACCACTTCATTATACTTTTCAAATGGTTCTTTTCCCCACCAAACTCCCCAATAATGAATGTCACCTGAGGCGAGGTTAAATTTATATTTCATGGAGTAATTTTCGTAATTTGGTGAAGATGACCAATAGAATTTTTCTTCATCATAAACCTTAAGTACACCCGGTAGCAAAGTATGAAAAACCTCATCATAGGTATTAAAAACAGTAGCGGAATCCTTTTGGGTTTTAAAATTATCTTTTGTATGCCCCCAAAATTTTTCATTAATGAATTGCGTGGCTTCATTATTACCGCACCAAAGCGCAATAGAGGAATGATTTCTAAGCCGCTTAACATTGTATTTTGCCTCGGCTATAATATTCATTTTTACATTTTCAAGCGGTGCCACCATAGTACAGGCAAACATAAAATCTTGCCACACTAAAATTCCTTTTTCATCACAAAGATCATAAAATAAATCATTTTCATAAATCCCTCCTCCCCAAACACGTAGCATGTTCACGTGTGACGAAACGGCAGTATTAATAACATGCTCATAACGTTCTTTAGTAACCCGAGGTAAAAAATTATCTTGCGGAATATAATTCGCCCCTTTGATAAAGACAGGTTTTCCATTGACTTTAAAATAGAATGATTTGCCTTTTTCATCTGTTTGGTTTACTAATTCAATGGTACGCAAGCCACGCTTTACTTCGCTACTTCCAATTTCAGTATTTTTATCCAAAATGACAGCCCTGAACTTATAAAGTTTTTGATCACCCATACCATTTGGCCACCACAGTTGAATATCATTCATTTCAAATTTAGCAGCTACACTATTCTCTCCTTTAAAAACCATTATATTTTTAGTAATAATAGGAGTTTGGTTATCATCAACAAATAACTGTAAAGTTTTTAATCCTTCGGAACTACTTGACAGGTTCATTTGAACTTCCAAACTGGCATTATTTGCCTCTATTTTTAGCTGTTTTATAAATAAATCTTCAATATGAACTTTCTTCCACGCCAATAATGTTAGCGGCCGCCAAATACCAGAAGTTACAAAGCGCGGTCCCCAGTCCCAGCCATAATGATATCCCGCTTTTCTGGTAAAAGCACTTAATCGTTTATCTGCTTGATCATTGTTGCTTACGGGTACTACATAAGGAAGACTATCATAGAGAGGCATTGTCCTATTTAACGGAGAATAAAATGTGATCGACAAATTATTCTGACCTTTGATTAAATATTTTTTTATATCCGCTTTCCATAATAAAAACATATTATCTGCGGCAATTACCTTTGTGCCATTTATAAAAACATCTGCATAAGTATCAAGACCTTCGAACTGAATTTCAATTGCATCATTCTCTAAAAGTTGATCATCTGCGGGGAATTCCATTTTATACTCCCAATCAGAAGTGCCTATCCATTGTAAGTTTTTTTCATTGTTACGAAAAAAAGGATCTTCAATTTTCTTGTTGTGAAGCAAATCCGTATGCACGGTACCAGGCACGATTGCTTTCATCCATTGGGCATCTCCTTTTTTTCTGAACAGCCAGTTGTTGTTAAGGTTTACTTTTACTGTCTGAGCAGAAAGGCTTCCAATTAGCATGATCATTGCTAAATAAATTCCTGATTTGAGCATATATTTTGTTTGTATTAAAACGTATTATTTTTATTTGTTTAAAATTGTAAATGTGCTACTAATACCCTTAAAAACAATTTATCTGCAAAGATTCAACAGTATCACACATACTGTTGAACTTACCGGTCTTTATAATATGCTTTTGATATTTAAAATAAATTAAGCCGAAGAAAATATAGAATATTTCTTTAGAAGAAATAAATTCTCTCTTACTCCACTATCTAATTAAATATCCACGGAAAGACATTAGCCCTCCTTAAGATTATTTTTGAATAATTATTTTTTGGGTGGCATTTGCTCCTTCAACAAAATAAGTACCACTATTCAATTTATCCACATTTATAGTATTACTACCATTTTCCACTTTAAACTGATGTACTTTTTGTCCCAATACGTTATAAACACTAAAACTTCCAGAAACCTCAGAATTGATATTCAAAATAACTTTTGATGGATTTGATACATAGACCAATTTTGTACTTTTTTCTCAAAACTAGCAGTAGCTAAAGTTCCTTGTGGAACAAAAGAAATACTTCTAAACATTTCTGTATTATCTGTAGAGGCTACTACCGAAATAACCCTATCAGCACCAACATTAGTCCAATCTACATTATAACTAGTATTATCTACAATTTTAATAATTTGACTATGTGTATAAGTAACACTAGTATTATTTCCATTGTGAGAAATAGAATACAAAGCTGGCTTCCCGCTTTCAATTCTCCCAATCAATGCATAGGCACCAGTACCAGGAACTCCTTAAGATGGTGCTGGCGAAATACCTGAACCGTTTATACTTGTACCAGCAACCCAATTTGTACCATTCCAAGTAAACTTAGTAACACCACTATTTCTATTTGCGACGTACATTAAATCATTACCAGCTGTATCACCAACACCAGCAGTGGTGTCGAAAAATACAACTTGAACACTATCAGTAGAGTATTAGCTAAAATAGTTCCAATACCAGTTATAGGATCAAACTTAGTTATCCCCTAACCACTACCATAAAGTCCTGCTTGGTTGTATGTAAAATTACGAATAGACTGACCAGCTGGAAGACTTAGACCAACTGCAGTCATCATAGTTGTTCCAGAAGGGTTATTAGCTCCATAATTAATTGTTCTATATGGAGGAGTTCCTATACCCGTTGCAATTAAAAAAGAAGAACCATCAGCACTTATAGCATTTCTATAAGCATTTCTATAAGCATTTCCAGCAAAATCTGAAGCTAATATATTAGTGACAGTTCCGAATGTTTTTTGTGAGTCTAACCTATATATCATTTTAGAATTTGCTCTAAAAGTTGCAGAACCAGATTTTACACCACCATTAAATCCAATGATTGAAATAGACTTGTTATCTTGTGACAATCCAATTTCTCCTTCATAAGCAACAGATCGTCCGTCTAAAACTAGGTTTGGAAGAGCAATTGCTGAACCAACATTAGCGCCTGCGGGAGTAATTTCCTGTAAAACTGCGTAATACCCATTAGTTGCATCATCTGCATTGACAATAGTGGTTTGACCACCTGAAATATTAATCTTTGAAACGACAAGATTACCTGCTGTAAATTGTGCTCGCGCACACAATGTGGTAATAAAAAATACAACCAATAGTAGACTTCTTTTCATAACATTAAAATTTAAGGATTATTAAAATAGATTTCACAAATGTAGAAATTAAAATGTTTTAAATAACATCATTCTAAAAAAAAGTATTATATTTTATGATAATCATTTAATTTGTCACAAATTCATTAATAAACAAAAATAAAAACATTTTTTAATGGCATTTCAAGCAATCTGGGGCAATAAAAAGGAAGATGCACATGAATTTTACAAAATTCTCGGTTAATTTGAAATGCATTATTCTGAACTTATAAACTCCACAAAATTCCCATCGGGATCTTGAATCAAAACAAACCGACGTTTTTCATCAAGCATAGTAGGAGTTTGTCCTAGAGTTTTGATATTAAATTTTTTAATCCGTTCTAAAACGAGTTGCAACGATTTTACATAAATGGTTAAGTACCGTATTCCATTTGAGTCGGGAAGATACTTTTGTTTGGAATGGTCTGTTTTTTTAGCAAAAGACATTAATTTTAATTCCGTTGCATTTTCGGTATTTTCCAATTTAAGCACTTTAATATCAAATTTTTCTTCTTTGCTCAACCCCATTCTTTTTGCCTTATTGGAATCTATAACAAATTCCCTGACTTGTAACATCCCAACCACATTTGTATAAAAATCGATTGATTTATTGAGGTCTTCGACTAGGATACCCAATGAAATAGTTGGTTTTAGAAAGTTGTTTTGTGCTTTCGCATTAAAAAATAATAATCCAAAAACAATAATATAAAAGGCAATAGATTTTTTTTTCATCTCACTATAAATTAAAAAGCTGTCTATTAAATTTTTAAAATAAAATAGACAGCTTCATATCATTAAACTATAAATACTAGAAATTACGTTTTTCAAGGAATTTATCTAATTCGGGTCTAGTCATAGGCAATTTACCTTTGTAAGTATCCAACCAACCTCTAAAATCTTTTTTGATATCATCGCTCCATTTGCTATCAATAATTCCTGCAGTATATTTGCCTTCTTTGATGCGTTGTTGTCCAAAAACATCAAACAATTCAGTTACTTCACCTGTTAAAACGATATGTTCTACCAAATGAGCAGGAACAAATACAACACCATCTTTTTTAGCCAAAACTGCATCACCTGGCAATACAGTAGCTTCACCAATACGAATAGGCGCATTGATTGTAGTTAATAAAGTTTTACGCATATATGAAGGATCTGTTCCTTTTACCCACACATTAAAACCTTCTACTTTTCGTAAATCTTCGGTATCTCTAATATGTCCGTAAACAATGGCACCTCGATGGGAACGAGCCCATACTCCATTCCCTAAATTTGACCCCATTACCGTTCCGTATGCTTGTTTATCGTAACCATCCGCCACATAAAAATCACCATCAACTAAAGTTGTCATCGCCCATGACACAGTTCTCTTTTGTTGATACATGCGACCTTCCGCTTTACCCTGTTCAAGCACTTGATTTTCAAGGTCGATACGGGCAGGCATAAACTGCGCAGTTACTGCACGTCCAGTCATGACATTATGGTCATTCTCATTCAACAACTTCCAGTTTCCTTCAAACTGATTAAAATACCCCAGTTCGATTAATTCCGCCCAAGCTTCCTCAAGTGTTATTTCTTTTAATCGTTCTAATAGATTATCAGAAACTTTAGGTCTTCCATCAGCAAATCGTTCTCCTTTCCATTCTGCTGTTAATGCTTTAATATATTCTGGTGACTGCATTACATTTTGTGCTTTTATAAATGAACACGCAAAAAGCAATGCTAAAAGTAAAATATTCTTTGTTTTCATAATCATTTGTATTTATCTATTTTTAATTTGTTATTTATATATTTTAGTTTCATCTATAAACTTCAATTTTTTGGACTCTTTTTCGACATATTTAAACCAATCTTGTTTTTGTCTAAAATATTTTGTTTGATCCCAACCTACCCCAGAATAATATACAAAAGGAACATTCGTTTTAACTTTAACAAGAACATATTCATCTCCAGCATAAGAGGCATATCCCACAAAATCTTTAGGGTTAACTAACACAGCCGTACCAATACTTCCGTGCTCCGGGCTTGTATTTTCCCAAATGGTTAAAGTCGCTTTCTTTTTATTTTTTATAATTTCTGGTTTTCCATAGCTTGTAATACCCACTGCAATAACTAATTCTCTTTCTTGATCACTTTTTAGAGTACTGGTCACTTTAAAAAGATTAGTTCCTAGACCCATTTCAATAATTTTCTTTTCCTCAATTTTCATTCCTGGAACACTCCATGTTAGATAATTTAATTGAAGTGCTATTCCATCTGTTTGATTTTTGAGAAATTTATAAGTATCAAAAGTTTCGGAAGGATAAGGTTTATTGTCAATCCATATAGCTATTGCTCCACAACCTCTTAATTTACCCATATTATAAAAATCACATCCTTCTCCTCTATCGGTATGATAATCTTTGCCTTCAGCATTCAATTTGTACCAATTATCAATAATAGGATAATCTACTTTTTTTGTCCAAACATCAATACCATTTCCCACTTTTGCACGAACGGATGATCCGTAAACACGATAAGCTATACGGTCATTTTCCCATGCAACATCACTACCTCTGTCAAATTTCATATAAGTCCTGACTGCTTTTGGAGAATCCACAATGGAGTAAACACCCATTCTGTCTAAAGGAATTATTGTAGTTATTCCCATCTTGGCAGCTTGCGAAAAAGCCAATATAGCCGGGCCAAAAGCGTGATGATCATTGAAAACCCAAGGACGCAATTTATAATCATTTTTGGTGCCTTTGTTTGGCGCAAGACAGCTAAAACAAGTATGACTTACAGAACCATCAGTTCCGATGTAAGATGTATACCCTTGTAAACCAAGTTTAAAATTTTGCATATATTTAGGCTCTAGAAGATTTTTTTCCAACATAATTCCCAATCCATAAAGAATCAACCCGCTTCCAGATGTTTCTACATAGGAAGACTTATCGGTCATTTCTTGATTCCAAAGACCTTCTTTATTTTGGTATTTTAATGTCGCCAAAAAAAACTGTTTAGCCAATTCAATTACTTCTTGATGTTTTGGATGTGATTCCGGTAAATCTCGTGCTAAAATAGCCAAAGCAAAAGCTCCCCAGCCATTACCACGACTCCAGTTATCTTCAGAAATGCTGCCTTTGCCATTAAATCCTCTAGCTTGGTGTAACAGTCCTGTTTTATTATCCTTCAATATTTTGAACAATTCTAAAGTTTCGGTTACAGCCATATCTATGTAGGCTTGATTTCCTTCCTTTAAACCAGAATATAAAAGGAATGGAGTAACTGTAAAAGCAACATCAATAAAAATCTTGTCGTCAGTAGCAAAATTAGCCGTTATCAACCCTTCGGGAGAACGCTTTTGGTCTTTCATCAATTTAGAAGCCGCTTTAGCCACTTGATCATCTAATGTATTGGTTATTCCTTTATAAGCTAAAAAAGCAGCTCCAGAACCACCAGCTTCATAAGTAAAAAGACTTCCTTTGGCTTTTATTTCACCGTTACTAAATTTTAAATATTTATTAACTACATCTTTTTGCAAATCTTCATTACCCGGCAAAAGCGAAAATTCACTGATTCCGTGAAGCATTAAAGTTCCAGCATAAAAATCGAGTTCAGTATGTTTTAAACCTTGATTGTAAACAGATTTAACTATTTCTGAAGTTTTGTATGCTGTGTTTTCTTGAGCAATTACGGGTTCAATAAAAGCAAACCATACTAAAATAAATGATAAGAGAAATTTCATAATTGAATATTGTATTACTATTTTATGATAAGATTAGAATCCATTAAAATTTGAGTTTAAAAAAAACAAATTTATTCTGTGCACGGGCACAATATTAAACAATTAAAATAATAATTACAAACAATTAACCCAAAATATATTAATTCAATATAATTTATAGGAAATTTAAATGCGTATTCAAGGTGTTTTTTTCTTTAAAATAATTCAATTCACTTAAGGTTCAAATCTTGTCATAGTTGGCACAACTTTACCATCTATGTTTTTGACATGATAATTATTTTTCAAATCAAGTCTTGAAACTGTAACAACTCGTTTATTCTAAATTGCACCTTGCCTAAAACTCCAATTATTCCTCCACTTTTAGTATCGAAATTTATTCGTTGATAACCATCCCAATGACCTTCCATCGGCTCACCAAAGTTTGCTAAATCCTGTCGATAGGACATGATACTTTATCGTTCCTCCATTATCTCTAAACAATCTGTACTGAGTTGAAACGCTATTTTACAATTTAGAAGTTCCTATTTTAACCTCTTTGATAAGTTCCCCATTTTTCCACTTTAGAATTATTTTTAATGGCACATTTGTTTTTATGGTTATAGAGGGTTTTTCGATTTCATTTCTCCTTTTCTTGCACAATATATCCAACACCCCAGTTTTTCCGTAAGGATATTGATTTACTCCGTACTCATCGGTTAGGCGAACATCTATCAAAAGGGTATTTTCGGGTACATTGGGTCTAATTCCAAAAACATATTCAAATAGGTCTGTTATTGGCACAAGACCTGTCCAGCCCACAAAATTCTTTCCATCGTTACCTTGTACTTTGTCTGGCGAATAATTTTCTCTGATGTCGTTGCTTTTATTGAATACCTCCACTACATTGTTTAGGTGATTTAAAGCTATATCGTAAGCTAAAGAGTCGAACTTATATTTTGTTAAACCTCGTAGAACCATATAGTTGGTAGGTGCCCAGACAGCACCATTCCAGTAACCACCATTGGGATTAAAGTTTGGATGGTCAGCCGATAGAGTCGGAACACGATGAAGCCTGTCAAACATCTTATTATCAGATAAATGCCCAACAAATTTTTCAACTCTGTCTGGAGGAACTGTACCCGCCAATAAAGCCCAATATGATGCAATACTTTTTATGCTGGAGAGAGTTCCATCTTGATATCGGTCGAAATAAAAACTTTTATCCGCATTCCACATATTGGCATTGATGAATTGATTCAAGACCAAGATTTCCTTCTCTATACTCGCCACATCGGCTTTACGATCTAACTTATTGGCCATCTCTATTAAAATTGTGCCAGCATAAACTTGCTGTAAAGAAATGTCAATCCATGACATAAAGCCATGACTCCATTCTGGACTAAAATTCTTGGGCATTCTCGGTTGGTTATCCATTCCACAACCCCAGCCACTTGAATAATAAGTGCCGTCAGGCCACGAGCGGTATGTCCTAAACCATTCGTAATATGCTAAAAGTGCTGGAAACACCTTTTCTAATCTTTCCGTATCATTAAAATTTAAATAGTATTCCCATTCCGACCAGGGCATGATATTCGGACCGGTACTGGAAGGGTCAAAACGTTCAAAACAATCAGTGCCATCACTTTCGCGTATCTCTCGACAAATAAAGCCATCGGCATGTTGTTTTGTATAAAAATCATTTAATGTATTTTGAAAGTTAAACACATTATTGGCGTATTTGCCAAACATGGTCATAAAACTACAATCCCACATAAAAATATGACCGTTAAAAGCTGGATCAATAAACGGTGAAACAAATCCGCTTTTTGGATTTACCTTTTTCAGGTTTGAAAAAGCAATCTCCCATGTCCTCCAATAACACTTTATAACATCGGGTCTTGAATTCCAAAGTGGTTGTGGCAATTGATTTTTAATTGAAATAAATTTAGGTGGAGTCGTTGTGTCCGCCTTCATACCTATAAATGAATTTTGATTGACAAACTCATTTTTCACATGTGTTTTGAAATAGGGTTGTCCAAAAACTGCTAAAGCCGAAAAATTCCAGATTACTAAAAAAACTGTTGATTTAAATTTCATTTTATTTATTTTAAAATTACTATGAGCAAACTATTATCAATTCATCAATACTTTGAAAAAACATAATCAGACTTTTATCATCAACAAGGTTTTTATATAAAAGAAAAGTGATGGTTACTTTACTATTTACTGAACAAGTCCGTTTCATTATATATGTTTTAATCATAATATCCCATTATTTTACTGAAAGAGCAGTTATTTTCAATGCCAATTTGCTCATTTTAAAGTATTTTAGCTTAATTAATATCCTGCTAACCCCTGAATTATCTGAATCTTGTACTGCTTTTGCTTTGGAAACATCTTCGATAAGGATTTCTGGTTTCACTTTCGAATTTATCACTTCAATTTTCAATTTCATTGATTTAACATTTTGCTCCAATAATGCACCATAAGGCTGAATACTAACTTTGGCCCCTGTTACCCATTGAAAAGTATATTCTCCTTCCTTTTCTCCACTTTCCCATTCATCTTGAATTACTATTGATTTATCTGGAAACATTTTTACTGTTCTGAAAACTTTCTCAACCTGTGATTTATAGAGTGAAGTGAGGTCAACAACATTACCAACAACGCCCTTTTTTTCTGATAATTTACTGATTGTTGCTAAACCCGAAACATCTTGTCTAGCATTATTGAATCGCAATATATTATGAGAATCCGGTCCCGGTCTAAAAGTGGTCCAACGGTTGCTGTCTTGCGTGTAATTCCACAAATCAAGTTTTGCTGCACGCATTTTATCGTAACTTTCGCCACCCAAATCCAATGCCCATCGCACTCCATTGGCTTCAAGAATAAAACTGCCCACATCCATGTGTCCATGCGAATTGTTTGGTGTACCGCCTTTTATGGCTATATAAGAAGCCAAAGGTTCGTTCCAAGCCGAGCGAATAACCGCCATTGGCATATGACCGTCGGCAGTCCAATGCAAGGGCAAAAAACTGTTTTTATCCATGGGTGGTAATTTTGGTTCCCACCACAATACTTCCAATGCAAAATGCCTGCTGTGGCTTTTTTGATTTTTAGAAACAGTATCGTTTAATACTTTATTTTTTGCTATTGCAATACTATTTATTTCATCGCGAGCGATTACTCTACTACCATTTTCTCTAGCAAACCAAAACATAATGGGTTCTGAAGTGTATCGTTCAGCAAGTGGCTTTGCTGACAATTGTGATCCTTCGTGTCCAGCATCTGAAAAGGGATATTCATAACCTGTTGGGCCACCAATTTGTGTAATAAAATTGGTTGTTTTTAGAAATCCAGGAAAGGTTTCCAAATTAAAAGAAGACCCAAATACGGATCGCAATGCCTCAATCATAACTACTTGAAAAGTTGTACCATAAGACCAATAAGCTGTGCCCTCTGCATAAGTACCATCCGGTGCATATACTGCTCCGTGATTGGGAATGTATTTGATGGCGCGTTCCACAATCTGTCGAGCTAGTTTGGGTTCACTCTCATAAATAGCCAATGCGCCTACCAATAATCCGCCGTTACAAACAGGATTCCAATTGAAGTTGCCATTCAACCAACTTTTATTCTCATTGCTTTCTTTTGCGTCAAGCGAAGGATTAATACCGTTTTTTATAATGGCTTGAGTAATCGTTTCTCTTTCGGCAGGTGTAAGGTCGTTGTACAGCCAATCATATCCCACACCAGCGGCCAAAGTTGCTTCGCCAACATCTAGAAAGTGCGTTGGACACCAGTCTGGTAATTCGGCCAATTGCATCAGCTCAGCTTTTGCACGTTCAAAATAGCGTTTGTCTCCAAAGACTCGGTAAGCCAACCCCAAAGTGAGTATCCTACCTTGAACATTGCGCACTTCACTAAATTTAAAACCGGTAGCAGGATATTCAATCTTAGCAGATTTCAAAGTCTTTTCTGCATTATTTTTCAATAACAACAATAGGTCTTTTGAAACCTCATCGTTTTGCAATTTCAACGATTCTATTCGGGAGTTGTTTGCAAACAACCGTGGATGAACTGGTACATTTTCCCATTGTTTTTCACTAGGATATACAGATGCGAAACCTTGAGATACTTTATGAGATTGTACATTACTTTGTGCTGAAATCTTTACTACAAAGAACAGTATCAGTAGCAAAATATCGATGTTTAATTTTTTTAAATGCATTTCCTGTTTTTTTTTAGGAAGTATTAATTCGTGAATGTTAAGAAGCTTTTTGCCTTAATTATTTTTCCTTCGAAAACAAAATCTTCATCACCAAAATTGACCAAAATTTTATTTCCCGAAGAAAATATTGACTCTTGCACCTTGTGGTCTGACGTAACAAACCGATGTGAAACCAATTCATCATAACCAATTTTCTGCAACCAAGGGCATACATTTTTGTAACTATCGATAAAGGTGTTTTTGTATTCCTCCCAACGATTGCGATCTAGATTCCATAAAGGTGCTGAGCCATAAAGCATATTAAAAAGGTCTTTTTTCCACCAAATCTCTGGTGTGTGATGATTTCCATCTTCCCAACGCCAAGAGGTAACAACTGCATCGTGATACACCAATTCGTAGAGAGGAACACGTGTATATTCGTTAATTGAATATTGTAAATATTTGTCATTTGCCACACGTGTTCCAATCATTTGCGTGGGACGAGGGTTACTTTTCCAATCTCCTGTATAATAAATGGTTCCCTTCTTTTCGATTCCTGAACCCCACCAAGTGCGTTGCAAAGTCATCATTCCGTGTACAAAAACACTGCTTGATCCCAAAAAATCGGCTCCCCATTCTCCACCCATAAATTGATGGTATTTATCAGCAATTAGATTGTAATTCTTTTTTACTTCATTTACAAACTGCTCTCGAGTTAGCGGATGTTTTTCAGAATAGCATTCAAATATTCCATTTGCCTGATAGACATCTAGAAAATAGGCTTCGTGTGGAAATTCATTTAATTCGCGTGTTACTCTTTTCTCTATTTCCGGTCGAATAGCCAAAGGACAGGATGTATGACCAAAGTTATTTGAGTAGGTTTTTCCATCTTTATCTCGAGTCACCAACTCATTAAACATTCCTGGATAAGAGATTCGAGACAAGCGCATTGGTCCTGACAAATCTTTCTTGGACATCACGGTATCACGCAATTTTAAATCAGTAAACAACTCATAAGCTCCAGGCACATAGCCCAATTCTTTAATCCTGTTGTCATAACCAATTTCGGGATAAGGAACATGATTGGGATCCCATAAAATTAATGCTTTGTCGATACCCGATTTTTTTAGTTCCTGTGCAAAACTCACTTCACGAGCATTATCCCAAACATAAAGATGTACGGCACCTATCATTTTTTCCAATGCTGGAGTTTTCTTTTGGTTCTCTTTTAGGGTAATCACCTGGTTCTTTTTCCAAATGTACTCGCGATACTTTTTAGCTTGGGCTACATAACCACCTTTATTAAAAAAGTGATAACTAACTTTGCGGTCGTAACCAAACTTACCCATCGATGGCATCCAAACTGTGGAAAAAGTAATCAGATTATCAACTTTTTGTGTATTTAAAATGGCGTCATAAGGTGTTTCTAAAATAGCCATATAACCCGTTTCAAATTGTTTGTCCACTATGCCCATCCACGCCATAGCAGTTCCACCACCGCAAAAATAAGGCCGATCAGTTCCAATTGGATATTCGCTATCATCTACTGGGAGTAACAACCCTTCACTGTCCGTTTGAAGTAGATAATAATTTTTATCTGGTGTGATAAATGCCGAAGGAAATTCAGTATTTTCAATAACCGTTTTTTTGTCGGCAATAACTCTCACTTCCAAAGTTGCTTTTGGGGTCAATGAATAAATGACTTGAAATGGAAATTTACCTTTAAGACTAACAGTTAAAACATTTCCTTTTTGAAACGTTTTTTTTACGACAAACAATTCCTTCAATGGCGCTTGATTCCAAACTTTATTACAGCGTTTGTCTGTCACACTCAAAAGAGCAGTTTGATCATCAAACTTCACCGTAAGATTGTCATCCGAAATGGTCCAAACTTTTGAAAATGCTTGAACTGAAATTAGGTTGAACAGAAATAGAAATAATATTTGTTTTTTCATTATTGTTTTTTTTATTGCAAAATTGAATTGTAGAATCACTTGCAGAATTAATTTTCCTTAAAATTATACTTGTTACTGAATACTCAATTTTTCAGTAAACTTTATGTCTGCTGAAGAAGCTCAAATAATTATTGAAAAAGTTTCTGTCTCCAAAACCTATTTCCGGTACTTAATGGACAAGTAGTTGAAAACAATTCTGGGTAATGCAAATCGTAAATAATGCTTCCGCCACCAGCAATAAAAAGTCCAGCTATAGCCCGGAAACGTTTTTCGGAACGAACACGATAGGTTTTTTCAATATTAAGAAATGAATTCCTGAAAGAAAAAATCTTCATAATTAAAATTTCCATCAATAGCATTGAAACATCACATTTTATCTGTTTTTGAAATCGGGTATCACGATGATTCTGGCTGTGGATTTGCCATCGGCAATGGCTTTATCAGCAATCTGGTTAACTTCGCCAAACTGTACCAGCTTGTTTGATCATCGCCAGCACCATATAAAAGGTACTAAACTGGATAACTGCAATTTGAACTCGCTATTTATACTAATAACGCATTTGAAACAATCAGCAGATTTATCCGATTTTATATACCTCGTAGCTCATCTTTAATTTCGTACAATGGCTGAACTTGATTGGTTACTTTTTCAGTAATTATAGATTTTGCCAAACTAAAATTTTTGCGTTGAATAATGTTGCGTGAGGAAACACCCACTTGAACCGAATATTCACCGGCTTCAGCTATCCAGGCTGCTTTGGACGGAATGTAAGAAGCCAAATCTTCAGCATTAATACTGAATTTAAGTGTTTGCGATTCACCCGGTTGCAGCAAGTTTGTTTTAGCAAACGCTTTCAGTTCCTTTGTGGGTTTATCAATGCTTTTTGCCGGAGCACTGATATAAAGTTGTACCACTTCTTTTCCGGCAACACTTCCCGAATTTTTTACCGTAATTATTGCAGTGATTTGTTTGTTGAATTTCGTGGAACTCAACTTCAAATTGTCAAAGATAAACTGAGTATACGACAGTCCGTAACCAAATTCGTAAGCAGGTTTAATTTTATAAGTATCATAATATCTGTAACCTACATAAATACCCTCGTGATAAACCAAAGAATCCGGTTGGTCAGCCCACGATTTCGGGAAACTTTTGGATGAAGGAACATCGGTGTACGTTTCGGGGAAAGTGATGGCTAGTTTGCCCGAAGGATTTACCTTGCCTGAAAGTAAATCGGCAATGACATATCCACCTTCTTGCCCGGGTTGCCAAGCCAAAAGTATAGCATCCACATCGTCTTTCCATCCGGCCATATCTATTACACCGCCCAAATTTAGAACTACAACTGTCTTTTTGCCCAGACTTTTAAAAGCAGCCGAAACTTGTTTAATTAATTCTTTTTCGGCAGGCATTAGGTTGTAATTATTTTCTAAATTTCTATCCGACCCTTCGCCTGCATTTTTGCCAATAGTAATAATGGCTATATCGGCATTGTTTGCTTGTTCTATAATCTGCTCTTTCGATAGTTCCAATTCGGGTATTTGTGGTCTTCCGGCTCCTGCATTTTTGGGTTTTGGTTGTTTGGCTTTATAGTCAACTAAATAATTGAGATACAGATTTTCCAAATTTTTATCCAAGGTGTAATCTGCCTTTTTTAAGCCCTGTGCCATAGAAATTATATACGCTTTATTTACATCACCACTTCCGGTACCTCCGGCAATTAAATCGTAACTTGTATTTCCAAATGCAGCAATTTTATGCGCCGTTTTTGCAAAAGGTAGAGTTTGGTTATTGTTTTTCAATAACACCATACCTTCTGTGGCTGCTTGTCGCGAAACCGCGGCATGAGCTACCAAGTCAGGTTTGTCAGAATATTGATATTTTCTGAAAGTAGGCGACAACAATACAACATTCAACAATTTTTCGATTCGTTCGTCCAATAACGACTCATCCATTTTCTTGTCTTTTACAGCGTTCAAAATACTATTGATTTGGTCGAGCCGTCCGGGCATAATGAGCGAGTTTCCTGCCAGAATTTGCTCAACATAATTTTGCCCTGCGCCCCAATCCGTCACCACAAAACCCTTGAATTCCCACTCGTTTCGGAGAATATTGATTATCAAGTCCTTCCTTTCGGCAGTAAACGTCCCATTCAGTTTATTGTACGATGTCATTACTGTCCAGGGATTTGCATCTCGAACAGTCATTTGAAATGTCTTGAGGTAAATTTCACGCAAAGCACGTTCACTAACAATGGAGTTGCTTCTCATCCGATTGTTTTCGCTGTTGTTGGCGGCTAGGTGCTTGAGCGAAGTTCCAACCCCATTCGATTGTATGCCTTGAATGATAGCCGTTGCGGTTTTTCCTGTCACCAGTGGATCTTCGGAGTAATATTCAAAATTCCGACCGTTCAGTGGGTTGCGTTGAATATTCACACCCGGCGCAAGTATTATATCAATGCCGTACTCAAGCACTTCATTACCAAAAGCTTCACCAACTTTTTTTACCACAATTGGGTTCCAGGTTGATGCCAATAAATTGCCCACCGGAAAGCCGGTTGCGTAATAGGTATTAATTGAATCGCCTTTTCTGATCGGAGATATTCGTACTCCAGCGGGGCCATCGGCCATTACCAGCGAAGGAATGCCCAAACGCGGAATGGCGTACGATAGTCCGGCAGCACCCGGCACTTGACGCTCGGTGAAACCAATAATGCCTTCGGAGGTATTAATACTTGCAGCATTGGTTGCACCTGAATAATTCGGACCGACTACCATTCGGACTTTTTCGTCTAATGTCATAGCTGCAATTACATCTTTTATTGAATTTTTGCCCAATTGAGGCAAATTGTTATTCCCGTTTTGCGCACTAATCGACAATGTACAAAGACTGACGTAAATAGTTAGAAAGAATTTGAATGTGAATTTCATAAATTATTTTTTATTGATGTAATTTTCAGCAATGAGTATTCCCAAGATAGCATTGTTTTAAATATCTGTATTCATCTACTTTGTGGCTCTAATAATAGCTCTAAAGCAGCCAATTAACTCTGCCTTAAACGGTTAATTAAATCCTCCTTTGCTAGTTCTTCTTACTTAATGCTCAATTTTTCAGTAAATTTTATGTCTGCTGAAGAGGCTCCAACCATTATTGAAAAAGTGCCGGGTTCCAAGACCCATTTCATATCTTTGTTATAAAACGAAAAATCCTTTGGTGTTAAAATGAAATTTACAACCTGTTTTTCTCCTTGTTTCAATGAAATTTTCGCAAAACCTTTCAGCTCTTTTGCTGGTCTCGAAACGGAAGACACATCGTCTCCTACATACAATTGAATGACCTCTTCTCCTGCAACATTACCTGTATTTGAAACCTCTACACTAACATTTACAGATTGATTAGGGTTGATAATAGGACTTGATAATTTAAGATTCGAATAGGTAAATTCTGTATAACTCAAGCCATATCCAAAGGGAAATAATGGTGTGATTGGAATGTCTAAATATTTGTTGGTCCATCGCACATTTTTGTTAGACTCATTTACATCGTGAGATGTTCTTTTGTAATTATAGAAAATTGGTATTTGCCCCATATTTCTAGGAAAGGAAACTGTTAGCTTACCTGATGGATTGTATTTTCCAAGTAGTATATCAGCAACTGCAAAGCCACCCATTGTTCCCGGTTGCCAAGCTTCTAAAACTGAACTTGATTTTGAAGTGATATTTTGAATATCAAACGGTCGTCCATTTATAATTACACTCACAATTGGCTTACCTGTTTTGCTAATAGCGTTGATTAATTCTTCTTGTGCTCCCGGTAGATTAATATTTGAAATACTTCCAGCTTCACCACTCATCCAAAACTCTTCACCCACAACCAAAATCACGACATCCGATTCTGATGCTAATTTTACTGCTTCGGGAATCAGCTCAAGCCCTTTTGGTTCAAAACCGTCCAATTTCACTCCTTCAGCATAGTTAATTTCAACAGAAGAGTCAACACTCTGCTTCAACCCATCTAAAACCGAAATCACGTCTTCTGGTTTCCCTTGAGAATAGGTTCCACCCCACCACGATAATAAATCTTTCTTGCGGTTTGCAAGAGGTCCAATGACAGCTATTTTTTTTATACTTTTATTTAATGGTAATAACTGATTCTCATTTTTTAAAAGCACCATACATTCACGAGCCGCTTTTCGAGCAAATTCTAGATGCTCGGCACACATTAATGTTTCCTTTTCTCTTTTTACATCGAAAAATTTATACGGATTATCAAATAATCCTAATTTATACTTGGCTATTAAAACCCGTTGTACTGCCTTATCTATTACTGAAATACTTACTTTACCTTCTTGTACCAATTCTTTAAGATGTTTTAGAAATAATCCGCTGGTCATATCAACATCTACTCCTGCATTAATCGACAGTAAAACAGCCTCTTTTTCATTAGCAGCAACACCAATTTTAACAAGATTACGAACCGTTTCCCAGTCTGTTATCAACATACCATTAAAACCTAACTCTTTACGCAAAATTTCTTTCAGCAACTTTTGATTGGCTGTGGCTGGTATACCATCATAGGCAGAATAAGCAGACATTACACTCCCAACACCTGCATTGATAGCTGCTTTAAATGGAGGTAAATAAATTTCCCTCAGTGTTCGTTCCGAAAAATCAGCAATATTGTAATCACGACCTGCCAATGCGGCTCCATAACCAGCAAAGTGCTTCACACAAGCCATCACGTTTTGTCCACTAGACAAATCTTTGCCCTGAAAACCTCTTACTCTTGCAGCAGCTACAAAACTGGCGTAATAGGGATCTTCGCCAGCACCTTCAACAATCCTACCCCATCGAGGGTCATTGGTTATATCAACCATTGGTGCATACGTAAGATGTATACCACTTGCCGAGGCTTCTTTAGCTGCAATACTTGCCGATTTTTCAATTGTCTCTAAATTCCAACCGGCAGATTCTCCCACTGGTGAAGGAAAAATGGTTTTGTAACCGTGAATAACGTCTTCCTCAAAAATTAATGGAATGCCTAATCGAGATTGCTCTACAGCAATTTTTTGAAGTTGAAAATTGTTTTCGGCTCCATTGCTTTTCAGAATGCTACCCACTTCTCCTCGCTTGATTTTATCACTTAGGGAATTAGTCGTGTTATTTTCATTTACATAAGTCGCTAAATTAAGCTGACCCACTTTTTCCTCTAAAGTCATTTTTTGGATTAGGGCATTGGCTTTTTTTTCCATTGTAGACGTATTTTGAGCTGTAATAACTCCAATTGAAAAAGTGAACAGCAATACAATTTTTGAAATTCTTACTTTCGCTTGATTATTTTTTTTCATTTTAAATCTATTATAAATCCGTAGTTATTCTTTTTTAATATCAAATTATTTATCACTTATTGATGGTGGCACTGCATTAGACCCCCAATTTGAAGGTTTTGCTCCCATCACAAATTCAAATTTTGCACCATTTACAATGTCATCGTGTGTAAAAAATGATTTGTCGTAATTTTTACCATTGAGTTTAGCCGATTGAATATAAATATTTTCTTCCGACGCATTTTTTACCGAAATAATAACGTCTTTTCCGCTTTCTAAATGGATGGTTGTTTCCGAACAACTTGGGCTACCAATTATGTATAAATTCTGTCCTGCAACTGGAAAAATACCCATTCTGCTCCATAGATACCAAGCCGAAGTAGTGCCACTATCATCATTCCCTGGTAAGCCATCATATTTATCTGTAAAATTATCGGAAGTTGCTTTTCGAATAAATTTCTGTGTTAAATCTGGTCTGCCTGCCCAAACAAAAAGGTAAGCCTGCAACATACAAGGTTCGTTATACGCTTCATAATGGTTGGATACTGCATTGGTTAGATTATTGATGAATTGTTCTTTTCCCCCATTCAAATCAATCAGTCCTTTTATATCGTGTGGAGCAGAAAAACTCCAGGTATAGGCATGTCCTTCGTAATAATTGGGTCCGGTTTCATTATTTAATGGATCGAATGGTGTAACCCAAGTACCATTTGCATTTTTCCCACGCATCAATTTCAAATCATTATCCCATAAATTTTTATACCAAAAAGATCTGTCTTTAAATAACTCCTCTTCTTTTTTAGTTCCAAATTTTTTGGCCAATTGATAAGCGCAAAAGTCGTTGTAAACGTATTCAAGGGTGCGGGAAACAGTTATTCTTTGATTTATATCAATTGGTATATAATGGTATTGGGTATAATATGGCAAGGCAATTCTGCCGGCATGGTCTACTTTCTTATTCGTAAAGCTTGTGTCTGTTGCATTCTTCTTTACAGCTTCATACGCCAATTTATAATCAATTCCTTTTAGTTTTTTCACAAAAGCATCGGCAAATAAAACATCGGTATTTGTGCCAACTTGAGTGAATTCTCTTTGTAAACTACTGTGTGCATCTGCCAACCATCCGTCATGTTTGTATACATCCAGCAAAGTGTTCAACATATCGGTATGTTCCTTTGTGCTAATAAGAGTTAGCAATGGACTTACGGTTCTAAATAAATCCCATACACAAAGGAAATTTTCATAGTAGGGTCTTTTATAATCAAATACAGGATTTTCACCTGTCCAATCGTCTTGAGAGAGTAGTGCGTGATACAATGAAGTATAAAAAATTCGGCTATTTACGTCAGACATTCCTTTGACTTCAATTTTTCGCAACTCGTTCTCCCATTTCATATTGGCTTGACTTTTAATTTGATTAAAATCCCAATGGGGTATTTCCTTTGCAACATTTTCTTCAGCTTGTTGGGTGCTTATCATCGAAATACCAACTTTCAGATTTATTTGTTGCCCTTCTTTGGTTTTGAAATTTAAGTAGGCTCCAATCTCATTACCAAGTATTTTATTTACACCATCGTGATTAACATTATCAGACCAGGTTCCAAAGCAATCGAATGCTGTATCGAAAACAGCATAGAAATAAACCCTCCAAGGTTTTTTTGTTGATCGACCGCCACTATAAGTACCATAACCATACACTACATTTTTCGAAGGGTCGACGTGTATTTCGCCTCCAATTGGCTGGCTTGAATTCCAGTTTTTTGCAACACCATAAAGCGTAGCCCCTACGTCAATTAGTATATGTGACGATTCACTTTGGGGAAAAGTATATTTATGAAAACCTGCGTGAGCAGTAGAAGTTAGTTCAGCAGTTGTTCCATATTTTTTCAATTGCACCTTGTAATAACCCGGTGCTGCAATTTCTTCTCCTTTGTCAGAACTATGGTTTAAGGGCACTATCGCGCCAGTAGTTGGCATAACCTGGATATTGCCGTACATAGGACCACCCATTCCAGAAATATGCAAGTGAGAAAAGCCTTTGATTTCCTTATCTTTTTTATATCCCGAAGCTCCACTATTGTATTTGGTATCCGGACCTAGTTTCACAAAACTGTGGGGTAAGCAGGCACCTGCAAAAACATTTCCCTCGCCCAAAGTTCCAAGAAAAGGATCCACGAACCGCGTTAATTTTTCTTCTAGAGCTTTCTGCGCAAAAGCACTTATCGCCAAGAATAAAAACGATATGGTTATTATGTTTCTCATTAGATTTAATATAACAAAGTCTTTTATTTTTTGATTATTGCCTTATCTCCCATTACAAACTCAATCGTTCCACCATTGGCAATTTCCTCGTGAGTGAACCAAAATTTGTCCCATACCTTGCCATTTATTTTACAAGATTGTATGTAAATATTTTTGTCGGATGCATTTTGAGAGGTAATCGTCAACACTTTTCCATTGCCAAGGGTCATTGTTGCTTTTGGGAATGATCCACCAGTTAAGTAATAAATATCTTGTCCAGCATTAGGAAAAAATCCCAAAGATGAAAAAACATACCAACTGCTCATGGCGCCACTATCTTCGTTTTCGGGATAACCTTCTAGGGTAAAACGATCTTTCATTAATCTACGAATGTAAAAATTCGCCAGATCGGAGCGATCAGCATAATGAAAAGCGTGAACCGCTAAAAATGCAGGTTCATTGCTGTAATCAACCAAGTTGTTTTCAAAGGCATATTGTAACTTTTTGGCAAAGACTTCTTTACCACCCGAAATTTCGACCAATTTCTCAAACTGATGAGGAACGAAATAGGAATAGGTCCACGAACTGGCTTCGTAAAAATAATCTTTCCAAGAGCCCCAGTTCTTTTTTATGTCGATGGAAATAAAATCCCCTTTTAAGTTTTTTGGTGCTATAAATCCTTTGTGTCCATCGCTTTCGGCTACTGGATTCCAAAGATTTACCCATTGTTTAGAGCGGTTTAGATACTTTTCATAATCTGCTTTTGTCCCTAATGATTTTGCCATTTGTGCAGCACAAAAATCATTGTAGGCATATTCCAGTGTTATCGAACAACTCATTTTGCCAGCTGGAATCCAACCCAACTCTTTGTACTTCATGCCGTTGTCAGACTTGTCAATTCCATTTCGTTCGTTATCAGCATTGAATTTCATCACTTTATAGGCTTCATCCCAATTTACCCCTTTTATGCCTTTCATATAAGCATCGGCAATTATGTTGTCGATATTGTTCCCACCTTGCTCGGCCATCATATCATTCCCCGCTACATAAGCATCTTTTACTTTGCCATTTTTTTTCAATCGAGCTATAAAGGAATTTATTGTACCGCTTACCATATCAGGATTTGTCAAAACTTTCAAGGGATAAAGTGTACGCCAGGTGTCCCACACAGCCAAATGATCGTCCCAAACCGGTACGTCTTTATCAAAACCAACCATGTCATTGGTCTTGTTACGAGGCATGATAGAAGCATGATAGGATGCAGTGTAAAAAATTCGTTTTTCAGCATCAGTACCTCCTTCAATTTTTATTTTTCCTAATTCCTTATTCCAAGATTTTATGGCATTTTCTTTAATTGCATTATAATCCCAAGCTGGAATTTCTGCATCCAACCAAGAAGTTGCTTGTTCGACGCTTTTCATCGAAACGGCAACTTTCAAATAAACAACTTCATTTTCTTTTGTATTATATTGAACATACGCTCCAATACGATCTTCTACTTTTTGAGCCTCTTCGTTTATTTGCCCCTGATTAATTTTTCCGTTAATAAAAGTACCTTTGGATTGAGGTGCCTTACTCAATCTCATACAAAAGAAAATTTTGTATGGCCCATTTGAAAAACCTCCGGTATATTCTCCATATCCTTTAATTTCAGTGCTAGTAGAGTTGGTAAATGTAACTTTTCCACCTAAAAAATTCCCGTTTGCCGATTTCATAACAGAAGCAATATCAGTAATATTATGACTCACATCCAACAGGATATTTGATTTTTTCGATTTTGGAAAAGTAAATCTATAAATTGCCGAATGTGTTGCTGGAGTAACTTCCGTTTTGATTCCATAACGACTCAAATCGACACTATACTCATAGGGTTTTGCCACCTCATTCTCTTTTGGCGAATCGTGTTCGGTTTCGCCAACGGCCAAACCCACTTGAGGCGATATAAATACTTGACCATATTTCCCCCAACCGGTGCCACTTACATGTAACTGACCGAAACCACGAATGGAATTTCCCATAACATAACCATCCATGTCAGAAGTATTATTACCTGGTAAAGTTTGTGGGCTTGGATTTATAGATCCATTGGGCAATTGCGGTCCAAGTACACAACTGCTGTTTTTATCTCTAACCCCAATAAAATTATCTACATAATCCACTGGATTTTTGCTGTGTTTTTGTGCAATTGTGCATTGAGAAAAAACAATAAGTATCAACCCAATAAAATAAGACTTTATATTAAAAAAATTCATAATCAATAATTCAATTAGTTAAAAATATCATTGTAACAAATAGTAGATTCCAAAAATAAATAATAAGATATTTACTGCTAAAGTTCAACTTCTTTAGAAACACCTTATCAAAAAACATATTTAAAAAATTTGTTTATTTATTTTCTAAAACCGCTCTAAATGTTAGTATTTGAAACGGTTTAAAGCCAAATTGAATTTCGCTTTTTGCTACTTCAATTTCCTTTTTGTTTGTTTCAATATGTGAGGTTTGAAATGCTGACTTCAATTGTGCATTAAATTGTATTTTAGGTTGAACAGATATATTAGAAAAATTCCAAAATCTAGTAATTATCCCATTTTCTATTCCTTCCTCAGAAGGTTTGACACTCCAAAGCAAGATATTGGGATTATTTGAGACTAATAATGAAAAAGTATTCAATTTTACATCATTTTCTCCACCAGTTATCATTCCTGTTACCAATGGATTTTGATGTTCCAAAGAAAACTTCATCGAAGTTGTTGGATCAAAATTCACTTTATTAGTTGAAATTGCAAAGTGATAGAGAAAATCTTTATTTCCATTTTGATTTAAAATCCCAAGTATTCCCACGTCTTCTACTTTTTTATCGACATTTCCTCCAGCTAAAGCGTTAATTTGTGATGATCTTTCATCTAGAGAGTTTATGGTACTATTCCCTAATTTAAAGAAACTACAATCTAAATTAGACAATGTAATTCCATAATTTTTCTCACTTAGATTTGCAAAATGATTAAAAGTTTGCCAATCGTAGCGAGCGATGCTATTGGCATAATGTCCGCCATTTTTTTCTAATTTATCTGTAAGTATAGCACCCAACTCTTCGTGACGAGTGGTTGGATCATTCAGATCAAAAGAAAAAGACCAAGTTTTTACATCACCAAAATTTTGTTGAATATTATCTTCAATATCAATTCGTGGACTATCAGCATATAAAGTAATTCGGGTCGTATGCAAAACTGGGTTTGATGAAACAGCTTTTAGAGTAACTGAGACTGGCCCAGCATTTTCAACAGTTATTTCCTCTCCGTCATTTACATCGTTTGCCCCTAAATCATTGGCATCTTTTCTGTCTGTAATCTTGATCAATTGTCGGTTCGCAAGTTTATCTGTAATCTCTGTAATCACACCAGATTTACTGAAACGTAATCTATAAAAATCATTGCTGATATATTCATTTTGAACGGTTGCAGCTATTGGTTTTACTTTTGGAAAACCCTTTTTTATTAGAAAAACTTTATATCCTACAGAAGGAATATTTGGGGCAAAAATTCTCAAAAATTGTTTTCCGCTTTTGGTGATTAGCTGACTAGTTACTTCTTTACCTGATACTTTATCTATTACTTTTACGGGATATGCTCCGTTATATTCTAAATCTGCAATATCATTCCTGATCCAGCTTAAGGGGTTAAAAACAAAAAAACTTGGATCACCATCGACTTTTATATGGCTGCCCATTTTTTTTATGGAAAGGTTAAGCAAAGTATCAACATAAGCTGTTAAGTTTTCCTGGGTTTTAATTTGCCAATCTGCTCTTGCTTTTCTAGATACTGGTCCGTCTGCTGTCCAATTGTGTTCCCAATACATCCCATAAGATTCCCAAGCTTTGTCACGGGCATTTTGGGTTTCTTTCATAAAGTTTTTATCTTTCAAGGAAACTAATGTTGCCAATGCTTCGGCTGAACGCATTTTCTCAGTTGCGCGGCGCATTCTGGCTGTAGTTTCGTTCATTGATGCTGGCAATAAATCCCATTCGTTACCGAAGCTGACCGATTGTGCTGGTACTTTCGGATAATACTTTTCAAAATCTATAAAAAAATCTTCTTCATTACTAACTCTTACGGATCTTTCATTGTTAGTTCCTTTTTTCGCTGCATTGATATAAGCGTTTGAAACATAAGTATCTAAATCATCGTGACCAAAACCAAATGCGCCTGCAATATTATATGGATAGGTTGAATTAGGAGAGATGGTATCACAATATTTATCTAATGCGTTGACAATATGTTTAAAATCATCATCCAATTTTTTGTACTTTACATTCAGCCTGCATTCCGCATAACTTCCCAATGGAGCTGTTGTTTTTTCATTATAGTTGTACCATTTCATCAATACTCCATTTCCATCTAAACCATTGTATCTATACATTTGATGGGGACGTTTTTCTCTAATTTCATAACTCAATTGACTGCCATAGCCTCCAATGCCTTTCCAACTATACTTTGCTCCTGAACCTGCCCAAAGCGAGGCTAATCCTAATGGCAACGTATTATTTTCCATCGCACCGGCCATAGTAAAACGTAAATTGTATTGTCGCTCAAGCTGCCCTGCATAATACATTCCGCGAATAACTGCTTCTGTGGGCTGCGCTCCATAACAGTTTACCAGCATATTAAGCGGACTACTGATATGTCCAGATTTAATGGCAGCAATAAGTCTATTAAATTGTTTATCTGAACGATACTTTTGGTATTTTTTTAACCATAAACTCCCATCACAATTAAATCTTGCTTGAAAGTTCGATGGGAAGTTTTTGGTTGAATCAATCTGCAATAATGAATAATCCAACATCTTTACAAAAGCAGAATCATATTTTGCTTCATTGGCCGTCCACATATAATCGGTATGATCATCATTGGCTATATAGAGTCGTTTTTGCTGTGCAAATAATTCACCAGGCATTATTATTACCAAAAGAAAATATAATATTAATTTACTTGGCATTGTCAATGTTGTTTTATTATTAAGATTGTTGTAAACACAAATAATTTTTAATACAAAAGGCTAGTTATGATAAAACCCAGCCTTTTCTATATTTGATCAAATAAATTTATCCCTGAATTTTCACCTAAAAAACTAATTTACTTGTATTCAATTGCTCCAATATCTGGTTTAGAATCTCTTGTAAAATCAGTGAAGTCTTTTGTCGACAACGGAGTTCCCAGTGCTTTATCGATTGCGGGTGATCCAATACCTATGCTAAAATCTTTCGAAGCAGGGTTTTTGAATTTAGGATCTGCAGTAATGGTAATAGTATCACTACTATAACTAATTGCAAAAACTGAAATAAGAGTAATTATAATGAACATTATTCTTTTCATTTTTTTATTTTTTTAAATTAATCCGTTAACAATAAGTAAATACAAATTTTTGTATTTCTTAACATTGTGCCCGTGCACAATATTAAGAAATAAATTAAACAGTAGCAAATAGATTTACTTAAATATGCGGCTATTGCAAAATCACTTCCAAAGGCTTATTATTTTTAGCAACACTAAAATTGATTTTTTTTATCAAATTACCTTTAGTAATGGTCATTTCGTAACTTCCTAAATGACCTTTAGATTTCACTAAACCTTCTTTGTTGGAATCTTGTCTAAAACTTGTTTTCCATTGTTGAGTGACTAAATCTCTCCAAACTGTTGCATTTGGCTTCTCAGACCAATCACTTCTGAACATTGCTGCATCTTTTTTCCAATGTTTGGATTCCCAAAATCCCCACATGGTAAATCCAGTGACTATGGGAGAACTGTAACACGCAATTAGAAAATCTCTAGTATAATCGGCCTGCAATTCTTCATCTTTCATATTGATGTCAAATTCAGTGATTTGAACTGGAATACCCATAGGTCTAAATAGTTCCAGGTCTGAAATAACCTGTGCTGGATCCCTAGGTTGGCGTCCAACGTGCCCTTGAATGCCGATACCGTCAATTGGAGCTCCTTTGGACTTCAATTCTGCAATAACTTGAAGATATTCATTTATCATTTTTGTACTCGAAATACTATTTAACATTCCATATTCATTTATGAACATTGCAGCATTGGGATCAACCTCTTTGGCAATTTGAAACCATTTTACAACTATATCTTTTGGTAAATAAAGAAAATAGTCTTTTTCATGCAATAACTCATTTACGACATCCCAAGCAATAACCCTGTCTTTTAAAAATGAGGCTTTATCTCTAATTTCATCTTCAATAAATTTTTCAAAAGCAACTGGATTCTTTAAAGCTAGTTCTTTAGTAGATTTGGGATTAAATTTCCAAGCTGGCCAAACTAAATTATGACCACGCTGACGAAAACCATTTTTTTCACCCCATTCAAATGCTTTAATAGTTTCCTCTTGACGTTTAGGGTCAATTTTCCAAGAACCTCCTTTAAAGCCATTTTCAATTACGATTGTGTTATAAAACTCTTGAAGCACCTTTTTGTATTTTGGAGTATCTGGTAAGTCGTTTGCCAATATAGCTTCATTCACAGCGGTTCCCCAAATAAAATCGGATTGCAGCATTTTTACTTCAACTTTGGCACCCAAAATTGGTCTTTTATTACGATCTACTATTTTAATTTCTATAGGTGCAGTACGAATTTCTTCTATACGTTGAAGTGCCTCATTTCGCCAAGCGGCATTATTTTCTCTTCCGTTATAGGTAAAACGAGTGGTCGGTAACTTGTCTAATTTTATTTTATTTTCGAAGTTAAACACTTGTATAGAAGAAACTTCTACTTTTTGTTGCAATGCGCCGTATGAAATTGAAATTTGTTCCTCACCTGCAGGCATATCTTCTAATGCAATAAAGGGCAAATCATAGGTTTTTCCTTCTGGACCTGCCCCAAGTTGAATAATGATGCTTTTGTCAGCACTCGATTTTTCTCTTTGCACATAAAAATACACAACTGCTTCTCCTGATTCTTGCTTTGCATAAAGGGCACGAAGTGAAACTCTAGCTAAAATTACGTCTCCTTTTTTTATATTCTTTGTTGTTTTCCAAGATGTCGCAACATCATAATGAGATTTTGCTATCGAAAAGACTTCAACATTTACCGCTGATTCTCCTGTTTTATTTAAATTATTTTCAAAAATGGCTGGTTTAATTCCATTTGAAATGTCTCTTGCTGTATATTCCTTTATAGAATTATTTGAAAAGCAATTTATGGGATTTAAAGTTTGTAATTCAGCAGGTAAATTAGTGTTGTTTTGAGCGAAAACATTTGCAACACATACAAATAATGCAATGCAAATTAAAGTATTGAATTTCATTTTAGATTTTTTATAAGTTTTTTTTAAGACGAGTATTAGTTAAAGGCCTATTAATTTTATTAGACTTTTATCAGTAATAAGAATAGGAGAATCATAAATTGGTATATTTTTAAAAGTAAAAGTACTCTCTTTTTTACTCCATTGTTTTGTAGGGATCTCATACACTTTACCTGTTAATAAATCAACATAAACAGGGTTTTCGATATTGGTATTTGTAAACGAAAAAGTGATCTCTTTTATATCATTAGTATTAAACGGAATACTTTCATTCATCCAAATGGTATACACCTGTTTTTTTGTAATCTTATGCTCATAACCATAAACACTGACGCCTCTATCAGTAGAAATTTTGTAGCGATTTTCATTTAATCCTACACCCTCAATATTATACGTTTGAGTCAAACCATTTAATCGCTGTAACGAATTATCAAAAATGGAAGTTAGGTTTTGAATACCATAATAAGCCATTTTTGGCCCTAAAACTTTTTTTGTTTCATCAGCTTTAATAAGTCCTTTTGGATTCAATTTATTGATTGGCCCACTTGTATAAGCTAGGTCGATAATACCAAAAATGGAACATTCTACATCATTCCCCAAATTGCCTAGCATTCGACGTAAGTCCCATTTTGCCTGAGACAATTCAGTCCAATCATAATCCCATAAAGCACCTCTTCCTGCTCCACTAGATGAAGGTGCACCATTTTCACCTTGACGTAATTTTACATTTGGACCATATTTTTTCAATAATTCTTTCAATTCAAAAATTGTAAGATTATTCGAATCTGGATTATAAACATAATCGTGGTAAGTCATATTGTCAAATAATTTCATTTTCCTTTTTTTTGAAATATATTTAAGAAAACTATCAGCAAAATTATAATTAAAATGCCCTAATGCTAATCCTGAAATTCGGGCATTGGGTTGATTCTTTTTTATTATTTCTGCGGTCTTAATATTAAATTCAGCCATTAATTCGGGAGTGTTTTCTGAATTATCTCCAAAATTAGGTTCATTCCAAACCTCCCAATCAGAAATTTTATCTTTATACCGAATAACTAAAGCGGCAACCCATTTATGATATGCTATTAATGCTTCTTTGGATTTTGGGATTCCCGCTCCTAAACTAGCACCACCACCACCAGGATACAAAGTATTACCATAAGAAGTTTGCAACCATACCTTTAATCCTTTGCTAGTTGCGTCATTAATGATATAATCCAACCATACCCAATCATAAACCCCTTTTATTTTTTCAGTTTTTGCCCATCCTGCTTGCATTCGCAATACCTTTATACCTAATGGATTAAGATAGTCTTTGTATTGATCATAATTCGTAATATCACGATCAAGTCCTTCGCAACCGATAATCCAGTTTGATGACTCGATTTCGCTGGCATTTCTATATTTTACTGAACCTATAAGAGGTAGATTTACTTTTACCTCCGTCTTTACTCTGTCTATAGATGTGTCTATTTTTTGAGCTATTGAATACTCTGCAAATAAAAACAAACTTAATAAAAGAATTAAATTGATTAATCTATCGTATCCTAAAACTGATTTAAAAAAAGTATTTTTCATATTTAGTTCTATTTAGAATTTTTATAAAAAAATTGAATTGAAAAAATTATTTACGAACTGTGCTCCGGCACATAATTAATTCTTAATTAAAAAAAACGAAATTATAAATTTCTCTATTTAGGATTAGAAAGAACTCTCACTCGTAATAACTTCCTCATTTATCAAAACAACATCTAGAGGTTTTTGATTTGTTCCTAAATAACGATATAGAATTTCTAGACCCTGATATGCTTGATCGTATGGTTTTTGATTAATAAGAAAATCAATTTTGCCGATCTTCAAAGAATTAATATTATCTCTTATTAAATCGAAACCAACGACTCTTTTTATCTTTTCTTTATCGACAAATTGTGAAATAAAATGCCCTTTTGAATTAGGAATAAAAATACCGTCATTCTCGTCTAATGTATTAATTCTTTCTTTTATTTTATCAATTAACGATGGGTCATCTATACTAATATCCATTACTTCGACCTTGATTTTAGGCTTGTTATTTTCGGCAAAATAGGTTTTAAATCCTTTTATCCGGTTCATAACATTGTCATTGATATTATTTTCACTAAATAAATTAAAAATCACATAGATTGCATTATGATCTTGTCTATAATTTATTAATTTGCCTGCTAACCTTCCGCTTTGTAATGAATCTTGTCCTACGTTACTTAATGCACCGTATTTTGTGTCACTAGATCCAACTAAAACAAAGGGTAATTTATTTCTTAAACATTTTTTTAGAAATGCTTTAAGTGTTGGATTTTGAGGTTTTGTAGTTATTACAGCATCATTATTACCTGAAAATATTTCCTTTTCAATTTCATTGAATGCTGCTAAGTTTTTTAAGTCAAAAAAGTAAAAATTAATTTTCAACCCCAGATGCAAATAATTTTTATTAAAATCCTTGCCTGCATTAATTAACGGCTCCCAATAATCCCCTTCTGAATGCTCCTGAAAAACCATTGCTATGGTTAAACTTTTATTTAAGGCCAAATTTCGACCGTGTGTATTGGGAACAAAGTTTAATTCTTCAATAATTTTCTGTATGAGTTTCAGCTTATCTTCGGCTACATATCCACGATTATTAACTACTCTATCTACAGTCCCTCTTGAAACATTCGCGATTTTAGCAATATCATTTATAGTTACTATTTTTTTCATTCTGTTTTACTAATTGAATAAATAAAATTATAATTCTGATTTAAATAGTCTAATTCCAATTCAATTAAAAGTATCAATAAAACAAGATCCAGATCTGCTATTTGACATTATTTTTGAATAAAAACTAAAAGTATTTTTTTTAAATAGAATGTAAATGTATCACTTTTTCAATACTATTCAAATATTGAAAAAAGTAATGTTTTTTAATAATTAAAAAGTTTAGAAAAAAACCAATCTTGCAAAAAAGTATAATTAATTGTAAAAAATAATATTATCATAATTTCAAAAAATCTCGTTTTTTCAATAGCTGTGCATTAATCAAATTTTTATTAACTAAAACAATCTATTTTAATTAAAATGAATATTATGCTTTTTTATCTCTTTTTGAATAAAAAACCAATGCCCCAATCAAACATATAATTCCTGACCCTATGGCTAACCTGCCGCTCAAATTATAAACTGATGGCAAGCCCATTACAATAAACATCAAGCCCGTAACTACAAAAGCTACTGAGTATAGTTTCATTAATCCGTTTACAACAGAGGAATGTGACTCAATATCTTTAGGAGCTGGGGTTGCTAATTTCAGAAAAAAAGCTTTCACTTTATCATTATAAATGTTGTCACTTGATAAAAAGAAACCAGAACCTAAAAACACAATCATACAAACTACAACTTCAATCAGGGTGGCTACTTCCCAACTGAAGTATTCTCCTCCATTTAGCACAATACCTAGAATAACACCTATAAACATTGAAGCTAATGCCCCCCATGGTTGTGGTTTCCAAAAAATGACACCCATAATAACTGGAATTATCATTGGAATTGAAAAAATACCGGATAAATATTGGTTGACCTGAAAAGCGCCACCTAATTTTTCAACATATAAAGCGCCAACAGTAACGATAGTGCCAACTAGCAATGTCATCAATCTAGCCACCCACAATGTTTCATAGCCAGATGCTTTTTGACGAAACAAACGCTGGTAAATATCTCTTGTCAAAACACTGGCTGTAACATTAAATTCCGCACTAAGAACCGACATGGTTGCGGCAAACATGGCAGCAATCATTAATCCCATTATACCGGGCGGCAATAACTTTAAACATATAGCAACGTATGCCATTTCAGGATTTTCTAAATTAGGAAGTATCACGCGTGCCGCTACAGCCGGAAACAAGAAAACAACAGGGAAAATCAAAAAAAGTACTGCTGACAAGATTCCAATTTTTCGACCATCCGATTCTGATTTGGCACTATAAAAACGTTGAATAAAAGTCCAATTTCCCAGATATTTAATCAATATGGTAATATAATAAACGAACAAATATAATGGCATCCCCCTGTCTCCATTAAACCAATTCATATGATCAGGAATAACGGCATTCATATGGGACAAACCGCCAGCCGCGTGATATGCCAATGGTACCAGAATAACAGTTGAAAACAATAGTATTACAAATTGAACGACATCTGTAACAATAACAGCTAAAAAACCGCCAATTACCGTATAAATAGACACTACAATACCACAATAAATCACTGCGGTACTAAAAGGAATTCCAGAAGCCGCCATTACAAATATGCCTATGGAGTACAATTTAATCATATCGTCTAATAATTTCAAGAAAACACCAGACCAGGAAAAAATTTGACGGATTGGCGCATTGAATCTAGTTTCTAAAAATTCAACCGGACTAATTATTCCTGCTCTTTTCCATAACTTGGCATATACAAAAACCGCAACCAATGACGGGAATATAGTGGACCACATTACGGTTATGGCAACAAGTCCATCAGAATAGGCAATTCCAGCATAGGCAACAAAAACAAAAGTGCTAAACTTAGTCATGAAATTACTAATTCCGCCTGCTACCCAGGACACTGCACTTCCGCCTTTAAAGTAATCCCCAACATTTTTTATATATTTTCCTAAAAAAATACCAATACCAGACATTAACACCATATAAATGATGATCGTTAAATAATCTAATTGCTGCAATTTATTCATATTGAAACCTTAATTAATATCTTCACAAGCATCAATTAACCCTTTTATATACCCAATTCCAAAAAGGTTTCCCTTCATTTCATACCCAACATTCTCGTTCTTTTCTCCTGCCATAGTTGGAACATGATCTGAACGCAAAGGCCCATCAAAACCAACCTCTTTGTAAGCTTTCATCATTTTAAACATATTTGTTGGTCCATTATCATGAAAAGTTTCTCTAAAATTATCTGACGTTCCAATTACATCCCTTATGTGAACAAAGAATATTTTTTTATTTTTCCCGTGCTTGTGGATCATCTCCAATACATTTTCGTTCATAGTTGTGAATGTTCCTTGACAAAATGTGAGTCCATGTGAAGGGCTATCGCTCAAAGATAACGCTTTATCAATAGCACTGGCAGAAGTAAAAATCCGACTAATTCCGTGTAAAGGAGTTATGGGAGGATCGTCTGGGTGAAGCGCCATTTTTATTCCATTAGATTCAGCTACTGGCATAATTTGTTCAATAAACCATTGATAATTATCCCAAATTTCATTTTCACTAAATATACCATACTTTGAAACAGGTTCCTTTTTTGCAGTTTCATAAGAGAAACCACTAACAATTGCACCTCCTCTTTCTTTTAAATCTTTGTGTGTTCTATACCAACCCGTAGCCATAAAATTGTAACATAATAATCGAACGTCCATTTTGTTCATGTTTTCGAGCATTTTACAATACTTTTCCACATCTTTTTCTTTTCCTTCCAACCCCAATTTAATTCGATTCATGTCAAATTGATCCCCTTCTAAACCATACAATTTGAATCCTTCCTTTTCATAAATCTCTTTGGAACGTTCAAAAGATTCCAAATTATCAATTGACGGCATTTGAGTAAGTTCAGGAGCTAATTTTGCAATGGCATAATCTACACCCATTTGTTTACAAAGTTGCCATTTTTCATCAGGTGTATTCCCAAAAAACAAAAAAGCTAATTTCATCTGTTTATTTTTATTGTTTTTTATAGGTCATATAGAACGCTTTGATAAACATTCTTGTATATGAAAAATTAGTCCTGAGCATTTCATTTTATTCCTTTATGAATTAAAAATAACCTCCTTTATCTGTAATGTCTCTTACACTTTGACCTTCGGCAACCCAGCCAAAAATCTTTTTTTCGTTTTCTTTGATTTCTTCTGCTCGAACCAAAACATCAAATGCAATATCTCGAGGTACTACCAAAACTCCATCAACATCGCCAAGAACAACGTCTCCCGGTTTCAAAATGACGCTGCCAATTTGTAATGGCACTTGATAAGCTGTTATTAAACATCTCCCTAGACTTCCGTTTGAAGAGCGATATTTATAAAACACGGGGAAATCAGCTTCCAAAATTTGATGTGTATCTCGAATTCCACCATCTAAACAGGCTGCTTTAATTTTTTTTCCTTTTGCAGTAGCTGTCATAACGCCGCCCCAAGAAGTAGATTCTTCATCTTTGCTACTATCCCATACCACAAAAGCATTTTCTTTCATTTCGTCTAGCATCTGTGTCCGAAACTCCATTTCGCCAGAGACTTTTGTACTTGGAGAACTTTTGACAGTAAAAGCAAATCCTGCTACAGTACGATATTCACGAAGTGGAATAATATGATTAGGCAAAGCCTGATTCATAAAACAAAACTCTCGTAATACATCATTAATAGCTCCCGTATAAAGTGCTTCATAACGACTTAATAATTCATTGTCCGAGATTGGAAAAACAGCTGTAGAAATTCTCTCGCGCATTTCAATGAGTTTATCCAACTTCATCATGCTAACTTCTTTTTTATATTGATCTACACTCATAATTTTTTATTTTATGTTAATGCTAAATAATAGAAATCGTCTTAAACGCCTGAGGATGCTAAAAATCCTCCATCGACTGGAACCACAATTCCAGTAACAAATGCAGCGGCTTTTTCATCAATTAACCAATTCATACATCCTAATAGTTCTGATGCTTCGCCAAACCGTTTCATCGGTGTGTGCCCTAAAACATTATGTGCCCTTTGGGTTTGTGTACCATCCTCATTGTACATAATTTTCCTGCTTCGGTCATTTAAGAAAAATCCAGGAGCAATTGCATTTACTCTTACATTGGCTGGAGCCAAATAAGTGGCTAACCATTGGGTGAAATTAACAACACTGGCTTTTGCCATTCCATAGGCACCCACTTTGGTCAGCGGACGAAAACTATTCATAGAAGCAATATTAATAATCACACCAGACTTTTGTTGAGCCATCACTTTTCCAAAAACAAAGGAAGGGATTACCGTTCCCATAGTATTGATATTGATAACATTCTCAAAAACATCCATATTTAAATTAAAAAAACCTTTGATACCAGGATCATCACTCAATTCCCTTTCGTCAAACTCATTAATATTCGTTAGGGCTTCCATTTGATTGCCTCCAGCACCATTTATCAAAACAGAACAAAATCCCAACTCCTTAATAATTACCTCATTGGCTTCTTTTATAGAATTTTCATTCGAAACATCGGCAGATATTGATATTGCAATACCCCCTGCAGATTGAATTTGAGCTTCAACAATTTTTAATTTTTCTAAAGTTCTCCCCAAAAGGGCAACTTTATACCCTTGCTTGGCTAAATCCTTTGCCATTTCAGAACATAATGTTCCTCCAGCCCCAGTGACTACCGCTACTCTATTACTATTTTCCATTGGCTATCATTTGCTTGCTATTGGTATAGCATACTGCTGTTATTAAATCCTTTAATAAATCCATATCATTGGGCAATAATCCTTTATTAACCCACTCTCCAACTATATTACACAAAATTCTTCTAAAATATTCGTGTCGAGAAAACGATAAAATACTTCTTGAATCAGTGGTCATGCCAACGAATCGGCTCAATAAAGAATAATTGGCAATTGTGAGTAAATTGCTTTTTATACCATCAAAATGATCGTTGTACCACCAAGCAGGTCCAAATTGAATCTTGCCTGGCTTACCCTCTTGGGAAAAGGATCCTGTTAAAGAAGCAAAAGCCTCATTATCGGAAGGGTTCAACGTATATAGAATTACGTTAGGCAGACAATCTTCTGACTCCAAAAGATTTAAAAACGAACAAATACTGGCAATATCTGCGGCAGTTCCAATACCTGCAAAGCCACCAGATGAGCCTGCTAATTTCCGCAATCTTGAACTCGTATGCCGTTGTGCCCCGATATGCAACTGCATTGTCCAACCCAATTTTGCATATTCTTTTCCTAAAAAAGCCAATATATAAGATTGTAACTGAATAATCTCTGAATTAGACAACGATTGATTTGTTATCCAAGTCTTAAAAAGTGGCGTGGCCACAGATTCAGAAGTGGGAACAAACACAAAACCTGAATCGAGAGCATGATCAGACAATTTACAACCATTTTCATTAAAATGATGCAATTGTTTGTGAAGGGCTGATTGAAAATCAGTAAGTGAATTAATTTCTTTTTGATAAATTATAGCTAAATTTTCAATAAAATTATGTCTTTTCCACAAAGAAATATTATTTGCAATATCAGAACGTAAAGAGGGCAAAACGTTAAATTTTGCTTGTGAAGAAGTTTTTTTATGTAAAGACAAATCATCAAACCAATAATCGGAAGTACACAAAGTATCTATATTCCAATTCTCCAATAATGGAATTGCCGCAAATTTGCTGTCTTGCAATTGTTCATTACAATTGTTCCAAATTGACTCGGCTGTTGATTCCGTTAATATTTTTTTAATTCCAAAGACTTTATCCAACTCTATACAAGACCAATGGAATAAAGGATTTCCCATAGTTTTTGGCAAAGTTTTGGCCCAATGCATAAACTTCTCTTTATCTGTACTGTCACCTGAAATGTATTTTTCTGGTATACCATTAATTCGCATCGCTCGATGTTTATACGGATCTTTTGAAACCCATAACTCACCAATATTTTTGAAAGCATAATTTGTTGCTAAATGGGAAACATTTAGGTGATTATGGTAATCAACTATTGGCAATGTGTGCGCTATTTCATGAAATAAAACTTCAGAAACTTTATTTGATAAAAAATAATTTGGGCCAAGAAATTCTGAGTTTTCCATAGTTGTGAATTAAAGAATCATAAACTGATAATTTTTATTTATTTAAATTAATAAAGCCCTGAATACTCAGAGCCTTAAAACTAACAACCAAAAAAATATTAATAACCTGGATTCTGTGGCATAACCGCACCTAAATTTGCCTCGATTGTATTTTGAGGTATGGGCATTAATTCATGATAAGGTAAAGCAAAAGGTGCAGAGTAAGGATTATACAATTTAACGCGACTTACAAACTTACCAAGACGACGTAATGTAATAGAACGTTGTTCTTCTAAACATAGTTCTCTAGCGCGTTCGTCAAGGATATAATCTACTGTAACTTCAGCTGGTGTAACTGGTGTGGCTAATGCTCTATTACGAACAATATTAATATCAGCAGCCGCAGCAGTAGTATTACCAAGATTTAAATAAGCTTCTGCTCTTAACAATAGAGATTCCGACAAACGCAAAATATACATATCGTGATAAGTTCCTCCACTACCACCTTGATTAAAACTGTTCACTTGTGTTGGATCATTCAAAAAAGTAGGATGATCTCCTGGAGTAGTAGCTTTTACAAACCATCTGTAAAAACGCCAAGAACCCGCAGCTGGAGTAGTTCCACGATTGGAAGAACGGTAAAGTGGATCATTGATACTTTTTCCAAAAGCTACAGAAGCAGGATTATCATAAAAAGAATCTTTAAGGAAATTGGCATTATTACATCTTATATCTGATGTCCAACCTGCAGGCCAAACTGTTGTATCTAGATAAGGCGTAGGCTGTAAAAAGGAAACACCATTACCACCAACATTATCAGAAGAAGCTTTACCCAAAAAACCAGGTTTTCCTTTATTATCAGTAAGGGACCAAATGGCAGGAACGTGCATACGCTCTAAAACATTATTATTTCTTCCTTTTGTGTCTACGAATCCACCTGGCACATCTTCTTCAATTTGAGCCACCCATAAAGCTTCTTTGTTTCCACTAGCACGATTTTGATTGCCTCTTTGAAATAAATCCCAATAAACATCTTTTCCAAAAACCGAACTACGTCTTCCGAAACGAGCCGTCATCAATTTCACGTTTGGATCTCCGATAACTTTATTTAACGCAACGACAGCTTCTGCATTTTTACCGAGTGTAATTAAGGTTTCTGCTAAATAATGATAGGCAACAATATTTGATATTTTACCGTCTTTAACTGCTGAGATAGCAGGCAATTTTTCAGCCGCTTCCTGGAAATCTTTTACCATTTGTTCTAACACCTCTTTTTTAGGGGCACGTACAAAGTCGTCCTTTCTTACGGTAACTGGCTCTAATGTCAAAGGTACATCACCATACAAGTAAACTAAATCACGATATGCCTTAGCTCTAAAAAACTTAGCTTCAACCACAAGTGGTGCTAAACTCGCTTGAGGTAAAGTCGAAACTTCTGCACCTTTTATAATTACATTGGCCGCACTAATAATTTTATAATTTTCATCCCAATAGTATTTTGGAACATATTTAGTTGGTGCGAATGCTTTTTGAAAATCGATAATTTTTTCATCAGTACCAAAACCAACAAACCTTGCTTCCATAAAGGTATCCGTACCGAAAAGTAACGAAAAATTAACATCTCCTCCGCTATAATACACTCCACGTTCTTTTGCGTAAAGACCAGTCAAAGCAGCTTCAAAACCAGCCACATTAGAAAAGGCACTTTCTGGACTATAAAAATCCAAAGGCACTTCGTCAAGTACTGCATCGCTACAAGATACTAGCATCCCTATCGAAAGGGATAATACTAAAAATTTATTAAATATTGTTTTCATAATTGTTATATTTTAAAAATTAAAATGACATATCTAGACCAAAACTTACTGCTTTCATAACAGGTAATCCACTTGTATTATTATTAGCTGTAGTCGGATTGATAGCGATAAGCCCTTGCCCTGTTTCTGGATCCCATCCTTTCCATTTTGTATAAGTGTATAAATTTTTACCACTTACAAAAAATTTGATACTAGCAAAAGGTGTTTTGCTAATTAAATCTTTATCCATTTCATAAGTAAATGAAATATCATTCAAACGAACAAAACTTCTGTCTCTGTAAGGAGTGAAATTGACACCTCCAGTTGTTGAACCAGCCATAGCAAACTCAGCTCCAGGATTGCTAGGTGACCAAGAATCAATATCATTGTACCTATTATTGTTAACAATGTTACTAATAGTTCCATAAGCACCATTGGCACCTGCAAGACCTCCCCAAGGATTATTGGCACCAATACCACCTTGAACACTATTGATAAAGAACTTCAACGAAAAGTTTTTCCATCTCAAATTGTTTGAAAAACCTATTTGATAATCTGGATTTGTTGTGCCAATAAAAGTTCTATCAGCAGCGGTTATTTTTCCGTCTGGAGTCCCATCTGGGTTTCCAGCAATATCTTTTATTTTCCAACCTCCAACATTAAATCCTGTTGGTACAACATCACCTAATTGGTAGATTCCATCTTCAACATATTGGTAAATGGTACCTATTGGACGACCTATAAACAAACCTCCAGAACCATCATTATTGGTAGGAAACAAATCATCTTCTACTCCATTACCATCAATATCTTTTCCAAACAATGAAGTAACTTCATTTTCGTTTTTAGAATAGTTAACTCCGAAAGTCCAATCCCAGTCTTTAGTTCGCACTGGATTAAAATTCACAGAAACTTCAATTCCTTTATTTTCGATACCTCCAACATTTTGTTTAATACTGTAAAAGCCTGTAATAGTTGGCAAAGGCAAGTCCCACAATAAATCTTTTGTATTGGATTTATAAGCATCAACAGTTCCTGTTATACGATTATCAAAGAAGCCAAAATCAAAACCTATATTGTAACCAATAGTCGTTTCCCAACCTAAATCAGGATTAGCCAAAGTTGAAGGAGAAATACCATTTACTGTTGAACCACCATCTCCAAAAACATATTGCGAAGCTGCATCTGCTGAAAAACGAGCCAATGAGCTATATCTAGAAGTGGTATTACCATTTTCTCCATAACTAAAACGCAATTTCAACAAATCAATCTTTTTCGCATCTGCCAAGAAATTTTCTTTTGTAATATTCCAACCTAAACCAAATGATGGAAAAGTTCCCCATTTATGATTAGCTGAAAACCCTGAGTAACCATCTCTACGAATACTACCATTTACAAAATATTTTCCATCATAATCATAAACAACTCTACCAGTTTGTGATAAAAAATCTTCAGCCCAAGCATCAGAAGAAACTTTATTTAACAACGGATTCCCTTGCTCCAAACTATTATAAGACAAAGCCAAATTACTAAATTGACTAGCACTAGCTGTTGTTCCTTCGTAATCTACTGAATTACTTCCAAGAACTGCTGTAATATTTACGCCATGTTTTTCATCAGAACCAAAACGACGGTTATAACTAAAGATATTATCTAACGAAGTATCAATAGTCGCTTGATTAATTTTTGAAGCAGATCCTGTATTATAAATACTAGAATTATAAAACTGATTCCATCTGTAATTATTGCTATAATTAATACGGTAATTCAATCCTTTTACTCCTGGAATATCAGCTGCGGCATAAAGAAGCAATGAAATATTATTTTGTTTGTCTAAATTATCTTGTGTTACTTGCAAAAATGGATTTATAGTTGAACCCCCTACAGGATTTAACAAATATTTTCCATCAGCTCCATAAGGCGATGCACCCGGGTGCATTACTGACAATGAAACCAAATCAGGAGAAACTCCAGAACGATCAGAAAAAGCACCAAATGCATTAGCACCGATGGTTAACCACTCTTTAGGTTTATTTTCAACATTAATCCTAATACTTTTACGCGCATAATTGTCATTAATTACCCAACCCAATTGCTCAGTAAATCCTCCTGAAAGGAAAAAGGTTGTAGATTCGGTACTTCCTCTCAAACTTACATTATGATCTAAAGTATACATCGAATTATTGGTTGCATCACCATACCAATCATAATCAGTTCCTGCATTCCAAGAAGATACAAAAGTTGGGATAAAAGCACCACCACTATTATTGATGTAATTCCAAGCTGGATTAGGTTTCGTATAATCTGGCGCAAGATAACCCGGAACTCCTGCATTATTATAATTTGCAGTTCGTGCCATTTCTTCAAATTGAGCTCTATTCAAAACTCTTCTGTTTTTAACAGGTTGTTGAATAGCATAAAAAGTAGAATAATCAATAACTGTTTTTGAACCTTTTTTACCTTTTTTAGTTGTAATCATCATTACACCATTGGCAGCTTGTGCTCCATATATTGCTTTACTACTCGGGTCTTTTAATATATCCAAAGATTGAACATCTTTAGGATTAATATCCGTGAATTTGCCACGATATACAGCACCATCCAATACAATTAGAATACCTGTATTTCCGCTCAATGTATTTTGCCCACGAATTTTAATAGTTGGATCTGTTCCCGCTTGATTGGATTGTCCAATAACAACACCGGGCAAAGAGCCTAATGATTGCAAAATGTTGGTGTTTGGAGCTTCTTGAAATTGTTTTAAATTTCCTGAAGCAATAGATCCTGTCAAATCTTTTTTCTTTGCAGTACCATACCCTACAACCACCACTTCTTTTAACGAAGTAGCTTCGTCTTGAAGAGTAACATTAATCGATTTTTTTTGTCCTACAGTAACCTGATTTGAACTAAAACCAATTGCCGAGAAAACCAAAACAGCTTTAGGTCCAGAAACCTTAATAGCATACTTTCCGTCAAAATCGGCAGCAGCACTATTTGTAGTTCCTTTTTCGACAACATTCGCACCTGGAATGGTTTTTCCAGATTGATCAACAATTAATCCACTCACAGTAATACTCTGAGCACTCATAATTTGAGTAACCAGCAACAATGCAAATGAAATTAAAAACGCAAATTGTTTTTTCATTTTAATAAATATTTTGTTAGTTAATTAGATTTCTGAAACTGTAAAAAAGATTTAGACAAATTTTCTTAAAAATATAATTCTTGAAAAATATATTTTTTTTTAATCTGTGCCCCTGCACAGTTTCATTTAACAAATATATGAATATATTTTAATAATCCTAACTTAATATAAAAATCTATATATTTTTTTACATATCATATAAATACGGCAAGAATATAAAGATATCTGTATGTTTTGGATATTCCGGAGCAAACTGA